>CAYJQB010000022.1:0-2538 GCA_964372205.1 Candidatus Woesearchaeota archaeon | reverse complement strand
TGCACAATTATAAGAACAGCGCGAGACTCGGTTGGCGCACGGTAGGCGATAAGATAGAGCTTGTAACCTATGTCTACAATGACGGACAAACCCCACAGGAAAACCCGGAGGAGTTAAAGAAGTCCCTGGGCCTTTACACTGCTCCGGCCCAGGTCTACTTTAAAATCTATTATGCCGGAGGCAACTGGCACTTCCAGGTTGATGAAACTTTAGCAAAAGTTCCTGGCGAAATGCCAACTTTAAAGTACATCTCCATGCCTTGGTATGGAGGCGTTCCTTCAGCCCCTCATGACATCACAGTAAAGATCATTTATAAGCTGTAATAAGGCCCTTTAAACGGCTTTAAAATCCAAGGCTAACTTATAGATCCATGCCCAAAGAAAAGCTCTCCTTCGGATTTTTAGGCGCTCTTATTTCAAGAGAAGATGACGCGGACTTCAATAACCATTTTGAAGAGGTCTCACTTGGCTATTGCAGAGCATGTAAAAGGAATAAACCCGGGGTGTTAAGTGAAGTTATCAAGGAGTTTTTATGTCTGAAATGTGGATACCCGCTTGAGGATACAATCAATTCAAAAAGTAAAGCAATATTGGAATCTTATGAGAGTAGGCACTAAATCAGTTCTATATGGAGCTCATTGCTTCTTGATCCACCCCTGGTTCGTTATGGCTGCCTGGTGGAAGCTTTATGGTTTCCCCTGGGATCCAAGGCTCTGGGTGGCGTTCTTTGTGCATGACTTGGGATATTGGGGCAAGCCTAATATGGACGGAACTGAAGGGGAGACACACGTTGAACTTGGTGCCAGGATCATGAGTATATTTGGTAAGGAATGGGCTGACTTCACACGCTATCATTCACGATTTTATGCCAAAAAAGACGGTGTTAAGCCCTCCCGGCTTTGCATGGCTGACAAGCTGGCAATATGCCTGGAGCCGGAATGGATATACCTTCCCCGGGTGAACTGGTCAGGTGAGATAAATGAGTATATGCGGAATGCCGTGGATGGGAAGTACCAGGGCATGGCTCTTTCTCTGTTATCACAGATGGAATGGTTTAAAGGGGTGAAGATTTATCTTACCGGGTGGATCGACGAGCATAAGGATGGCCGTGAGGATACCTGGACGCCAAGTGACCGTAGGGCCGATAACAACGACAAATAGAAAAAGGCTGCCCGAAAGGGCAGCCTTTTTCTATTGTCTTCTTCGAGGTCTATTAAACACAATGAAAATCAGCGGATTTTCACATCAACCTTAAAATCAGGATTTATTCCAGGAATTCCTGTTTGCGTAATAAAATCAGTCATAGACTTATCAATGAATTCTTTTATTTCGTTGACTTGTGAATCAGTTAAGTCTTTGGAATTTAAAAATTTATTGGTAATTTCAGGGATGGTTTTGTTTAGCCGTTCTAATTCAATTCCAAAAGCAGTAAATTTTCTGGCTAAGCCGGGGATTGAAGAGGACTCAATTTTATCAAATTTGGCCTTGCTTGAAGAAATTTCTTCAGTGATTAATTTAAAGAGGGCGTTCATAATTTTAATATTTATTTATTAACTAAAAATTCTATTTAACTAAAGCGGAAATTGTTTTTCCCTTATTCAAGGGTTGAGCCGTCGGCGAATATTACCTTTAAGGGCTCCCATATGACTTTTAAATCATCCAGATCTTTATTTTTCAAAGTGACATCCTTATCCATGAACTGGTTATATTCAGTTTGTGCATTCCAGGTAACCTTTCCTTTCGCCTCAATGAGTTCATCATAAACAAAGTTCAGGGAATTAATCTCATCGTCAAATAGATTAGTAAAAGAAATAGAGCCTTTAACGGCTCTAATTGCCCTATCTGTTTTATTCTCTATCACGAACTTGTACGTGATGTATTCCTGATAGTCGTACTCTGTATAGGATTTAGAGACACAGGTTACCATGACACTCTCTGAAAGCCTTTTAATTCTTTCTGCCTCTTCCCAAATAGCTTTCTCTCTGGCAGCTTTTTGTTCGGCTTCAATTTTGTCTTGCTCAGCCTTCCACTTTTTACCTTTCTCAAGTATATCACGATAAGTCATATTATCAATCTTATCACCTGAGAATTGCATTCTAATAATGGTTGCGCCGAGTACAAATATTTCATTTGTATCCAGCTTCGAACTTACCGCTTTCATATCCTCCTGAACTGTTTCGAGATTATAAGGGCGATCTAATGGCGAGCTACATGACCATAAAATGCCTAATACAAAGGCATAAAGTAAAATCTTTTTCATAGTGGATAATTTAAGGTTATTGGATAAGGTTAATTAACCATGTAAAAATAATTATTAAACCGAATTACCTAATGCTTTCTCCTTCTCTTTTTTAATTTCTTTGATAATCGCCCGAATTTTCCTGCGGAGGATTGGCCTCTCTATCCATTGATAGAGGTCATATAGAAGCTCCCAGATTTTTTTTATCAGCTTCGCCATTTGTTTAGTTCAAAGAATGCTAAACTATTGCGCCAATTAAATTTTAATCATCTCCGCCGATAAGCTTTAAAAACAAGTATG
>CAYJQB010000021.1:0-2637 GCA_964372205.1 Candidatus Woesearchaeota archaeon | reverse complement strand
GGGAAGACGTCGTTGCCTTCGCCACCCAGGCAGTGACCCGTCGTGACCTCGATCGTGAGCGTGCCTTGCTCCGTCATGCGTCTGGTCCCTTCGTGCCCGGTTACGACAGCGTCGCGCCGGTGCCCTTGACGAACGACTCGCCGCGGCGAACCGCGGTGTCGGCCATCGAGTAGCTGGTGATCAGGATCTGGCCGCGGGCGGCCTTGGTGACGACGTCGACCACGATCTCCAGGTCGTTGCCCCACATGCCGACCAAGAGGTCGTTCCAGTTCCCAAAGACCAGGCCGTGCTCGTTGCTGCCGGCACCCAGGGTCTTGGAGATCTGGTTGGTGGTGCGTGCGGGGTAGCCGCCGAGCTCGCCCTCGCGGTATGTGCCCGACCACAGGAACACGGGGTAGCCGCTGACCAGGGGCGTGCGCTTGAGCACGCCCGCCATCAGCGGGGTGGACATCCAGGACAGCGCGCCGAGGTCGGCGTTCTTGTCCGCGACCAGGGCGGGCATCGTGGTGATGTCCGTCAGGTCGGGCACGCCGCCCACGGCGTGGGACTGCACGTCGGCCGCGCCGTAGATGCCGACCGGCTGCTTGTCCGTGCCCTTGCCGTGCAGCGCGCCCAGATCCAAGGCCAGGCCGTGACCGGTCGCCAGATCGCTGCGGATGTCCGCCTCGACGTCGATCGAGGACATCACCAGCAGCTGCCGGGGGATCTGCACCTGGCCGATCAGGGTCTTGGGCGAGAGGGACACGTAGCCGTACGCGGGCTCGGACTGGGGAGCGTCGCTCGGCGGGTTCTCCTCCATCCAGGTCACACTCGGAGCGCCGGTCTTCTTGTTGAAGTAGACCACCCCCTGCAGGCCCGGATAGAGCTTGGCGCCAGCGACCAGCACCAGCGCGCGGTTGCGCAGCAAATCGATCATGTCGGGCATGACCTGCTGGCCGACGAGCGTCGCTCCGCCGGTGGGCTGAGCCGTGCCCAGCACACGCTGCTGGTCGTCTTCGCTCAGACGCCACGGCACCAGCACGCCGCCGTGGTCGGCGCCAGTGCGGTGCTTGGTGAGTTCCTCGTGGACCTCGGCCTCCAGGCCGTCGTACCGGCTGCGCTTGCCGTCCATCAGCTCGGCCTGCATGCGGATGGCGCGGTGGATGGAGTAGCGTTTCTTGTCGCGGGCCGGCATCGCGGCCAAGGCCTCGGCCGCGGGCTGGGCGTGGCCGTGGGTGCGGACGGCATTCAGGATCTCGCGCGAGACCTGGTCGGGGCTGAGGCCCTGACGGATCCAGCCGGACGCCTTGTCGGTCACGCCGTGGGCCTGGGCCATGTCCATGATCTCGGCCGCCTCGGCGCCGCGGGCGCGCATCTGAACCGAGGTGGGTGCCGGCGAAGCCGCCGCCGACCCGACCTGGGTCTCGGTGCCCGGCGCGGGCGTGGTGACCGCGGTGGGCGGGGTTCCTGCATCGACACTCATGGTTCGTACTCCTTCGGTGGCGGGCTCTTCGATCGTGAACTCGACCAGGTCCAGGTCGGCCGCGGCGCGCGTGCGCCCGAAGCCGACCTTGTGGTCAGCGGGGATGGGTTCGGTGGAGACCTCGTAGGGCATCCAACGGCAGCGGTAGGTGGCTAGGCCGGACTTCTTGTCCTTGGCCACCATCTCCATCGACAGGACCTGGTAGCCGACCGACACGGTCTTGATGTGCCCCTCGCGGAGCATCGTTTCCTGCTCTTGGCCCAGGGGGATCGACGAAAAGCTCGCCTGGCCGCGCAGGCGCCCTTTCTTCTCGTCGAGCTCGATGTCGTTCACCGAGCCGAAGTGCAGGAGCCGCTGGTGGGACTTGATGAGGGGCAGGCCGTTCTTGGCCCGGGTGAGGTCCACGTCGCCGTTCGCGTGGGACAGGACCTCGTCGTACTCCTCAAAGGTGTCCCAGGAGAAGCGGCGGACGGGCACTTCGCTGGAGAACGAGACGGGGTAGAGGCGGATCTGACCGTCTTGATCGTCAGCGCGAGACTCGACTTCGACCTCGAAGTCCCGGTACTGGATCCGCGGCACCTTGACCGTGCGCGTGTTGATGGCAGTCGGTGTGCTCATGCATCCAGTAGTGCTGCATTCGCGAAAGCCCGACCAATCTAAATGTCTTTTAGATTGGTCGGCTTCTGCGCAGGGTGGCACCGTGAGCGCATGGCACAAGAACTCGCAAACCTCCCCGATCAGTTCGCCGCCGGTACGACCGTCTGCTACCGCAGGCGGCTTGCCGACTATCCGGCCTCTGCCGGGTGGACGCTGCGGCTCCACTTGGCAGGCGCGAGCGTGCTGGCCAAGACCGCCGCTGCGGACGGAGACGACTTCGTCGTCACCATCGCGGCCGCTGATACGGCCGGCGGGTTCAACCCGGGGTTCTACAAGTGGGTCGAGCGCGTCTCGAACGCGGGTGGCGAGGTCTACGAGGTGGCCACCGGCGCAGTCACTGTGGCGCCGAACCTGGCCGAAGCCACCGAGGGCAGCGAACAGGAGTGGATCGAACGAGCGGTCGTGGCGCTGCGGGCCCACATCGAGGGCCGCTTGCCGGCAGGGATGGAGAGCTATCAGATCGCTGGCCGGGTGGTCGCGAAGATGCCGGTCAAGGAGGCGGTCGGCCTCCTGACCAC
>CAYJQB010000020.1:0-2680 GCA_964372205.1 Candidatus Woesearchaeota archaeon | reverse complement strand
TCTTCCAGGTGGTAGGCAAAACCACGGCACTCATGCGCTCATTGAGGGAAGGCGATCTGATCCGCGATGTGGTAGGGCCATTGGGGCGGCCGGCGGAAGTGGAAAACCTGGGCACCGTCGTAATGATCGGCGGGGGTACGGGTGTGGCCATCCTTCATCATGTAGCAAAAGCTTTCAAAGAGGCAGGAAACTACGTGATCAGCATCATGGGCGCGCGGGATAAAGAACTGATCATCCTCGAAAGGGAAATGTCGCAGATCAGCGATGAGCTTATCGTGACAACTGACGACGGAAGCTATGGAACACGCGGCTTTGTGACCGATCCACTTAAGAGGTACCTCGATGAGCGGTACGATATCAAGCTGGCCTATGCGATCGGCCCCATCATCATGATGAAGAATATCGTAAAACTCACCAAACAATATAATATCAAGACCATGGTCAGCCTCAATCCCATCATGATCGACGGGACAGGAATGTGCGGCGGCTGCAGGGTAAAGGTAAATGATCAGACCATGTTCTGTTGCGTGGATGGCCCCGACTTCGACGGGTTTAAGGTCGATTTCGATGAGCTTATCAACCGTAACTCACTCTATCTCAAGGAAGAAAAAGATTCTCTCCTGTTTTCGATCAGATAGCAGGAGAGTGAGGGGTGAATGGTTAAGCTTGCAGCTTGAAGCTTATGGCTTGAAGCATGGAATAATATATAAAAGAAGCTTTTATGCTCGAACACGATGTTAAATACCTCAAGTTTAAGACCTACTTAAACACCTATTGCCCGCATTGTCAGAACAGCTTCAATGTGGATAAGAAAAGCCATAAGCAACTGGAATATAAAGCGGTTTATAAGGGACAGACCGTTGATCTGTTCCTGAGCCCTTACCTTGACGTTTTTGATGTAGAGGCTTCGATACCGCTGGAAAAGGGGGACATACTGGATGATTTTATCTGCCCGAACTGCAATACGAGCCTTATCAAGAAGGACGTGGCCTGCGGCGAATGCGGCTCTCCCGTAGCCCAGGTTACCATTTCAGCCATTTCCCGCCTGATCCCTTTCTATATCTGTACAAAATACGGCTGCGAATGGCACGGGCTGAACAAAAAAGACGAGCGCCATATCAAGCTGAAGATCCCGCGCCAGTCGATGCCGGAGCAGGACCAGACACTCAGGGTGCACAACCACCAGGAGGTGCCATATGGCTTTACGACCGAGCTTGCCCTGCTCGAAGCGGGCCGCTGCCTGCAGTGCAAAGTGCCGCAATGTGTCACAGGCTGCCCGGTGAATGTCGATATCCCATCGTTCATTGCACTGGTGGCCGACAGCCAGTTCGGCGCCGCAGCAAAAAAGATCAAGGAGCGAAACGTATTCCCCGCCATCTGCGGCAGGGTTTGCCCGCAGGAAAGCCAGTGTGAGGCAAAATGCATCATGGGCGTGAAAGATGATCCCGTCGCTATCGGCCGCCTGGAAAGGTTTGTCGCTGATTTCGAGCGTAAAATGGACCTGGTGCAGGTACCGATCATTTCAAAAAACCTGAATAAGAAAATCGCCGTCATAGGCAGCGGTCCCGGAGGGCTTACCGTTGCTTCCGATATGCGCCAGCATGGCTACAGCGTGACCGTCTTCGAGGCCCTTCACGAACTTGGAGGGGTGCTGACTTACGGCATCCCGGAATTTCGTTTGCCAAAAGCTATTGTCCAGTTCGAGATCGACTACCTGAAGCAGATGGGCGTCCGTTTTGAACTGAACCATGTCATTGGAAATATCTACACGGTGGATGAGTTGCTCGAGCATTTCGATGCTGTATTCATTGCTGTCGGCGCGGGATTACCGCAATTCATGGGCATCGAAGGGGAGAGCCTCGGGAATGTATTCTCGGCAAATGAGTACCTGACCCGGATGAACCTTATGAAAGCTTACCGCTTCCCCGAGTACGATACCCCAATGCCAAAAGCCTCGAAGGTTGTCGTGGTCGGTGGGGGCAATGTGGCGATGGACTGTGCGCGCACGGCCCAGCGTACCGGCGCATTAGAGGTGACGATAATCTACCGCCGCTCCAGGCAGGAACTGCCGGCAAGGGGCGAGGAGGTGCACCATGCCGAAGAGGAAGGCATAAAATTCAAGCTGCTCAATAACCCTGTCAGGTACATCGGCACCGATTCCAACAGGGTGAAAGCCGTTGAATGCATCCGCATGAAGCTCGGCGATCCCGATCCTTCAGGCCGCAGGCGCCCGGTGCCCATTGAAGGCTCAAATTTCATCCAGGACTGCGACATGGTCATCGTCGCAATCGGCAACGGTCCGAACCCTGTCATTTTCCAAAGCGCCCCCGATATTAAAAGGACAAAATGGGGATACATCGAATACAATCCTGAAACCATGGAAACCTCCAAGGAATTCGTTTATACGGGAGGCGACATTGCCACAGGATCTGCTACTGTCATACAGGCCATGGGGGCGGGGAGAATAGCGGCCAATGCAATGCATAAGAAGTTGAGCAAAGGGTAGCCTCACCCCCTGGCCCCCTCTCTGCGTTTGACCTCACCCCCTAACCCCCTCTCCATTTTGGAGGTAACCTCACCCCCTGGCCCCCACTCCATTTTTGTGATGGGGAAAAAGGGGCAGGGGGGTTAGGGGGTGAGGTTGTTTAATATTTATTAAAATTTAATTAATGGTGATTAT
>CAYJQB010000019.1:0-2902 GCA_964372205.1 Candidatus Woesearchaeota archaeon | reverse complement strand
TGTCATTAAGTTGTCATTAAGTTGTCATTAAGTTGTCATTAAGTTGTCATTAAGTTGTCATTGATTGTCATTAAGTTGTCATTGATTGTCATTAAGTTGTCATTGATTGTCATTTGTTGATTTAGATTGTAATTTTGGAATTTGGAACCTGGAATTTGGAATCAGAATCTGAACATATTATAGCCAAACTCCGTCATTTCTGCGCTTACCAGGAGCGTTGCATCCATGATGTGGAGGAAAAGCTCAGGGAGTGGAAAGTCGGGCAGAAACATGCGGAAAAGATCATCGAACAGCTGATAAAAGAAGATTATCTCGATGAAGAGCGCTTTGCCCGCAGCTTCGCCGGCGGCAAGTTCCGGATCAACCACTGGGGCAAGACAAAGATCATTTATGAACTCGAAAGAAGGAAGGTGCCGGACCTTATCATCCAGATCGGGCTGGAAGAAATTGACGATGAAGAATATACGGAAACGCTGAAAGAAATCCTCCAGCGTAAAAACCGGGAGATCAAAGAAAAAGACCCGTTCAGGCATAAACAGAAGCTGATTGCATTCGGCATGCAGAGAGGGTTTCATTATGGGCTGGTGAAGGAAGTGGTCAATGGATTGTCATTAGGTGGTCTTTAGGTAGTCATTAAGTAGTCATTAAGTAGTCATTAAGTAGTCATTAAGTAGTCATTAAGTAGTCATGAAGTAGTCATAAAGTTGAATTTAGAATTATGAGAACTATCTTATTTTCTTGTTTTTGTGCATTTGTCCTTCTGCCATTTCATTCGTTCAGCCAGGTTGAAGAATGGACGACAGCTGTCCCTATTACAGATTCCGTTACTGACAACAGGGATGCAATTGTGATGGAGCTGGATTACTTTAACGGATGGGATTTTTATATTTTCTGGGAGAAGTCTGCTGATACTTCGTCTTCACAAATTATGAGTATGAGCTATTATTTCCAGGAAGAACCATTTACGCTTACGGAAGGGGATCATCACCACAGCAACCCATGCATCCTGAAAACGGGAAATTGGTCAATTCCAGCCAATAACCCCACATTTTACCTGGTTTATCTTTCCGACCATGACGGGGATTTCGATATTTATTACAAGACGTATTCGCCTGAAGGATGGTCGGAGGAGGTGGCCTTAACAGCTACTGATGGCGACGAGAAAAACCTGCACAGCAATGCGATCAATAACCTGGCCTGGGAATATGAAGGCAGCATTGTGTATTCCCGCCTTAATAACACTATGGACAGGTCATTTTATTTCAGTGATCCTGCTGAAGTTGCCAGCGGAGATTGTAAGGAACCGGTCCTGGAACCCATAGCCAGTAATTATTTCAGCGGCTACCTTGCCTGGGAAAAAGTAATAAATGATAGTTCCAGGGTAATGATCAGTGAGTGGGATTATGGCCCAGCCGAATGGAAAACGCCAGTGATGGTTGACGACACAGGCCATTGCAGCAATTTGAATTTCCAGGAATCCACCTTCTCAGAGGTTGTGCCAACCCTTTCATGGGACAGGCTTGATGCCACCGGTCATAAGAAGGTCATTTCCTATGACCCCTGGTACCAGGATTACATGACCATTGATGCTGATCCCCTGCAGGCTTACTCCCCAACGGTCTTCAATATTTTTGTCGGTGTTAGGGAAATCTGGTTCCATGCTCTGCTGAGCTTTGTTGTGGAAGAAAATGGCCAGGCCGATATTTATGGCGGCTACCAGAGTGACTGGCCTTATGCTTATACGAACATATCCTCATCTTCGGCAAATGACGCTAATCCAAAGCTGTGGAACGGAATATTCTTTGGCGAATACCAGGATGTTATAAACATATGGGAATCGAACAGGAACGGACACTGGCAATTGTGGGCCTCCAAAATCCAGGTGCCTATATTCGGAGGTGTCGATGAAAAAACCCCGGGTGCAAAAACCAGCCTGGTCATTTCCCCAAATCCTTCCAGTGAAGTGGTCACTGTCTCCTTCATTTCAAAAAGTTCCGGAAACGGTATTCTGATAATATCCGATCACCTTGGAAGGCATATGGGCTCGCTGCCTGGTATCAGCATAAATGATGGGATAAACAGCTTTTCATTAAATCTTGATGATATTGCCGGAAGAGAATTACCTGCTGGTATTTATTTTATTACGCTGGAGGTTGGAAAGGAGAGGATGACAGGGAAGGGGTTGAGATGCAGCAAGGTAATGAAGTAACGTAATGGAACACTGGAACACTGGAACACTGGAACAATAAAATCTTTATCTTTGAACGATAAACTTAATCTCACCTATGATCACTAATGAACAATATAAAGACCTGAATCAAAGGCTTGATGCTTTGAGGAGGTTCCTTTGACGTCGACCGGAAGAAGCTATCCATTATTGAAAAGGAAGAACTGACGCACGACCAGGATTTCTGGTCTGATCCTAAAAAAGCCGAAGAAGTTTTACGTTCGATCCGCGATATTAAGCGATGGACCGATGCTTATGACGAAGCCTTATCTTCTTTCGATGATCTTAGCGTGATTTACGATTTTTTCCAGGCGGGAGAAGCTACCGACGAAGACCTCGACCGGCAGGCTGAGAAGACTGTTAAATTCATCGAAAACCTTGAATTTATGAATATGCTCAGCCAGGAAGAAGACAAGCTGAGCGCTATCCTGCAGATCAACTCCGGTGCCGGCGGCACCGAGAGCCAGGACTGGGTCCAGATGCTTATGCGGATGTACATGCGCTGGGCCGAGCTGCACAATCATAAAGTGAAGGAACTTGACAGGCAGGACGGCGATGTGGCGGGGATCAAGTCAGTTTCCATTGAAATCGACGGGGAATACGCCTTCGGTTACCTGAAAGGTGAAAACGGGGTGCACCGTCTTGTCCGGCTTTCTCCTTTCGATTCTGCAAACC
>CAYJQB010000018.1:0-3100 GCA_964372205.1 Candidatus Woesearchaeota archaeon | reverse complement strand
CGCTTACACCGATGATGGCAGCAAGGATGCTGAAAACATCTAATGTGCACGGTCGCCTGTATAAGGTGACGGAGTACTGGCTTTACAGCCTTATCCAGGGTTATAACCGGGCATTAAGCAGGTTCCTTAACAGGAGATGGCTTGCATTCCCTATCGTGATTGCCTCTTTAGCCATTATATTGGGAATCGGATCGCTGATCCCTTCTGAACTGGCGCCAATGGAAGACAAAAGCAGGCTTACCATCATGTCGACCGCGCCGGAAGGAACTTCTTTCGAGGTTATGGATGAATACATGCTGACCATGATCGGGATCGTCGATACCATCCCCGAAAAAACCAATTTTCTTGCCATCACCGCACCGGGCTTTGGGTCCAGCGCTTCCACAAATGCAGGATTTATAAGGCTCATCCTCACGGAGCCGTCGGAACGCGAGAGGAGCCAGCAGGAAATTGCCGACGAGCTAAGTGCCATTACCAGGAGGTACAATTTTGCCAGGACATTCGTCACCCAGGAGCAAACCATCGGGGGCGGCAGAGGGGCCGGCTTACCTGTGCAGTTCGTGATCCTGGCACCCAGTTTTGAAAAGCTGAGGGCGGCAATCCCGGAATTTATGGAGAAAGCCCAGAACAGCCCTTTGTTCCAGGTAACCGATCTTAACCTGAAGTTCAACAAGCCGGAGATAAGCCTTGAAATTGACCGAAACCGGGCAAGGACGCTGGGTGTGAATGTCAGGGATGTGGCAGAAAACCTCCAGCTTTATTTCAGCGGTCAGCGCTATGGGTATTTCATCCTGAACAATAAGCAATACCAGGTGATCGGGCAGGCAGACCGTGCCAACCGTGATGCGCCGCTCGACCTTAGCTCCATCTATGTAAGAAATAACCGGGATGAACTGATCCAGCTCGACAACCTGGTCACCCTTTCGGAAAACATCAATCCACCGCAGCTTTACCGTTATAACCGCTATGTTTCGGCTACAGTTTCCGCACAGCCGGCGAAAGGGGTGACCCTCGGGCAGGGTATCGACGAGATGCGAAGGATCGCTGATGAAACCCTCGATGAAAGCTTCTCAACGGAACTTGCCGGCACATCCAAGGAATACGAAGACAGTTCCAGCAGCTTATTATTTGCTTTCCTGCTCGCACTTATCCTGATCTACCTCATCCTGGCCGCCCAATTCGAAAGTTACCGCGACCCCCTGATCATCATGTTCACTGTATGGCTGGCACTTGCCGGCGCTGTGCTTTCGCTCTGGATCTTCGGCCAGACGAACAATATTTTCAGCCAGATCGGGGCTATCGTCCTGGTCGGGATCGTAACCAAAAACGGCATCCTGATCGTGGAATTCGCCAACCAGCGCAAGGCAGCCGGGCTTACGATCCGTGAAGCCGTAACGGATGCAGCAACACGCCGTCTCCGCCCGATCCTGATGACCAGTCTTGCTACTGCTTTAGGCGCGCTTCCGATAGCCATGGCGCTCGGGGCCTCCTCCCAGAGCCGTATCCCGATGGGGATCACCATTATCGGGGGATTGATCTTCTCGCTTATCTTCACCCTTTTTGTGATCCCAGCTTTGTACACCTATCTTACAAAAAAATATAAAAAATCAGAATACCAGGGAGATGCAGCAGAGAACAGCTAAAATATCCTTCAGAAAGACCCTGCTGATGCTGATGGTCCTTTTCAGTGGGAACATCCTGTCAGGCCAGGAGGTCCTGACCCTCCGCGATGCCATCAGGATCGGCCTTGAGAATAATTATTCCATCATCATCATGCAAAATGATGCCCGGATTGCAGGGAACAATAATTCATTGGGAAATGCCGGTTTTCTTCCTGAATTAAACCTGAGTGCCACGCAAAACAACACCATCACCAATACGGTGCAGGAAACTTTTTCCACGGGAGAAAAGGAGATCTCGGGTGCCAATAACCGGAGCTTCAACGCCGGGGTGCAGCTGACATGGACGCTGTTCGACGGATTTAGCATGTTTGCCAGTAAAAATATGCTGGAGATCTTAGAGGAAATGGGGGAAACCAATGCCCGTATCGCCATTGAAAACACGGTGTCGGCCATCATCCTCAATTATTACGGCATTATACAGCAACAAAAGCTGATCCAGGTCCTGGAAGACGCAGCGGCCCTTTCGATGGAACGCAAGAAGATCATGGAAGCCAAGATCTCCTTGGGGGCAGGCTCTGAGCTCCAGTTGCTGCAATCCACCGTCGATCTGAATGCCGATAGCATCAACCTGATCAACGAAACAGCCTCCATGCAAAAAACCATGGCCGACCTGAACCAGTTGCTGGCCCGGAACCCTGAGATCAGCTTCATCCTTACCGACAGCATTTCCCTGGAAAACAAGCTGTATTACGACAGCCTGCTTATAAAAACCCGCGAGCAGAACAACGCTTTGCTCATGGCACGGAACAATGTCTCACTGACTACTTATGCTATCAGGGACGTTCAATCGCAACGCTATCCAAAACTCAACCTGAATGCCGGCTACAATTACAACCAGCTTAATTCGGAAACCGGCTACCTGAAATACAACCAGAGCAACGGCCCCTCCTTCGGCCTTTCCCTGACCTATCCCCTGTTCGACGGCTTCAACATAACCCGTGAGATTAAGAATGCAAGGGTGGAATTGAACACGATGGAGAATTATTTAAAGGAAACAGACCTGGGGCTCCACACCGATCTTTACAAAATTTACAACGATTACATTACCAACCTCCGGATCATCGGCATTGAACTCATTAACCAGGAAGTCGCCAGGGAAAACGTCGGGATCGCTTTTGAAAAGTACCGGCTGGGCTCAATCAACGATATTGAACTTCGCGAAACCCAGAAAAAATATATCGATGCGCAGTACCAGCTGCTCCTATCGCAGTTCCAGGCGAAGAAAGCGGAGGTCGAGCTGCTGAGGATAAGCGGGGAACTAAGCCGGGTGTTAGGATTTTGAGAAGTGGTGGAGTGGTGGAGTGGTGAAGTGGTGGGGTTTCACCTTATCACCTTATCACCCCTTCACCCCTTCACCCCTTGACCCCCTCACCACATAAACCCAGACAACCGTGACACCATCACCACATGAACCCCGA
>CAYJQB010000017.1:0-3579 GCA_964372205.1 Candidatus Woesearchaeota archaeon | reverse complement strand
ACCAATTTGAGCTTCACCCTGCGAATTTAGGGAGCCGGTCTGACTAACTTGGCGTTGGCGCCGGCGGTTTCGCCTTTGGCTACCGCCACCTTACACCAGGTCAGCCCCAGCGAGTTTCAGCTTCAATTCGCCACGCTGAGCGGCCAATCTCTGTCTGGCGCCCAGAGCCTTCCCTCGCTCGAGCTCACCGCGGTGGGCAATGGCCTGTCAGCGTTTTTGCCGCTGGGGGTCTTCAACGTGGCCGCAACTCAAGCCGACGGGGTCGCGCTGGGTCGCACGCTCGGCGGCAACGGCCGAGTCGTGTTTGTGAACCAAGTGCCGCTGCTTGAAGCCGGTCTGAACAACAACCAGACCCAAATCATGCTCTACGGGCCGTCCGGGCCGAGCTATACACTTGAGTCCGCCTCCTCCTTGAGGTTGCCGCTGGTTTGGTCATCCATTTGGAACGGCGCGATTGACGCCAGCCTTTACCAAATCATTGTCGTCGATCCCACCAATAGCACGAGTTTCTACCGCGCTACGGTTCCCTAGCCGCCCCACGTCAATGCAGCGGTCGATTGGAACCTGCGCTACAACCGATGCGGGCAGGGGGGACGAGCTCCGACCGCTCGGAACGCGCAGGCGCACACAGGCCGCTCCTCACGGAGCTTGCCTAAGTCAGGCCTGACGCAAGGCCACCAAATCCTCCGCCTCCTGATTATTGTTGTGCGGGGAAGGTGAGGACGGTAGAATCGCCCGCACCTGGGGCAGACTCTGCGGATACTCCCGTTGCATGTAATCCAGTAATTTTTCCCGGATTTCGCACCGCAGGTCCCAGGACTTCGAAGCATTTATAGCGGTGACCAGCACGCGGAGCTGAACCGCGCGGTCGGTGACATCGGTAACTTGCAGGTTCCAGAACCGATGATCCCAATCCTTCGAGCCTTCCACAATGCGTTGCGCCTCGCGCCGAACCTCGGCCACCGGGAGGGTGTAATCGGCCCAGACCACCACGGATCCCATAATCTGCGATCCAACGCGGGTCCAGTTCTGGAAGGGCTTGTCGATGAAATAAGCCTGATCATCAACCCAACACTTGTAGACGGGCATCACCCGAAGCTTTTCAGGAACCTGAGCCTCGCTACCAGGCCCATTCAACTCGAACTGTTAAAGTCTGAAAAACTGGGAAATGAATTGCTGGTACTTTATAAAGTTGTTAAGTAGCTGTTCACACGAAAAGTCATATGAAAAACATATTCTTCAACTCCGGCAACCACAAGGGAATGGCAAGTTTTGCCCTCCTGGTGCTGCGTGCATCGTTCGGCCTGATGATGCTTACTCATGGCTGGCCTAAATTGCTAAGCTTTATCGACAGCCCATCATCTTTCCCCGACCCGATCCATATCGGCCCCGCCCTGTCTCATGGCCTTGCAGCCTTTGCCGAATTCTTCTGTGCGGTCCTGATTGTAATCGGACTGGGCACCCGCTGGGCTGCTTTCCCACTGATGGTAGCCATGTCGGTCGCGGCTTTCGTCATTCATGGAAAAGATCCCTTCGGTGAGCGGGAGCTGGCTATAATGTACCTTGCCGCATTTACCTCAATCATGATTCTAGGAGCCGGAAGCTATTCGCTGGATAAAGCGATTTCCGGAAAGTGAAAGCGATTGCATTTCTCATTTCACAATAATAATGTCATTTCACAATCATTGTCATTGTTATTGGTATTGCGAAATGTATTGTTATTGGTATTGATATTGTGAAATGAGAAATGACCGAGCCTCTCAGGGGACTCGAACCCCCGACCTGCTCATTACGAGTGAGCTGCTCTACCAACTGAGCTAAAGAGGCGAAAAACGAGGTGCAAAAATAGCGAAAAAAGTGAACGGTGAACGGTGAACTGTAATCTGAAATTTGAAATTTAAATTCCAGAATACTCGTTCACTGCTCACCGCTCACTGTTCACACTTAGTATTGGCCCAAAGCAATGATAAGTCCCCCGGTAAAGTCTCCCTGCACGATAGGGGCAGTGGAAGAAACATAGGTTCCGCTGCCACCGGTTCCGATATAAAAACCGGCTCCGGCATAAACCAGGGGCAAAGTCATTCTTGCCTGGATCCTGATCCCGATTCTATCGTTGAAAAAGTATTTCAGTCCAAGTCCTGCGGCAACAGAGAACAGCCATTCATCGTTTGAATTTTCTTCCTGCAAATTAAACCAGGTGGTACCAAGCGTAAGGGTACCGTATGGACGGATCGCTTCGTTATCAAGGGCAAGTTCATTCACAGAGCCGATCTGAAAATGATTAACTGCCATATCTACAGTTGTTCTGGGGTGATCAAGCTCATAATTGCTATATGGCCGCCATTCGCCCTGGGTGGCCATCCCGGTATAAGAAAATTCGATAAAATTCCCGCTGCTGACCTGTACGGCAAGCATGCCCCCGTAACAGGCTGCGTCCTCTACCTTGAATTTCCCTTCATAGAATTTCACGCTTCCACCAAGCTGGTAACCTCCGAAAGGGGTTATTTCCACTTTGTGGTCCTGCGCCGTGAGCATTGCCGAAAATGCCAGCAGGATTAATAAAAGGCTGATTTTTGAGAATAAAGATTTCTTCATATAAGTTGTTTTTAGTTTAATCGGGATTTGATTAGTCAAAACTAAAAAGAAATCTGATATAAAACGAACCCACCCCCAAAGAGGGAGTGTTACGATTATTTTTCCGAACTTGCACCTCATTAACTTTACTTTCGAAATGAAGAATACTGCGATTACAATTTCCCTGCTCTTCGCCCTATGCTCTACGCAAATAGCAACCCTTGCCGACCATATTACCGTGCAGGGAGAAGTCTCCGGGGTATGGAATGCCGATACGGTACTGGTCGCCGGCGACCTTAGCGTCCCCGATGGGGAAAACCTGCTGATCCAGCCCGGGACCGTGGTGCAATTCCAGGGGAGCTTTGCTTTTTATGTGGAGGGCTCAGTTAATGCATCGGGTTCAGGTTACGACAGTATTTTCTTTCAAATCGCTGATACGACGGGTTTTGCAGTTGACAGCATTCCCGATGGGGGATGGGGCGGGATACGGTTTGATCATAACCGTGCCACAAATGAGATGTCGACTTTTTACCGCTGCCGTTTTTCTTTTGGCAAGAATGTCAGTGAGAATACAATGACGGGTAATGGGGGAGCCATGTCAATCAGGGCTTTCGACAAGGTTTTAATTGATGAATGCCATTTCAGCGACAATTTCGCTGTTTATAACGGAGGCGCAGTCGCACTTGATTCGTCGGATATTACTATCCGTCATTCAGTGTTTAGTCGCAACCGGTGCGGCAAAACGGTTTCACCCTGGGGATATGGCGGCGGGGTCTCGTCAGATAATTCCAGTCCGGAAATACGCTGGAATACATTTTCCGGTAACAGTTCCACAGGGGTAGGAGGCGGACTTTGTGTAAGGTACCAGGACTGTAACGTGTACAACAACATTTTTACCGGTAACGTGAGCGGTTTGGGCGGTGGGCTTTGCATTTTACACATTCCCGTGATCAATTACCGGGTAAATAATAATCTCCTGGTTGGGAACACAGCGGTTTATTTTGG
>CAYJQB010000016.1:0-3674 GCA_964372205.1 Candidatus Woesearchaeota archaeon | reverse complement strand
GTTCAAAAGGGTTACATCAAGTCAAATCCTTTTAAAACCATTGTCAGGCTGCCGGAACAAAGCAAGTTCAAACAACCGTTTGACCGGGATCAATCTGAAACTTATGTCAATTACTTAAAAGAGAATGATTACGATTTCTTCATTATCAGTGGATATACATACTACTGCGCTCTGAGACCGAATGAGATCGTACAACTTCGGGTAAAAAATATCAATCTTGAAAAGCAATTCATTGAAGTACCGGCTGAAATTGGAAAGAGCAGGAAGCAAAGGCGGGTGGTCATCTCTGATGAATTTCTCCAGGAGCTTGAACCCTATATCGAAAAATACCCATCGGATTACTATATCTGCTCTGCGGGCATGAAACCAGGGAAGACTAAAATATATCCTACACGAATTGCAGAGCATTTTCGAGAAATTGCAGACCGGATAGGATTACCGAAAGAAATTTTCTTTTATTCCTTGAAAGATACCTGCGCGGAAAGAATGATGGAGGCCGGCTACAGCGCACAGGATATCAGAGATCTGTTTGGTCACAGCAGTATCGCCATTACCGACAATTACCTGAAAAGGCGCAACCCTCATCAAAATGAAAAGCTGAAAAAGAACTTTCCGAAACTATAAAAGCTTGGCACTTTCGAAGTTGGATTAATAAAATTTTCCTTCCCCTGAACGAGCAAAAAAAAAAAGGGAGTCCGGCGAAGCCGAACTCCCTTAGCTTAAAGCGGTGGTTGTTATATCAAGCCTTCATCTGCGAAGGAATAATAACCATCGGTGGTGACGATCAGGTGATCCAGGACAGCAAGATCCAGCAATTTGCCGCCCTCAACCAGTTTCTTGGTGAGGTGGATATCTGCTTCAGACGGGTTGGTGTTACCCGACGGATGGTTGTGAAGCAGGATCAGGGATGAAGCATTTGCTTTGAGGGCATGTTGGAAGATAATCTTTGGGTCAGCGACAGTTCCGGAAACGCCGCCCATGGAAACCTGTGAAATCCCGAGAACTCTGTTCGCACGACTCATTAAGAGAATGCAGAAGGATTCACGGTATTCAAGGTCGTCCCAAAGTGGCAGAACAAGCTCATAGCAATCGCGCGAGCCTGCGATCTTTGGGCGATTAGCGGCCTTGATCTTGGTGGAGTAAGTGACGGAAATTTCGCAAATAGAAAATAAAGATGAAGTAAGAAGCATTTGTTTCGCTGCTGCCCTGCAGAATTATTTTGGCATCTGGCGCGCCGGGTTAGAAATGAAATTTTTGCGCAACCAGTACCGGATCGGAAATTCTGCCGCAAGGGTGACGGTCATTTTCTTTAGCCGATATCAATAGCCAGTAGCGACGATAGAACCCGGTTCTCGTGGAGTGGATAGGCTGTTGATTTCGGGGTGAAGAAGAAAATGACGGAACACAACGTGACGAAGGAGTCCGGTTTCATCAGAAGGGATTCCGCCAGTCCCTTGCCAGCAGATATTTCCGATGTAGGTAAATTCGTGTAAAAATCGAGTGATTAAGACGAGAAAAAGGAGAAAAAAAGGTAACCAGGAGGAAAATGCAAATTTTAGTAATGGGATAAGAAGCTATGCTTTCTAACCTGTTCGATGTTTTATCTCTCTATATAAATGAAATCCAGTAGACATGGTTATATTTGCTAATATTATTAAATATTGGAGACATTCCAAGAATCAATCGTTGCAATTTACGTATTGAATTTGAACAATTGTTAGGTGAAATACTAAGAATATTTCAGTAAAAAATGAATGATAGATGAGTAATATGGAAACTAAAAGACAACATTTTGTACCTCAAACATATTTAAGAAAATTTAGCATAGAGGGAAAAAAGAATCAATATCAAATATTCGCTGCACCAAAAACAAATATTGAAAAGGTATTCCCATCAAATATTGAAAATGTATGCGTACATAATGATTTATATACCTTACCTGGAGAAACAGAAGAAGAACGAATGATAATTGAAAAGTTTTACGGAGAAGCTTATGAAGCCGAATATAATAAAATGTACGAGATTCTAACTGATGATTTTGCTAGAAAAATCTCGACTGATGACAGCGCATTTATTATTTCTTCAATGATTATTATGTTTTTTCGAACTACTAGACTTATGGTTGAACATAATGAGTTAATGTACAGAGTCTTTGAAAGTGCTGTTCAATTATGTAAGCAAACTGGTAAAGATTACTTCATGTTTGATAATGAAAAAATCATGTTAAATGGAAGAAATGCTGAACAATTAATAATTGATCATAAAAAGGAAAATAGAGTACCTCAAGTACTTGTACAGTTAGATGTGGCCCTAAAACTCATGCAAATTCGGAAAAATGATTCAATTCAGGTGATTAAGATAAAACAAAATGGACCAGAGTATATTACATCAGATAACCCAGTAACTTTGTATAACATCGAATCTAAACATGTTGCACCTTTTGACCCAAAGAATATTATTTCTTTGCCACTAAATGGTCAATATAAAGTGGCAATTCTTCCATATGAAAATCCAGGCTTTATTTCCAGAATAAGCCATAATGATAATATGTCATATTCCGAAGTATTGACCAACGGGTATGAACAATTAGGCAGTTCCGAAAAATTTATCCTAGGAACGGAAAATGGACTTAACCAGTTTATTGAGATAAAGAAAAGGACTGATAAGTTGCCAGACATTTCAAAAGAGCAACAAGAAAAACTAGAAGAAATTAAAAAAAATGCAAGAGATTTAGGGATTCTACCATAAAAGTACTTTGCATAATGGAAGCGCGGCGCCCAACTCGGACTAAATAATTTGCCCGTCCAAGTGGGCGATATGGTACTGTAATCTTTGATTTATTAACTTTGAGCAATCCGGCTTCCACCTGGTCGTGTAAATAACCAGCCCAGGAGCTGTACTCGAACGTTAGCAACAATAGAACTTATACAGGATTGAACATATTTATCAAAAATGGAAAACTTTCTAAACATAAAAAAGCATGATAGGATTCAAATGGAAATTGTTTCTGCATGCCGGGATTTAGGAATTGAAGCTATTCAAGAGTATAGAGGCCAAGGGTGGAGAGCAGATGTCTTTGTCCCAAATAATAATCATCCTATTGCATTTGAGATACAATTGAGTCCTCAATCACTTCGAAAAACTCTTGACAGACAATCAAAGTATATCAGAGATGGAATTATTGGTTGTTGGCTGTTTGAAAACCCACTCACCAAACTAAATGAAGAAAGGCCAGATTTACCAGTATTTTATGTCGAAGATAAAATAGATTCAAACTTAATTGTAAACCTTGGTGACCGTAGGCAGGTCGATCTACACACTTTTCTTGAGAATTTCATTTCAAATAATATTCAATTTAAATCTGTAGCAAAAACAAAAACTAAACAATTAGTCAATCTTGTATTTTATGAAATGGAGTGTTGGAAATGCCATGAAATGAATCACCTATTTTTTGTCAACACTCCTTTTTACTCGGCTTGTAATGCCAAGATAAAACCAGAAGAAGCCCTTTGGGAATCAAACAGTATGGAATATAGACCTGAAATAATTGAACTTGCACAAAAATTTGTAGAAACCAGAAGAGACTTAGACATAAAACTTGGCCAAATAAAAAAAAGATATAGCAAAACGGTAAAAGATTCTTACACATCTTTCGGATGTTATAAATGCGATAG
>CAYJQB010000015.1:0-4096 GCA_964372205.1 Candidatus Woesearchaeota archaeon | reverse complement strand
AATCACAGGAGGCAATTGATCGTCGGTCCATGTGTAAGTTACCTGGCAGGTGGCAGTCAAATTGTAAATGTTGGTGTCGGTTGCTGTTACGGTCCAGAGTTGTGTTTTAATGCAAGTGCCCGTTATGGCCCCACCGGAAGCGGAAAGTACCGGTTCAGGGCAGTTATCGGTCACTGCACCTGCATCGTCAATTGCCATGGATTCATCCGGTAAAACTGCAGGGTTGCAGCCCAGGTCGAAAGGTGCAGCGGGACAGTTACTGAATTCCGGGGCCTGGTTATCAGCCACTGTAATCGTCTGTATGCAGCTATCACTACCGAAGGCATTGGTTGCAGTCCATTCGATGTACGTAATTCCACCATTGAAGAAGTAAGCACCAATAGGACCGGTACCAGACCCGGTGGTAGCGCCCGTCATCTCCCAAGTTATGGTAATATCCCCGGCGCTTTCATTTACAGTGGGGTAGCCAGGATACAGCTCGGCCTGGCACTCACCAGGGTACGTCTCAATGAGCCAGTCATCAGGACAGCTTATTTCAGGGATGGTTAAAACCAATACTGTAAAAGAACATTCCGACGTGTTATCGCTTTCATCGGTGATCGTATAGGTAACATAAGTCAATCCAAGGAGGAAGGGATAGTCATTGGGGATCATTCCGGTGTCACTGTCGACCGTGGCACCTGTCATCACCCAAACTATGAGCATGTTTTCATCAAGCGTACAATTATCTTCAAATTCAAGTGGGTCGAGGGTAATGAGGGCAGCATTGTTTTCCGGGTTATTGGCTGAAGCAACGGTGTCCGGGGGGCAATAAGTTATTACGGGAGGAATGGAATCATTATCGGTGATTTCCAGTGCAACATTGATCACCACATCACATTCCAGCATTTCCTCCATGCGCATGCGCACATCATAGATTCCTACCCCCAGGTTCGGGAAATATGGCTCCTCCTGCCAGGATATGCCGCCATCAATGGTGTATTGCCAGGTGCCAGGCGAGGTATTGATAATTTCAATCGATCCATCGGTATCATCAGGACATTCCACATTCGTTGGAATAGCCTCGGCTACCTGAATTTCTTCATTAAGGGCTACATACTGGAAATTATCAAAGTAAGCCAGGGGATTACCCTGGTTTTCAAAATAAATCCTGAAAGAGACTACGGAAGAGTTATTTAACTCTGTTATACCGACCAGCGATTGGTAGATCTCCTTCCAGGTATTATTTGGAAACTGCTGAATTGTAATAGGTATCGTAAGTGAGGTGTCATAATTAATACCGTCAATACTCCATGCAACGTAGAGGTTTTTAGGATTTGAGGCATTCTGCCTTTTAAACTGGAAATACAGATAGTAACTGATATAAGACGTACCCAGGTTTTCCATGTCAAACTGGTAATAAAAACTGGGGTCCTCGTTGCCTGGCACCTGGGCATCGGTATGAATGCAGGGTTCTACATTATCATGTTGCAGAAATGCCGCTGGACCGGGAGCAACGCCATCATTAACGATTCTTGTCCTGCCGCTGCTAAGGGCCACCGTTGAGAATGATTGCCATGAATTAACCCCCGGTGCCGTATTATCCGGTAAAAGTGTACCGGTAACAGTTATTGGATAGGGTGCAGGATATTGAATATAATTATAATCAACGATGACAATGCCCCTGGTTAATATAACCGTTTGAACGCAGGTGCTGGAATTTCCTGCAGTATCTGTTGCAGTGTATGTGACATAGGTTATACCTACCAGGAATAACCCGTCAGGCGGGTAATCATTGGTAATGGTAACCGGCGGTGAACAAAGATCAGTGGCCGAAGGAAGCCCCAGGGTTCCATAGGGAATGGTAATGGCGCAATTATTATTTATCACAATCATTGTATCATTGGGACAAACCGTAATCGCAGGCGGTGTAGCATCAATAACCATGATTTCAAATGTGCATATGGAGGTGTTACCGGACAGGTCGGTGGCTGTAAATACTATGGTAGTATTACCGATAGGGAATGAAGAACCTGACGGCGGGCCTGAGGTTTGCGTAACGGTAACCCCGGTGCAGTTGTCAATGGCTTCCGGAGTGCTGAAGGCGACCTCTGCCGAACATTGGTCGGCCGGCGCATTCACTATGATATCGCCGGGACAATTGCTAAAGACCGGAGGCTGGCCATCTACCACCGTAACGGTGAAATCACAGGAAGCGGAATTCCCGGAAGGGTCCTCTGCATAATAGGTGACTGTAGTAACACCTCCATTGAAAACATAGGGCAGCGGGATGATATTTATTCCTGTGGAAGGAGAGGAAGCCACCGTAGCACCTGTCATGGTCCAGGTAAGTTTCGAAACGGAGCAGTTGTCAGAATAAGCGGGAGCCGGTATGAATACGTTGGCAATACAGGCTTCGGTGCCAGTTGCGGCGGTTAGGTCTTCTGGACAGGTGATCACCGGTCCCTGCTGATCATTAACCGTTATTGTGAAGCTACAAAGGGCGGAATTGCCCGATGCATCCGTAACCGTCCAGCCTACTGTTGTGGTCCCGGTGTTGAAAAGCACCCCGGCTAAACTCGTGCTTCCTGTTCCGGTAGTGGCCCCTGTGAGGATGTAACTGACCGTAGAACCGGCGCAGTTATCGCCAAAAGCTGTTGCATCAAACTCGGTACCTGTTGCCGTGTACGAACATGAATCCGTATTAGTGCTCCTGGATTGATTTGCCGGGCAGGTGATCCATGGATCTTCATTATCTGTTACGGTAATTGTTTGCTGACAGCTTGCCGTGTTGCCTTCCAGGTCTTCAACTGTCCATGTTACGATGGTTATTCCAACAGGATACTGGTTGCTGGCGGGGGCATCATTCGTTATGGCGGCTATTCCGCAGCCGGCATTTACAACAGGCGTCCCAAGATTGGAAATCGTTGCATAGCACTGGCCTGCATCAATATTAGCTGCAATATTAACAGGACAGGTAATCGTCGGCATTGGGTTCACCACAATTGTCCCGGTGGCAGAGGCTTCGGAGCAGGGTGAGGGCGTACCGGTAGTTGTAACGGTGTAATTAAAAGTGCCCGTTGCAGTGGGTGTGCCGCTGATGCTAAAAATGCCGGCACTGTAACTTGTTGCAAGTCCTGCCGGTAAGCCTGTGGCCCCTGCACCGGTGGCGCTTCCCCCTACTGCGTAGGTTATGGTAGTAATGGCTTCATTCCAGCAAACCGCCTGGCTATCAGTGCCCGGGCCTGAGGTCAGCTGGAGGGTTGCGTTATTACAGCCCTTAATAGCCACCGTATTGGCGCCCCAGAATATCTGGGACCCTAAGGTGAACACAGCGGGATTTTCCGACGCAGCGGCCAGGTTCCTTCGTGCAGTCGCCATCCGGGCATGTTTAGTGCCTGCCGACCCAGTATAGCCGGTAATCAGATTAGTGTAACTTGATGGCGGAGCTGGTGCCGGGGTGTTATCGTCACCGCCGGAATGTGAAACGGCAATCCATAATGTGGAAATAGCACCAAAGCCGGAAGTCAGAAGCGGTGGATCGGGTTGGTCAGTAAATCCAATTTGTACTGATGCTGCCACCGGGATCCCAGAATAGGTGCCTGTAGCTATCCTGTAGGAATTATGTGCACTGCGTTCTGCTATAGAAGTTGACAAAACGATTACGGCACCTTCTGAGCCACTGGCGATTTTATAGATGACCAGCTGCCTGTAACCACCGGTTTGCTGGTTGTAAAGTTGGGTCCAGCCACCCGGTACATTTACTGTGGAGGCCGTATCGCCGTCGGCCCAGAAGACCAGCAGCAAGTCTCCGGCCTGGATGCCGGAAGGTAAGGCAACCACGTGAATGTATGAGATACTTGAACTGTAGCTTGTATTCGTTGTTGCAACAACAGGGAACTGGGCTTGGGCCTGAAACACCAACAACGCCAGAATCACTGCAAGCATGGCCTTGCGGAGGGTCAATACAATACCGGTCGCACTTCTATTAAAGAGCCACAAGAGGAGGCGATAAGCGGGCCCGGAGGTCAGGTTCCCGCAGGGGGGCAATATGCGGGGGGGTACTATGGATTCCTCATGCGGCATGGATTGGTTAAGTTCCGGGAGACTCCAGGGA
>CAYJQB010000014.1:0-4215 GCA_964372205.1 Candidatus Woesearchaeota archaeon | reverse complement strand
TTCAAATCAAAGCTCGCATACTCCTCTACCTGTGGCACCCTCCTTATAAAGCCCTTTTGAATGTTATATAAACACCGTTCCAACGTCCTTCCAAGGGCAGGCAATAAATGTCCCTCATATAAAGCCCTTGGGCTCATGGAATAGTCTATCTTAACGATCTCCATCTCACAGATATCTCCAGCGTCCATTTTATCAACCGCCCATAACCAGGCAGCGGCAGTTATCGGCTCAGAACGACGATAGGCCCATTTTAACGCGCTCGCGCCTCTGCCATGAGGTAATGGGCTCGGATGAAAGATCAGCGTCCCTAAACGCGGCTTATTAAGCTCTTCAGGGGAGAGCTTAAAGGTTAGAAGTGGAGCGATGGCCAGGTCAACATGATCTGAGGACTCTTTGGCCAATTGTATGCCCAGCTTTTCAATGATGGACACAGCCACCTGATAGGCAGCCGTGTCCTTACTTCCTAAAATTTCAACTATTAATTCCGACATATTCAAATCCTTGTACAGCTCTAAAATGACCGCCGAAACCTCCCGACTTAGCTTTTTGACCTTGCCGGACAGCTGCGGCCTTCATTGTTTTAATACTCTTTCCTTTATCCTCACCGATCAGCTGGCCGCTTCGCTGGTTCCATGCCGGTGACTTTCTAAGGGCATGGCAAAGCTGAGGGTGGCTTGTGTGAAATAGGGTGGTGTACTTACGCTCAAGTCTCCCCTTGCCATCCAGGTGAAGCCGGCAGACCTCATTCAGGAAAGCCGTCCCGACTCCGATCCCCTGCCACTCAGGCATTACTACCAGCCTGGTGGCCCGGTAGTGCTTGCCCTGGAACATCGGACAGACGGCCAGGTGAGCGACCGGTTCATCTCCGACAAATCCAATGATGTACTGAGCGGCCACCGGGTAAGGTAAGTCTAAATAATAATGCGGCTTAAAATAACGCCATTGCGTTCCCGGAACTCTGTAAATACTGAGTTCAATTTCTGGGCGACGCCGAAGATAGTCACGGTTATAAAACCGCGCCTCCTTCGTGTCATAAACCCAATCAGGCTGTAACCACTCTATGATATCATAATGGGGAGATAAAAGCACCACCTTCCCACCGGTGCGCTTCCAGGACTTTGAAAACGCCGCGGCTCCGACCTTTGCAATCTGCCGGTCAATGACTGAGGTAAACTCATCCACGACGACCACCGGAGGCCTCTCACAGATCAACCTGGCCAGACCCGCTCTGAACTTCTCCCCATTGCTCAACACATTAAAAGGCCTGAGCCATGCCGGTACATCTCCCAGGCCGACAGCGGCAAGGGCACCGGTCACCTGGTCAAACTCTCCATCCGGAGCTATGGCTTCAACGATGGGTATATTATCCGGCCAGCCCTGGTATAGATCATGAATACCAGTCTCAGGGAAGATCTCCCTTCCGATACTACTTTTTCCCGATCCAGACGGGCCGACTATGAGGCCGATTGACCAGGGGATATCATCAATAGGAAGTTCAGCCTCATGATTCCATTGATATCCTGCTTCCGCATTAAATAATGACTTCACACGTGCGGCGCGGTAGCTGTTAAAGTTTTCGCACGTGTGGTTGATAGAAATTTTCATACGACAACCACTTTTAGGTTTAACTTAAGTTTCTGAAGCTTATCATATAGCCTCTTTTGCTCTGCCTCATCCTCACAGATGACGACAATTCCGAATTGTTTTTTGTAGGTGTATTTGCTCATATTGTTTATTTTTGTGTTCTCTCGCAATCACAATTAAAAAACCCTCACGAATTCAAAAAGGCATTGCGCCCGTTTGGAATCCGTGAGGGTTTAGTTATGATTGTGAGAGATTGTAGCACAAACGGGCGTTTTTTTATTTACGCCCGGCAAAAGGCTTAGCCTGTTAATTCAATAGCCTCGGCTTCTGTAAAGCATCTGGGATTAAGTACAAAGGCATTGGCCGTATGCTTTGCCTCGCCTTTCCACTCTAAAGTATCAATCATCGATAGCGGCAGCACAGGCTGATAATTAACAGGATTTTTCACGCCATCAACAAAGAGCTTCATGGCCGTTCCATCATATGTTATACATAGCTTACCTCCAGTTGAAAGGCCTCCAATTTGCCCCCAGGGATATATACTATTTAAAACGTCCATAATGATGATGACGTCATTTGTCGCGGCTCCGATGATCAGCTGGGTTGATAAACCGTAATTTAAATAAAAGAGTATCCCGGATACCATTGGCTCTTCAAACGAGTCAAGGTCAAGGAAAAGGCTCCAGGCATCTGGGCTGATGATCCCCTTAGTCTGAAGATCAGCCAGGGTGATCTTGTCAAGGTCCCGGATGGTAAAGTCACCGTTAGCGCCATTAAAGATAAATGAGCTCAGGTATTCTCCACGTTCAGCTTGAACACCATAGATAAAAAGGCCGGATGTACCATTGCCAGCGTACACAAGCGTTCCCGCTGTGATGGCCAGGCCAAAGTAAAGAGTCGTCGATGTGGTCGTCGCCATGTAAGTTATAGAGCATCGATACAATCCGCCTATTAGATCAATCTGAGGGTTCAGATGACCCGTACCCACCCATGTGCATTGCCCTGTGGTCAGGTTAAAATATGATGTGGCCGCTGCCGAACTAATTCTGATCGTAGCAATACTCCGCTCTGATGCCTTAAAAAAGCAAGATATCGTATACATACCGCCTACGTCGGTTAAAAAGTTACTGATTCTAATCGCGTGTGCATTGTTAGTCGCAGTTTCTACGAGCTTATAAGCTCTTAATCCACCGAATGGATCGGCGAAACCGTCTATCTTTTTCACTGAGACATTATCAATCTCACCCATAAAGTAGCCCTCGCCCTGGATACGGAAATAATTATTGCCGGATTCCCCTACCGTTATCTCTATTGCATAGGCTCCATCTGCTTCAATTAAATAGCTGGCTGCTATGTCCCCAATGGTTACGTATACTCCACCTGATTGTATATTAGATACAGTAAAGGTTACCAAAAATGAATTCCTTGCCGTGGATTGAGGTAATACCTGACTGATTGCACCATCATATTCTGATCCATCACACACGGCCATTCCACCTGTTATACTCCACCCCGCACCGATTTCCCACTCTGCCGTCGAATCAAAGCCACCATTAAGAATGATTTCAGGACCAGCACTGGCGGGATTTAATACGGCATTAGCATTTGAGGCCCCGAAATAACCGCCATTGCCCCAGCCGAAGTTTGTTGGGTATTTACAGAGGTTTGTCCTGGCGGGCTCCATTAATAGCTTTGGGCTTCCACTCAAAAAGTCAAGCCTCGGCATCCCTGCGGCCACCATCTCAAGCATCCCGTCAACCTTTACCCTGGTTCTGACAGATGCATTGACAAACGCCAGATCACCGACACCGCTGGCGGGTCGGATACTATGCAGCTTGCCAGTCTTCATGCCTGCCGGGATCAGGATAAGGCCATCTTCATCAAAAATATTCATAGCTCAACTGTTTTAGATCGTGGGCCAGGAGACGTTTATGTTACACTGAAACTGGATATAGTTCACAGCACTTGAGGTACCGGCACCAAACAACTCCAGTCTCCCGTCGGTATGCCAGATGAACCGTTTCCATGCGGTACCGTTCCAGAACTGCCCGTAAACCGGGGAGGGTACCGATATCGTCGTGGTTGGGATCACACAGACCACGCCGTCCACTATTTCAGTGGTGAATTGGGCCAGGATTGTCACATTGCCATAAGGGTTTGTCAGCACATGCACTCTCTCATAAACTCCGATACCATGATATCCCGGAGAAAGATCAGGAGATACGGCTACGGATTGCCGGAAGTCAATCGGGTTGGGATTGATGCTTAAAAGGTTGACCATGCGCTCCAGCAGATCATACTGGAAAGAGTTAGCCGGAGGCGCGGTTTCATATACCACCGTGTACTCCCGGTTTATAATGACCTTATGGTATGACAAATTTTTAAACTGTCTGAGGCTCTCTTCAGCCTCATTTATCACCAGGTAAAGTGTCCGGGCTTCGTCCAGGATGTAGTTAAGTCCTGGAGTATAACACAGTTCCTCCCCATCAAAGAAATACCCAGGAGATACTGAATAGTTTGTCCCGCCTGTATTGGTCAATTTAAGGCCTGAAATGATAGCGGCCTGGGCTGTGTCACATAATCCTTTAATCATTTCAAAGGCCGTGGTCATGGCCTCATTTTGTACCATCT
>CAYJQB010000013.1:0-4624 GCA_964372205.1 Candidatus Woesearchaeota archaeon | reverse complement strand
ATCTGAAAATCAACAGATAATGCAAGGCCGGTTACTTTAAGTAGCCGGCCTTTTTTTATTTTTTACCAAATGCAACCTTTTTTTTTATTAATATGTCTTATAGTTGATTATTAGATTTTAAGTAAGAAAATCACTATGTCAATTAGTGACAATTTGTAATACTAACCAAATAAACTTAACATGAAAAATTTTACTAAATTACTGCTTGTGATGGCGATACTCTTCGTATTATCACCACAAAAACCTTACGCCCAGTACATAGAAATAGGTACGGGGGTAGGGTATGGCTCTTCCCCGGTCTATTACGGGCCCTGGGGGAATTATTGGGAAAATTGCCATACTCAAACCCTTTACCTGGCTTCTGAACTGGGGGCACCCTCGGGTAAAAAATTTACCCAATTGGCCTGGAATTTTGAGAGAATTCCTACAGGCAGAAATGATTTAAGTAATGTTACAATCAGGATTAAAGAAACCACCGCCACAGCACTTACTGCAGGAGCTTATGTCGACATGACAGGAGCTACCCAGGTTTATTATGCTGCAAATATGGTCCCTGCAACCTCAACGGGTTGGCAGGTCTTTGATATTACTGATTATATCTGGACAGGATCCAATAATATTATTGTGGATATCCTTTGGGGTGATAATGGCTATTATGTTAGCCCTTATTACAGGACCTACAAAACCGCCGGTTCAGTTACCCGTACAATTATCGGGTATGCTGATAGTGAAACCCCTCCGAATTATGATGGAGCTACCACAGATTATGATAACATGCGCTGGTATTGGGTGCCTCTGATATCCCCCGGTGATATTGAAGGTTATGTATTTAATTATGATGGCCTAAGTATTTCAGGCGCTACCATTACAGTTGCAGGTGGCCCGACCACAACTTCAGCAGCAAATGGTTATTATTTCCTGAATGATGTAAACGCTGGAAGCCAGACCGTTACCTGTTATAAGGAAGGTTATAATGCTGCAACTGACATACTTTATGTAATTTCTGACGGACTTATTAACCATAATTTTACCCTTACACAACCAAATATGGTTGTTAATCCTCTGCTTATCGAGGAGACTCTAAATCCTAACGAGTTTTTCACCACTTCACTCAACGTTTTGAATAACGGAACAGGTCCCCTGCACTGGGATGCAGCCGTAAACCTGTTATCTATGCCTATATTGCCCTGTGAATATTCCATCGGCCTTTTAGATACATACGGTGATGGCTGGAACGGGGGTACCCTTGATGTTATGGTCAATGGCGAAGTCGTACTTGACAATATCACTCTTAGTGCCGGTACCGGTCCGGTTTATTATTATTTTACCGTTATTTCCGGTGATATGATCACTACCCAGTTCACAGCAGGATCATGGGCAGGTGAACCTTACTATTATGTATATAATTCCGCTGGCGACCAGGTATGGTACGCACCGCCTGCTGGTACAGGACCTCCGAATATCATGCCGGGACAACTTTATGCCTCCTGCTCAGGAGCTTCATGGCTGACCCTGGATTATTATTCAGGAGATGTTCCCGGCTTTGGCGGAGTGGATAATATACCTACCCACCTGAGTGCTGCAAACACCACCGCTGGTGAGATTTATACCGGCGAGGTTGTCTTCACATCAGTTCCTAATGTAGCTACTATTACTGTTCCGGTTACTATGATCATCATGGGCGACCCACTGTTGTCCCCGGAAAACCTTGAGGTTACCCTGGTCAATGATATTACAGGTGACGTGAACCTTACATGGACCTGGAATGGTGATGATTTCCAGTTCTTCATGATTAAACGTGACGGCCAGATTGTCGGTACTACCACTAATACTTTCTTTAATGATGTATTACCTACCTATGGTAATTATTGTTACACGGTACAGGCTGTTTATGATGAAGGTGCCACCTCACCGGCCGGCCCCGAATGTATTGAATGGCCGAACCCGGAAATATTTGTTGATCCTATGTCCCTCGAAGGTTGGGTATGGGTAGACCACCAGGTTACCGTTTATACCACGATTTACAACACCGGTGTAGGTACCTTGTATTATGAGTTCCCTGATTTCGTGGAAACAGCAACCCTTGACACACGGGCCTATTGCGCTGCCAGCGGCGGATGCGATGAATATATTTCAAAGGTGCAGATCGGAACGATCAACAACTCCAGCGGATGCTCGGGCTATGGCAACTACACCTCCATTTCGACAGAAGTAGAGAAAGGGGATACCTACCCGATCACCATCACCAACGGAAACCCGATCTGGTCGGCAGACCAGTGCGGTATCTGGGTGGACTGGAACCTGAACGAAGACTTCACCGACGATGGTAATATTACTGTCAGCGGCAGCCCGGGCGTAGGACCTTACACGGCCAACATTACGGTACCTGACGATGCAGAAGGCGGACTGACCCGGATGAGGGTGCGTATTGTTTATGCAACCACACCAACGCCTTGCGGAACTTCAACTTATGGCGAATGTGAAGACTATACACTGGATGTTCAGAGCGGATTCATTATCACTGTAGAACCCAGCTCAGGTACAATTGCATCCGGCGAATCACAGGTTATCGCAGTTACTTACGATGCTACTGACTTTGAAGTGGGTGATTACTACGAAGAATTGCTGCTGAACAGCAATGACCTTGATGAGTCAGAACTGATCATCAATAACACCATGCATGTTTACATGCCAGGCTGGTATGCCGGCATGGTCCATGATAATGATAATGGTGAGCCCCTCAATGGCGTTACCGTTACTGCAGGTCCCTTCCAGGCCACAACCAACGAAGATGGTGAATATAGCCTGTATGTTGATGAAGGTGAATACGATGTGTTATTTGAGAAACTGGGCTACATGTCCGTTACAGTTGCTGATACCTTTGCATTGGCCGGAGTTGCCACCCCGATCAATATCGGTATGTGGGATATGAACTACGCCCCGGGCATGGTCCATGCCGAAGTTATGGACGATGACACCTGGTGCGAAGTGAATTGGGCCTTACCTCTGGGGCCCTATGAAATCGTGATGGACGACGGCGAAGCTGATGATTATTTTGTATATGCTAATGCCGGCAGCTGGCATGCAGTGAAGTTCACTCCGACAGGATATCCGGCAACCGCCATCGGCGGCCAGGTTTATGTTGGTGATGGCAGCTTCCCGGGACCATTCCTCGGAACTGAAATCGGAATCGCCCTCTTTGATGATGACGGTACTGATGGCTTACCAGGCACTATGCTTGATTCAAGCGGTGTTACCGTTAACAACTACGGATGGGTTAGCTTTGACTGGCTGAATGCCACGATCGAAGATGGCAATTTCTATGTAGCCATCGTTCAGACAGCTAATGCACCTTTTGTTGCTCCTATCGGCATCGATACCGATAACCCCACCTATTTCCGCAGCTACAGCAATTTCCAGGGCAACGGATGGTCATTGTCACCGTTGCAGGATATGATGATCCGTGCATGGGTTGATGGTCCGGAAGGCGATGTTCTTGCCCAGAATGCCGGTGCAAAAACCTGGAAGGCAACTCCAAGAGTACCCGCCAACTGGCAGCAACATGCTATGACCCAGAGCGGTACCCTGCCGAAAATTATGCCGGGTTATGAGCGTAATGATGCTAAATACAAAGGGGTAGAAGGAATGGCGACCCGCGATGTTTCCATGTACCGCGTGGCCCGTTATTCCGAATTTGATCCGAACGGATCACCGGCTGCCGGGACTCTCACCGAACTGGCTTCAACGGGTAACCAATACTATAATGACTATGCATGGGCAGGCCTGCCAATGGGTTGGTATGCTTATGGCGTGAAGGCCCTTTACACCAGTGGCCTGTATTCCAACTATACAATATCCAATATTGTCGGACACCTCATGGATTACCAGGTAACCGTTAACGTTACCCTGTCCACCGGACTGGAACCGATCAACTGTGAAGTCACTCTTAAAGCTGCTGAATATCCTTATGAAGATTACTTTGACGTTACCCCTGCCAGTGGCACTGTGGTGATCGACCAGGTATGGAGGGGACATTATGATGTATGTGCCTTCAAGATCGGATATGATGTGTATTGTATTGAAAATGCCTTCATCAATGGTGATAAGGTATACAACATCGTTCTTAGCGAAAAGAAGTACCCGCCGACATGCCTGACCGTAGATCCGGTCTCTCTGGATGCTACCTGGTGTGAACCGCTGCGTACCGCTATCAACGAGACTTTTGAAGCACCCGTATTTCCACCGGCCGGATGGCAGGTACTTACCAGTGGTGATGCCGAAGGCTGGGAGCGTACCGACGACGGTGGCGGCCCTGATTGGCCGATACCATCCTGGGACAGCTTCTATGCTATGAGCAATGACGATTTAGCCGGCAGCGAAAGTGACGGATGCTGCGACTACCTGATCACTCCCCCGGTTGACATGAGGGAAAGTGAAGGTTATTCCATGAAGTTCAACAGCTTCTACGACGGAGCTTTCGGGCAGCTTGCCTTTGTTGAGTATTCAACCGACGGCGGCGCCACATGGGAAGTGCTGTACCAGGTTATGCCGGCTACCAGCTGGACAGAGCTTGAGATCGACCTGAGCGCATTCAGCGGTCTTGCCGGTCCTGCCAATGTATGGT
>CAYJQB010000012.1:0-5501 GCA_964372205.1 Candidatus Woesearchaeota archaeon | reverse complement strand
ATCTGAAAATCAACAGATAATGCAAGGCCGGTTACTTTAAGTAGCCGGCCTTTTTATATATGTTAAAAATTTGTTATGATGCAACCTTTAGCTATCAAATGTTGTCTTCATCTGTTATAAAAAACCAGTGGCAAGAAAAAATTCTATGAAACAAATAATCCGTGTTGTATGTATAAGAAAAAAATTATATTTGCAGCGCCAAATATTAGTTTTTTTTTATTGCCGCTAATCATCTGAAATTCATTTACTAACCTAAATACGATCAAGTATGAGAATGTTTACTAAGTTTAGTTTAATGGTGGTAATGCTGCTTGCAGTGTTTACCGGCTTGTGGGCCCAGGAAACTGCGGACTACAAAGACCCGGGGACCATCGTTGAGGTGCCCTGGAACCCCGAAGGTTCCAGCCGTGCAGTTGGCGACGACTGTACTAACCCGATCATTGTTAATTTTCCGGCTCAGTTTCCTTACCAGGATGTCAACCAGACAACCTGCGGCCGGATTAACAATTATTCCAACGTAACCTGTCTGGGTTCATATGACGGTGGTGAAGATATTCTTTACCAGTTCAATGTTACCAGCCCGGTTACCTTATCGATTGTTATGGACCCCAAAGGTGTTACCTGGACAGGTATTGCACTGATGCCGGTTTGCGGCGATGCAGGAAGCTGTATTGCTTACCAGACTGGTTCGTCAGGTGCTGCAAAAGTCCTTCCTAACATCAGCCTGGCAGTTGGTACCTACTATTTTATGGTTGATACGTGGCCATCACCAACTTGCGTAAGCAATTTCAACCTGTTTGTTTATGATGCAGGTGCAAACTATACTCCAATCACTGCTTTTCCATGGGAAGAAGGATTGGAAAGTGGTTCGATGCCATTACAAATCCATCCGGTTGTAGCACAATATGCTAACACCTGTGTAACGCCAACTGCCGCTTCAACAGGTGGTTACGGACTTAGACTTACGGGTGGCTGGTCTTCATCAGGATATACCTTATATACTAATGGTGATCAGATTTTCTCCACAAACCTTACCCATATTTCAAAGGATCAGATCGTCGTCACCCCAAGCGGTGCTACCGGTACACTGACCTTGAAATTCAAGCTTAAAATGAATTTTGCATATGCTAATGCAAATTATAACTGGTTCCGCGTAACTGTTAACGGAACTCCTATTCCTGATTCATATGGCGTAATTTATCCTCGTCCTTCTACCGCCAATTCTGATCCTTTCGTCGAGCATGTCTATAACCTCTCCGCTTACCAGGGAGGACAATTTACCATTGCCCTCGAGAATTGTGCCCGTTACGCCAATAATTACACCACATCTTATGTGTGGGGAGATGCTTCTTATATAGATGATCTCGAAGTTTATTATGAACTTCCTCCGGGTAACCTCGAGGGACATGTGTTCAACTATTACGGCCTGGCTATTTCCGGCGCCACTGTTGCCCACGAAAGTGGCATGACGACCACTTCCGGTCCTGACGGTTCTTATTCATTTGCTAATGTACCGTATGGCCCGCAGGAATTTTTCTGTGGAAAAGAAGGTTATAATACAACTTCAGCTATTATTGACATCCCGTCAGGTGGTACAGCATACTATGATTTTATTCTGACCCAGCCTGCTATGGTGGTCAACCCGCTTTATATCGAGGAAACCCTCAATCCGGGCGAATATTTCACTACTTCACTCAACGTCCTTAACAACGGCACCGGCCCTCTTGGCTGGGAGGCTGAAGTAGTTTATCCGGAAACGGTTAACCTTGAAGGTGGAAATGTTTATATTGAACAAGTCGAACCTAACGGCCCTGCTTCCATCGGTTACGGTGAAATGTCAGGTGACGGAAACCGCGATCTGATGCTTTGTCCTGACGGAAGTGTCTTCAGCATTCCTCCCGTTGGTTCAACCAATGCCTATACCTCAACAGCTGCCGCCGGGTACAAATGCTACCAGAGCTTCGGCGGAGTTGAAGACGCAATCGGTGTCGTTAATTTCTGGGGCGTATTTGCTGGTTATACACTGCCGACCACCCCGGGCAACTTTACTATCGAATTCTATGCTGCAGGTTCAACTCCTGGTGCATTAGTATATGCTGAAACCCAATCTTTAGTAGGTGTGAATACCGGCCAGTTATTACTTGGCAGTTACCAGATCGGTCTTTTTACAGCAATCCTGACAGGTGATGCAGTGGAACTTACAGACGGATGGGTATCTGTACAATGGCAGTCCTCACCGACTTTCTACTGGAACAACACCACGGCTGGTGCTGGTTTCCCTGCACGGCAGAATTCAACATCACTTCCTGAAAGACTGGCAACATGTCTTGGCGGAGCAGGTGGTGCCGGGAGCTGGCTTACCTTAGATTACTATGAAGGCGAAGTCGCTCCTTTTGGTGGAGTTGCTAATATCCCTACCCACCTTAATGCAGCCGGAACGCTCCCCGGAGAAGTTTACACTGCAGACGTGGTTTTTACATCTACTCCGAATGTGTCTACTATCACTGTTCCTGTTACCATGATCATCATGGGTGACGAACTGATAGCCCCTGAAAACCTCGAAGTCGTTATGATCAATGATGTTTCCGGAGAAGTTGGACTTACCTGGGAATGGAACGGGGATGACTTCCAGTTCTTCCTGATCAAACGTGACGGTGTAATCGTCGGAACAACAACGAATACGAACTACATTGACATACTCCCGGGTTATGGCGAATTTTGCTATACCGTCCAGGCTGTCTATGATGAAGGTGCTACCTCACCGGCCGGCCCCGAATGTATCGAATGGCCGAACCCGGTTCTTTTCGTAAGCCCGGATGATCTCCACGGATGGGTATGGGCTGGTTTCACAGTTGATGTGTATACCACCATTTCCAACCTCGGCCAGGGAACCCTTGCTTATTCCTTCCCGGAATTTGCAGCACTTGACCTGATCAACAATCCTGATATCGAACATAATACCCCGGGTACCCCAATGGAAACCCGTCAGCTCATCCAGGAAAAAGGTGACGAAAGCCTCAATGGCGCAGGTTACCCCATCGTCCTCGGTGCCGGCGGTCCGGATGAATTCGGTTATATTTGGATCGATAGCGACGAAGATGGCGGACCGGTTTATAACTGGATCGATATCGCTGCTACCGGAACTTCGGTTTCTACTTCAACATTAGGTGATGACGGAAAAGTCGGTCCCTATACCGTTGGATTTGATTTCGAATTCTATGGTGAAGTGAAAAACCAGTTCTGGATCAACAGCAACGGTGCCGTTAGCTTTAACTCTTCATATTTTACCTATACTAACACAGGCATCCCGACCAACAATGCTTCATATGTTGATTTCATCGCCGGTTTCTGGGATGATTTGTATTCAGCCTATGCCGGATGCGCGGTTTACTACCAGTCATTCCCCGATTACCTGATCGTCCAGTATGACAACACTTCACGCCTTGGCGCAAGTGCCTATACCATGGATATGCAGTTCATCCTTTACAGGAACGGAAAAATCAAGATCCAGTATAAGGACATCACTTCAGGATTTACCATGAACAGCGCTACTACCGGTATCCAGTCGTCAGACCCGGCGCTCGGATTACAGGTAGCATTCAATGCCAATTATGTACATAATAACCTGGCTTTACTCTTCAGCTTGCCGGCAGACTTCATTATCGAAGTTCAACCAGCATTCGGTACCATCGCTGAAGGAGAATCACAGGATATCACTATTACATACGATTCCCAGGACTATGAACCGGGTGACTATACCCAGGAACTGGTACTGGAATCCAACGATCCCAACAACGAGACCTACATTATTAATAACACCATGCATGTTTACATTCCGGCCCAGTATGTCGGTAATGTGATCGATAACGACAACGGCGATCCCCTGCCGGGTGTTAAAGTAACTGCCGGTCAATATCAGACCACAACCAATGATGAAGGTTCATATAGCTTGTATGTAGATGAAGGCACCTATGATGTCGTATTCGAGAAACTGGGCTACATGAGCGTTACTGTTGCCGATACCTTTGCACTGGCCGGAATTGAAACCCCGATCAACATTGGTATGTGGGATAATAACTACGCCCCCGGCATGGTCCATGCAGAAGTTATGGACGATGATACCTGGTGCGAAGTGACATGGACTTTACCTGAAGGACCATACGAAATCGTAATGGACGACGGTGAAGCCGATGATTACTTCATCTATGCCAGTGCAGGCAGCATGAACGCTGTGAAGTTCACCCCGACAGGATATCCGGCAACCGCAATTGGTGGCCAGATCTATGTTGGTGATGGTAACTTCCCGGGACCGTTTATCGGTACTCAGTTTGGCATCGCCCTGTTTGATGATGACGGAACCAACGGCATGCCCGGCACTATGCTTGATTCAAGCGGTGTTACTGTTAACAACTACGGATGGGTAAGCTTCGACTGGCTGAATGCCACGATCGAAGACGGTAGCTTCTATCTTGCTATGATCCAGGTTGCCCCGTCACCATTTGCAGCCCCGATCGGCGTCGATACCGACAACCCGACCTACTTCCGCAGCTATAGCTTCCTCAATGGAGCTCCTGACTGGATTCTTTCCCCTCTGCAGGATTTCATGATCCGCGCATGGGTTGATGGTCCGGAAGGCGATGCACTTGCCCAAAACGCCGGTGCAAAAATCTGGAGGGCAACTCCGAAGGTGCCTGCCAACTGGCAGAAATTTGGAATGACCCAGAGCGGCACCCTGCCGAAGATTATGCCAGCTTATGAGCGCAATGATGCAAAATACAGAGGTGTTGAAGGAATGAGCAACCGTGATGTTACCATGTACCGTGTTGCCCGCTATTCCGAATTTGATCCGAACGGATCACCGGAGGCAGGCATACTTACTGAACTGGCTTCTACCGGAAACCTCTACTATAATGATTATGCATGGGCAGGCCTGCCAATGGGCTGGTATGCCTACGGCGTAAAGGCCCTTTACACCAGCGGCCTGTATTCCAACTACACGATTTCCAATATCGTAGGTCACCTCATGGATTATCAAGTGACTGTAAATATCACTTTATCCACGGGACTTGAGCCGATCAATGCTGAAGTAACCCTTCAGGGCAATGAATATCCTTATGAAACTTACTTTGCCGTAACCCCTGCCAGTGGCACGGTGGTCTTCGACATGGTTTGGAGAGGTCATTATGATATCACCGCCTTTAAGATTGGTTACGATACCTATATTATAGAGAACACTTTTATCAATTCTGATAAAGTATTCAATATTGTCCTTAGCGAGAAGAAGTACCCGCCGACATGCCTGACCGTAGATCCGGTTTCCCTGGAAGCTACCTGGTGTGAACCGTTGCGTACCGCTCTCGACCAGAACTTTGAAGATCCTCAGTTCCCGCCGGCCGGATGGCAGCGTTCTACTCAAGGTGATGCCGAAGGTTGGGAACGTACCGACGACGGCAGCAGCTCAAGCTGGCCAATTCCTTCATGGGACAGCTTCTACGCTGTAG
>CAYJQB010000011.1:0-5914 GCA_964372205.1 Candidatus Woesearchaeota archaeon | reverse complement strand
AGAAGCTGTCCCATGAAGGAATTGGCCAGCTTGAGCTGCTGCCGTCATCGGTACGTTCCCAACCTTCACCATCGCCCTGGGTGGATTTCTGCCATCCGGCCGGTGGGAATAAGGGTGCTTCAAAAGTCTCAACAAGAGCAGTACGCAGCGGTTCACACCAGGTAGCGTCCAGGGATACCGGATCTACTGTAAGGCATGTCGGCGGGTACTTCTTCTCGCTCAGGACAATGTTGTATACCTTATCACCATTGATAAAGGCATTGTTGATCTTATAGACATCATATCCAATTTTGTAAGCGGTGATATCATAATGACCTCTCCATACCATGTCGAATACCACCGTGCCACTGGCAGGGGTTACGGCAAAGTAGGTCTCATAAGGATATTCAAGACCCTGCAGGGTGATCTCGCAGTTGATCGGTTCCAGTCCGGTTGACAAAGTAACGTTAACGGTTACCTGGTAATCCATGAGGTGTCCGACAATATTGGAAATCGTGTAGTTTGAATACAGGCCGCTGGTGTAAAGGGCCTTCACGCCGTAAGCATACCAGCCCATTGGCAGGCCTGCCCATGCGTAATCATTATAATACAGGTTACCGGTGGAGGCAAGTTCGTTTAACGTTCCGGCTGCCGGTGATCCGTTCGGATCAAAGTCAGAATAACGGGCAACGCGGTACATTGAAACATCGCGGCTGCTCATTCCTTCTACTCCCCTGTATTTTACATCGTTACGCTCATATCCGGGCATAACCTTCGGCAGTGTGCCGCTCTGGGTCATACCATATTTCTGCCAGTTGGCAGGTACTTTCGGAGTAGCTCTCCAGATTTTGCTACCTGCATTTTCAGCAAGAGCATCACCTTCAGGACCATCTACCCATGCGCGGATCATGAAATCCTGCAGCGGGGAGAGAACCCAATCCGGTGCTCCCTGGAGGAAGCTATAGCTGCGGAAGTAGGTCGGGTTGTCGGTATCGACGCCGATTGGGGCTGCAAAAGGTGCAGGTGCAACCTGGATCATAGCAAGGTAGAAACTACCGTCTTCGATCGAAGCGCTCAGCCAGTCAAAGCTAACCCATCCGTAGTTGTTAACGGTAACGCCGGTGGAGTCGAGCATAGTGCCCGGCAGGCCGTTGGCGCCGTCATCATCAAATATAGCAACGCCAAACTGGGTGCCGATAAACGGTCCCGGGAAGTTACCATCACCAACATAGATCTGGCCACCGATAATAGCGGCTGGGTAGTTGGCGGGGGTGAACTTAACGGCGTTCATGCCACCTGCATTTGCATAGATGAAGAAATCATCAGCTTCACCGTCGTCCATTACGATTTCGTATGGTCCTTCAGGTAAAGTCCAGGTCACTTCACACCATGTGTCATTGTCCATAACTTCTGCATGGACCATGCCGGGAGCGTAGTTATTATCCCACATACCTATGTTGATCGGGGTTACAATTCCGGCCAGTGCAAAGGTATCGGCAACAGTAATGCTCATGTAGCCCAGTTTCTCGAATACGACATCGTATTCACCCTGGTCAACAAATAAACTGTAGTTACCATCATCGTTAGTTGTGGTCTGGTATTGACCGGCAGTTACTTTAACACCCGGCAGAGGATCGCCGTTGTCGTTATCGATTACATTACCGGCGAATTGTGCAGGTACGTAAACATGCATGGTGTTATTAATAATGTAGGTCTCGTTGTTGGGATCGTTGGATTCCAGTACCAGTTCCTGGGTATAGTCACCCGGTTCATAGTCCTGGGAATCGTATGTAATAGTGATATCCTGTGATTCTCCTTCAGCGATGGTACCGAATGCTGGTTGAACTTCGATAATGAAGTCTGCCGGCAAGCTGAAGAGTAAAGCCAGGTTATTATGTACATAATTGGCATTGAATGCTACCTGTAATCCGAGCGCCGGATCTGACGACTGGATACCGGTAGTAGCGCTGTTCATAGTAAATCCTGAAGTAATGTCCTTATACTGGATCTTGATTTTTCCGTTCCTGTAAAGGATGAACTGCATGTCCATCGTATATGCACTGGCGCCAAGGCGTGAAGTGTTATCATACTGGACGATCAGGTAATCGGGGAATGACTGATAATAAACTGCGCATCCGGCATAGGCTGAATACATATCATCCCAGAAACCGGCGATGAAATCAACATATGATGCGTTGTTGGTCGGGATGCCTGAATTAGTATAGGTAAAATATGAAGAGTTAAAGCTAACGGCACCGTTGCTGTTGATCCAGAACTGGTTTTTCACTTCACCATAGAATTCGAAATCAAATCCAACGGTATAGGGACCGACTTTTCCGTCATCACCTAATGTTGAAGTAGAAACCGAAGTTCCGGTAGCAGCGATATCGATCCAGTTATAAACCGGTCCGCCATCTTCGTCGCTATCGATCCAAATATAACCGAATTCATCCGGACCGCCGGCACCGAGGACGATGGGGTAACCTGCGCCATTGAGGCTTTCGTCACCTTTTTCCTGGATGAGCTGACGGGTTTCCATTGGGGTACCCGGGGTATTATGTTCGATATCAGGATTGTTGATCAGGTCAAGTGCTGCAAATTCCGGGAAGGAATAAGCAAGGGTTCCCTGGCCGAGGTTGGAAATGGTGGTATACACATCAACTGTGAAACCAGCCCATACCCATCCGTGGAGATCATCCGGGCTTACGAAAAGAACCGGGTTCGGCCATTCGATACATTCGGGGCCGGCCGGTGAGGTAGCACCTTCATCATAGACAGCCTGGACGGTATAGCAGAAATCGCCATAATCCGGGAGGATATCTGTATAATAGGTATTCGTCGTTGTTCCAACGATCACGCCGTTACGCTTGATCATGAAGAACTGGAAATCATCGCCGTTCCATTCCCAGGTCAGGTTTACCTGGCCTAAAACATCATTTACGAGTTCGACCTCGAGATTTTCAGGAGCGACCAGTTCGTTACCCATGATGATCATGGTTACGGGAACAGTGATAGTAGCTACATTAGGGTTAGAGGTAAAGACCACATCGGCAGTGTAAACTTCTCCTGGGAGTGTTCCGGCTGCATCGAGATGGGTAGGGATATTAGCAACGCCACCGAATCCGGGGACCTGGCCTTCATAATAATCTAAGGTAAGCCAGCTTCCGGCACCACCTGCTCCGCCAAGACATGTTGCCAGTCTTTCAGGGAGGGAAACAGTGTTCTGATAAGCTGGGAAACCAGCACCGGCTGAGGTGTTATTCCAGTAGAAAGTCGGGGACGACTGCCATTGTACGGCAACCCATCCTTCGGTCAGTTCTACAGGATCTCCTGTCAGCACTGCGGTAAACAGACCAATCTGGTAGCTGCCCAGTAATAACTGGCCAGTGTTAACACCAACAAGCGATTGGGTTTCACCGTATACTAATGCACCAGGTGTTGAACCTGCAGCATAGAATTCGATGGTAAAGTTACCCGGGGTGGTCGGTAAAGTATAACCGGCAAATACGCCCCAGAAATTAACACTACCGATCGAGTTTTCCAAACCGCTGAAGCTCTGGTAACATTTGTAACCGGCGCTTGCTGTTGAAGTGTATGCATTGGTGGAACCAACGGGAGGAATACTGAAAATACTTCCGTCAGGACAAAACATCAGATCGCGGTTTCCGTCACCTGTCATTTCACCGTAACCGATGGAAGCAGGGCCGTTAGGATCGACCTGTTCGATAATAACATTACCACCATCCATGTTAACCGTTTCCGGGTAAACTACCTCGGCTGCCCAGTCCAGCGGACCGGTGCCATTGTTAAGGACGTTTAATGAAGTGGTGAAATATTCGCCCGGGTTGAGTGTTTCCTCGATATACAGAGGATTAACGATCATATTAGGCTGGGTCAGTATAAAATCGTGAGATACGAGTCCAAGTTCGATAATAGTAACAATATCAGTTGTTGTGTTATAACCCGCTTTACCGCAGGAAATAGCTACGTCACCGGCAGGGATACCTGTAAGCAGGTATGAGCCATCAGGACCGGAAGTGGTGGTCGGGCCATCTTCAACGCCAATAGTAGCGCCGGAAATAGCAAGGCCATCATAATTAAATACATAACCTTCGACATCACCCGGAGGCAGCGGACAGACACCATAAAGCTGTCCCGGTACTATATTAGCCGGGCCGCTGTAACTGCCAGCAGGGGCATACCATACCTGGTTTCCGTCTGAATTATAGATATAATAATAACATTCATTAGGATAGGAAGCGGCAGTAAACGAAGTTGTAATAACAGCTCCGGTGTTTGCCGGGAAAGTAAAGGTAGCAGGGCCATAACCGCTTGATACGGTCTTGTCATTTAACCTGACAATGCCATCAACCAATACATCGATAGTACAGCCATTCCAGCTGTCACCATAAGTATCATATAATGAAATAGTGTAATCACAACTTCCAGGAGGAGGTGGTGGAGGTGGAACTTCAGCGACAATAGTAAATGTCAGCGAAGGGATACAACTGGGTGATGCCCAGGTATCGAGCATGACATAGTACTGATTCCCGGCAGTCAACGAAACGCCTGAAATGACGTTGTTGTTGGATCCGGAATTGTACGCTGCAGCAATACAAGTTCCAACATTGGGACATCCAAGGAATAAACCCATTCCAGGATATGTGGTCCCGTTGGAATTCATTGTAAGGGTGACAGTAGTGTTGGCAGAAACATCCAACCGGTAGATCAAATCTTCTCCGGTTGTGTAATAGGACATGCATCCTGAAGATGGTAATGAATAAACATTTCCTCTTCCGCATGTGTAGTTAGCGTCGCTGTAAGGCAGAGCCGCAGGAACACTGACAACAATAGGGTCAGTACAATCATCGCCAACGGCCCGTCCACCTTCCGGTGAAGTCGGCACGATGGTGATCGTGGAAGGATCTTTCAGGACCTTTACCCCCTGAGCCCAGGAAGTACTGCTTAGGCCCAAAAAGATTGCCATTGAAAACATAAGGGTTTTCAAGAGCCAACTTTTTGTAATGTTTGTCATGCTTAAGTTAATTTAGTTAGAAATTAGAATGTGTGCCATTGCTGGCTTTAAAAAGTTTCGCCCATATTATTATTTACTCAATTAATAAATAATTCTTCCTTACTTATGAAATGCTTGATTGATTAAAACTTACCTGAATTTATTTAATCCAGGAAAAACTGACATGAAGGTCAATAAGGAAGGACTGCTCAATTCTCCGTTTTGCTTGCCGGAGAGGTTATTCATTAAATCCCTGATGAATTTAAATGAAAAGAAAATCGACTTCAAAAACCTGCTTGCCATAATATTTTTCAACAAGAATCCCGCTTTCAGAAAATATTATACAAATATTTATAAAATTAATAACTCATTTTTTTCGCATTGCAAAGCTAAACTTTTTCTTGAGAAGCCAATTTTCTGTTAATTATTTTGGAAAACTGAACCGGTTTCTGCATTTATGCTCTGAATGTAACTCTAAGACATAAATTCCGGGCACTTGGTTGCATGGTCAGGAAAATAAATAAAAAAGGCCGGTTACCTGAAGTAACCGGCCTTGCATTATCTGTTGATTTTCAGATTATCTCTGTACGGTAAGCGTGCGGGTGGTAACACCTTCTGCAGTCTCTACCCTTACCATGTATACACCGATGGTGTAATTGGAAGTGGAAAGTTCATACTGCTTGCCGGTGGTGATCTCATCAATCACCAGCTGGCCTAAGGCATTGTAAACCGTTACCCTCTTCAGGTCGCCCGAGGTGGTGATGAACACATGGTCATCAGCCGGGTTCGGGTACATGCTGAAGCTGCCTGAAGTTGCAGTCGGGTCGCCGATGCTGGTCCAGATGTCGCAAACTTCCTCCGTAAAGGCGCTTTCGCACTGGTCAGTTTCGCTTTCCCATACTGCGCTTACCATGTAGCAGT
>CAYJQB010000010.1:0-6438 GCA_964372205.1 Candidatus Woesearchaeota archaeon | reverse complement strand
CTGAGGTGTACATGATCGTGCCCTCGTCGGTGAGGAATAAGTCATTGGTAGCCGCGTCGCCTCCCAGGTCATTGATCATTTCAGCCAGGTACCCATAAGCTCCGTTGGCATCGGCCTGGACTGTGCCTCCATCGGCGGTCACCCGGGCCAGGTATTCAGCCACCATGCCGGTGACATCCCCGGTCAAAAATGCGTATTGCTCAATGTCGGAGACATCAAGAATTTTGATCGTATTATCCCCGAAATGAATCTGTAGGTACTTTTCAATAAAGCAAACCTGGGGAGTCATCCAGGCCAGCCGACGAGCCTCAAGCGTTTGTTCATCCAGTCGCAGTGTGATCATCTGGAGGTATGAAACTGAGAGCTTGAGCAAGCCTAATATTTTCACCTGGCGCAGTGCATGTGGCAGGTGGTAATACAGGATCCGGTAAAGAGATATATTATTCATCAACGTAAGTAAAGGTTGATACGGCATAATCAATGCGGGCAAAGCCTGAGGAGGGTATTACCTCCCGATTAACAACCGTCCAGGCCACCACATCCCCGGGCCGGATCTCCAGGGAGGTAATCACAAAGTCAGTAATGCCTTCAGCCAGTTTGGCAGCGGCTTCGATATCAGTGATCCGGATGATTTCATTGAAGGGCACATTATCAATGTAGTCGGCCAGGGCATTTGTCAATGGGTTGATGGAGGAGTCCCTGAGCAATGTTCCATCCGCGGCAAGAACCAGTCGATTACGTACGACAGTGGCCTGGATCTTGAGCACGTTGGATTCCTCAGTTACGATCACGATCTTAACTCCAGCATCTTTCCACTTCTTCCAGTAGGCCACCAGGCCCTCGACCTCTCCTTCAGTCAGCGGTTCCAGGAAAGCCCCTACCTGTTTGGCCACTTTAATCACGACCTCACCCATTTCATTTGTCGCTGCCGAGGCAGCGGCCACAATACGGGCAGCGGGATCGTCTACCAGGTAGCCCCAATGATCATCGTTTATCCAGGCTAATTCATGGCCATACTGCCACTTCAGGGTTTCGGATTCGTACCAGTCCAGTGTATGAGGCCGCAGGCCATTGACGATCGCGCTGATTTCAGTGACGCGGTTATCGACGATGTTTTCAATAACCCAGGAGGCCACCGCTATGATCCACAGCCACAGCCTCCACTTTGCCACTTTTGAGCCACTGGATGCATCCAGGATAAGGTTTTGTGAATTGTCCACCGGAACGCCAGTCGACTCGGTTACCAGGGCCGACAGCTCGGTCATGTTCGACTTCACCGTATTGAGGGCATCATATATTTGAGCGATAGTTCTGGCCATGATTATAATTCAGCGATCCCGCTGACCGGTTTTATATTGTTTGCTTCGTAATAAGCCACAACAAGAGGCTTTGTGGGCAAATCGGGTACAAGTACCTCAGCGCCTGCGATCAGCTCTTGATCAGGCCTTAGATTGGCATTAAGGGCCAGGATATCAAAGACGGCTTCACAGGTGCCCATACTTTGCAGGGCGATATCCCACACGGTTTGCTTTTCAGCTGCGATAATTACTCTCATTTGTAGGTGGCATCAATGGTTAAACTTCCGTTTGTTGTGATCGAAACCCGAGAAACCCGCATCCCGTCTTTTGTAAATTGTGATCGGATTTCACGAAGCAAAAGCGATTTATCTTCATCCAACAGAAAAGCCTCCATGCCGACTCCAGTGGTGGGTTGCTGCTTGATCTCTCCCGGGCCAGCCTTCAGCAGTATAGCCTGATGCTGGTTTGTGGCGTCTCCGATAACCAGGTCTCCTGAGGAGATGAAAAGGTCAAAATCCGATGCGAGCAATATATCCTTCATGGCTTTAACTTAAGGCTCCCGGGCCTGTGGTGAATCCTGTCTGAGCTGTCGCGCTTCCGGTCGTGGCCACCGGGATGCCCGTATTTACCTGCGCCCCTTTGACGTAGGTATCAATGGCAGTTGCCAGGCGATCTGCGTACTCAGAGTCCGCATTCTCTTCCCTGGTTCTCATGTCGGTCATGATGGCCTGTATTTCTGCTTTTAACGCTGCTTTATTGAGCATTTGATGACTATTTTAAGAGTTTAGGCATGTCCAGGTTAAACTGCTCTATGGCCATGATGGTCGGAGGCAAGGGAGTGCCTGAGGGGCCGTTTGGAGTGGACACCGTTAGATTGGTAATAATGTCCATAATGGAGGTGAATAGATCCACCAGGGAGATATCGTTGTTTTTTACAGAAACCTTGGAGTCTGTTGAATCGATGATCACTTCCAGCCCGCCATACGTATAGGAGATCAGCTCGGGTTCATCACACTTCAGCATGACCAGGTCTCTCAGGTCACCGGACAGGGAACCGATCAGGGCCATTGTTCCGATCTTTGGGGTGATGATCAGCTTATCGGCGACACCGGATCGGGTGGCGTTGAGGGATACCTCATCGATATCCAGGTCGGCATAAGTGATCGTGCAGCTGTCGCCTTCAACCGATTTCACTTCAGCATAAAATAACGGGGTTCCGGTTGGAGTTCCGGCCACCTGCTTGAGTAATTCCGCTAATCGTGCGTATTTATCCATCAGCTTAGCCTTTGTCCCAGTTGAATTGTGCGCTCAATGCCTGCCTTGCTTATCTTGGTGGTTACAGCCGGTACGTAATACCCGCCGTCTTTTTCAGGGTAGTCTGCATCCTTGAGGTTGGCGGTGAAGCCCGGGCGACAAACCGGTTTAAACCAGCCAGTGATTGATCCTTCATAGCCATCGTATGACAGCCTTTTCATTTCTTCCTCACCCCGGGCCTTGAGCGCACCGGTATCACTCACTCCATAAATCTTGATTGAACGTTTATCCCCTCCCGGAGTCCCGATCACGACTGACACGCGCTTGCCATCTTTGGCGATGCCTTCGACCTCAACCTCGAACTTGCGCTCGTCGGCTCGCTTGTATGTCAGGGAGCTTTTTTCGATGTTACGGGCAAAGTCATAATTCACCTCGCCAAATTTCTCAATGTACGCCGGATGAATATGTAGCTCCGTTCCCTTAAGGTAAATATTGGCCTTAGTCTCCTCCTGGAGCTTTTTAAGCACATCATAGCCCGTGGCCCGGCTTATTATGAACTTATCATAAGTGAAGTCGTAATTGCAATCCACTGTAAAGCCCCCGATCTGGGAGGCCACATACCCGGCGACTTCGCTTACTTTGGAGGCTTTAAAGGCTTTATCCGGCACCGGCTTGCGGAACTGGTACAGGCCGTCTTCACAATTCAGGGTAATGGAGCCGTCATCGGTGCCGATCCGCTGGATATATCCTTCAAATTCTGTCTCCAGCTTGCCATCATACCCGGTCTGGATCACCACAGCGTCCCCGATCTTCAGCCTGGCTTCCACACCCAGGCTTTTATTCAGGTTCATGGCCGGGAGCTTGATCGTAGCCGTGTCTGCCAAAAGGTCTACCGAGGAGTGTATCTCGGCAAAGTCCAAAAGCATAAGCTTGTAGCCTCCAAGGGTAATATGCCAGGAGATATCGTACATTAGAGTTGCTCCTCTTCGGTTAACACATCGGTTAAATCATCGCTGATACACTTGAGAGAATAGCGCTGCTTGTTATCGCCCTGGGTAAAGGGAAAGTCATAGCTTTCGACCACTACTTTGTACACGTCGAAATACTTGAGTAGGTCACAGTCAACCTGGACAGCCTCGGCTGCCTCGCAAACCTGGCGGAGCCTGGAAAGGTCTGCTTCAGGAAATTCGATGTCGCTCTCGGTATTGATCAACATCCCCTCAATCGTCACCTGGTAATCGTCCTGAGTCCAGCGTTCTTTTATGGTACCGCGATATTTCGCTTTGGCCACTGATCGTTTGGCAATGACGTTGCCTCCGGAGATGCTCACCTGGGGTTCAATGGGGATCGTCCACCAATCGGCCCAGCCTGAGAGCTTGAACCGCACCGGCATAATCATCGGGAGGCCATTTTGGTAGGACTCGATGTATTTGCCCTGGGAGTCACCAGAGATCACGACCTGGTCAAAAGCCTGACCGTCCTTATCCGGATTGAAAGTGACTCTATCCATTGGCTACCGATTGCGACATGTTTAACGCTCTCATAATGCCCTCAAGCACTTTATCCTGAATATCCTCGACGGTGTCACCATTGGAATTTTCGACGGTGAATTTTTCAATGATCTTGCCGATGTTGATGGTGAAATTCTGGGATTTCTGCCCACCGGTGGCTATGGCCTCTTCCGTTTTGCTGATCTCCTTAGTCTCCTTATCGGGATCATAAGCCTTGGTATTGGTTTTGGTCTCCTCAGCTCCAGGTATGAGGTTGGCTTCTGACCAGGGATTCGCCTTGTCTGCATTGCCTGGATTGATGATGTTTATTCCAGGGTTTACCTGCACCTGGTTATTAATAACCGGGACGGCTCCCTGTGAAGCTGCCGGCTGCGTTTGCTCTCCCTGAGGGATCACCGGCGGTGCCATAACTAAGGGGTGCTCTTTTTGATTGGAGACTTCTTTATCAGCTCTGATCCCTTTAGCGGCTCCCTTCTGGTAGGCCTCGCTCACTCCTTTTGTCAGGCCTCCTTCAGCTGTGAATTTGACCGCCTGGGTGATCATGCCCACGGGTGACAGGTTGAACACCATCTTTCCGACGGCCTTCGCCGCGTCGCCAAACCGGCCTTCTTTAAACGCCTGGATAGCCTCGCCGATAGGCTCGAATATCTTCTTAAAGAAATTCCCTATGTTAGTGAATACCTGCTTGAAGGAATCCCAGAGGCCATATAAAAATTTCCGGAAGCCTTCAAAGGTTTTCCATGCCCAGAGTACACCTCCAACAAGAGCTCCAACTCCTAACACGATCCAGCCAATAGGGCTCGCCAACATGGCCGCGTTCCAGAGCCACTGAGCCGCTGTCGCCACACCGGTTACAGCTGAAACAATTCCCCAGGATATGGCCAGACCGTTATTAGCAAGTGTATATAGTCCAACTGCCACGGCCATTCCTATCACAACCGGATTACCCTCCTTCAGGCCATTTACAATCCAGCCTAAGGTCTTACCAACCCATCCGAGTACTGGCCCGAGCACATCCATCACATAACCTCCAAGTGTAAGTATTGGCTTGAGCAATTCAACAAAGCCACCGCCCGCTTCAGTTAATGATCCCTTTAAAGCATACCACAGCTCACTTAAAGTTTGTGCATTATTCATGGCAAACTTCAGAGCCTGGTCAGCCTCCCCGGTTGCGTTTCGGGTTGCGGACAGGGAAGTCTTCAACTTATCCACTTCGGAGGTTAACACGCTGAAGGCGCTCTTTGCCTGGGCATCCTTCAGGCCTATTTTCTCCAGGAAGTTTGACCGGGCCGCATCCGATCCCAGGGACTGAAGCTTTGCACTCAGATCGCCCATGATATCCTCAATGGCCCGTATATTGCCTGCCTTATCAAAGACGTTCACCCCGGCACCCTTCAGGCCTTTTTGAATCTCTCCTTTGCTCAGGGCAGTAAAAGCATTCTGCATCAGCATGGCCGAACGCTCAGCCGAGTTTCCTTTTGCCGTCATATAAGCAAATATGCCCGCTGTGTCCTGGAAAGCAATCCCTAAGTTGCGGGCGTCTGCTATCAGTCCGGGAACATACTGTGCGTAATCTCTGAATTCACCAGCCCCGACCCTCTTTGCGGCAAAAAGCACGTCAAGTACCTGCTGAGCGCTGGCGTTCTTTGATCCAATCGCCGACACCGATTGCGCAAGCGCATCGGCCACCGTTGCGGCATCAGTAAAACCTGCTTTGGAGCCTTTGAGCGTCTGCTCAAAAATCTTCATGGATACGTCCACATCACCCACCTGGGAGAGTATCTTTTCAAAAGTGGGTGTCAACTGTGCCGGGTCGACCTTCATGTCCTTGCCCACTTTCAGGATCTGATCCTTTAAAATGGCAAGCTTATCAGCTGAGAGCTGGGCAGTCGTGTTAATCTTTGCCATCCCTTCATCAAAGTTCAGGGCTTGCTTGGTCATAAAGCCCACGGCAGCTGTAACAGCCACTACCGGGTTGGTGATAAAACCGGCACCCGGCAGGCTTGATATAGCATCCTGGGTCAAAGACTTAAGCCGGGAGGAGTTGTTAGTCGTCTGGAGCTTGCCGATCTGCCGTTCCAGCTTGCCAATCTCGGTATTATAACGACGGATATCCCGGATGTTCTTATCAGGGATCAGGTCACGCTCGGCCCGCATCAGATTGAGCTTATCGGTCAACGTAGAAACCGACCGGCCCATTGTGTTCAAGTTGGTAGAAACGGTAATTGCCTGCTTCTGAAGCCCGGCAAACTTATTGAGGGCCTGATCGGAGTTGATGCCTAATGCCTTCAACTTGCCGCTCATGCGGTCATCAAGGGAAAGTATGTATTGGAGGGCATTCGCCATTTTCTTGAGTGAATTAAAAGGGAGTGGTC
>CAYJQB010000009.1:0-6745 GCA_964372205.1 Candidatus Woesearchaeota archaeon | reverse complement strand
GGAAAAGAAACATTAAAATTAATCACTGCTACCCGCAAGTTTTTAGAAAATCATTTTAAAGAAAAAGATGAAAAAGGCAAAAGACAAAAGCCACTTTCATATTCGCAGATAAGAAATATTCTTCTTGAGGTTAAAAAACACGATCAAAATTTAAGTAGAATAATTCCGACATTAGCATATATGGAGGCCAAACTTGATGAAGCAAATCAAAGAGGCTTGGTAAAATTTATCCGGGAGCTCCTCGAGAAAACCATTAGCTCAGGTAAAGAGACAAGTTTTCTTGAGTTTATGGACATGCTTGTTGCATTCCACAAATATTATTCAACTATAAAAAATTAAACTCATGAACTTAATTCATAAAATACAAATTAAAGGTACTATCACTCTTGAGACTGGCATGCATATTGGAGGGTCTGAAGTTGAGCTTGAAATCGGTGGTATTGATAAGGCTGTGGTTAAGGACCGGAAAACAAAGAAACCATATATACCAGGCAGTTCTCTGAAAGGAAAACTCAGAGATCTGATTGCGAGAAAATTGGGATATCAAAAGCTTGAAGAAGATCTGGATGAAACTTTCATTCTATTTGGTGATGGAGCGAAAGGTAAATTTCGGAACACGGGCCATTTAATAGTAAGAGACGCATTCTTTCTCGGGAATGATTATAAAAGCGAATTGAATCTTGAGGAAAAATCAGAAAATACCATAAATAGGCTAACTGGTGCTGCGAAACCAAGAACTATTGAAAGGGTTGTTAGGGGTGCTTTATTTGGACTCGATATGATTATTGATATTTATGATTCTTATAATTCAAGAACAAATGATAAATTCCAAATCAAACCCAATCAGCATTTTTCTGAAAAGCAATTACTAGAAAAGTTGAGATTGGGTTTCAGACTCCTTGAAAATGACTATCTCGGCGGCAGTGGCACCCGTGGTTATGGGAAAGTAAGCCTTAATTTTGAACCGCTACAGAAAATAGAGTTTCATAAAGATGGTACGATTGTTTATTCAGATATAGATTTCGACCTTAACCTGAAGACCAATGAAAGTCATTAGGATACCTCTTGAACCTCACTCGCATTTCCATTTCGGAGAATTCAAGATCGACAGTAACGTGGCTTTAAGTTCGACCTCTGCCTTCATGCATTCTGACACTCTGTTTTCAGCGATGGTAAATATTTGTGCAAATGTTAATGACAATGCCGAAAGTTTTGTGGAATTATACAAACAAGGCTCTATTACCATTTCATCCTTATTTTATTATCTCAAGAAAGGTGATGTAATAATCTACCTTTTACCAAAACCAGGTTTCATTGACCTCTTTAGTCCACACGACGGTAAACATAAATTGCGGGCTAAAGTTAATATGGTTTCGCTGGGTGTATGGGAGAAAGGATTTGAAACCAAAGCATGGACTGAAAGTGAAAACTACAGATTTCTCCAGAATAAGGAAATTGTTTTGACTTCTGAAGAATTCGATCAGATTGGTTTAAAAGAAGATGATTGGATCTACAATATTGTTGATATTCCTAAAAATCCGATCCGAAAAATGAGCGAAGACGACAGCATCTACTACCAGGCGGATGTGGAGATAGGTAAAATTGAAGATGTCGAAATTGGGTTCTATTCATTTTATGATCTTAAACCGGAATTCAATGAAAATGAACTAAAAAAAATTATTCAAATATTGAGGTATAGCGGGATCGGAGGGGAGAAAAGCCATACAGGAAGAACAATGCAGGAACCTGTGCTGGATGAAATCAACATGAACATTTCCAATGACCCAACATTATCAGGAGGCTTTACTAATATGTCTTTGTTAAATCCAACAGAAGATGATCTACCTCAGATTGAATATTCTCAAACCCTGTTAAGAGGTGGTGGTCATAATGGAAAGGAACTTCTGAAGGTGGTAAGAATGATAAAAGAAGGCGCTTTATTGAAATCCGCTGAAGTTAAAGGCAGACTGGTGGCCATCGGCACTGATTTCGAAGAAAATACAGTACTCCGCAACGGAAGAGCATTCAACGTGAAACTTAAGTACAAGGTCAACCATGATTAATCAACCAGTAATCATCAGCACAATTTCCCCCTTGCACATTGGAGATGGCTTAAAAATTACTTCAGTAGGGGAATATGTTTGCACCAATAATACTATCCGGATCATTGACCAGGAGCATCTTCTGGCGCTTCTTAAATCAAAAGGTATATACAATGATTATATCACCTTTATCCTGAATTATGCAGAGCAGACTCATATCTGGGATTTTTTTGTAAAGAACGGGATCGAAAAGGACATCCGATATACGCGTGAAATAAAGCTTAATGCAGAAACATTCAATCCGGAAAGCAATAATATTCTTGAATCCGCCATAAATACCGGAGGAAAGAAATATATCCCCGGCAGCAGTCTCAAAGGAGCAATACGTAATTTGGTTTTCGCTGATTTGATTGCAAGAGATAGTGAACTTAAAGAAGACATTGAACAAATCATTTTGCAAGAAGAAAAGCTTCATTTTATAAGTAACAAAATTGAGGCAACTGAGGATGAATGGCTGCAACAGGATTTTCATCACTTCCGGGTTGAAGATTCAGTTCCCATAGACGATGACTTTGTTTCCATAGAAGTGAGTAAAAGAGTTCATCTTTTCGGTGTAAAAACAGAAGGCCTTGACAATCTACGAGAATGCATAAATAAGGATGCAAAGCTAAACAGCTTAATAAACATTAGTGATGAACGGTTGAATGACTATTTTGGTAACCTGAAAACTAACGGAATCACAGAACTATTCCAGGTAATTAACCGAATAACTGAATTATTTATTGACTTTGAAATTAATCTGTTGAAAGCTTCTGGTGAATCAATTTCCAAAGAAATCCTCCACCAGTTAAAAAATTTAAAAATACTGATTAATAATGCAAAGGGTGAATATGCGATTTTAAGGTTAGGCAAGGGCAAGACCTATCTTTACCAGGTAATTCTGCCTGTATTATCCGAAGCGGCACAAAAGAAAGTTCTGGAATTATTGTTCCATGACGAAGAAAAGCGAAGGAATTTTCCTCACACCAGGGTGCTTAATGATAGCAATGAGATGTTTGGCTGGGTAAAATTAAGCCTGCCCGGTTTCACAATTGATGAAGATTCCAGTTTTAATAATCACATTGAACCCATCATTAAGGATGAAACAAAATTGATAGCCTATTTTCTGGAGGAAAAAGAAGTATGTTTCAAATACAAGGGTATCTTTTATCCTTCCATTCAGCTAGTTAACAAGTTCAAAAAAGTGTTTCCGAAAGGTAAGGAAATTGAAGTGACGGTCCATCAGGTAACCAATCAAGGAAAAATAAACCAGGTAATAATTGAATAAAATTATTGAACTATGAAAAAACTATTAATCATTTTGATTACATTTTGCTCATTGCATGTTGTTTCTCAAAGTTCAAATACAAAAACAGTAGATAATCAATATAAAGAAGACATAGCAACCCTGAATGAAAGGATAGATTCAATTAGGCACCTTGTAAATATTGGTAACGAATCATTGAGCCATGCAAACGAAACTTATATAACTGCAAAAGAAATATTTACAGCAAAAGAATCTATCATCAATTGGGTGGCATCTATTTTTCTTATTGTTGGATTTCTCGGAGCGATTCTAGGAATAAAATTCGTCAAACGAGAAATTAGAGAGAGATTTGAAAACGTTTTAAAAGAAAATGAAAAATCTCTTGTAGACATAGTTAAAAAACATAACAAGGAACAGTTTTTACTCGACAATTCTAAAATCTTAATCATCAATAAAAGAAATACTAGCATTGAAGTAAATTTTAAGAAGATCCTAAATCAATTTAACAACTACCCAAAGATTATTGAACCGGAAGATTTTAAAGGTTTTGATTACAATATTTTATCACAATTCGATGTAGTGATACTGGATAATAACAGAATACCTTCAGATACTGAAGATAATTGGGATTTTAATCAAGTTCAACTTAAAAAGGGCCTGATAGATTTAGTTAAAGAAACATGTCAGAAGAAGGTGGCTTTCCTGTATTTTGGTTCTGATGATTTTGATGGACGGTTTAGCAAATCAGATGAACTTAAAGATTTTATTTATCTAATTAATTTTTCAAATAAACCAGCCACCTTGTTTGCAAATCTGATTGACTTACTAGATTTTAGAAAACTGATTTACGGAAAATCAGCATAATAGATTATTAATCACCTTTTAACGATGACGCAAATTCCAATACTCACCCTCCACCTCCTTGATGTAACAATTCCTGACAATACCAGGCTGAGGACTGCATTTTACAACGGCATGCTTGCACTGGCTGAAGAAAATAAGGAGCTGTTTGAAAAAGAACTGATTCCGATTGACATTTTTCACAACGACCAGATTGCTTATTCTGGGATTCAGTTTACACTGTACAGGGGAGCTGCATCGTTTACTGCAGTTGGCGAAAAGGAAGTCAGGGCGATAGAGATTTGGTATGAATTGTTTAAAAACAGCATCGGAAACGTACCGCAGAATATTATTAGGAGCTACGAACAGTATATTCCTGAGATAACTCAAATATATTATCACTATCATACCGATAACCTGTTAGTCAAAAAAGAAATCACGGAAGAAATCGCTTCACTGAAAAGCCAGTTTGCCATAAGCGACAGACTTGAAAAATATCTTTACGGAAACATTAAAGCCTTTTTAATACGAGTGGCAGGAATGGAAGTAGGAGAAAATGATTTTATATCAGTTAAAGTGAACTCATTTAAAAAGTCGGGATTGAAGACCACTTACCATGGAGGAAAACTGCATGCCTATGAAATTGATTTTGTTGCAAATGTTTATCTACCACATTGTATGAGATTAGGCCAGGCGGTATCTCTGGGATATGGAGAGATAACGCATGTTCTTTGAAATATTGATAGAATTGTCTAATATATAGTTTTTAAGTCTGTTTCGATCAGAACAATCACTATCAAAGGAACAGGTAAATATTTATTCCCGAAGGAATTGATACACCACTGAAATGCAAAGGCGAGACCCGACACTCGAATCCGAATTCTTAGAGTAACTTTTGGGATTGATACACCACTGAAACAGTCAGGGCTTTTCCTCCTTTGGTTTTATTTTTAGCATACAGTAGCCTTAGGAATAGTTACACCACTGAAACTTGAAATCTTCCGGGTCATCGAAGAATACGTATAACATAACCTAACCTCAGGAATCGATATACCACTAAAACCCGAAGGAGCACCCCTTTCCGAAAGAGCAACACTCTTAAAGTAACCAAAGGAATCGATACACCACTAAATCCATTTTCAAGAAGCTCGTCAAGAATCTGGATAAACATAGAGTAGCCTTAGGAATTGATACACCACTGAAACGTTTCCTTGTTAGCAGCGGCGTCCATATTGCGGACACTTTGAGTTACCTTAGGAATTGGTACACCACTAAAACCTTGATCCTGTCCAGTGCCACCTGGAATATTATTCTTTAAGTAACCTTAGGAATTTATACACCACTGAAACTCAAATATGTCAAATCTACATCTATACAATCACTCTTTGAGTAGCCTTAGGAATTGATACACCACTGAAACTTTAAAATTACTTCGTCATCACAGATGACATACGCTTTGAGTAGCCTTAGGAATTGATACACCACTGAAACCTTACCTTGATACCGTTTCCAGAGTGTATCCAGGACTTTGAGTAGCCTTAGGAATTGATACACCACTGAAACCGATGAATCTGGTGGAGCCCCTGTTTGGTTAATAGCTTTGAGTAGCCTTAGGAATTGATACACCACTGAAACTCTGATATGGTGGTCCGGCGGGAGGTTGAGGATTCTTTGAGTAACCTCAGGAATTGATACACCACTGAAACGAAAAATTACCGCCTACTGGTCATTTGATGACGGCTTTGAGTAACCTCAGGAATAGATACAACACTGAAACAATAAGGGGGCTTTGCTAGGCAGTTAGCATGGGTCTTTAAGTATCTTTGGGAATTGATACACCACTGAAACGCGTACCTAAGTGGAGGTTAGCTTATAATGCCACACTTTGAGTATCCTTAGGGATTGATACACCACTCAAGCTAATGAAGCAACAGGTCCAATCCAAGGAGTATTTCTTTAAGTATCCTTGGGAATGATACACCACTGAAACCTATCAAGATTACCGCCTGAAGAACTTCAAGCGCTTTAAGTATCCTTGGGAATTTATACACCACTGAAACAACTGACATGTATAAAGGCGCGTCTTGGGGCATGACGCTTTAAGTATCCTTGGGAATTGATACACCACTGAAACTTTCATAGCCCTAACTTTTTGAGTGCCCACTTTGACTAAACCTCCGGGTATGTGGCCATGCTTGGCCGATTTAAGGCTTTAAGTATCCTTGGGAATTGATACACTACTTAAACCCGTTAGTAAATCCCTGACATAGCAGGCTTTAGACTTTAAGTATCCTTGGGAATTGATACACCACTGAAACAACCATGATGCCAATCAAGGCGATAAAAAATACGCTTTGAGTAGCCTTAGGAATTGATACACCACTGAAACCTTTTTCTTTTGTATATCTCCAGCCTTATTAGCTGCTTTGAGTAGCCTTAGGAATTGATACACCACTGAAACTTTCTTTTTGCGTGATACCAACTTTGATCCATTCGATTTGAGTAGCATTAGGAATTGATACACCACTGAAACTTACCATCAGAAAATGTAGATAGT
>CAYJQB010000008.1:0-7716 GCA_964372205.1 Candidatus Woesearchaeota archaeon | reverse complement strand
CATCAGGCGCAACTGGAACATCAGGAACTTCTGGGGCAACTGGCGCAACAGGAACTTCTGGTACATCAGGGGCAACAGGCACAAGTGGTACATCAGGAACTTCTGGGGCAACTGGCGCAACAGGAACATCAGGAACTTCTGGGGCAACTGGAGCAACAGGAACATCAGGAACTTCTGGAACAAGTGGAACTTCTGGTAAAGCTGGTAGTTCTGGAACTTCTGGAACAGGTGGAACTTCTGGTAAATCTGGTAGTTCTGGAACTTCTGGAGTAACAGGCGCAGCAGGAACCAGTGGAACATCAGGAGCAACAGGCACATCAGGAACATCAGGGGTTGATGGCACATCAGGAACATCAGGAATAGCAGGAACCAGCGGAACATCAGGAGCAACAGGCACATCAGGGACCAGTGGAACTAGTGGTAAAAGTGGTAGTTCAGGAACATCAGGAACAAGTGGAACATCAGGTTTAACTGGAACAAGTGGTACATCGGGCGGAACTGGAACATCAGGAACATCAGGCGCAACTGGAACATCAGGAACAGCTGGTATAAGTGGTGATATATACGCAACAACATCAACAAGTTCAATAGCAATACCAACATCACATCCAACTACAAAATATATAACTGGTGGAACAGCATTAGATTGGACACCAGGCCAAAGTTGTATAATAGCGAATGATTCAACTCACTACTTTACAGCAACAATAACAACATATAATCCAGCATCTGGGGCTTTTGTAGTAGCGTCAATAGCAAATGTAGGAACTGGAACATTTACTTCTTGGACAATAAATCAAATTGGGGCACCAGGAGCAGCAGGAACAGCCGGAACATCAGGGTCATCATTTCCTATTCCCGGTAGTTCATTTGATATACTATATCGTAATGGTTCAACATATATGGCTTGGTCCGGTTTAACTTTTGCTTCACAAAGGGATTTTATAGTTCAAACAAAAGGAACAGAACCAAAGATACAGGTTCATAACATGGGTGGTAACGGTGGTGCAACTTTCCAATTCACTGATGATTTATCCGGTGGAGACTGGAAGTTTAAAGGAACATTGAATGGCGATTTCAAGATTAGAAATCAAGCTGATGCTAAAGATATTATAACAATCTTCAGGGATGCCCCGGCCAATTCATTAAACTTAACTCTTTCAGGTTTAACAATAGCAGAACCTTGGTCTGGAACTACATCAGATAAATATTTAGTTTGGGATAGTACAGGTTTAATAATGTATGTAACTGGTGTTACTGGTGGCGGTGGAACTGGAACAAGTGGAACATCAGGCGCTAATGGAACAAGTGGAGTATCTGGAACATCAGGCACATCAGGAGCAACAGGCACCAGTGGAACAAGTGGGGCAACAGGATCAACAGGAACAAGTGGAACATCGGGTAAATCAGGTAGTTCAGGCACATCAGGTTCAACAGGCACCAGTGGAACAAGTGGGGCAACAGGAGCATCAGGAACCAGTGGTACATCAGGGGGTACTGGAACTAGTGGAACAAGTGGAGCAACAGGCACCAGTGGAACATCGGGTAAATCTGGTAGTTCAGGCACATCAGGTTCAACAGGAACCAGTGGAACAAGTGGGGCAACAGGAGCATCAGGAACCAGTGGAACTAGTGGGGCAACAGGATCATCAGGCACTAGTGGAACATCAGGTAAATCTGGTAGTTCGGGCACATCAGGCACAAGTGGTGCAACAGGCACCAGTGGCACATCAGGATCAACAGGTGCAGCAGGAACAAGTGGAACAGCAGGTACATCAGGTGAAAGTGGTGATATGTATTCAACTACATCAGTTTCATCAGTAGCAATTCCAACATCACATCCAACAACCATATATATTACTGGTGGAACCGCTTTATCTTGGACACCAGGCCAAACTTGTATTGTGGCAAATGATTCAACACATTCATTTCAAGCAACAATTACTTCATATAGTTCAACTACTGGTGCATTTGTATTATCATCATCAAGTAATATAGGAACAGGAACATTTACTTCTTGGACAATTAATCAAGTTGGAGCACCTGGACCAGCAGGAACAAGTGGTGTTTCTGGTTCAAGTGGAACAAGTGGGTTATCTGGTTCATCTGGTAAATCTGGTGATAGGTATGAAACAATATCAACAACAGAAGTATCAATACCAACATCACATCCAACTACCGTTAATTTGAATGCTGAAACAGGATTAGCCTGGACAGCAGGACAAAATGCGGTTATAGCGTATGATTCTGAATATTTATTTTACGCTATTGTATATTCTTACAATCCAACAACAGGGGCATTTGTTTTTACTTCAACTGGAAATTTAGGAAATGGATTATTAGAATATTGGGAAATTAATATAAATGGAAATAGTGGTACATCTGGAACTTCTGGAACTTCAGGAACGGCAGGAACAAGTGGAATAGCGGGGACCAGTGGAACAGCAGGCACAGCAGGAACATCAGGTAAAGCAGGTAGTTCAGGAACAGCAGGAACCAGTGGAACAGCTGGAACAAGTGGTACATCTGGTAAAACTGGTAGTTCAGGAACTTCTGGAACAAGTGGTACATCAGGTACGGCAGGAACAAGTGGAACAGCAGGAACTTCTGGTTCAAGTGGTACATCTGGAACTTCTGGAACAGCAGGAACCGCTGGAACATCAGGAACAGCAGGCACATCTGGTAAATCTGGTAGTTCAGGCACATCTGGTGTCAATGGAACGTCCGGTGTAAATGGAACTTCTGGAACTTCTGGTGCCACAGGAACATCAGGCACATCAGGAAAAAATGGTTCTTCAGGTACATCTGGAGCAACCGGAGCCGCTGGGACATCTGGTTCATCAGGCATCAATGGAACATCAGGAACTTCTGGTGCCACAGGAACATCAGGCACATCAGGAAAAAATGGTTCTTCAGGTACATCTGGGGAAACCGGAGCCGCTGGAACTTCTGGAACTAGTGGTTTATCTGGCACATCTGGTGTCAATGGTACGTCCGGTGTAAATGGAACTTCTGGAACATCAGGAAAAAATGGAACATCCGGTGTCAATGGAACTTCTGGAACAAGTGGTGGAACTGGAACATCAGGAACATCAGGTAAATCTGGTTCTTCAGGTACATCAGGAAATAGTGGAACTAGTGGAATTAATGGTTCAAGTGGCACATCTGGGATCAATGGAACAAGTGGTTCTGCTGGTAGTTCTGGTTATTCAATAAATATAAATAACAATTATGATAATTACATTTTAACAGCAACTGGTAGCGATAACATCATTAATGGAGAAACTTATTTTAGAATATCTGGTAATAATATAAATTTCGACCCACCGGATAATCCTACAATCACAATGTCTGGTAATTGGTCCATCTTCAATACTATTTCAACCGGTGCTTCTATTTCTTCATTATTCAATTTTTATAAAGATGGGTATGATGTTGACGATAATGATGTTTTAGGAATAATCCAGTGGTATGGCTATTTCGAAAATTCTAATCACGAAACTTCTTCTATATCAGTTGAAACTGCTGAAAGGTGGGGCGCTGATAAATATGGTTCTAATATGTTTTTTAAGACAACGGCACCTGCAGCCGCAGCACCAGCTATAAGAATAGCGATTGAAGATGGTAATACTAAAATTCAAAACGGGGATCTTCGTGTAGATTATAATCTATATGTTACTGGAAATATATATAATCTAAATAATGTGGGTAGATTTTCAAGTAAATTGGTTGAAACAAATTTACAATCATACACTGGATTAACAGATGATTTTACAATTGTTAGCACTTATGCCACAGCTGGTAATGTTACAATAGTTCTTCCAGTTGCTTCATCATTCCCGGGTAGAATAATCAATGTAAAAAGTATGACAAATTCCAGTTTAAGTATAAAGGTTACAAATGGTAGTGGTGATAGTATAGTATATGCTTCTGAACCACCAGCACTTGGAAGGGGTGATGTAGTAACTGTCCAAAGTAATGGAAGTAATACTTGGTATGTTATAGCGTTTTTGAATGTGCCATAAAAATAGATAAAACTGGTTTTAAAAACAGAATATATAATTCAATGAAAGTAGATTTAAATATGCATCTAACAACATCAAAGGTTGTGGCTTTTTTAATCCTCATCATTGGAAGTGTTTTTAGTTATATGTATCAAGATGGAGGTACTCTTATCGCTACTTTTTCAGCTGTTTCAGCAGTGTTAATGCTTAAAACTTATACTCAATCAAGAACTTATCAAAAACAGATTGAATATAGAAAAAATGAAGATGAAATCGGATGATATTATCAGCAACTATTTTTGGACTGGGCATTACAGAATTCATTGCCATCCTAGGATTATTATTAACCTTTATTGGAGGGATCGTTTACATAAGGACTAAACTTATAGAAATAGAATTAAAAATCGTTGAAATGGAACAGAGACTTGCGGAAAATGAAATTAAAGTAGAAATCGTAGCTAACAACTTAAAGGTTGAAACTGACAAGCTTAACGAAAAATTGGAAAATAAAATAGACAAAATTGATTGTAAAATTGACCACTTAATAGAGACCGTAAATGAAATTAAGGTCAATTGTGCGAAAGCAACCGCCTTTTGTAAAATTGATGAAAAGAAACAATAGGATTACTTTTCCCAATATTGTTTTATCATCTCATGTACTTTAGGGATTAACTCATCTAATAGAATTTGAGATTCTTCTTCACTTAACTCAATTTTCTTATCCTTAATAACTTGACTGAACATGGGATTAAGTTTCTTCACAAATTCTACTAATTTTTTAGAATTTTCACTTAATCCTTTGAAGCTATTATCTCTATTCGGGCTTTTTTTGGAAATTTCCTTTTTGACCCTTATAAGGTATTCTTTCTTGATTTCTTCAATTTCTTTGTTCATTTGGTTTACATTTAATTTTGATCATTCAGATTAATTTTAAGTTGGGGAGGTGGTGTAATTATTTCGTGGACTTTAATAATCGAATACTTTTTATTTTCATAGACTTGGGCTATTTCATTGAATTTTTGATGAATAATAATATCACATCTTAGCTTATCTCCATTTAATAATGTTACCTTTCTCATTAAAACATTGTCAATAAAATCTGGATCTTTGAGTTTGACAGGCACTCGATTGCCTTCATAGAAGAATTCCCATTGTCTTGTATCGTCAAAGACTATACTAAAGACCGATAATACAACATCAGGGACAGGTTTGTCAGCAAATCTCTCATCTAATGATTCTATAATAGGATTATCCTTCGTTAAGACTTTAAAATCTCCATTTTCTTTAAGTGCATCAAATACTTTTTTATTAGCATTATCTTTAATAGTAAGGCTTTCAACAGAAGGAATTTTTCCTACCGCATCAAAAAGAGATTCAATTTTATCGTTAACTTCCTCATTCTTAGTAAATATATTAAAAACAGGCTTTTCTAATATAAAAATATTACCATGATTGTCTTCTATTTTAACTCTATTTTCTTCAATATCCATAATCTCTTTAGGTTTTTCACCTTTAAGAGCTTTTTTGAGATTAAGGATTGAAACCAATGCTTCAATTATTTCATGTGCAATTTTAAGATTATTTGAATCAAATAAACCAGCAGTCATCCCAATAGCTGCAGCATCAGCCACTAATTGTAGATAGACATCGAAACAACATGAATTGTATGCTTTGACTGAAAGTTCTATCTTTTTATTGGTCCCTAAATCGGAATTGATTTCTTTTAATAAATCATTGATAATTAGCAATGAAGTTGTGAAAGAATGTATTTCTAAATCATCCCTTCCGCCAAATGTGAGATTGAATTCGTTGATATTTCTATTCATATTCGGAAAATTGATTCCTCAATTATACGAAATAATATCGAATCATTTCCGATATTTCGCTTCCCAGCTCCTTTTATATTTTGGGAATTGTTCAAAAAATTTATCTAAGTCGGCTTTAGAAATCAGAATCTTCTTTGGGTTAATTTTATTGAAATTTGGGAAATATCCCTTCTTGACCCATCCTGAGAAAGCAGCCTTTGAGACCCCAAGCCGTTCATAAACTTCAACGGCAGAATACCATTCAATTTTTTCATCAACAAGCTTGCCTTGAAGTAAGCTGGTTTTATAGGTCATCACCACTTTATCAATCCACCTTGTCAGTTGCCTATTGTTTATTTGGATATAGTCTAAAACTTCAAATGGGTTTTTCCCGACTGATTTGTCTTCGATTTGATATTTAAGCCACTCCTCAACATCTGATTCATTCAATCCGTAGACCGTGATATTTTTTAGAATGACAATTAATGGCTGGATACTGGCTGCGTTTTCTGTCATACTTCAAGAAGTTTAGTTAACCTATTATTCTTATTAGCAAATTTATCAATATACCTGGTTAAAACGGAAATCGTTTTATGGGAAGTCATACTCATCAATTGATCAAGTGTTGCCCCCTTCTGGATCATAATTGTAATAAATGTCTTTCTTCCTGTATGGCTGGTGATGAATTTCCATTTTTCTTGTCTAACTCCATCAATTTCAATTACCTCATTAAACAATTCACTTTTTTGTAGCATTTCCTTTATTCTAAGTATGATTAGAGCCATACTGAAATGCCCAAGGTTCTCACCATTCCTTTCCCATATTTCCTTGGATATAGAATTCAAAGCTACAACATATTTAGCGGATGGAATCTTAACAGAAGACTTTTCAATTATATCATCCTTAATGTGATAAGGCTTAAGAGTTAAAACATCTGATATCCTAAAAGATGTCATACATTGGAAAATGAAAATATCACGAATATAAGTCAATGTTGGATCCTCAAACTTGTGTTCATAGAGCTTTTTGACTTCTTCCAGAGAAAGGGTATAGAAATTATCACTACCACTTGTGTCTAATTTCATGTCATTAATCTTTCTATCAAACTCCAATAGGCTATAGTTATGTAAATAGAATAGATATGATTTTAAAGCTTTCAGTCTGCGATTAATAGTGGTATCCTGCAATCCCAAATCTTTCATAAAATTTTTGAATGCCCTGAAAAACTTTTCATTCCCATCTTTCAGGTTCAACTTTCCATGTTTATCCTCATAGACTTCAATATGCTTTTTGATTTGTTTATAGATTTCGATGCTTTGAGGCTTCCTTCCTGAATCTTCTAAATTCTTTATGAACTCATCAAAATGGTCTAAAAAGAATCCATTGGAGGTCTTGTTGAGGTTATACTCATCCCACACAAATTGGGCAGGAGGTTTAACACCATGCTCAATAATATAGGAATTTATAATTCCTTGGACACGGTTCCTAATGGAAGTCAAAATCTTCACATTATCCTTTGTATCCTTTTCAGTAGCTACTACCCCCGTAGAGAACTTTTTTCTTGTCCCCCTGAAGTATTCAAAGTATATCCTATTAGATATTACCTTTACTTTTAAAACATCTTTGTTCTTTTTCATAAGACTTCCTTTCATTTGACAATAAGTTGGTTGATGTATTGTTGGTCATAATTTGGTCAAATATAACGATAAAATACTGAACATCAACGTTCAATGTCAAATAAAGTTTAGTTCTAAAAGTTTGTATATCAAATATATAAGAAAATGGTTCAGTGTATTGTTATACTACTGAACCATTTAAATAGTCCCTTCGGGATTTTTTTATCTCACAACTGCTCTATTAATACCACCTCACCACTCCACCACCTCACCACTCCACCACCTCACCAC
>CAYJQB010000007.1:0-8745 GCA_964372205.1 Candidatus Woesearchaeota archaeon | reverse complement strand
TCAAAACCTCAAAACCTCCAACTCAAAAATCAACACTCAATTACCGTAGCCTTCCAGCCTTTCCATCAGTTTCTTTCTTCCGAAGAAGATCCGGCTTTTCACTGTGCCAATGGATATATCGAGCTCGTCGGCGATTTCTTTGTATTTGTAGCCCTGGGTGTGCATTTCAAAAGGGATCCTCTGTTCATCCTCAAGGGAATCGACAACCTTCCTGACTTCCTTTTCACGGAGCTGGGAATCAGGGGTGACGGGAAATGCGTCGATATGCTGGTGGATGTGGTGGAGGTTTTCAGTAGTATCGATAAAGGTCTTTGCTTTCTTCGACCTGCGATAATTATTAATGAAGATATTCTTCATTATGGTAAACAACCAGGCCTTGAAATTAGTATGATGAACGTACTTTTCACGGAACAGCAGTGCTTTGTAGTTTGTTTCCTGGACCAGGTCGTTCGCATCTTCTTCATTCATCGTCAGCTTCTTAGCAAAGTACAAAAGGTAGCTTTGCATGTCTAGTAGTCTAAAGTTAAATTCTATCGCTGTCATGGTACATTTTGTTTAATATTGATGACACAAAGTTAAACAGTATTATATGTACATGTCAAGATATTTAACAATTATTTAAGAATTATTCTAAATAGCGATTGTTTTGTTATTGATTATAAACTATTTACAAAACAGCTATAAGCATGAGAATGGCCAGGAAATGTTAATTACTGTTAATTTAGGAGGGGAAATTGTTTAACAGGGGGCAGGGAGGCGGGGTGGGCGGCCTCACCCCCTGTCCCCCTCTCCAACAGGTCCCCGCGAAAGCGGGGATCCGGGGAAAAGGGGGACGGGGGGTAAAGGGGTGAGGTTGTCAATAATCTTTCTAAAATTTCAACCCAATCCCAAGCCTAACTGTGAAAAAGCCGGGGAAGACACCTGCAAAGCTTGTGCTGTTTGTCGTTCTTTCTTCTAAGGGAAGAGTTGGGTCTTCTGTCGTGTATGATTCCATGTAAGGGTTAAATACGCACAATGGAACATTAAGATCTATGAAGAGCTTCTTGCCACAGTAATAAGTTAATCGCGGCGTTACCAGGAATTTGGCCCCAAAAAATTTGTCAGATGATTTGTAAGAAGATGTCTGTTCATCGCCCGGAATGGTATCTGACTGCAGATAGTACGGATTAAATGCAAATCCGAGTGATGGGACGAATTTCCAGTTTTTTGATTTATACAAATTCACTATATATTCGTAACGAACGGAAGCCGTGACCGAAAAGCCACTGGTAAATGAAAAATCCGTTAATTCGATTTCGTGAAAATTATTCTTTTTCGTCTTCCATTGTACGGCAAAAGTCGGATGTAATATCTGGTATGATCCGTTCCTGTATTGCAGATCGTATAAGGTTTTGTCCGTTTTGTAGACAGGGCGGTCAATGATAGTTACCTGGTTCTGGAATTTAATGGCACCCTTGAAATCAAGGTTAGTGTTCTGTGTCCAGCCACTTTTAACGAAAAGTAGCAAAACAATGAATGAAATGTACTTTTTCATTTTTATTTGATTTGGCTATTTGTTGAAAGACATTAGATACTAATTGGTTAACGTCTATAAATGTAAGTAAATTATATTAATCCTGAGTATTATATAATGCCACTAAAACACTAAAACACAAAATATCACAAAAGCCTGTTTATTAAGTCGTTAACTTTTGTGCAATTTTGTGTTTCCGTGCCTTTGTGGCAATAAAAAGGCAATTCAGATAGGACTCAAAGTTCAAAGATCAAAGTTGTTGTATGCCTGGCCTTGGGGCAAAAATGGGTAGGTGCTGTTAGCGGTTCGTTGTTTTTTATTCGCTGTCATTGGTTTTAATTTGGTCAGCAAGTTTTTTTGGTGCAACTTCACAATAAGCAGTAATTAATGCGTCAATAAACAAGTCTTTATGCACTTTAGTCATTTCAATAAGTGTCCAACCTTGTTTGCCCCATTTATTGTCAACTGGAAAAATGATTGTCTTGCCGGCAGATGAAAAAACATCCTGGTCAATTTCCGATAATTTAATACAAGCCCTATTCTTTCTTTCGTCATAGGTTGCAAATATTTTCTTTTTTACCCTGAAAGATGTTTTTTCAAAATAAAGTTCTTCTGTCGCCTCCGGGAACGAAAGTGCCAATTTTCTGAAAGTGTCTATTGATACCATTTTTTTATTTTATCACAAATAATTCATTCACTCCTATTACAATAAGTATTGCAAAAGTTCCCAAAACAGTAAAATATCCTACCCCTTTCATATTTAATTTCATAATCCGGTTACATCCCCACAAAATCAAAAACAGTATCGTGAGTACAAACGCAGCAATTATATACTTATCGATACCCAGCATTGATGCTATTTTTGCTTCATCCTGCAAATCAATTCCGCCGAAAACAATTGAGAAAAACCTTGAAAATATTGCAAAAAATGTAACTGAGTATGCATAAATTGATTTAGTTATCCAGGAGATTAATAAAAATACGAATGCCTGAAGCATTGTAAAAAAAGGTCCTCCAACTGCAGACCATAAAGCATGAGATTCATCAATAAAATAGCCACTTTTCGGAGCTGAATTATTTAAACTTAATGTCATTTCATTGCCCAATAGTTCTCCAAATAACCAATGTCCGAACTCATGGAAAATATAGGTGATGAATGCAATTGGTATAAATAAAACGATAACTTTCCAATTAATCCGGCTCTCCTTTAAATCATTGCTTATTTTATTTCTAAAAGTCCCTTTCATTTTTCAACCTCATATTGATAAACGATTTCTTCTACTGTGTTGCAAAACGCCAGTTGGCCAATAACTCTGCATCATTTCACAAGTTACCCGTCCATATAGCGCAGTGCCGCTCAAATATGCACTGCACCGGCAATTAACAATACCGTGTGTTACCTGATGGCATGTATTCATTTTTTTAATTCATAACTTGTACTTCTTCCTCCTGCTAACTCTTTTTGTAACATGTTCTTACCTATCAAATCATTAATATCCCGAATAGCAGTATCCTTGGAGCATTTGGCAATCTTAGCCCATTTCATTGATGTCAGCTTACCTTCAAATCCATCCAGTAATTTGTTTAGCACTTTTTTCTGTCTTTCGTTAATGATAGTTTTCAAATGCTTATTCCAAAAATCAGCTTTTACTAAAACTCGTGTCAGAATCTTTTCGGTTGCATTTAATGCATTTATCAAGCAACTTAAAAACCATTTTATCCATTCGGTAATATCAAGTTCTCCTTTTTGCGTCTTTTCAAGAATATCGTAGTATTCCTTTCTTTCGATCATTATTTGAGCAGACATACTATAAAATCTTTGTGTACTCTTATCCGACTGAGCTAACAACATATCGGTTAATGCTCTTGTAATTCGTCCATTTCCATCTTGAAATGGATGAATGGTTACAAACCAAAGGTGTGCAATTGCAGCTTTTATTACTGAATCTATTTTATTTTCTTCGTTAAACCATTGCAGAAAACGGTTAATTTCCATCTCTATTAAATCAGCATCAGGAGCTTGAAAATGAACTTTCTCTCTTCCTGCAGCACCAGATACAACTTGCATTTTCCCGGATGAATCTTTTCTCCAATCAGCAACCGTTATCTTGAATATTCCACTTCTGCCCATTGGAAATAATGCCGCATGCCAATTAAAAAGTCTTTCATTTGTCAAAGGATTAAAACAATTACGGGTTGCATCAATCATCATATCAACCATCCCGTCAACGTTGCTATCAGACATTATTGTGCCAACGAATTCCATGCCCAATTTTTGAGCAATTGAAGAACGAACTTGCTCAGGGTTTAAAAGCTCTCCTTCAATTTCTGCCGATTTCAATACATCTAAAGTTAGAGTTTCAAGTAAAGCTTCATCTCGTAATTCAAAACCAATTGATTCCATTTTACCAATTAACCGTCCTTGTAGATTTCTTGCTTCGCTAAGCAGATTGACAAAGTCGTCACTATTCCAAGTAAAATTTGGCCATTTATGCTTTTGATGTATATAATAGCTCATTCGTCTTAATATTTGCAACAAATATACAGTTTATTCGTTGCAATCCAAAATTATCGTTGTATTAATTGCAGCGAATAATCCGTTTAATCGTTGCAAGTTCTTGCTTGCTGGTAACGCCAGTCTGTCTAAAAACCTTCAGTAGTAACTAAAATTCGTTAATAAGTCAATTGCTTAATGCACCAGAACCCAGACGCATCTTTTTCCTGTTTCATTGAACCAACACTATAGTCATGACCATTAGGTGACAGTTATCGATCTTTTTGCGGATGGTATCCGGCTGGCTTATTACGGATTTTTGTGGCTGTACAAAAAGTCTGAGTCGACTCTTTTTTTTTAGTCCGATGACTAAAGCCGTTGGAGCACTAATGAATATTATGCAAATTTATCAGAACCACTCTCCAGAAACCTTATTTATTAATTGCTGGCCTGTATTTTTTCTTTGCGTTTTATTCCATATTTTTTTCTGATCGCAGCAAGTCTTTTTTCACGCAATGCCGGATCTATTTCATATTCTGATTGATGCTTATCCCTGATTTTACGCATCAATTTTACGCAATCTAAATTCTTTTCACTCATTTTCTTCAAATTTTACAATTTCTCTTGGACTTCTGATTTCCAATAAAGAATAACCTTTTTTAATGTTCACAGCATTATACAATCTGATTCGTTCCAGATTAACAATATGTTTGAAATTCCAGCTTGCCAGGACTGAAGCTTTATTTACTGTCGCAATGGCAATATGTAATGCATCTTCATAATACTTTTTCGAAACTGCACCTTCTAGAATATATGATTCAGTTAATTCAACTGCTTCATTATCAGATGAAATCATTTCTTTGATGTATACTCTTGGAATCATAACAATTAGTACAAAGATAAGTGTAAAAGAGAATAATATTAAAATCTTAAGGCTTTCCACAACGTAGTCAGTCAAAGAATTTCACTTTCCAAAAGTACTAGGAAAGTGGTCCGGCATTGCAGCTGTCTTCATATTCTGCTATTCAATTTTTGCTTTCCTGTTGTCTAACCGAAAAAAATTGTTGTCTGTTTACCAAGGCGCTCTTCCCTATTATGACCGCTAAAATTCTAACTCATTTCCCTGATCTGGGTTAGGATTGCATTACAAATCGACTTTTATCCTTTATCCGCAAGTTTAATGATAATAGGATCAAGAGTTCTTACTGCATCATCCGGACCTATTGCTTCAATTCCATCAAAATATATTTTGCTGCCACCGTCCATTCTTTTAATAGCATCAATTATTTCCGGTGTGAATTTACTACCATTTACTTTTTCACTAATAAAATCACCATTTTCAATATAACTGAATCTGAAGGATAATATTTTAAAGGATAAATCAAAGGGGAAATTCCATGATACGTTTATTTCCGGATTGCTTAATAATTCATCTTTTGATAAATATAGACCGGGACTATTTTCATAGCCAATGAATGCTTTTGGGACAGGAATCTTTTCAACTCTAAAAGTGTCAGAGCTAATTGGGTTTATTTCGCCAGATTCATTTACTGTTGAAACAACTATTATTGATATTTGACCACTACCAGGTTTGGCAATGTACTTTCCATTTCTACCAGTGAGTATTCCGTTGGTAATTGAAACGTCAAGTTTATCATTTGTAATTCCATTTGCAGCAATTGAAATGGGATTGTCAATTCCGAAATAAAGAACTTTCAAGTTGTCGGCTGAAATCACAACTGATTTTTCAGTTTGAGCAAACAATTGCAGACTGGATAAAATAACAATTGTAAAAAGAATGGATTTGTTTGTAAGTGTTTTCATCTCCTTGCAGGTTGGTTTATATCTATAAACTCTATATTATTGATCTTAGTGTGTATTTCCTCGAAAATTCCGGCCAGGCGGGCGCTACTTCATTTTTCATTTTTCACTTAATCAAATTAACATGCAATGTTTTTGGAAAAAGCGCTAAAATAACCTACAAAACCCCAATTTTATATATGGCATGTGCCTAGTTTTTTATTAATCAAGCATCAGGAGTCATATAAACTCTAATTGCTTTTTTTGTTTTAATATCCATTTCTACTGTAAATCTCGGTCCCGATATATATTCATTAATTGGATGAAAATCAATTTGATAAATCTCAGGATTGGCCTTAGATGAGCTATATCCAACAATTTCAAAATCGGCTTTGACTTGTCTTACAAATGGCATATCATGAATATCTGTCGGAAAATTACCTTTGTAGTTTTGATATTGATTTATATTATCTATCGATATCAAAATTGCTTGTATTGCTTCTTTAGTTATTTGTTTCGACCACGGAAAATTCTGTTCCATTTCTTCATTCTCTTTTGTAGGGAATTTAGGAAAATCTACCCTCCATTTTTTTGACTGTGAATTATAAAGCAAATATGGACCATCAAATCCCTCAAGATATATTAATTCGTATTCATCATTACTAATTTTCTGATATGAAGGGTCTGTTCCTAACATCTCCATTTTAAATCCAAACTGCTCAAGAGTTTGCCAATCGTCAGTTGAAGGTAATTGAGAATTTCTGTTTTTATAATCTTGTATTTTAACTATCAATTCGCTTCCAAACTTAATATCCTTTCTTCTAGTTATCTCAATTGGTAGCTTATTATATCCAAACCACAATATCGGAATCAATAAGACAATTATTAATATTATTAAGAAAGTTTTTCTCATGTTGCTGTGTCTTTTTTAAAATTAGGCAAACCGCCCGCGTATAAAAGCCTGGCCCGGGTTATTTGGCCGGCCAGGCGGACGCTTAGTTAGTTCAAAGTTAATAATTCAAAGATCAAAGTTAATACGCGCCTACATGGACTGACAATTTGATCTCATAAATGCGCCATAACGTTTGACAATATGTCCAGTAAGAGATTGCGGACGATTTCTATCAAGGTACAAGAAAAGTTGAAGCGGGTAACAACCCTTATTGGCTATATTGTGTGTTGGCATTAGTTATTTTTTTTTCGCATTTACGAGTTATGGTCAATTCTTTAAGAGTGTCGTTCTGGAAAATGTAAACCGCTGAAAAGTTGATAAAGTCGCATGAATAATAAAGATCTCCTTTCTTTACACAGAAGCCTTGATTTGTTTTCCCAAACTTCTCGATTTCATTTCTCGTCATTCCGACTTTGATAGAATCCCAAACAGATATTACATCAGACTTCAAATGAATTTCCCAAATTGTCTGGTCGGTGTCTGTCGATTTCCAACCTGACATTTTATTATTGGAATAAATAGTAATGATTCCACCTACTGGTCGTCCGATTTCATCAGCATAATCTGGGTCAATAAGAAAGTAAGAACCATAAAATCCTGTATTTGAACTGTCACATTTTTTATGCTCTAATATTTCTTTACCGCCACCTGAGGTAAATTCTAATCTGTCAATTTCTGAAACTTGAAATGGTTCATCAATTTTAGATGTCAAGTGGGCTTCTAAAAGTTGAACTTTTATAGAATCTTGATTAGTTTCCAGAATATCAACTGAAGTTTCCTGATTTTCGGTCTGTTGATTTGTGCAGGAAATCATTATTAAAAGTCCAATTATGTAACTCGGAATTTTCTTCATTTTATAATTAATGCTAACGCTCCGCAGCTATGCCCAGTAGCCGTTTTGCGGGCTTCGTCACTGTCTCCAGCTACAAATTTTATGCGGGGCATTGCTGTTTCAATTTGCTCTTTCATAGGCTATTGGGCATAGCTGCTGTTACCTGCCGTTTTTCTAATATTTACTAATCTTACACTTTCCACTTTCTATGTCTGCCGCTACTTTTTTGTACTTAATATTATCAAGTCGTTTGCCATTTTGATAGACAACATTAATCTTGTCGTTACGTCCTAATTTTTCTATATTATTATTTGATGTTTTTTTAATTGAATGATTAGACGGAGTTAAATTGAATGTGAGATTCTTTGGAGTATTTGGATGCTCATATCTGACTTGTTTTCCTTCTCCAGTTTGAAGTTGTCGAAACAGCGTGAAAATTTCATCTGCTTTTTCATTATAAAGTATTTTCCCATTTTCAAAGTCAAATGCAGTTGTTCCAAAAGATCCTATGAGCTGGTCGGTTGTAACTTCATCTGATTGTGGGTCCAAATTTTCGTATTCATCAAGTATAAACCTTGTCTCAACTCCAATTAAATTATATCGTTCAAAAATTAAATCATTACGAATTGCGAAGTTCTCTCCAAACTTCTTTTTTTGGACACTAGGATAAATTATTGCTTCTATATTCTTGTCAGACACTACGGGATAAAATAACTGTTCTGAAGAAAGTAAGGAGCTGAATAAGTAGTCAGCTGGTCGACCTCTTGATACTTCTAAACTAAAGGCATCAATTAAAAATTCTTCAAGCAAATTAGCAATCTCGACAAGAGGATGATTTTCGATTTTTTGTTCTTTTTTTTCTCTTCGGACTATATTGCAATTAACTTTTGTGTTGGGTTTTAATTCAAAATGAGAAAGAGTAATAACATCACCGTTTTTCGGTTTTATTTCCCAATATGCACCAGCTTCGGATGTCGAACAGTATAAAACTTGTTGTCCAGGAATGTTGCACCGACCAAAGTTAGTGTATTTTATAGGTGGGGCAAGTAATTCTGAAATTTGGGTTAGATAACTTAGTTCTTTACCTTGTGAAGCAAGAATGCGATTATTTACCGAAATTCGAACCAATCTCGTAGGCGGATTGTCGGTAAACC
>CAYJQB010000006.1:0-11666 GCA_964372205.1 Candidatus Woesearchaeota archaeon | reverse complement strand
TACAAACCTGTTTCCCCGATTACTATTATAATACAGTGATTGAAAAAACAGCGAGCCACACCATCGAAATAGGCAAAACATATCCCAATGGTTTCGAATCAGCCATACTGCAGCTATTCTCTACGTATTCCGAAACAGAAAATACATACACGCTTATCATCAGAGTGAATGGAGGAAAGGCAACGCGTTATTATTTGATCGGCACAGATGCCCAGACAAACAATTTTGCAAATGCATTGCGAACTATTTACAACGATATTCCAAACGATTATAGCAATGTTAAAGGTATTGAGCATGAAATTGACGGAGGACTCTTTAGCATGAATTCTTCATGGTTCGAAGTAAGTCCTGTTCCCGATGGTGCACATGATTGCAGCATTTCCGAAGGCGGACTAAGTTTAAGCAATGGCTGTAATTGCAGGTTTTATTCAGGAGAAAGCTACGAAGGAGCAGTTGATGTCTATAAACAACTTTATGATTTGATGTATGACGCGTTGGGCTCAGAGTTTGTTTTTTCGTTCGAAATACCCACGTTTGATATGTCAATACCTGAAAACACCGAATCAATTGTAGTTTTTGGAATCAAAGCGAAACGATCTTACGAATCAATACCGTTACTTGCACTTCTATTAATCAAAGATTCTGAAAATCATTACGCTGTGAACATGCTCTTCCATGATTCAGGATTCTGATTTGATGAGGTTTATGTATAGCCAATGTCCACTACGGGTGTAAAAAATGGATTAATCTCTGCAGAATAGTTTATATTGATTGTCAAAGCAGGCAATTGCAGGATATTAATACCAAGATATTGATTTTTCTTAGCCTGACCGTAAGTTCCGAAGGAATCAGGAGATAAAGTAGTATGAAAATTTTTGTTCTCATTTTATTGTTCTTTATCACGCACACTAACGGCTGAGTACAAAGGCCTAGCCCGGGTTTAATCTGGCTGGCCATGCAGGTGGTTCGGGTCGTAAAGTTATGAATTTTCATAAGATATTGCAAGCAGATTCCTCACCGCCGGCTGGCAGAGAGTGATTACGGTGGCGCGAATGGCTTACAGATTCCTCCTTCGTCGGAATGACGGCACCGCGAAAATAAAGACCAGAGCGGCGCGGCAACTACGGAAAGTGCTATCAGCAAAAAGTTTGCATGCCGCGCCGCTCTGGTCTTTTAACCGCCAACACCGTCATCCTGAGCGCAGCGAAGGATCTGCCGGCCGCCGACCGCCAACCGAAAATCGCGTAATCTTTTTCCAGGGTTGGGTCGCCGGGGCGTGCCATACGAAGTCTTATTTATTAGGGCATGTATTTTCCATGGTCTTGAAAATTCCATGTCGATAAGGTATCTCCAATTTTACAAGCATCTTGTTGATTTGGACAGAGTTCAATAAGTCCATATGATTTATCCTTTTCAACTTGCATGACCTTGATTATACAACAACCATCCGTTCCATATAATGTCATTCCTTCTTTAATCCCTTTCATTTCTCCTCCGTTTACCTCAAATTTAGAAATCGAGGAATTAAACACGCTGTCAAAAGCACAATCTTCTTTTATTTTGATTACGATAACAGATATTACAGAATCAAGAAAATAGTCACGATATTCAGATGGTATTTGGTTTTTATCAAGTTTCTCAAGTCTTTCCTTGCTCAATCTTAATGCAAAATAGTTTCCATTCCAGCGAGGTTCGCTACCTGAATTATAATTATCAGCAAACTTCTCAAAATCGTTATTTACTCTAAACCTCAAATCTTGACTTCGGCTCATAGATAAAAGATAAATATTTCCTGTCCATTTAACAATTGTAAAAACCGTATCAATTCTTAAAGAATCACAATCAACAAATTTTGTACTATCAATTACAACCTCTTTAAAGTCAAACAGTTCTTTATGTAAGATTATTTCTGGGATTATAGACAGCTTATTTGAATCAGTTCGATATTTCCCTGCAATTTCTGTTATCCATCCGCTTGGTTCTCCTTCCTGAACATAATCAGAGTAATGATAGTCCTCGTAGTTAAATGTACCGTCAGAATTAAGAATCAAGTTAGTGCCTAAATCCTTGTATCCTTTGTTGAAGGTCAGCGTTGAATCAACCAATAAGGTTTTGTTGTCCTGTTTCCTGTCAATCCGACAAGACAAGAATGTAACAATAATCGCTGTTATGTATAGTAGTGTTCTCATCATATTTGACCTAATGCTCTAACGCAGCGACCTGAGCCTGGCTAATTTGGCCGGGAAGGCAGTCCTATGAATTTACAATTTCAAGTTTACATGTTACAATCTTCAATCTTCAATGACCGCGCCTGCCAAGGGGAGCAATTTGAAGCGCCTGCCTGGCTTTTACATATCCGTTAACTGAAGTTTGAAATCAATTTTTTATCAGTTTCAAATAACCTATATGATGGTTTTTAGCTGTTAATTTTATTAAGTAAATACCTGGACTCAAGATTGATATGTTTACGGCTTCCTGGTCAAGTATTGATCCTGATAATACTTCAACTCCTGCAGAATTATAAATTTGATAGCGAAGTCCTGAAACATTTTCAACATTTCCTGTCCTTATTAAAAAATAGTCGTTAGCCGGATTTGGGAATATTTCCAGGAAATGTTTACTTAAATAAGGATTTTCAATATTTAAAGTCAAGCAAGTATCAGTCATTAAGTAACATGATTCTAGAGGAAAATATAATGCTGAGTCTACAAAAAGTGCGCACAAATTACTTCCTCCTTCAAAAGCAATTAGTTCTTCAAGTAAACCTGTTTCACTGCCGATACCTTCAATAATACTGCCAAGACCATATGGAAATCCTAATCTTCTATGAAAATTTTCTCCGACTAAGACAGAATCGACAAATTCAATAATAATTGGATCGTACCAAAAATTGAGATAGCTGAATAATGTATCTCCTTCTGACAAATTAAAATCATAAATCAACTCTTCATTTTCTTGTCCTGGTGGAACTAAATATACTTTTCGATTAATTGTGTCATCTCTTATTGCTCCAATATATTCCGGTCCGTTAACAATTTCGGAAAGGCAGAAAATATCGTATTCTGTTTTGATGATGCGCTTATAAGTTAGATTTTGAATCACGGTATCACCATCATAATAGGTTTCCCAATAATTTGTATACCACCAAGGTGGCGGCGGAATAATATGATTATTGTACTCAATGCACCATTTGCCATTATTAGAAGGTAAAGGAATATAAGATTGGGAGAAGGATGCAACTGTTACGAAGGTAAATACAAGAATAAAGACTGGCTTATTCATTTTTTTAATATTTCAAATTTCAGCTTACGTTCGCGTGCAAAGGCCTGTTAGGGCGTGTTATTTTTAATCAGTTTGCAATAGATCAATTGATTGCTATTAAGTTTGATCATGATCAAATATAGTCCTTGTGGAAGATTTGAAATATCAATTGTGGTTTCTTTTGAAATAATCCATTCCATTCCTTTTGAATCAATGATTTGGATTGAAACAATTTCCTGTTTTAAGTCATTGGTTATAATATTGATTATTTGATATGCGGGATTCGGATAAACCGACACAGTTGGCTGCTTTGAATCATTTTCATCTATACCCAGCAAATATTCGCAATCCAAACCAGATACATTATAAAGAGCAAAGGAATTGTCCTGGAAACAGGTAAAATCAAACCAATCAAATTCCACTTGAATTGTTGAATCACAACTCCTTTCAACTGGAAATAAGTAATTTTCAACCGCTCCGAACCTTTCAACCACTTTTCCATAAAGACCAACAGTGGAATTTTCAAGAGGTCTGACTGATATCCAGCGCAACGATTCACTATTAATTTCAATTACTCCGACACTATCAACTTTCACAAATGATTTTGAGCACAAAAAAATGTTTGTGTCGGCCGCAAGCTCCCAGGTCTCGCCGGGCTGTGCATTAAAATTATAAAGGGTAAAGAACTGATTATTTTCGAAATAAAAAACGGTATCTCCATTTACATATGTGTATTTAGGTGAAAGAGTATCTGTGCCAAGGAATATGGTATTATGATTTTGATCAGCTGTGAAGATGAATATTATTGGTACTAATTTTTGACAATTTTTCCCATAAATAGTTGTATCACTGTCATAAATGATCTTCACAAATCCACCTGATGATATATTTGACCAATCATAATGCCATACGGCACCTTGATCAACCCATACCTGCCCCTGGATGGCAAAAGTCATTAGGAATCCGCATATAATTGGTAAAATCCTTTTCATAATTTCAATAATACACCCTAATACCCAAGTTCAGCGCCCTGGCCCGGATTATTTGGCCGGCGAGGCAGGTGGTTCGGGTCGTAAAGTTATGAATTTTCATATCATATTGCAAGCAGATCCCTTATTGCACTTTTAATTACAAGATTGCAAATTTTTCAGAACTTCTCTCCAGCGGAGAGAAATATTTATAGCATGGACGAGGGAAAAAAGAACATAAGTCCCTCCCTTTGAATATGTTATTTTAATGCGGCAATCCTTCATAGGGAGGGATTTAGGGAGGGTTATATTCATGGATGGTTTAACATTGGAGTTTAAACATCGAACATAATTGGCAACTTTTATCTGATAAATGTCAAATGAAATGATAAATGCTCAATGTTCAATGCTCAATGAAAAATGAATCTTTCCCCACCCCTTTATCCCCTCCCATGCCAATGTCATCTGATAAACTCAAATTATCACGGGAGGGGAAAATATTATCTTATTGCAATCTCCTTTGCTAGAAACATGGAATTCCTCCGGAATTCTCTTCTTGTCATTTCACATGGTGGAGTTTGCAAAGGTCTGAAAACTCGGGATGACGACTTGAGGTTCGGGCTGGGTGATGCACGTTCGTTTTTGGTAGTTTAATATCATTGAAGGATCAATTTAGAAGAAAATTGATCGTCACAAGTTGAAAACTGCAAGTAATAGATTCCAGGTTTGAGTAATGACACATCCAATGCTTGTTCTTTAGTTGAAATTGCTAATTTCTTAGAGCTCATTTTTTGACCGAATGAATTGTAAATAGTAACAATCGGTTTTCCGGTTGCAAACGTTTGATCTAATTCGATGTTGACCTGTCTCCCATTAACAACAGGATTCGGGAAGATTTTGACTAATTCATTTTCAAATGTTAATTCTTTTGTTCCGACTGTGAAGTCGCATTCAAGCGCGGGGTCTAATGTAGCTTCATAAACCCTGTACACAAGGTTACCATTGAGACAGAAACTCTGAAAATCGACTCCTCCATTGTAATATTGAATTTCAAATAATTCATGGGGAATAATTCCGTTAGAATACCCAATACCCTCATAAAATTTGTAAGGGGCATTGACACCAGGTCCATTTTGAAAATCAAGAGTGAATTTATGTCTGATGGATCCATCTTCCATGATCTGTACACTCGTATCTTCAATGATTAAATAATCTATACCAAAAAATATTCCAGTTGGAAGCGAATCGCCAATATTAGTTTTAGATAAATCATAAACAAGTACTTCTTCTGTGCTGTCTTTATCCAGGAAATAGTATAAAGTACCATCATTGCGCATTCCTCCGATATAAACTTGGGAACCAAGAGTGTCATAAATGTCTGGGTCAAAATACCTTATTACATCATAATACAATTTGTTATAAGGCAATGAATTTAGATTTGTATCTCCAGCGAAATAACATCTGTACAAGTCCTCTTCTTCAGGAAATCCTGAACCTCCAATAATCCAACCAACGTAAGACCAACCTGAGTTTTCATAGGGAATAGGTTGTAAAGGTTGCGCAAGTGAATAATTGACCGCTAATATTGAAAAAAATAATAATGCTTTTCTCATAATAGAATTTTTTAAATTATTCCTAATGCTCGAGCCCAGCACCTTGGCCTGGATTATTTCGCCGGGCAGGCGTGCGGCGCTCCTTCGTTTTTCATTTTTCGTTTTTCATTTTTCACTTAATATGCTCCTGACTGGACGGGCAAATTGAGGTGCGGGCTGGGCGCTGCGAGTCAGTTGACTTTCGTTTCATTTTCAAATCAATAATGCTCATTCCATCTTAATTAATTTCTTTGAATAACTAATTTGGTTACTGCACGTTACATTAATTATATAAATACCTGATTTAAATTTACTTATATCTAATTCAACGAGATTTTTACTACCGTACCAAATTTCTACTAATTCTCCTATAATATCATGGATTCTAACTATTGTTACTTCCTCTTCCGATTGTATAAACACTTTATTACAGGTTGGATTTGGATATGTTAATATGCCTTTTTTCTGAATATCTTCATTTATATTTAGAGATGTTGAATCAGTCAACATCCATAATGCAAGCTTTGAACTTGTGAACGCTGCATTAAAAAATAATCTATTCTTGAATGAGCAAAACTTATAACTTGTTGACAATGGATTAAAATTTGTCGTATTACTTGGTTGAATTGTATACGTACCTTCAGCACTCCCATCACAAACAAACAGTCTGGTAAGTGATTCACCATTTTGACCACCAAATCCCCTAAAGTATAGCTTACCGGCATTAACGGTCAATGCGGTTAGAAAGGAGCTTGTATTTTGATTAAGCTCTATAAGCATTTCCGTATTATTTTGAGTCCCATCAGTTACCCATAATTCTCCTCCATGAAGGCCATCATCGGCATAAAAATATAGTTTCTCATTAAATTGTGTAAAAAGGTATGGGTTTGACGATCCTTGAGGATTTATCTCCTTAAATAAAACTGTTCCTTCAAAAGTACCATCACTTATCCATAACTCTTCAGAATGGTATCCGTCCAAAGCACTGAAGTATATTTTGTCCTGAAAAATTGTTAAATGATCTGGATAAGACGCAGCACCGCCCCAAGATTGTTGAAATGGATTAATGTCTTTAACCATGTAGGTTCCTGAAGCAGTACCATCTGAAACCCACAATTCTCTGCCATTTACTATATCATCAGCCGCAAAATAAATTTTGCTTTGATATAAAACAAAACTTTCTGTCGGATGCGAATCCGACTTCCAGATATCTTTGATTTTGTAGGTGCCGGATAAAGTTCCATTAGTTACCCATAATCTTTCACTATGAACTCCGGTTTCGGTGGCCCAGAACAAAAGTCTGTCAGTTAATGGCATTAAACTAACTGGACTCGCACTGTCGGATGGATGGATGTCGATAAGTAATTGAGTGCCGGAGAGTGTTCCATTACTAATCCAAAGTTCTCTGCCATGCAGACCATCATTTGCACTAAAATATAACTTATCATTACAAACGGCTAAATATTTTGGGGAAGATGAACCATCTTGGTTAACATCAGCAAACATCGTAGTTCCTTCGGAAGTCCCATCTGTTACCCATAGCTCATAACCATTAATGCCGTCATTTGCAGTAAAATATAGTTTATTATTAAAAACCGTTAGAAAATCAGGATCACCATCTCCTAACTGATTGATATCTTTAAGTAGAACGGTTCCATCAATTGTTCCATCACTTTTAAAAAGTTCATGGCCATATGTGCTGTCAGTAGCACAAAAAAATAAGAGGTTATTATAAATTGTGAAATTATTTGCAAAAGTGAATCCATTGGGATTCTGCTGAATAATATCAAACCGATATTGAGAATATAAATTAATTCCAATGCAAATTAATAGTAGTGTGATGAGAGTCTTCATATTCAGCAGGTTTATTCTTTTATCAGTTTGATTGTTTGCCTAAATCCCTTTGATTCAATAATTGCCAGGTAGACTCCGGAATGATAAGCAGTTAATAGAATTTTATTGGTAGATGGACTCTCAAAGGATTTTTGACAGACAATGCCACCGACAAGATCAAACAACCTGATCGTAACATTATTAAGGCCAGATGGAATGGTTAGCATAGTGAAATCTTTTGCGGGGTTTGGAAAAACTGAACACGGATCAGTGTTTCCCCGGTCATCATTAATAGTAACTGCTAAATCACATTCTTCAGTAGATTCACCCCATACAGATACACCGTTCTTAGCGTAACAAACTAATTGTGAATACCATTCAAAGAAAAACATATTTTCAAACAATCCCGATGTTGCTCCAATTCCTTCTATGATATATTCAGCACCCGGATTATTAAGTTGAAGCCTTCTCTTATACTCACCATCGACCAGGATTGAATCAATGCCCATGACAATTATTTGATAATCAGGAGTCAGGAATGAATATGCAGAATAAACCGTATCATTGACATCGAGTGTAAAATCGAAAAGTAGTGCATCGGTGTTTTCATAATAAGTGTACCACTTGCCATTCTCTTCCCTCAAAAAACCGTGTAATACATGATCATAGCTGTAAACTTCGCCCACAGGAACTATTCCTTCAAAACTGTAACCTGATTGGTAAATCTTATAATACTGGTAGGAATTGATTACTGTATCGCCATCGATATAATCCCTGTAAACGTTGTTCCAAAATTCTCCAGGATACCAGGATTGCTGGTAGTCTACACGCCATTCTGAGGTAATATCCAGATTACTTGATGGTACTGCATAATTAAAGCAAGAAACATTGTTTTCATTCTGATATAACACTATGTTATTCTGCTCAAAGCACACTAATTCCAGACCACAGATGCAGGTAAAACAAGAATAATAAGGATACAATAAGCCGGAAACACTTCCTATTCCTTCGATCCAGGATTGTGAAGGCCCATAATCAAAATTTATTCGTTTTCTATAACTCATATCACCGATTAAAACAGAGTCTATCGAATTGACTTTCATATATAGAGGCTCTTCTTCATCACAAAGCATGCATGATAATGGTATTGAATCGCCCACATTCAACCCAAAATCGTATAATAAAACAGGTGCTGAGCAATCTCTATCAAAGAAAGATACTATTTTATCGATTTCTTGGATACCTCCTACATAAGAAATTGAATAGCTGTCATTTGAATAAATTTTATGGTATAATTGGGAATTTAAAATCGTATCCCCCTGCAAATAATAGGTATACTTACAATAATCCGGAGGGTCACATTGTCCTTGGTGATATTGAAATTCGTTCCAGAATGCATTGGAATCTGGAAATGGAGCGTAAGCTTGGGAATTAATAATTCCAAACTCCAAAATTAAGGCTGCGAAAAGAAATAGTTTTTTCATGGCTTGAAAAATTTCATAATCAAATTATTTATGACTCTCGCGTTTAAAAGGCCTGGCCCGGGTTATTTGGCCGGCCATGCAGGCGCTCCTTCATTATTTGTTTTTCCTTTTTCATTTTTCACTTAATAAGAGCCTGGCTGGACGGGCAAAATTTTAATGTCCGGGCTGGCCTTTGCATGTCCGTTAGTCGCCGATTATCTTATTCTTTTGTCATGCAGTCATAATGATATCCTTCTTTCCATAATACTACATTCATAATACCTGGATCGATGACTGCAGTATGGTGTACTTCAGGATTATCCTTGTTATGAAGAACACATACAATACCATGAGGATATGTGGAATTAAACTTGATTTCAGGGTACAATATACAATCAAATTGAGGACTCCAAAATGTATACACCGAATCAAATCTGTGAACTAAAGTTTCTTTTTTGGTTTCCAAATTATATTTGAAAACCTGTGGATAGTAAGCCTTACTGACAGGATCATATTCTCTACAAAAAAATAATTCACCATAACGACTGATTGGTGAAGAAGCATACATGATTGTATCAAAGATGAATCCATTCGTATCGTATATTTCGATAATCGTTTTGACAAACGTATCTTCCTCCTGGAATCCTTCAATAGGTTTTGTAATAAATATTTTTATGCCTTGTGAATCCCATTGAGGATCGATCAAATTATTAAGCGTAATATATTTGTCGCAATCGAAAGGTACATTATACAACCTTTCCGTAATTATTGAAGGTACACAAAGTTCATAATCTGATTGACTACATTCTACAATGATTACTTTATTACCTGTAGGGCTTGGAAAAATTTTGGTGAAATAATACACTTCTTCAGATTGTGCAATGAGAATAACCGAGCAACAAAACAACACTATTGATATAACGATCGATTTCATTTAAGATTATTTTTCTTTTATAATTGGCGCCTAACGCTTGGCGGTATGGCCAGTAAGGGATTGCGGGCGATTCCTTATCAAGTTACACGAAAAGTTGAAGCGGGCTACAACCCTTCGCATACCACTGAAACCCTTATTGGATATACCGCGTGTTATGTGGCGTTAATTTTTTTCAATCTCAATATTTATAATCTTTGGTTTAATATTTAGTTCCCCACATTTTAATAATGAAACAATTAAATTAAATTCCTCTAAGCTATAATTTCCAGTAATCAATAATTTACCATTATCAATCTCTACAGTTTGCTTTTGAATCAAATAAACATCATTATCGATAGTGACGGCTAATGCTCTATTTATATTTTCTCGAGTTAATAATCTAAATGTATTATTATAATCCTTTATCAATTTTACCACAACACAGTTCTTATTATTTTGATAAGTATCTACAAATACATCCTTAATCATGTTAGATGTTATTAGCGCTGATTTTTCATTATTAGTTTTAATTGCAATAAGTGGGTAATAATCATTATTTGATTTGAAATACCATTTGAATCGTAAATTCCTAGGGAAATTATCTGATACAGCTTTTAAATTAAGTATTGAATCAATCAGCAATTTATCTTGTTGGAAACCCATTCCAATAATAGGGCCATCAATTAAGTAGCCATCTTTATCAATCATAGGTTGCAGTTTGTTGTATAAAGGAAATTGTTTTGATAACTGACTTGTGTCATTTACAAATCTATATGCAATATTTAATCTATTAACCACATCATTTATTTCATTGAACTGTTGGTGTAGTTCGCTGTTTTCATAAGTTAGCCACAATCCAAATCTGCCATTATTAACAAAAAGAATCTTTAAAATAGCAGAATCTATCAATTTAGGTATTTTAAATTCAACATCCTTATCCTTAATTGATGAAGTTGGTTTTAATTCATCAAAAGTTGATAATCTATTATTGATTATACTCAAAAATGAATCAATCTGAGATTTACTTGCATTATTGTCAAATCTCAAATTAACTATCATACTTTTATTGTTAATATTTGTATTCTGTGAATTACAAGAACTACTTATAAAAAATAACAATAAAAAATAAGTCAAATGTTTCATATTGTGCTGTTTTTTTTAATGCCACATAACGTTTGTGCAAATGCATTGCATTTATTTCCAACTTAGAAATAACTGAAACTGGCATTTACACACCGCATTCCAGATGGATAAATGCCATTGTTGTTACCGAACCAAAATGGAGCAGTAATAACAATAGTCACATTCATCATTAATTTGAGCTGTAAGTTCTTCATTGAATACCAGTAAATTCAGTTGATTTCCGTTTGGTGGCATAAATTTAGAGTAATTAAATACGCAATACAAATAAACTGAAAGAAATATTCTCCGTATCTTCAAATCACATTGAACCGACGGCTTTAGTCGTCGGAGCAAACACCCCAATTCGAACCGACGGCTTTAGTCTCCGGACAGCGGCAGGTGGCAAACAATACCGTAACTTTGCCGCCGATATGAGCAGAAGATTTAACAGGAAGCAGCCTCTCCCCCTGCTGGAAAAGGTAGAGATCATTGATGCGGGCGCGGAAGGCAAAGC
>CAYJQB010000005.1:4039-13381 GCA_964372205.1 Candidatus Woesearchaeota archaeon | reverse complement strand
AGTATGTATTGGAGGGCATTCGCCATTTTCTTGAGTGAATTAAAAGGGAGTGGTCATTGTAGCGGCCACTCCCTCTGGTTTATTCGTCTTCGCCGCGCTCGGCTTCCCTTTTTCGGATGTACGCAAGTTCCTTGACTCTCATTGCCCAGGTTTGGTCATCCAGTAGGTCGGGATCAAGGTGAAAGTAGTACCTTAACCTCGCATCCAGGATCCGGATATCATCCCGGCCAGGCAAGATTACCGAGGCGGCTAAAGTTTTTCCAGCTCTGCCTCTGCACTTTCTACCAGCTCGGGGAGCTTTTCGCAGGCTGCATAAAAGAGCCTGTCATCATCAATGATCTCACGGTCACCGGCCAGCCAGCAAGTCTTTAACAGCGACTCATTAGCCTTCACCGGATTGGTGCGATATCCAACTGAATAGGCTCCCATTTCACTGCGGGTGGGCGGGCGTAGAAAGCCAACCTTGCCTTCAACTTTGATGATTACAACCTTACCTTCGCCATATTTTTCCTTCCATGCTTTTTTCATGGCGTCGGTCACTGCACCGGCAGAAACGCTATCTTTTATCTCCTTTGTCATTATTGATATTATTAAAGGTTAAAAATTACGGAGTCTGATTCTTTACCCGCAGGAAAATGAAGGGAAGCTCAATCTCCATTTGCTTGTCGCCCTGCTTGAAATTCTTCGCGGCCTCGGTGAACTGCAGGCCAGTGATCTTATCGGTGATAATCGTATCACCGTTGGAGGGGTTACCGTAGCTGACAACTGCGTCGGCCTCAATCTTAAGCACACTGCCGTTACCGGCTGCAACGAGGGCCTCATAGCCACTCTGGAGTACCTTAAGGGTGCCTTCATAGGCGAAGTTCCCCTTTTGGATGCTGTGTGGCTGATTGCCCTTTGCATAGGAAAGTTCCTTGACCTGCTTTTCGGTATACTTTAGCTCCAGCATATCCACAACGTCGCCACCGGCCAGGTTTAGCGACATGTCATTCCATTCATACTGATTTGAGTTAAACGCCATGATGGGTAATGTTAAGAGGTTACAGTTTGAAATCCGAGTTCAACATCGATATACCGGCTATAGCCGAAGGGGCGTACGCTCACCGTAGCAGCTACCCTTGAGGTACTCACCACGTTTTGCGAAGGGTTGATAAAGCATTTCACGCCGCGGTCGTTGGCGTCGTTGGGATCTGCTGACAGTTCCTTGTTTGCGGTCATTTGCAGGGATATGGCCTTTTCAACTTTGGACTCCCATGCCTTGACAACGGAAGGTTGCAGTGTGCCATCAGAAAGGACGGGCAGTTCATCCAGGAGTTCATCCAGGAGCGTATCATAAGCGATGCGATAAGCTTTGTCGACCGTCCTGCGGGCTGTCAACTGGCTGTAGTCGTCGCTAACCTTTGCGCACGTGGGATCATCACTGAAGAAGTATCCTACCCGCCCGGTAAAGCTGCGGATGGTGATATAGCCCTTGTCATGGACACCTGCCACGTCGGCTGTGATCACACTCTTGTCTTTGATATAAGCCGCAGCAATGGCCAGGGCTCCGCTTTTTACGCGGCCAATGTTGCGCTGAACACCGATCTTAGCAAGACGGCCACCCAGAATGCCGACACAGGCATCGCCTGAATCGCTGACCGTGTCCGAAATGAGAACGGCGACACGGTTGGTTGTGGCCTGGCGCATATCCGTTAAGTTGGCTGCAATACCAGTGTAGGCCCTGCCCTCTATAATGGAAAAGATAGGAGCCTGGTAAGTATCCTGGGAGTACTGGCCCAGGGCCTGAGCATTTACAACGGCGGTAAAGACATCGCTGTCCAGTCCGTTTGTAACTGTGGGAACATAAGCACCTGCGGGCTTGCGTGAGAATATCAGTCCGCGAATCCTGCCGTTGGCAGCCTGGAGCAATGCCCTGGCATACGTCGTGACCGTGGAGTCTGACATTTGGGCCAGGGTAACCGTATCGGCCACCCCGAAGATCCAGAGCTCGGCCTTGGAGCCGGTTCCGGCTTCCAGGTAGAATTCAGAGACGTCCTTATACAGGCGGGGATTGTTCACTTCAGTAACTCCCAGCGCAGTCATATCCTCGATGGATGTCAGCTTATAGGGAGTAAGAAGCAAAAAGGTAGCAGCGACGGCCACGGCGGTACACACCAGGCCCAGAACGCCGTCAGGGCTCGGGGAGACTGCCCCGAGCGCACCGTTTGCAAAGTCGATTTTAACCCTTGGTAACATTATTCGGCCTCCTTCCTGGTTACGATGGTCACCACATCACTTTTCAGATTAGCGGCGTGCATGTGAGCATATTGCGGCTCCACAAAGCAGGTGCCGTCAACGGTGAAGTACACCTTATCGCAGGTGTGGGATTTGAAGACCTCCCGGGCGCGGGTAATCCTGGGACATTCTTTTTTGTCCTTGGATTTGACGTCCTTTTCAGGAATTGGAGGCTTTGTGGTATCATCGGGAGCCTTTGTATCCTCGGCCTGGGTTTCAGGTGCCTTGGTTTCTTCCTGCTCCACTTCAGGAGGCTCTTCCTGGGCTGCCGGGGTTTCAGGTGCCTTGGTTTCAGGTGCCTTGGTTTCCGGTGCTTTTACAACCGGAGGCTTGGGTTTGTTGCCGTTGCCGGCAGGTTTTTTCGGTTTAGACATATTTCAGAAATTTGATTGCCAGAAATAAGAGAACTACTACGGCCAGGATCCGGAAACCATATACTTGAGTTCTTTGCCACCAGGTCAACCGGTTCACCTCAACAGTGACCGTTTCTTTTTCTTTGCGGCTCTCAATAGTATGATCATAGACCTTGGATATCTTTTGATAAATGGCCAGACTGTCACAAATGCAGTCGACCTGTAACGTATTGTCAACAATGCGGACGATGGGCATTATAGCCTGGTCGCCTGCCTTATATGCCAGGATCTCCCTGAGGTAGGCATGTCCATTCGAATCACATTCGATCAGGGCCTGAAGCCATGAGGAGTCTGCCGGTACCTGGATCGTTGTGTCACGGTACTCGGTGAGGCGCTCAATGCGCACGCTGTCTGTCATCGTGCGCCCGATTTCCCTGGCTGAGCGGCAGGAAGCGGCAAGGACGATCAGCAGGCTGAAGAATAGGAGCTTTTTACACATTTTCCTTCAAGGTTTTAAGTACTTCTTCTGAAACATTGAACTTTGAAAGCAGCTTGATGATCTGCCGGTTGGTGTCAATGATGCTCTTGAGTTTCTTTTCGAGCTCGTCGATCTTTTGTCCCAGCTGGTCATTTTCCCGGCGGGATTTTGTGAGCTCTCCGATCAGCTCCTGGTTATGGGCCATGAGCGTTTTTTGAGAATCGATCATGCTGGCCACTGATGTGGTGACCAGGTCGATCTCCGACTTGTAGGTCTCGGTTTTGGCCTTTCTGGCCGTGGAGCGGAACGTGATCAGTGTAACGATTAGACCGCTTCCTAAGACTGCGTTTGCTATGAGGCTAATGATTTCAATCATGAGAAATACAATTTGGCTTCATCTTTTCTGCGGTTTACCAGCCCAATATACTTGCGGCCTCCGGAATAAATCCATTTGTCAAATTCCCGGCTAATGGAGGGATCGTTGGGGTTGGTGTTTACTTTTTTAATGATGGTCGATGTGAGCATATTGGTAGGCCCGATATTAAAGCACAATGAAACCAGCGCGTCAAACTGATTCTGATTAATTGCACTCTTCACAATGTCATTGACATGGCCTTCAAATTCAACCAGGTCAGCTTTTAAAACCCTGTCCGCATCCGCCTGAGTTCGTATAGTCTGAAGCCGGTACGCAAGGGGTTTATTGTGCTCGCCCATTATGAAATCACCATTAAACCGCATAGCATGCCCATAGCCTTCCGTCCATATGCCTCTGGGGCACATCTTAGGCTGTAAGCCGATAATGGAGAGGTCTCCGTCGTGGAGCGACTCCCACTTCTTAATAATGCCTGTGCACTTGATTGATGCTTTCATGGTTGTTTTTGTGAGCCCTCAACCGGTGGCCGGGGGTCGAAATGACGCCCGGGCCAACCGTCTGAGTTCAATCTGAAAAACGAGGGTTATGATAATGGTGAATATATTGCTCCGAGTCCTTTGGAACGCAGGGGAAGGGCAATGAATCGCTTCTGGAAGTTGATCACGTCACCCTTCTGATCGGGGTCGTTGTATTTGGCGAATACGTCTACTGATCCGTCCGCCTTCATCACTTCGTCAGTGACCCAGAGCGTGGACGCGATGGTATCGGTTCCTGCCGGTGCGGCTCCGTAGGCCACTCTTGTAGCTGTGGTTGCGTTGAATCGCGGCGTCTGGCTGTTAACAAAGTAGCGCATATTAAAGATGTTCCCTGAGGCAATGATCTCTTTATACAGCTTCATATCCTGTTCTAACAGGTCAGTCTCATGGCGGGGATTCAGCATAATATTGACGCGGGTGATGTCGATGTCAAGGGCTACAAGTTTGGCTCTGATTACGAGGATGTCCTCAAACTTAAGCTTTTTGTATCCATTGGAAAGATCGCCGGTTGCCGCAATAACAGGTGTATACGTACCGTCTGCATTGGCAGCCCAATAGTGTGCGGCAAGTTTAATGGCCCCTTTACGCAGTGCGTTCCGGTGACTTCTAACTACCGATTCCATTTTATTGTAAGAAAGCTCCTTTTTTTCGATATTTCGTACAATCGTGCTTTCAGTATCAAGGGTTTTCAGCGTGATTGATAAGGGCACATCCGACCGCGTAGCCGCGTTTATAGGATAGGACGTGTTATCAATCAACACGGCAGGATCAACACCGGCTTCAGCCAGATTAATCGTGTTGTAATCCACCAACTCTGTCATGTCCACCGACGCCATTAAGAAGTCATCTTTCGGGTAAAAGCCCTCCATGAGCTTATCCGTCCAGATTTGCTTTTGAATGGCCATCATGGTGATGTTCTTGGGTAAGGACGACATAAGGGAACCGGTGACCAGTGAGCCACCGGCGGCCACGGCAGGTGCCGCGATCCCAAGTGGCAAGGCAATAACCAGCAGAACGAAGAAGTTGAACAGGTAATTTTTTAATGAGAATGTTTTCATGGGTTATGTGTTTATAGTGAATAGTCCGTTATTTGAGGTTTAACCTTCGCTGGATGCTTACCCTTCGCTGGAGTATTTGGATTTATAACCAGCCCTTAAGGCGTTGAAGCTTTCATGATCATTGACCTGGAGATTGGCGAGACCTTCGGAGTCTTCCTTTGCCCATTTCATGTAATCCCAGTTGGAGCGGTCGCCAGGGATGCCTTTGTTTCCACTCTTTAAATTAGCTGCCAGCTCCTTTTTTGCGGGCATGGCGTCCAGGACGTCTTTTGCCTGCTGATAGTCACTGATGGCCAGCTTTACAAAGCTTTCCTTGCGGGTAGCGTCAATGCGTCCCTCGGCAACTGCCTGATCAACCATCGTGGTTGCCCTTTCAGTAGTGAAGGCTTTAAGGTCGGCTTCGGCTTTTACAGCCCTTGCCTCCAGGGTGACAACAGCCGCTGATATAGCGGTAGCGTCGTCATGTTCGACGGCAAGGCCGAGAGCCGTTGCAGCCGTAGCGGATAAAATGATAATTTTTGCCATATGGTCTTTGTCAGTTTTAGTGTCTGTTTCGGGATTCAGTTCCTCAGCCGGCTTTGTTGGAGCGGCCAGGGTCTGAACGGTCTGAAGCACCTCGGCAGCTGAGAGCTGCACACCTTCTTTTGAAAAGAAGGCCAGGGCGTTCCGGTTTGATGGTACCCCAAGGACGCTACCCTCCAGTAACTCCCACTTGGTCACGACCAGATCAACGGTTTCATCCGGTAGGGTAATGTAATTAGCTTCCTCAATGTAAATCCCCATTGACGCGGCCTTAACAAAACCCCGATCAACTTTACCGGCAACTTTTGCCGCGTCAGCGTCCTCGGTGTCAAATACAGGGTTTGCGATCAGCTTTGAACCTTCCTGCCTTAGTTTCTCCCAGCGTCCAATGACTGCCTTGTGGTCATGGGTATCAAGCATCACCGGGTTATCATTAAACCGCTCAAAGTTTCCTCCTGAATTGAGGATACGAAAGCCGTGTGAATTGGTCACGTTTTCGTCATTGAAGATAAAGGACTTCGGGATCGGCATTTAGTAGCTTTTCATGGTTAGAACTTTGGGTTTTTCATCTCAATCAAGCCACAAACATAAATGGGGAATAATTAATCAGCAAGGTTTTGTCCGAAATCCGGATAAGTATCACAGAATCTGTGAGTAAACACCATTTTATAAAAGGAATTCCTAATTTTTGCAGCTTAACGATCCATTATGGCCCGATATCCAAAGCACAAGCATTATAATGATGCCGAGAGCCTGTTTGTTGACGGAGGGATGACCTGCACGGCCATCGCCCAGATCCTCAAGATCTCCGAGGTGACCCTTTCCAACTGGAGGAATAAGTTTGAGTGGGACTCCCGGCGTGAAGAAGCCCTGGCATCACCGGCAAAGATTCGGGAAATACTGCTAAAGGAGCTTAAAAACATCGCAGACGGCCAAAAGCCCACTATCGATGCCGACTCGCTGATCAAAATACAGAAAGTCTTTATGAGCTTTGAACGCCAATCCACCTCTATCCCCATTACCCTGGGCGTCTTTAAAAGCTTCGATAACTGGATGGCTGACCAGGATCCAGCCATCGCGATTCAATTCCTGGAGTGGCATAAAAAGTACTTAAATCACCTGGCACAGGATCAAAGCAATGAATAAAATCTTTGAAAAATTCCTTCAGCAATACGAGGAGCATTGCCAAAGAATACAGCGGGCCACCACGATCAACATTAATGAGCCGCTCCAGGCAAAGGCTAAGCGTATTAAAAGCCTGGAGGCCGACTATTCCAAGTGGTTTGAGTACTACCTTCCCAATTATGCCAAAGCTCCCTGCGCCTGGTTTCATAAGGAATTTGCCCAGGACATGGAGGCCAATTCTGAAATCTATGAGATGCTCGAGGTTTACCGATCAGGGGCAAAGAGCGTCCATGCGGATATTGGCATCCCTCTATTTTTGATGGTAAAGGGCAAGATGCGGTTCATGCTCTTGATCGGTGAGACCGAGCGCAAGGCAAAGAAGCTGCTTTCAGGTGTCCAGGCACAGTTGCAATTTAACCAGCGGTTCATCAATGACTATGGGCGACAGTTTAAAATGGGTGACTGGTCGGATGGGGATTTTATCACCACAAAAGGGGTTCGGTTCATGGCCCTGGGATTTGGGCAGAGTCCGCGAGGTGTCCGGGAGGAAGCCGACCGGCCTGACTATATTGTCGTAGATGATATCGACAATAAAAAGCACGTCAAAAATGACGAGCTCATGCGTGAGGGTGTAGACTATATCATGGAGGAACTCTGGGGCTGCTTTGATGAAATGGACGGCGCAGTGAAACGCTTTGCATATTGTAACAACAACTTCCATAAAAATAGCATCACCAACCGGCTGGAGCTTCAGTTTAAAGTACTGGCACAACGGGCAAGGGATGACAACCAACCGGTCGTTCATAAAACTATCAAAGTGAATGCGGTTAAAAGCCTGGACACTTTTGAACCTGAGTGGCCTGAAAAGACATCGGCCAAGTACTGGAGAAAGAAGTACCAGAATACGCCTCACCGCTCCTTCATGCGCGAGTATATGAATACCCACATCGAAGACGGAAAGGTTTTTAAGGCAGCGGATCAGCAGTGGAAAAAGATGCTCCCTTACAAAGAGTATGATGCCCTATGCTTTTATGGTGACCTTTCCTTTAAAGATAATGCCTGCCACAAAGGCTTGTTTTTAGTGGGTAAAACCGGAAGGGAAGTTCATATCATCCATTCTTTTTTAAGGCAGACCAGTCGTGCCAAACTGGCCCGGTGGCTGTACGATCTTTATGAGTATAAAAACCTTAAGGCAACACCCAAAATCCGGTATTATATCGAAGGGCTGTTTTCTATGGATGAATTTGTCAACGACTTCGACACCGAAGGCGACGACCGGGGATATCATATCCCTGTTGTGGCTGACAAGCGTCCCAAGGGTGACAAGTATGAGCGTATCGAAGCCACCGAGCCTTTCTTTGAGCGCAGAAATGTTTACTTCAACATTGACGAAAAAGACACCGCCGACCAGGTTGAACTTGTAGATCAGTACCTGTCCTTTGAAAAGGGGAGCAGTACACCGGTCGACGGCCCTGATGCCATCGAAGGAGCTATGTCAAAGCTCAACGTCGCCACTCGAAAGGGAAGAGGGGTTTTTTCTTTTGGAGCACGTGAATCACGTAAATTTTAATCTATGAATATACTGCAGAAAATCAAGTTTTATTTGTTCAAGAGGGCCTTACTCAGGGCCATTGGAAGGGCTAATAAGGAAAGGAAGATCACACATTACAAGATGATTGTCATGAAAAATTATGGGTGGCCACATGTTTACCGCTGGTGCGATATCAAGGAAAGGCATCGCAGAAAATATTTTAAAAAAGGCGTCACCCTGGAAGACCTCAGAAAAAATGCACTTTACATAACAAATTAACATTATGCCGGAACCTCCAGTCTTACAATGGATAGAAGTTGGGGAGCTGAAAAGCGCCCTCGAAGATTATCAGATCGACCAGATCTCTGAAGGGGATACTTCGATCAGCCTCATGGCTATAAACGCCGCAGTAAAGGAAGTCAAGAGCTACCTGGCACCGGGTGACCAGTCACAATTCCGCGACGGCAGGAAGCGGTATGATGTCGCGACCATCTTTGGCACGACCGGCAGTGCCCGTGATCCTTTGCTCCTTGAGCTGACAAAGTCGGTGGCCGTGTATTACCTCACACGCCGGGCCAATGTGGATATCATGGCCGAGGAGATCCGCAGGCGTTACGACCGGGCCATCGACTGGCTTGAGAAAGTGAGCGCAACGGGCAAGTATGCGGGCAAGCCTCCCCTGAATGCCGACCTGCCCGTACTGCCAGATCTTGATCCTGAAGCTGAAGACTCGCTTCCCTTTCGTAATGGCTCCAGGGAAAAATTCTCTCATGAATGATTTTAACAACCTTTAAAGATGCCTAAAAAACCTCTCAAAAAAACAGCTTCGGCCCTACCGGATGCACAGAAAAGGAAAGATACCTGGAATGATAAGATCATTCTAAGGACAGTCACCCAGGCCCGAAAGGATATCAATACCTGGAAGATGGCCATCCAGGCAGCAACGGCAGCCGACAATCCCCGCCGATCAAAGCTACAACAGCTCTATGATGATATCATCCTGGATGCGCTGTTGACCTCTCAGCTGGAGAATCGAAAACAGCAGGTCGTTGGATCAACCTATGTGCTGAAGGACGATAGCGGGGAGATCAA
>CAYJQB010000005.1:0-3939 GCA_964372205.1 Candidatus Woesearchaeota archaeon | reverse complement strand
TGGAGTGAGCTTTGTGAAATATATGGCATACCACCCAGGTATATTAAGACCAACACCCAGGATCCCGTCATGCTCTCCCGGGCTGAACAGATGATGAGGGACATGGGCGCGGCTGCCTGGTTCATCATCGACGATACCGAGGAGCTGGAATTCGCCACCGGTGTCTCTACAAACGGAGACGTTTATAAGAGCCTGATCCAGCTCTGCAATAACGAAACATCGATGCTCATTAGTGGTGCTGTTATCGGACAGGATACCGTCAACGGGAACCGCTCCAAAGAGCAGGAGAGCGCAAAAGCCCTGGCAAAATTGATCATGGCCGATAAGGTTACCCTGGAGGGCTGGTTTGCCTCGATGGTCATGCCCGCTCTCGTTAAGCTGGGTGTGCTTGCCGAAGGACTTACCTGGGAGTTTGAGCCGACTGAAGATATTGCCTCCCTCTGGAAAATGACCCAGGAGTCATTTGAATATTTTGAGGTAGATCCGGATTGGATAAAGTCCAAGTTTGGTGTTCAGATAAGCGGCCCCAAAAAGAACGTGCTTCCCGGCCAGAACTCTTTTTTTTAAGCCGCCCCGCATACGTGGGGCTGCATGCAGGCCTTAGTAAACTTTATCATATCAATTGCCCGGATTGTGCACCGGTAAATCTTGCCGCTCCCACTCCAATAGATGATGCCGTATTTTATGCGGCCATTAAGCGGTTATTTGACGCGGGAGGCTATACATACCAACTTTTAGAAGACGAGGCCGTCAAAGGGCTGATTTCGTCTGTTAAGGCCAGCTTATCGGTCTCCCTGGATATGATCTCCCACCAGGTACCTGAAGAAATGCTCTCCAGGTTAAAAAATGATGTCTTTGTTTTCTCCGGATGTAAAACGATCACTGAGCTCCGGGAGGCCTCCAGCTTGCTGTTGGATGCTGAGGGTAAGATCAGATCCTGGGAAGATTTTAAACGGGAGATGACAACGGTGCATTCGCTCTATAATGTGGCCTACCTTGAGGCAGAATATAACTTCGCCACACAAAGCGCGGCAATGGCTGCCCGCTGGCATTCCGACTTTGAGCATAGCGACCGGTACCTGATGCAGTACCGCACAGCCGGTGACGAGCGCGTGAGGGACTCTCATGCGGCTATGAACGGGATCACCTTACCGGTCTCCCATCTTTTCTGGGCCGAATATTACCCTCCCAACGGCTGGCGGTGCCGCTGCACAGCTCCAAAAGTCCTTAAGAGTAAGTACGGCCCAACCGAAACGGACGCGGCTTTAAAGGCAGGAGAAGAGGCCACGACGCAGATCGACTCCAAAGGCCGCAACCGGCTGGCCATGTTTCGCTTCAACCCGGGAAAAGACCAGGTTATTTTTCCTCCTAATCATCCCTATTACAAGCTGAAGGGAGACCTGGACGGTGAGTGATCAGCTCTATAAACGAATCCTTCAGGATCTGAAGGTTGAGCTTTCTGAAGAGTTTGACCGGAACTTTGAACGTAAGGCCTTCTTTGACCGGCCCTGGCCACAGACAAAGTTTGCCAATAAGCGTGGGAGCCTGATGATGCGAACCGGCTACCTGAGGAGATCCCTGCGGGCCGGGATCTCAGGCAACTCGATCCGCTTTTCTTCCTCTGCCATTTTTGCCGAGATTCAAAACTCCGGAGGCAAGATCCGGGTGACGGTTAAAATGAAGCGTTTCTTCTGGGCGATGTATTACAAGAATGCTGGAGCTGTCAAACGGACTGCCTCAGGGGTGCGGGCCAATACATCCGGGAACCGGAGGCTATCAGCTGAAGCGGCCATGTGGAAAGCGATGGCATTGAAACCGGTCGGGAGTGTGATCACCATCCCTGCCCGGCCCTTTATCGGGAGCCATCCCCAGATTGATGCAGCGGTGAAGCGGGTCGTTGAAATGAATCTGAAGGAGCTGGAAAATTACTTGAGTACTCTTTTTAAAAAGCGATGATATGAGAACCCTGTTAGACGATGTCCGTGAAAAGTTACAGGCCACCGGTCTGTTTAAATATATCGATGATGATTGGGGCCAGCTGGATGACTACTCCTCCAACCCGCCTACTAAATGGCCCTGTGCCCTGGTGGATATCATCGAGGGCAAGCCCCAGGATCTGGCACATCATATCCAGACCGTTGAGTGCACTATCTTAATCCGGATTGCTGACCTCAGGCTGAGCAACTCCAGCCAGCAGGCCCCATCAAGCCAAAAGGAAAAATCCAAGGAGCTCTTTGCAATCGGGCAGACCATCTTTGCTAATCTTCATGGATGGCATAAACCTGCCAGCGGCTACGGTACACTGAACCGTATAGGGGTACGTCGCAACCACCGCGACGACGGCATCCGGGAGTATCATATTCTTTTCAAAAGCCAGGTGAGGGATGTCGCAGCAGTGATCGTCACTGAGGACTTAAAGGCGCAGGTTCCTGGGACGATCCGTCCTGAGATTCATGTTGTTTTAAATAAAGAGGCAAATCCATAATTAAATTGTTATCATAAAGTTGTGTGTGTATTATTTTTATATTTGGGTAATAATAATTAACCAAATATTAAATAAAATGAACGAAAAGAAAAGAATCACCTTGGATTTCTATGGGCTTACTCCAGATCCAAAACCAGAACAGGATTTTAAAGAGCGTAAAAGTGCCTTTAATTCAGCCCTTCGAAAATTAGTAAGCAATGAACCTCTTAATCCATATAGTACTGGCGATGGCGCAATATTTTCCTTTGGCGAATTTGTCCAGCAAAATAGATGCTTATTCGGAACCTTAGTAAAATGTCAAACAAATGACATTCCGCCAAAAGTTAATCCCACAACTCGGGAGCTGAACCCTCTTGAAATAACTGAAAAAGAAGGGCTCGGTTACTCAACTTGTTTTCTGTATGATTTTATTACTGGAATAGTCATGATAGAAAAAACGGTCAAAGGGCCGACAGTCCATTCTTTAGCTAAATTTTTAATGAGTAACCTGGATATTCCTCATATTTATGCGGAACTTGTAATCAATCCGGCTGATATTGCTAAAGTTATGGAGATGAAATCGATTACCAAATTTCATGTTAAGGTAAAGAAGGTGGAAAATGGTACTATATTTCATGACCCAGATCAAAGGAAGGCTGTCGCTCAGCTAATTAAAACGGCGGATGATACAAATACTAACTTATTAGAAATAAAATTAAGCGCAAGCAAGAAGAAGAAATCACTTATTGCCGGAACAATAAAAGAGATGGTCCGTGGTTTACTTCATTATAAAGATACTGACGAAGTCGAAGTTCTTGAAATTTATGGCAGTGAAGACGAGGAAAGTCACCCTCAATTAGTTGATTTAATTAAGCAGAGATTATCAGAGTATTACTTTGTTGAAAGACAGCGATTAATAGGTAGTTTCACTATCAAAGAAAGATATAGTGCAATGGATCAAATATACGCAAAACACAGGCCTGGTTTAATGCAGGCATATAAAGAAAGCCAATTGGAATGAAGTATTACTTTGAAAAATATTATCCGTTCTTTAGTGGTGTCATTTTTGGGATTGTTTTTTATTTTATTGTCCCCAAATTAAATGATATTATTTTACTAATGGATAAACTTACAGATGCAACGTTAATCGTTTCTGCAACTTTTGTCGGATTCTTTTTGACAATAACCACCATATTAAAGTCCATTAATACAAGACGAATGAGATTTTTAAAAGACCAGAAGGGAATGGGACAAGTAATCGGATACTTGCACAATGCCATCTGGCTTAATATGGCCGCATTAGCTCTCTCAATTACTTATCCATTCATTCAGAAGCTAATTGTTGAGGAGTCCTGCATATTTCTTTACGTGTTACATGTTTTTATACTTACGTGGGCCTGGGCTTCTTCATTTAGATTTTCATACTTGTTTTTAAAGCTTATCGGCGGAGATGATTAAAATTTAATTGGCGCAAT
>CAYJQB010000004.1:0-14751 GCA_964372205.1 Candidatus Woesearchaeota archaeon | reverse complement strand
TAAATATCCAACTCTCTGGAGGCTTCAAAAAAAGTGAATTAATAAGGATCAACTATTTAGGTTATCAACAGCTTGTCGTCAACTCTGAACCGGGTTCAGTTGACTCGACTATTGATAACCTTGCTAATTGGCAATTGACCGTTGCCGAAAGGCAATTTATTAGTAAGGGGAGTAATTGCCACCACACCGGATGCCAGGGGAGCAACTCGTTTTATTGTCATCCCATTTCATATATCGGTAATTTTGACCATGGGCAATTGCTAAAACCCGACAGGGTGGAACGCCGGACAGATACATAAAAGTTGAAAAAACTACGTTTTTTCAGCTTTTAGTTTCTTGATTTATAGGTCCTTGACCTGGGAAATAGTTTAAACAGTCCAAAATTGCCCTAAAAACTTCTTTCTCTTTGATTACCAGCGGCATAGATAAAGAAGCAAAGAGAAACCGCATAAAAAGGCAATTCCGCATCCGCAGAACGGCAATTGTGGGCAATCGAAATTGATTTTCATTGCTATTTTATTTTTAATATTAAAATGTTTTAAATTTAAGCCATCGTTAGGATGAACACAATTTACTGGCTAAAAATGAAGAATTTACAACCCAAATTAATGATGAATGTGCCTGTTGTTTTTACTGCTCCATTTTGGTATTGTTACAACAATTGCATTTATCCATCTGATTTGAGGTGTGTAATTGCCGATTTTAGTTATTTCTAAGTTACCTGCCATTTTGACGAACGACCGAACTATAATATTAAAATATGACTAAACCAGAAATGCCAATTGGTAAAATATCAGGAGATGATTTAATTAAATTTCATGAGGATGGAATTGAATATCATATCCAGATGTTTAAAGATACTATAGCTGATTATGAACCTTTTTCTTTATATTCTCATTGGAGGACATTAGTTCGGAGCATTGATGAAATAATAAACATTCCTTTTGAGTTAAAAAACGAAACAGACAAAAATAATTTTTTAAGCCTAGATTTTGACTTTCTTAATCCCAATAACATTCCACCATTTGCAAACACTGTAAAGAAGATAGAAGGGCAATTTGGAGATAAGATATCTATGCGATTTAAACAGACAGCTTTAATGTGTGGAGCAATTGACAAGTCTTATAAAATAAACGGAATCTATGACTTGCAAGGAAATAAATTAAGACTATCAGGTACTCATAGTAGTATTGACTATTTTCAGTCTAGACGTATTTATTATGTGACAATATTATCACTTATACCAGTCATTGGAAAAGGAAGTAAAACAATAGAATATATTGACATTTTAAATTATCTGCAATATACACTTGATAGTTGCTTAGTTGGAATTACTACCTCCTATTATAGTTTACTAGTAAATGAATGTTTGCCAGATTATGAAATGATTGCAGATGGGGAAAAAGCAAAAGGAAACTATGATTTTTCTCATTTAGAAAACTTTTTCTTGGAACCTGAAAGGCTTTCTCTTTTAGACCAACTTGAACTTAGAAAGGACTTTGTTATAGACAAAAGTTTAGTTCCTAAATCGTCAAATAAGATATTTTCATTTAGTGAAGTTGCAAATACAATGTTATTATTTGAAAGTGCATTTGACAAATATAAAATCCAAAAATCGAAAGAATTCATAGACCTTAATTTATTCTTTTATGAGATTGCAGTTTTTTTAAACGATGACTTTAATGTAATTATTGACAAGGAATCTTTTAATAAATTATCAGCGAAATACAAGTTGATAGAATTGTCCAAAATAACAACAGATTACTTTGAAGCATTGAATAGTTATTCTCCATTTCAAAAAATTGGGGATAATTATTATTCGACTGTGGTTATGCTTACAAGACTAGCATATCGTACATTATCACAATCTCTACTAAAAAATAGGTCTTTTCAAATTAATTCGGGTTTTGTTTTTGAAGATAAAGTGTCGAATGTTCTTGAATCAAACGGGTTTAAATTGACAAATATTACTAGGATTAACAGAAAGGAATTTGATGTAATTACTGTAAGGGACAATAAAATTTATAATTTTCAATGCAAAAACAATTTCATTGATATTTCAAGAGTTGACTACAATTATAAGTTAATAGGTCGTTATAATAAACGCTTGTGTAGCTATTATGAAAAAGCCTTGATAAAAGAAGAAAAAAGAGAAAACCTTATAATTAAAGAACTAGGGATTAAAGAAATTGAGCATTTTGTGATTTCAAGATTTCCTGTTATTACAAGAAATGAAAGAATTATTAATTTTAGAAATCTCGAAGAAATAATAAAAAACGGCAGGTAACATCGTGTATAAAACATTGGGGTTTAGGTGGTTAAATCATGTGTTCTGCCCCGCATCGGCGTTTGTGTCGGCGGATAGGAACGAAGCCCTCAATCCCCAACGTTTCATACACGCAACCGTTACAGGCAATAAGTATTGACACCGAACTATTAATTGATTACAAAATGTGCAAGACTTATAACATGATTGGTTCACTGGCGACTTTAAAGCTACATTTAAACAGGAACAACATTCATGACTTCAAGTCTTTAAAAGAGGTAATTGATTTTCAAAACTCTTATACGACTCTTCGGCAGCAAATAATTTTTCAGCATGAACATTTGATTGAGCAAGAGAAAAAAACGCTCAATATGGATTTGCAGCAATTTGAACAGGAAATAGAAACCCAAAAACAACAATCCGAACAAAAACTTTCAGACGAAATTGAAAGTGTAAAGCAACAATTGAAGATTTCAACAACCTATTTGCCGACAAACTTTTTTCAGAGACTGATAACTTATTTTAAACAATGGTATTTCAAAAGGAAAATCAAACAGAAAGAATCCAATTTTGATTTCGAAGTAAAAAGGTCAATTAGCGAACTTATTGATATCCAACAAACCAAAAGCGATCGCTATCAATTTTTAATGTCACAATTTAGTGATGCAGTAAAGCAAAGTTCTCGACATCCTATATCAGAAATTGAAAGAAAGAAAACAACAATAGACGACTTGAGCAGTTTCATCTATGGTGCGTTGGGCGAACAAAAAGTTGTCAAGACATTAGAAGCATTATCAGACGAATATTTTTTGATTAATGACTTTGCGGTTTCCTTTTCACCCGCAATTTATAACAGACAAGAAAACGACTACATCAAATCAGTTCAAATTGACCATATACTTGTAGCACCATCAGGTATATTTCTCATCGAGACAAAAAACTGGAGTGAAAAATCATTGGAGAATTTGAGCTTACGTTCACCAGTACAACAAATTAAGAGGACAAGTTTTGTACTATTTAAATTGCTTAACAATGAAATGAGCAACTACCATCTTCATCTGGACAAACATCATTGGGGCGATAAAAAAATATCTATCAGAAACCTGATTGTTTTAATTAATACAAAGCCTAAAGAAGAGTTTCAGTACGTAAAAGTATTGACTTTAAACGAACTTCTTGGTTATGTAAACTATTTTAAACCGACTTTTTCAAGCATTGAGACACAAAGAATTGCTGACTTCTTGTTGAAAATTAATGACCAAAAATCATTAGAGAAAAGTAGAAATTGAGAGTTTGATAAGTAGACATCTTACTGCCTGTAACACGTAACTGCCAGTAAGTGGCGCTAAATCGGTAAGTTGTAGTTTTTCGCTTACGTAATTTTATTATCTTAGCTTGACAATTAAACGCTTCGCAAGCGCCACCTGCGGCAGTTGCCGGACTGTTACTGTTTTATTTCATTTCTTAACCTGCGATAGAATCCTTTAGCCTGGCGATGCTTGAAGTGACCACTGAAACGCTTCTTCGCTGCACCGGAACTCTTATTGAGCCTTCTTTCCCTTTTCCCTTTTCCTTGCTGAACGACTTCGACCTGGATAAAACCATTTGGCTCTAGAAAAAGGTTTCTGACCTTTCTCCTGGTGATCCCTCTTTCCCCATAGGAGATCTTATTAGCCCTTGCTGGTCCCCGGTAAGTAATTTTCTTAGTGAGCAACCTGGGTTACCATGGTAGTCATCCTGACATCTGTTTGTAGCATTTTCCCAGGCATCCGGTTCATTCTTTGGCCGGGGTCCTTCAGTTTTCCACCTCCTTCTTTAAGTTTGTATTTCCCGGTTGCTCCTGCTTGATGTGACTGTCGCATTGCTGCTCATTCTGTCATGAATATTATGCACAAAGGTAAATTCGTTCAATTTCTCCTTGCAAGATCAAGCCTTCGGTTCACAAGTCCCGGAATAGCCGGGATTCACTTTTGCCTGCAATAGATGACCTGAAACCTTGCCGGATCATTTCAACATTCTTTTTAACTCTACTTTTATCCTGGAAAAACCCAAAATCCATCACTCAATTTATGCATCGAATCCATAACCTGAAGAACCGTATGCGGGAAATCCGCTCGTACTGGTCTGTGGGGGAGTGGGGCGGTAACGCCCTGCTCTACCCGGAAAGAGAAACCACAAGGTGAAACTATTTACCTTGATGAAAGGTAAATAGGGTTAGGAGTTGCCAACAACCTGTCACCACGAGAACCGGGTTCATTTGGTTCGGCTTATTGATAACTCCTTACTTGTCTGATCCATTCAAAGGATTGAAATCAGCCACTTTTCTTCGTGCCCATTCCAGCCATTGAACTAGTTCATCTGTCATGATATGCTTTTGAACTGCGTTCGACTCAATAGCATTGATGTAATCGCTGATGATAGTTGCCTGATGCCATTTGTTAGCTTGCTTGATCAAATCATTAAATCGGGCAAGATCACGCTCCTGGCGTTCCCTTTCTTCACGCAGGATCCTTTCACGTTCATCCCGCTTTCTGGACTCTTCTTCCCATTTTATTCTTTGGATTCTTGACTTCTCTGCTTCAATTTCAAAATAGGCTAATATCTTAGATAATTGATCTTCTACCGGTTGTTTATCATCAGACCAGCCTTTAGGGCTGTAATTCATATGTCGGAAGACTAATTTACCGGAAAATGAAGATTCTCTATTCCCGGTCTTTTCATTTTTAGTAAACGATTGCTTTTCTTTCAAGCTTACTTTGAATTCTTCCTCACCTATTATTATTAAGGTATCAAAATGCTCAACAACGATTTTGTGTCCCCTGGCCCGAAAGAGTTTTATTATTGCATCGAAAATCCTCAAGGCACGAGTGATGTTTGCTTGACTAACTTCAATAGAAAGGTAACCTTGCTGTGTTATGTTACTACCGTGCTTATAGAAGCTGTGATATTTATCTCTATACAATAATTTATCCCTAACCTTGACGATTAAGTCACTAGGATTAGTTAATCTTTCGGCAACTTTCAAAGGAAGGGTAGGGTCATTTTCGATTTCCTGAACCTTATCTTTGAATGCTTTGAATGCTAAATTGTCATTTTCATAACGCATGGTTCTAATCTTTAATATGACTTCGTTCTTGACTCTAAAATCTTGTGGTAACTTCATTGTCGAAACTGACTTTCCGCTTTTAACCTTCTGCCAAAATCCTTTCTTCGGAACGGGGATGTTCATCCTGTTACATATTTTCCTTAAGCCGACATCAGATATGCTATATTTTTTTGATAGTGATAGTAATGACTCAGACCAGACCAGGTCGTAAAGTTGTTTTCGGCTAAGCGTAACTTGTTCCATTTGGAATTGTCTTAAACCAAAATTACATCTAATTTGTTTAAGGTTAAAGCGTTATCGACAGCTTGTCGCCCTGATAATTTCTGTCTCCTTTTTCCTATGTGATCAGACTTCTATGTTAGAAGTAGCAGCTTTCCCTTCTTCTTTTTCACCTTTCTTTTCCAAATCTACGGTTAAGCGCCCTTGCACTCGATCTATATTTACCTGTTTTGATGTCATCCATATATATTTTGCCTTAAATCAAATAGGACAATCCGTTTGCAGCACTTTTGCCGCTATCTTTTTGGCTCTGTGAGGAACCAGGCTGCAGCTTTCCTTGCCGGTTTTCTGTATGCGTTGCCTCCGTTCTTCTCCCTGCGCTGAATTACTTGTGTCTTTCTGCCTCGTTCCGTTTTTTGAATTTCATGGGCGAAGGTGTTTTCGTGATTCTCCTTTTGCTATGGCCAGGTCTTCGATTTATTCACTTTCTGCGAAAGATGACCTAAAGCCAGCAAAACTCCCCTCACTACCTTCTTTTTTGCCCATAATTCTTTAACCGGCGAGCCAGATGCCAAAGCAAGTCCCCAGGGCAGGGGCAGAACAAAATGGAAACAACACAAACATCAAAGATCTCCGAAAGGAAAGCAGCTCTCCGCCTGACCTCAAACACAGTGCAAGAAATGATGGATGCTGGTAAGATCAAAGCTGCAAACTTGAATGATGGCCTTTTGGCTTTCTACAACGGCAAGAAAAAGAACCAGGTATGGATGACTTTGGAACAGTGGCAAACTGCCGGATACTCCGTTCGCAAAGGCGAAACCGCTCAAATGATTTGGGGCAAGAAGGTTGACAAAACCAACGAAGCCGGTGAAGCTTTCACCTACTTTCCGATCCTTTTTGTCTTCTCCAATACACAGGTCGACAGGACAGTGAGAAATTTTAACAGCGCGGCTGGAAAATCTGAAACACTTTCCCAAACGAATCCCTCAGTTTTAGAACCTTTAGTTGGTGAAGATTTGCCCTTCTAACCGGAAGAAGGACAACCCCAAAAGACCGGCTGATTTGTCAGTCGGTCTTTATCTTTTCACTTTCCCCTGGAGATTTTTCTTTTTCAGCATTTATCTCATCAATTCGCTTTAGTGCCTTATTTGCATAATTGAATTTAAAGCTCCAATCCTTGCAGTATTTTTTTAATTCCGGTTTCAGATACCTTTCAAGGGAATAGTCATACTTGAAATAGGCATTGGTTTTATTGTCATACAAGTGAATATATTCCGATAAATCGAACTTTTTATATTCTTCCATCAATCCATCGATCTCTTTTAAGATTGGTTCCTTGGCTACCGTATAAGGTTTTATGTGGATATCTCTTAAGTTCTCCGGAATCTTAAAATGCTTTTTAGGCCCTTTAGACAGTTCTACACTCTTTACAAGTTTCTCAAACTTATCCTGGTCATCTAAAAGTTCTTTGTAATCAGAGAGATTGATATTTCTTTCCTTAAGTTCCTTCCCCAATTCGATCAAGCTCTTCTTATTGAAATACAGCGTATGACCCCGCTTGAAGTAATCTTTAAACTCAAGTTTTTCGACTAATAACTGTCCGCAGTTCCAGGGAGCTGATTTAATGACTTTACTCACATCACTACTTTCTAGCCATTGTCCTCTTTCAATAGCCATTTTCTGGAACTCTTTGGCTACTTTATCAATAGCTTCTATTGAGAACCTTTGATCAGCAGGTAAATCTTTTGTTCCCAGCATTTTTGCAAGGATCTCTTTAATTTCCTGAAGCTCTTTAAAGACCTGGTTTTCCATTTCAACTTATACTTACAATTCACATACTTAACGCCTGACAAGATATTCGTCTAAATATTCTCCACCTGTTTTGTGCCTGGTTTTTTCAATGAACCCATCAATTTCTTGCTTTTTGAACAAAACTTTGCTACCAAGTTTATAGTATGGGATCTTACTACCCCTCACACTGGTCATAAATGCAGAGGATACTCCTAAATACTGAGCTGCTTGCTTTGAAGTCATCCAGGTAACTTTTGGCGTTGCCGGGCTAAGAATTTCCTGCATCAAGCTATCGATCTTTGCTTCGATAGTTTCTAGTCTATTTTCAATTTTTTCAAAGGGATTGTCCATGATGCTTAGGATTAGATGTGTATGAATTTTACTGACAAAATACAAAAATAATTCACAATATTGGTATGACTAATTTATAAGAAAGGAAATTTTATGCTAATCATGAAAATCTGATCCTGAGCTACAAAGTGCCTGAAATGGCTGACAAAGCTATCAATTCTGATTTACCCTTCTGAAATTGTGCTTCCCTTCAACAGTAAACTGGCTGCTTTGGCAGTCGCCATTTGAGCAAGATGTCATGGAAAACTGTCCTGTCAGATTAGACCATCACATTTACTTCGATCTCACCAGTGCTTGTTTGGTATGGATCCTTCGAAGCCTTTCAGTCTTGGAGGCATTTTTATGTTTTTTGACCTGTGACGGATCCATTCAAGCATTTGCTAACTTGCCCTGGATATCTTCTTTGAAGCTTCGCAACAAGGGTTGATTAAGATCTTCGAGCATGAAAAGCACCCCTGAAAACGATTTCAACTTTTTAACCTCCATTTAAGGTGGTTAATAATTATTATTTGCATAACTTTGGTTTGTCAGGTGAAGCGGAAGCAGGCTGGAGGGCAACCTGCCAGGAATAGCCTGGCGGACTGGAATTGTTACGGGGGATTGTTTGATACTTCATCGTATCCTACCATTCCATGCTCATGTGCCTTAAAAAACTCTACCTTAAACAGCGTTTTGTCTAAATAATAGGTGGTTAAATAAATAATTTATTAAATATGAATTTAATTTCAGATGAATTAAAACTTAAAAAGGATCCCTTAGCATTAATGTTAATTGGTAAAATATTGGAATTACACATAGAGGATGCTAATATTTATTATAATTTTCCCTTATATAGGGGAGAAACAAGAGATGATATTTTACAAGCTCATGTTTTATTTGTCTCAAAATCGTACGGAATTGTATTTTTTAGATGTTTAAACTCGATACGAGATCTTACTGCAGAGGAAGAAAAAAATCTTGATGATTTAGACAGTCACATTTTCTCAAAGATTAACAAGATAGACGACCTGAGACTACAAAGAAGAGAATTAAAGATTAACGTAAGTCCATTTGTGTTTATTAATTCAGAAAATATCCCTGACGGGAGGGAGATAATTAACCAGGGATTAGTTAAAGATATAATTTTAGCTAATAAGAAGGTGGAACTAAATGATAATGAATTTAATCTTCTATTATCTGTAATTGAAGGAACTGTATATTTAAGAAGGAAAAGAGATAGGATTATAAAACAGACTGATAATCTAACTAAAGGCAAGATTCTAAATATAATTCAAAATAGTTTAGCAGTCTTTGATATTGATCAAAAACGTGCGGCTCTTAATATAATTGATTCACCACAAAGAATCCGTGGATTAGCTGGCTCAGGCAAAACTATTATTTTAACAATGAAGGCAGCTTTATATCACCTACAAAATGCTGATTCTTACATTCTGTATACTTATTTTACCAAAGCTTTATATGGTCAAATTAAATATTTGATTGAAAAATATTATAGGGATTTCTCTGATAATAGAGAACCTGATTGGAAAAAGATACATATTCTTCATGGATGGGGAGGTACTGGATTAAGAGGAGTTTATTCGGAAACTTGCGATGAAAACGGAATCAGACCAATTAAGCTTTTAGAAGCTAGAGCGAGCGAGCATAAAGATCCTTTCAATTATGTTTGTAAAGAATTGGAATCAAATTCATTGATGCAAAAGTATGATTTAACGCTTATTGATGAAGGACAAGATTTTCCAATTTATTTTTATAGACTTTGCAGAAAAATAACAAAAGAGAATAGAATAGTTTGGGCCTACGATGATTTTCAAAACATATTTGATGTTAATATTCAAGATGAAAAAGAAACATTTGGTAAAAATAGCTCTGGGGAATATTATGTTGATTTCTCAAGAAACGAAAATAAGTTACAAGACATTGCACTTCAAAAATGTTATCGAAATCCAAGGATTTCATTAATAACAGCATTTTCACTAGGTTTAGGAATTTACAATAATAAAGTTCTTCAAAGATTGGAAAATAATAAGCATTGGGAGGATTTAGGATTTATAATTGAGCAAGGTGATTCAAAGGATGGATCTGAGATGATAATATCAAGACCAGTTGAGAATAGTCCTAATTACTCGCACGAATATTTCGATGACTATTCAATTGATATTAAATTATTTAACAACATTGATGATGAGTGCACCTATGTCAGCAAAGAGATATTAAAAGATATTTTTAGTGAAGAGTTGCGAGCTGATGATATTTGCGTAATCTGTCTAGATAGCAGATCAATCGAAGCTTATTTTAATAGAATTGAAACTAAACTAGTTTCTAAAGGAGTACAAGTATTTAACTTACTGAAGGCAGCAAATAATAATACATTTTTTAACATAGAAAATCATGTCACTTTATCGACTTTAAATAAAGCTAAGGGAAATGAAGTAGGTATGGTATATATTGTTGGAACAGATTATATTTTTGAAAATAAAGACTTTATTATTGAGAGAAATAAATTGTTTACAGCTATAACTAGAAGTAAAGGTTGGGTTAAGATGACGGGATTTGAAAAAGCCAATACTTGTTATATCGAAATGCAAAAACTTAAAAAAAATGATTTTAAATTATGTTTTATCCAACCAAGTAAGAAAGAAACAAAAACAATTTTAAGAGGGATGACACAACAACAGAGCTTTTTAAATGATATCAATAGAAAACTTGAAACTTACGCGAAAAATTCTGGCTTGACAATGGACGAACTGATCGAATTACTTTCAAGAACAGATAAATCCAAGTAATATGAATTCTAGTCAGTTTAATATTTCTATCTATCAATCAATAGAGTTGTTAAAGGAATTTAAATTATTCAAAAATACTGGTCCAAAGCCAATCGGAAAATATTCAAATGAAATTAAAGATATAAAAGGTGATAATCATATTAGTCTTTACCGTGCTGCTATTGAAAATTTGGATTTTGAAATTCTTCTTATAGATAATTCTATTTTTCAATTTTCAAATATCAATGATATTCGTTATGCATTTATTCAAAATCCAAACAAATTTGTATCAAAGGAAGAGTTCATTGCTGAAATATTTGTTGATGAAATTAATACAATGACTGCAGAAGAGTTAAAGATATCTTACGAACTGATTGAGGAATCCGAATATGAACAATACCTCAATGAGCAAGGTTTTAACATATCTTCAAATTATTTCAGATATGACGTTACGCAAATGGGATATAAACCATTGTTACATTCATATTCACATTTACATATTGGCATGAATGAGAATTTAAGAATACCAACATCAATAATTTTAACTCCGTTAAAATTTGTATTATTCTGTATAAAGAACACATACTATGATGTTTGGAAATGTGCAATTGATAAAATGCCCGGGTTTATGCAGAAAATTTCAAATAGTAAAACAGATTGTAAACCTTTGAATAGAGATTTTTGGCAAACCTCTGAAAAATATGAATTATATCTTGAATGAATTCATCGAACTCATAATACTCCGACCTTTCTAAAGCCTGAAAATCCGGCTTTTTTTATGCTTTCCATACTTGAAAAATCTATTTCCATGACAACTAATTTAAAATAAGGTTTATAAAATCAAATATGGTTTCAATAATAATACAAATAAATGGGAATTATAAGAAAAATGGGGGCATTTTTAGGGAAAGATTGGATACATCTTGTGTCTAATTTATATTCACAATGAAAAATGGATCAATAATTAGTAAATTAGTCGAATTATACCTCATAAAACTTACATAATGCCAATCGAACCCGGCCAAATCGTCAAAAACCTTATATCAGCTGAACCGGTTGAGATCCTTAAGCAACAGCCTCTTGGCAGTATGATCTCATTAACCTATCGAGGAGTCAATTCTAATCTTACCAACAGTAAAGTTATAACACGAGAACAATTCAATGGCCTTGAAACTATTACAAAAGAAGGGCATTTTACATTTAACGGTGATCCGGTCAGGTTTAAGCTTTATGCCGAGGCTGAAAGAATAAACTCAGCATATCAATTTGATCCGCTCTTTGCAGTCAACTGCTCCATAGTCGATCCTCTGCCTCACCAGGTCGAAGCAGTATATCATTACCTATTACCATTGCCGAAGATCAGGTTTCTGCTGGCTGATGATACCGGTGCAGGTAAAACAATCATGACAGGGTTATTGCTTAAGGAAATGCTCATGCGTGGGATTATCGAACGTATTCTTATCATTACTCCGGGAGGGCTTACTAAACAATGGCAGGAAGATGAATTGGGACTTAAGTTCAATATGGCCTTTAAATTAGTTAATCGGGCCACTTTCAGCGCTGAACCAACAGTTTTCACATCTTCAAACCAGCTTGTGACTTCAATTGATTTCATTCGTAATGAAGATGTATTAAATGTATTAAGTGAGACGAGCTGGGATATTATTATAGTAGATGAAGCACATAAACTGAGTGCATTTGACTATGGCACTAAAAGATATGTGAGCAAACGTTACCAGGCTCTTCAAAAACTCACGATCAAATGTGAGCATCTTTTACTGCTTACAGCAACACCCCATCGTGGCAGGCGGGATACTTTTAAAAACTTGCTTCAGTTATTGGATGAGGATATTTTTGCCAATGATAGCCTGGTAACAGACCGGGTTAAAGAAATTGGAAAAGATGGAGTGAATAAGTTCTTTATCCGTCGTCTGAAGGAAGAGATGAAAGACTGGTCCGGGAAACCTTTATTTAAACCACGTCATACAAAAACGACGCTTTATAAGCTGACTCCTGAAGAAAAGCTCCTTTATGACAAAGTCACGGAATACCTTACTAAAAGGCGTGCAGAGGCTGAAGAGGAAAGCAATATTCATGTCACCCTGGCATTGATGGTAATGCAAAGAAGACTGACAAGCTCTATTTATGCCATCAAGAAGACGTTATCGAACCGCTATAATGCTTTAAAAGGATTATTGGATCAGCTCAATGAAAATCCGGATCTGTGGAAACAGAAACAAAAGATGGACCTGGATTTGGATAGCCTTGAGGACTTTGATGAATTTACTGATGAAGAACGTGAAGGACTTGAAAAGATCATGGCCGATCCCAGGAAATTCAAGCTTTTTACAACAGCGAAAAGTCCTGGTGAAATAAGAGAAGAAGCAAACCAAGTCAGAGTTCTGTTAGAAATGGCTGAAAATCTTTACAATACCAACCAGGAAGAACAAAAATTTATCAAGCTTCGCGAACTGCTCCAATCCCAGGGAGTGTTGGATAACAATGAAAAGCTGGTGATCTTTACTGAACATAAAGATACCCTTGATTATCTCGAAGGAAGGCTTAAGAATAACGGATACGATATAGTTACTATTCATGGTGGTAAATCAGTAGATGAAAGAAGAGAAGCGCAAAATATCTTTGCCCGCCAGGCTCAAATACTTATCGCGACGGATGCAGCAGGAGAAGGTATCAATTTACAATTCTGCCGGTTGATGATAAATTGGGATATTCCATGGAATCCTAACCGGCTTGAACAAAGAATGGGTAGGATCCACCGGTATGGCCAGAAACAGGATGTGCTTGTTTTTAATATGGTTGCCCAAAATACCCGCGAAGGGAATGTGTTGCAAAAACTGCTATCAAAACTGGATATGATCAGGGAGCAGTTAGGCGATGACCGGGTGTATGATGTTATTTCAGATATTTTTGAGAATGTAAATCTGGGTGCTATCATTGATTCTGTTTTTAATGGCCGGTCCACCGAGTTTGATGAAGCAATAGAAGCTGATCTTTCAGAAGATAATTTCAGAAAAAAGATTAAGGAACAAAAGGAAAAGATCGGATCAAGCAAGGTTGATTATTCCTCCGCCAGGAAACTTAAAGAGGATTCTGACGAAAGAAGGCTTCAGCCAATCTACATCAAGTTGTTTTTTGAGAAGGCATTTCGATACCTTGGTGGTGATTATGAAGAGGTTAGAAATTCCATTTTCAGAATTAAAAATATTCCGGATGCCATCTTAAAGGTTTTGCGAGTTGAATATAATATTGCAGCAGACTTAAGTAAAATACATTTCTGTTTTGACAAACAGGTGTTCCTGGATTACCAAAACACTCAGGATCTTGGAACAGTCCATTTTATAAGCGCTGGCAATCCGCTTTTTGACTCATTGATCAAGGTCACCATGCGGACCTTTAAAGAAGATGTTCTTCAAGGCACTGTCTTGATTTCCCCCGATGATCCAGAAGAGTACTTCGCATTCCTTGTGAAATCCCAGATAACTGACAACCGACCCGTAAAGGCTTCGGATAGTATTGCCGATGAACTCTTAAAGCTGGTTTATTCCTCTGATCAATCAGCTTTCGACCTGACTTCCCCGGCAAAGTTTCTTGATTTGCATGCACCCAACCAATTTGCGAAAGTAGTATCACCTCCAGATATTATTGAAAACAGTAAAGTTGTGGAGTGGAGCTTTGAAAATATTACCATGCCCCAGCTGACAGAAACCACACTTCATGTGGAAAATGATGTCAATAAAAGGAGGCAGTACCTGGAAGATGCCTTTCAAAATATAATCCTTGACTTAACCGGGGAAATTAATGATTTACAAAGCAAAATCTTGTTGGGTAATACAAATGTCCTGGATAAGATCCAAAAGAAACAAGCAAGAATTGAAGAACTCAAAGAAAGAAAAAGGACCAGGCTGCAAAACCTGGAGTTTATGAAGCAGCTTTCGCCTAAAGCTCCTGAAATACTAGGATGCGCATATGTTTTGCCATTATCCACACTGGAATATGAATCACATTATGGAATGAGCAGGGATGATGAAGTTGAAGCTATTGCCATGGTATTTGCCATGGCTTATGAAACGTCAAATGGCTGGTCTCCTGTTGATGTTTCTAAAAGTAATGAAGGCTTTGACATCAGAAGTGTGAATGTTGAAGGTATCAAACGATATATTGAAGTCAAGGGCAGAAGTGCTGAAGGAGGGGTGATGCTTTCTGAGAATGAAATGAATAGGTTAGGCCAATTA
>CAYJQB010000003.1:0-17065 GCA_964372205.1 Candidatus Woesearchaeota archaeon | reverse complement strand
GGTTCTGTTTGCCCATTATAGTCGGTAAAACATCGATCTGGCCGCCGATGCAATAAAAAGCGACCGGTTCCGTAATGATCCCCGGGGCATAAATGACCAGGGGCGTGTGGTGGTAATCCAGCGGGATATCGTACACGGCATTGATCGGGGCGCCGTGGTCGGCAATAAAAATAAAGATGGTATTGCTAAACCAGGGTTTTTCAGATGACAGCCTTATAAATTTCCGCAACGACCAGTCGGCGTATTCTACCATCTGGTCCCTGATCTCCTTATTCCCTGGTTTGTAATATTCAGGCAAATAAAAAGGCCCGTGGTCGCTGGCCGTCATGAACGTGACGAAAAAGGGTTTGTTTTCTTCAGCAAGCCCATCGATTACCGGCATTGAGAACTCGAACATATAGTCATCGGGGACGCCCAGGGTGGTCTTGATTTTTTCTGAAGGATAATCGGCCAGGGTAATGATATTCTCGAAATCATTCGCCCGTAAAAAGCCTTCGATATTGTCGAACTGCCCGTCGTGCGTAGTAAAGTAGGTGGTTGAATAGCCGTTTTTCCTGAGCGTTGGGCCGAAACCGTTGTACCTGAACATGGTGCTTTCCTTCATCGGGTTTTGAAGGTAGATGGCAGGAAAAGAGAAAAGACTGCTGAAAACCCCGTTAAACGTGTGGATCCCGGCGGTATAGATATTCTCGAAATAGTACCCGCGGTTTGCAATGCTGTCAAGGAAAGGCGTGAGGATTTTCGGGCTCCCGTGCCTGGTCATCTTGGCGGCGCTCATGCTTTCCATGATCACCAGCACAACATTGTATTTTTTCTCACCGGCCGGATCTGAAAGCACCTGCCTGGCAATCGGGTAATCACCGATAGGTTCTGTAATCCCGAGATATTTCCTGACATTGCTGATTGCCGTTGCATCATCCATAAATTTCACGGTTTCGTTCCGTTCATCCAGCCTGTCAAAATAGCTGCGCATCAGGGTGAATACGGGATTGAGCCCAAGCTGGTTGAGAAAGGCATTATCGGAAAAATAGGCCGTCCCGACCTTAATCGGGGCTTTTTCCTGGAGCCGGCCTCGGATCCCGATAAAGATGATCCCCAGTGCAACGATGCTTATGATGATTTTTAATGAAAGATGAACGGCTGCCTGAGGTTCCGGGCTTGTTCGGAATATTTTTTTAAGGATTTTATAGAAGAAGAAAAGGAAGATGATCAGCGGGATGATGATGATAAAATATCGCGGTTCCTGGAAGATCATTTTAATCATAAAAACCGGGCTGTCGACCCATTGGAATGCCGCGACGGAAAAGCGGGAAAAAAACTGGTTGAAATACGGGATATCGGCGGCGCAGATGATGAAAGCAATTGTAAAAAGAATGAATATCCAGTAGAAAACAAACTTCCTGAGCCATGTGATGTTTTTCCCAAGGATAAATAAAACGGACAGGATAAGGAATGGCAGGACAAGGATATAACCCGAAATCACCAGGTCGAATCTCACTCCCATGATGAAAGCCTTAAGGATGTTGATGAATTCAGCCTGGAACGAATCTATTCTCTGCAGTTCGGTAAAGAACAGGATCAGCCTGAATATGAAAAAGATACCTGTTACAAGCAGGTAGGTTTTAAGAATGATGCTGATATTTGGCCATTTTTTCATTCGGAGCGCAATTTATAAACTATAGCTTCATAAGGCCGTAATTGACTGCTACGATTGGGCTCCGGGTAATTGTGGGCCAGGATCTCGGCTTTGCCTACATCCATCCCGGTATTTGCAACCGAAACCTTATCCTTAAAATTAAGCATGACCAGGATAGTTTCATTATTCATCGACCTTTTATAGCAATAAACATCGGGATTATCCTTATCAAGCAGTTCGTATTTGCCATAAACAAGGGTAAGGTCATTCTTTCTGAGACTGATCAGCTTCCTGAAATAATTGAGAACTGAATTCGGGTCATTTTCCTGTGCGGCAGCATTCACATTCGCATAATCCGGATTTACCTTCAGCCAGGGTGCACCTGTCGTAAACCCGGCATTTGGCGAGTCATCCCACTGGAACGGAGTGCGGCCGTTATCCCTTGCCGATATTTTCTGGGCATCAAGGAAGGCCTGCAGGTCGCCGTTTTTATTCTTCACTTGCTGGTACATATTGATCGACTCAATATCCCGGTAATCTTCAATCTTGTCAAATTTGATATTCGACATGCCCAGTTCATCGCCAAAATAATAATACGGCGTGCCGCGCATGGTCAGCAGGAAGGTGGTCAGCATTTTGGAAGATAATTCCCTGTACTCCGGGCTGTCGTTGCCCCAGCGGGTTACCATCCGGGGCTGGTCATGGTTCCCGAGATAGATCGTTCCCCAGCCTTTTTCGGCAAAAACGCTGTCCCAGAGGGAATAAACCTTCTTAAACTCAAGCAGGTCATAGCCTTTAGTGTTCATGACCTTAAACTGGTTTGGCAGGTAACCAATGTTCATCCCGTCGAAATGGTAGGCCATATTCAGCTCTTTCCTGTCAGGATCAACGAAATCGAGGGCTTCTTTGTATGTCACGCCGGCACCTTCTGCAACGGTCAGGATATCATATTTTGAAAGCACTTCACGGTTCATTTCCTGCAGGTAATCATGCAGGAAAGGTCCGTTGGCGTAGTAACGGATCATATCGCCATCATATTCTGCAGGCAATTCGGGATAGCTTGTGTCTTTGGAGATAAAAGGGATCACATCCATCCTGAAGCCATCGACGCCTTTATCGAACCAGAACTTCATCATCGAATAGATCTCCTGTCTCAATTTCGGGTTTTCCCAGTTCAGGTCGGGCTGCTTGACAGAAAAATAGTGGAGATAATAGGAATCCGTAAGGCTGTCGTATTTCCAGGCATCGTTATTCACATCGAAAAAGCTGTACCGCTTTGCCGGTATCCCTTTTTCGGCCGGCCACCAGTGGAAATAGTTGCGGTAGAGATTTTCGCGGCTGCTTCGGGCCTGCACGAACCATTCATGTTCCGAGCTGCAGTGATTGACAACAAGGTCCATCACCAGCTTCAGGCCGCGATCATGCATGCCTTTCAGCAGGCTGTCGAAATCCGCCATCGTCCCGAACTCTTTCATGATATCACGGTAATCGCTGATATCGTAACCATTATCATCATTAGGGGAGGCGTAGACCGGGTTGAGCCAGATCACATCGATCCCCAGGGTTTTTATATAATCCAGCTTTGAGATAATGCCTTTCAGGTCCCCCACCCCATCACCGTCGGTATCTTTAAAGCTACGGGGGTAGATCTGGTAAACGACGGCTTCTTTCCACCAGGCGCGGTCGGGAATTGAAGCATTAGCCGGAGTTGATTTTTTATCAGGCATGGTGCATGAAGATAATAAAGAAATGAGTGCTATACTAAACAATATCAGCTTTTTATATTTTCGCATGACAGATTGAATTTATCTCTCAACTGGCGTGAAATCAATAATTTGGAGGTGCAAAGATAAGGGCTTGGACTTTAATATAAACCGATTCGTGAAAATCCGTTTTATCCGCCCCGATAGCTATCGGGGTCCGTGTTCTATATATGGCACGCGGATAAACGCGGATGCAACGGATTTACGCGGATAATGATCACGATATGTAAGAACATTCAAATATGTTCCGGAGTGGAATCCGATATCTTCTTTCTCAGAAATGTCCGAAACCTGTTAAAAAGACCTTTGCCATTTTTTGTCAGGTAGTCGATTCCTTCAAAAAATCCTGCAACTAAGAAAAGGAAACCGGCTATGACCAGGATAAATTCGAGTCCGCCGTCTGCAATCCCGGCTTTTGCAAATGCTTTATAGGATAATCCCAATAAGAGAACCAGCCAAATTAACATAACCTTTTTCATTTCACCGGGTTTATAAGAACAAGTAAAGGTATTTAATATTTTCGCAGCAGCAGCAAAAACATTTTCAGTAACTTTTTTAGAAATAACAGGTGTCGCAGATGCACGATAGCGCAGAATAAATAAGGCTGCGTGCTTATCATTTATCGTAATGATACCTGCAACTATATATTAGAATTTCATTTTCATTTGCCTGATAAACCAATCTATGTTCACGATCAATTCGTCTTGACCATAAACCAGCCAAATCATATTTAAGCGCTTCAGGATTTCCCAGACCCGCATAAGGTGTTCTTTGAATATCCTTTATCAGATCATTTATCTTTTTCATCATCTTCTTGTCCTCCGATTGCCAAGAAGTATAATCCTCCCAGGCATATTTTGAAAAAGTAATTCTCATCATTCTTCAATTAACTCCTTATGAACTACATTACCGGTTTTGATTTGCTGAATAGATTCGTATAATCTGTCAGCATTGATTTTGGAACTCAGAAGATGAACAGTTTCCATTATAGAATTATATTCATCAAGTGAAATTAATACGGCCCCATTACCGGTGCCTCTTTTAATAATCAATGTTTCATGATTATTTTCGACCTCGTCAAGAAACTTTTTTAACCCGGTTCTAAATTCGGTAAAGTTCGCTGCTCTCATGGTATATTCAATTAAGTAATTAATAAAGTACAAATATACGTACTTTATTAGTAACATGCAGGAAAATATTTAATTATTATACAAGCAGCCTAACGTTTGACAATATGGCCAGTAAGGGATTGCGGGCGATTTCCTGTCAAGCTACACAAAAGTTGATGCGGATTACAACCCTTGAATAAGCCCTGACCCGGTAATTTTTTATACCGCGTGTTGTGTTTGGTTTTTTATTAATTCTTCTTGGTAAGTCAATAGTTTCTTTTTCATTATAAAATACTTTCTTGATAGTAAGTAGCCATAATTATTTATTGCAGTATAAAATATATTAAGGTTTTCGTCAAAATACGAGACTCCTCCAAAATACTCAAGTGTTGTAGATGTATACGTTTCTAGTTTTTCTTTTATCTCTAATGTAATTTCAGCCTGAACTATAGCGTCTGTCAATAATTGATTTATTTCTATTTTCAATAATTCTTCAGTAGGCTTTATTTTGTTAAAGTTAGCTCTAATTTGTTCAAATGGCGTTGTCACACTTGCAAATTGCAAATCGTTTAAAAGTTTGGTGTAAATCTCGTATTTAGAATCGAAGATTTTATCAAATTCAAAAAACTCGATATAAAGTTGCTCTAATTCATTTGTTTTATTTTGTTGTTGCTCTTCTCTTTTGAAGTATTTATAGATTTCGTAATCATTTAATTTAATAAGCTCATTTAGTCTTTCCAATTGAGGTTTGAGCTCTTCGATTAGTTTACCAGAGTTTTTACTTTTAAACCTAACTCCATTATAATCAAAGGTTTTTACTAATATTGTTCTATTTGATATGTTTGTTAGTATTTGAATATCATATTGTAATGCTACAGCTGAATAAACTAAATCCACTTTTCCATCAGAAAATAATTCATCAAAAGTAATTTTAACACCATTTGGCTTATCATGATTCAAATCAAAATTTATCGGGTTCTTACTGTCATAATAACCATTGTAAATTTTGGAAAACGAATTAGATAACATTTCTCTTTTATATTCTCCCAGAAATTTTTCGTGAGCAATTTCTTTTGTTTCTCCTTGATAACTTACAGCTTCAAAAAGTTTGTTTGTAATTTGTTTTTGCAATTTGGAAATATCTGTAAATATACTGTTCGCTAGTGAATCTGAATTACGCTCTATTGAAAAACCTGTTTTTTCTAATCTATAAATCCTTTCCTCTGTTGTTGGATGAGAAGCCCATTGGTCTTTAATAACTAATTTGGATTTGTTGTATTTACTTTGTTCCTCTAAAGAAATATCTGGAAGGCCATTTATTTTAGTAAGACTATTTAAATCCGCAAGGAAATTAATAACTGATGATTGGTCATGATACAAATTTTCACTTTTGATATTTTCAGATATTTTATTGCTGTAAAAATTTAAAACATTATTAAAAGAATTGTCAGCCAATGCCATTCTTAATAATGACTTTTTCAAAGGTTCGTAGCCAGTTACGCTTGCAGCAATTTCATCCGCATGGAATTCCATTTCTCGTGAAAGTCCCAGATAGTTTTTATTAACAACAATATATAACTTCCTTAAAATCCACTGAATCCCTTCATTTATTTTTCCAGCGATAATTACAAAGATTGAAAAATACCCGCTGACATTTGCCCATTCTTGAACAAGACTTTCATAAGATTCATTTTCAAAGAGCATATTGAAAATTACCTGATTTACATTATATACATAACTTCCAACTTTCATTGTCCTTTGGGAGAAATGGCCAAATTCGTGTGACAATATGGCTTTTAATTCTTCTTTTGTCACTGTATTTACTAACCCTAAACCTATTAATAAATTCTTTTTTACAGGTAAAAACATACTCCAAAAACTAGAGTCATAGAATACAGATGCATTCACATCAGATGATAAATAAACTTTTTTTGGAAAGTCTGTCCCAACGTTTTGAACTATCTCCCTAATCATCTTAAATAATTCCGCTTCTTGTTGTTCATTTATTTCAATCAGATGTGAACGGTCTACATTATGCGACTTAAAAATAAATTTTAGTAAAAAAATCAAAATCAATATCCCCAAACTAGCCAGCCCTACACCTACTGCAATTGTAATGAACATTGGCTTTACAGCAATTAATGAAACGCTCCCAGCTATGCACAAACCTGTTAGCAGGATAGCTAATATCAGAATGATCAAATAGGTTAAAGTAAAAAAACTTATGGCTAAAATTGCTTTTGCAGCTTGCGTTTTAAACTCTTTAGATAGTTGAATTTCTCTTTTAACCATATTTTTGTAATTATAGGTTGTCTTTTTAAAATCACACACTACGTTCCAGCTCAGCGCCTTGAGCCGGAGGAATTACGCGATTTTGCATTGTCGATTCTGCACTTTCGATTTAAATTTAAAAATAGAAAATTTACATGGACAACTGGCAATGCCGAATGCCGAATCGTGTAATTCTTTTGTCCGGGCTGGGCGATGCGCGGTTGTAAGGGGTTGGTGCTGGTCATTTTAAGTCAAAACTAATTGGAATAATTAATCTTGTTCGGATGGGTAGCCCGTTTCTAATACCTGGTTGCCATTCTTTCATTAAATTGACAACAGCCATTGCATTTTCATCAAAACCCGGGCACAGTCTTCTATAAAACTCTTTATTCTCCACTGATCCGTCTTTTCCAATGACTAGTAAAATCAAAACACTTCCTGCACAATCAGCTTCATTTTCAGGGTATTCAAGATTTAATTTAATAAAATCATTGATTGATTTAAAATCATATTCTGCATCTGGGGTAATTAATACAGGATAAACATCAATCTTTGAATGAATCATTGTATCAAAATTCATGTAATTCACAAACAAACTATCCGCTCTTGCTAAAGAATATTTAGCCCCATTTCTTTTAATCCAATGCTTCCAAATTGAGATGTCTTCCCGGTATTGACTTTTCTTTAAATAACCGTTGACATCTCCGATATACATTTGAGTCTGGTGACCAGAAAAATAACTTAAATACGATAAAACGTAGAATAGACTGTCATTACTAAGTTTTGAGGCATCTTCGTTATAATTCATAATTGCTGAGATGCATTTTTTGTATTCAACCTCAAAATCATTATAAGGTGATTGTGAAGACATGCAGCAGGTGAAGCACAGAATTAGGATTAGCCAAAATATCATATTAATTCTCTTCATTGATAACAAATTATTACATGCCTTCATTTAACACCACTAACCCCTAACGCTGAGTGCAGCGTCCTGGGCCGGGTTAATTTGCACGGGCAGGCGGACGCCATATTTAGTTCAAAGTTAAGAATTCAAAGATCAAAGTGACATATGCGCCACGCCTGGACGGGCAATTGATCATTGGGCTGGCCTTTGTGCATCCATTGGCAGCTTTATTTTCTTTCAAAGTATCCATTTTACTATTGCCCAAATTATTGCTCCTGCCAAGAAAAGGCCAAATAAAATTTGATTTAACAAAATGTCGTACCGTCTTTTGGGTAATTTATGTTCTGGATAAATTATTCCCCATTTTCCATTGTTTGCAAATTCAGTTAGCATTGATGGTGTTACCGGAATTCTTTTTACTCTCAAGTAGAGAGGTTTGAAGAATATTCTACCAAAGCTTTGTCCTTCCTCGTCACAGTGGAAATACCACAAATAGTCTTTCATGTCAACTGAAATTTGTTTTGAAAACTTTTCAATCATTTCATGAAAATCGTCACCACGCATGCCAATGTCATGGAAAATATCACTGTCTGATTCAATCTTGTCAGTTCCGGACAAGTTCTTTAAAAATTTTATTATATCTGTTGTTGTGTATTTCAAGGTTTTATAAAATATTGCTGCTAATAAATAAGGCTTCATGTTGGGCTTCGCCACACGAAGTCTTATTTATTGGCAAACGCTTTTTAATATGATTGAAAATAATCCAGATTGCATTTTTTTGTATATTGACTACTATCTAATTTCGTTGTTACTATTTCTCCTAATTCGTTTATGGTCGTCTTAAAGTTTATTTGTTTTATATTAAATTCTTGCAAAAGAACCTCTTTAGGATAACACGTTCCAACTAGTCTTGATATCAGAATGTTATTTTTTTCAAATTTGCTTTTTGTTTTAGGTCTAGTGATAATCATCGAACTATCAGAAAATTCAGGCCCACTATTTTCAAGGTCATATATTGGATAACTAGATATCACATTCCCAGATTCATTAATATTGATAAGGATAACAGCAGCATAATCAGTACCATAAATTTTGATTAATGTTGGTTGGAAGTTTCCTATTTTTGGACGTGTTCCGATAATAAAGGCTTGTAAATCTCCTTCAATCCAATCGTCTTGGATTTCAGTGCCATCTTCTTGTTTTAAAAGCCCTTTTAAATATTTTAACTTATTAGCATTGCTTAGTTTTTCAAATTTTTTATTTTTCAAACTGTCTAAATATAAATTATCAAAATCCCAAATTAATTTATCTACGAAATCTAAATCTACTACATCAGTCATAATAAAGTTAGAGTCTTTCTTCTGCGTATTAACTGATTCTGTATTCTTAATTGGTTGATTGCAAGAATAGAGAAAACTCAAAAGAATAAAAATCAAATAATTACAAGTTGATAATCTTTTCATTTCTGTCATCTTAAAGTGTTTGCTAACACTTAGCGCAGCGCCCTGGGCCGGGCTATTTTGGCCGGGCAGGCGGGCACATTGTTAGTTCAAAGTTAATAATTCAAAGATCAAAGTTTATACGCGCCTGCCTGGACGGGCAATTTGATGTCCGGGATGGCCTTTGCTCGAATGTCAGGGGCCGTATTTAATGCTTGTGTTTGGCACATCAATTAACTATTATTGCCATTTTTCTTCGATACTCTTTCTGGAACAGATCACGACTTTCTAAATCCAATTTATCAAACGAACACTTATATCGAGATAAGCACACTTCATCTCTATATAAATTCAGTGAAGAAAGGTAAAGGTCCATCATCTCAATAATATCACCATATGAATCATTAATATCTGGAAGAATGATGTAAGTAAAATTACCTTTTTCATTAAACAAAGACAAGAGCCTATCAGGTAGATCTGATTTATGAATTAGCCTTCCATTTATATTCAAGCTGTCTTTAGAAGATGATTTAACTTTTAATGAGTAAGAGTCATTATTTTCTGAACTATTCTCAGACAGGAGAATATTTTTAATGCTATCATAATATGGTACCGAAGGTATAAAGGCATGATTAATCCAGCAAGGATCATTTAAATCATTGGTTTCGAAAGAGAACCGGTAAATGGAGATAAAATTAAGTTCTAATATTATTGAGTATAGCTTAGAAAACGAACAATTCTTATCTGCAATTATCTTGGTAGCAAAACGGCTATCTTCAAATTTGTATTTTTCATTCCAGACAAATTCTTTGATTAATGAATCATTCTCAATGAGCTTATCATTAATCCAAATTGAATCGTTTATCATTTTGACTTCCAGGTAATGATAATTCCATAGTTGATCACAAGTCGCCGACTCAGGAAGATGTATCTTTTCTGGCGAAATTAGGATTTGAAGAATCAGACAAAAAGCGATAACTACTTTCATATTAAGAGATAAATATAGCCCCTAACGCTCGAGCGCAGCGCCCTGGCCCGGGTTTACTTGGCCGGACAGGCGAACGCATTATTAGTTCAAAGTTAAGAATTCAAAGATCAAAGTGACAATACCGCCTGCCTGGACGGGCAATTGATCTTTGGGTTGGCCTTTGTGCGTCCGTTATGTGCCGGTTAGATTGGATATTTAATGTTATTTTGGCTTAGGCATTACAACCATATTCTCAAATATTCATTAATATGTACTAATTTTCAACCTGGTACCAATACCCCTTTATTTGTAACATTTATCTAATGTTGCTTATCTTGTATCATGATTTTATTTTATTCAGAGATCGTTAAGATTCAATTTTAAGGATAGGTGATAATAAAATTATTAGCTACTAGATAATTCAAATCTACTTTCACGCTTTTCAATAATCCTCTATTTGTTCCGCTTATGGCCTGCCAGCCAATTGCTTGAACGGTGTCATCATTAAACATTAAAAAATACATTGAGAAATTATCTTGAAAAGTTTCTTCCCAACAATCTCGTGTACCATATAAATCAGAACTATTTGGTTGTAATATTAGTTCTGCTGCAGGCGTAGAACCATTTATTGTATAGACAGAGTCAGGGATAAAATGTCTCCAGTTAATTGTCAGGGAACTATTATTCACAAGATTTATACTTTCATGGCTACCAGAAGGACAATCTTTGTTATTGCTACAGTTACTTGCACAAAGTACCAAATATAAAAATGTTGAGATTGGAATTAAATAACTTTTAAAACGGCTCATCTTCGTTTTCATATATTTTTTATTTAAACTAACTGGCACATAACGCTCGAGCGCAGCGCCTTGGGCCGGGTTAATTTGGCCGGGCAGGCAGGCGCCCGATAGCTCAAAGTTACTAAATCAAAGATCATCGTGACAATACCGCCCGTCCGCCAGCTGGCGGAGCAAAATTTTAATGTCCGGGCTGGGCGCTGCGCTTTTGTTGGCGGTAGTTTTATTTTCCATTGCTCATGGCTGTAACTACTACTTCATCTAGTAATATTCCTTGTGGTAATTCAATGTCATTAATCTTTATTTTAGAATTTCCAATTTGGAAAGTTACAGGTAAAATAAATGTTGTTTTATTTTCAGCTGGGATCCATAAATTTGGGAGTGAGGCCAGTACTAGTTCTACTGCAATACCACAACCATCACCAATATCATTTAATAAATTTATGTCTTCTAAGTAGCCAAGACTATCGATTACAAATGAAGAGTAAATTCTTCCCTGTGTCCCATTTAATCTCGCATTTGATGGATATTTTATATTTTGGGCGATGAACAGATAAAAATCATTAAATCCGCCTTCATATTCAGCTTCCGTTCTTTTTTTTAATAATACTGTCATTCTACTATTTGAAGATGCTTTTACCATTCCTGTTTCATAAAACGCCTTTTCAAATATTAAAAAATCAGAAGTATCAACCGATAATTGGAAGTAACCAAGGTAGTTGCTTACCGTTTTAGTTTTCTTGTCTAAAACACTTACTGTAGCATCTTGCACTGGTAAATTAGTTTTAAAATCCAAAATTCTTGCAGTAATCTGTTGTTGACTATGAACTTCAAATGAAGCACATAATAAAATTAAAATAGCTTTTATAATTTTAGTCATAAAGACAAATATTTATTAAGATAATATTACCGCCAACGCTCGCGTGCAAAGGCCTGGGCCGGGTTATTTGCTCAGGCAGGCCGGCGCCCGATAGTTCAAAGTTAATAATTCAAAGATCAAAGTGACAATACCGCCCGTCCGCCAGCTGGCGGAGCAAAATTTTAATGGTCCGGCCTGGACGATGCGCGTTCGTTGGCGGCAGTTTTTATTTCATGCTTCAATATGTCAAAATAAATCCATTTGCATTCGCTATCATAAACATCCATTGAAATATCTTTTCTATTGTCATCACCTCTTTCTAATGATGCTGAAAAATAGCCTGCAACATTTGAATCCCATACTTTGTCAATGAATGAATATCTTAACAATAATTCGAGGTAATCAACTACAGCTGCAGTTGAGCTTTCAGAAAGCGGGAATCTTTCTTCTGAAATTCGATAATACTTATCGAAATGGCAAGATACGGAATCCTTGATAATAATGCATTTTAAATTTGTGTCAACTCTATAGATAAGAATGTATTCCTTATCACCTCCAAATTCACCACATTGACAGAACTCGGCAAACAGTTTAAGGGTATCATTCCCAAAAAGGTCACCAAGAGATTCTCTTGAGCCATTCCAATCAAGAGGTTTTACCTTTTTGCATTCAATTGAGAGGGTAGAAGTTAGGTTTAATGAATCAACAAAGACAATATATCCTCCATAACCAGATTTTATCGAATCGTAAGTTGTTCCTGACTCATTACTTGAATTATTTTGTTTAGCTATTGAAACGTTATGGCTTGAATTGTTACAACTAAATGCAACAATTAAAACTAAGAGAATATATAATTCTTTTTTCATTCCAAAAAATACCGCCAACGGTTTCGGGCTTTGCGTTGGTGGGCTTTTGAAACCGAAAACTGTCTACCAGCACCAACGTTTATTAATTGCTCAAATATTTCTATTACCACTGTCCGCCCACTAACGCAAAATCCGTGTTAAGGCAGCCCATTTTCAATATCATCCTTCAGGATCAAATTCGCCATGCTCTACTTTTGATTCGACTTTCTTAATTAGCTTTACGTTGTCATTGTCAACATGGAAATAGTCTGTTTCTGACCAACTCCAAGTTACGCCTTCTCTCATGTTAACTCCGTTTGCTTTAAAAAACACTGAAATTTCGTTTCCTTTTGTCGTCAAAATAATTTCATCGAAAGTGTCTTGGATTGTTGAGGTGTTTGGTGTCGTTGGACAGCCTTCAAGTTCTTTTAGTGAAATGGTGTCGTTTTTAAACCATTGCCTAAGAAACCCTAAATGCTTGTCGGAACATTGATAGCCTAAATCTAATGCGGTCAAAATTTCACATTTCAAGTTATCTCTTTTGTCCGTGTAGTCTCCCTCCCACCAACATTCGTTACCTATGAAAGTCGCTATATAACCTAATGCTGCTTTTTCAGGGTCTGAAATTGTTTTGCAAAATTTTTCGTCAATGACGATTGAAGCACTACTGTCACGCCAAAGAAATTTGACTGTCTTGTCTGTAAGTGTAAAATTTTTTGTGGTGTCAATAGTGCCAACTTCCTTTTTGTCAGAATTTCTGTTTGCCTGTCCGCAAGAAGCAAGTAGAAATAATGTCGCTATGTATAAAAGTTTCATCGTTGCTGTCGTTTCGTTGAGTTGCTTATGAAGTTCAAGCGCAGCGCCCTGGCCCAGGTTAATTTGCACGGCAAGGCAGGCGCAAGTTAGTTCAAAGTTAATAATTCAAAGTTCAAAGTGACATGCGCGCCTCGCCTGGACGGGCAAAATTTTAATGTCCGGGCTGGGCGCTGCGCGTTCGTTGGGGGTAGTTATCTTTATTTCTCAAAATCGCTATTCTTAACAATTGTAGTGTATTCAGCGTTATGTACGTCATTTTCATGCCATATCCAATTTTCTGTCTTCATATAATCAGTTTTAGATTTAATAATGTCCTGCTTATAAACATCTAATAGAATGAACTCGGATAGTTGAGTACTAGACTCTTTATAATTATCAACTGATGACAAACCTTGTCCATGAACGGCAATAGTAACAGTCTTCTTGGTATCAACTACAATTGTAATATCATTTCCATTATCATTGAATACCACATTTATGTTCTCGCTCAAATCATTTGAAACCTTATAAGATATTTGAGCTTCATATTCACACGAATACAAATACAACAAAATTAACATATAAATAATTCTTAAAAGAGGCCTCATGAGATGATCATATTTTCAATTCATTAAAATTAATGTACCGCTAAACTTTACCTGAGAGTATGTCTGGTTTTGGGTTTCATAATTACCCCCAACGCTCAAGTGCAGCGCCCTGGGCCGGGTTAAATTTGGCCGGCAGGCGGACGCCATATTTAGTTCAAAGTTAAGAATTCAAAGATCAAAGTGACATATGCGCCACTCCTGAACGGGCACCCTTTTTAATACCCAAGGCTGTGCGCTGCACAATTGTTGGGCATTGTTTATGTTATCAATTTTCCCAACCCTTCTTTATTAAAAAATATGCATATCCGGAATTTATCAAATTTGCTACAAATCCAAACAATCCAATTACGAAAAGCATAAAGGAAATAGCCAGAAAACCATCAAAGATTTTCATCAATAATGTGCCCCTGTATACATCTGTAGGATAATATCTGTTTTGAATGGGAACAAACATTAATTCAATAACAAATAATAAGGTGAACCAATAATGCATTCTAGAAAGTTTATCTTTTAGCTGGAATTTATCCATTCGGTAGAATATAAAATATATCAGTCCGAAGAATATCCAAATAAATCCCATCCAGATATATAAATCAGATTCCCGAAATTCACTGGCATGAAATCTTTTACCTAAATCTAGATTTTCAAAAAAGGTATTGATAACAAAAGAATATCCTATTACAATTATTCCCGTGACACAAAAAAGCAAACTAATTAATTTTGTCTTTTTCATAAAAATTTCGTTGTTATAAAGCACCCGTATTTAAAGCGATGCATAAATAATGTCCAACGGTCGAGCACAGCGCCCTGGGCCAGGTTATTTGGCCGGGCAGGCGGGCGCATTGTTAGTTCAAAGTTAATAATTCAAAGATCAAAGTGACATACGCGCCCCGCCTGACCGGGCAAAATTTAAAGGTCCGGCCTGGGCGATGCGCGTTTGTTATGGTGCGTTTTATATTACTTCTTTTTACATTTCTTCTTTAAATCCTTTGTGTATTCTTCTGTTATTGGTTGGCCACCAAGTGCTTTGCACTCATTATAATATTTCCAAGCATTATCACAATCCCCTTTTAACCAATAGCATATGGAAAGTTTATAGGTAGTGCTTTGATCTTTATTGTCAATATTATACGATTTTATCAAATAAATTATTGCTGTTTCTAGATTTGCCAATGCAGTCTTATTGTCAATTGTCTCAAGTCCATAATACTGAGCCATATAATAGGTTCCAAAATCAGTCAATACATGAGTATTTTCAGGCTTTTTTGAAAGACCCTCTTCATATTGTTGTTTTGCCTTTTCGTAATCACCAAGTGTCATGTAAATTGCTCCGTAACCCCAGTATATTTCTGAATTTGAGGTATCAAGTAAGTAAGCTTGATTAAATCGGTACATAGCTGATTTTAGATCTCCGCGATATATGTAGTTAAATCCTAATTTAATTAAATGATCAGATGCCGCAGTCCTGTCCCCTTTAAACTGCTCTTGTTTCATGGTTTCGCTAATAAAGTCCTGATCGGATTGTTTTTGTTTATCAGTTTTCTGTATATGACCGTATTCTGGTATTAAGCGGATGTCCTTTTTAGCTTGTTCTTCCCAGTCATTCAAAGTCATTTGTTGTCCAAAAGTTGTGATGGTGAGCATTGCCAAAATAATAGTAAAAGACTTTTTCATATTATTTTCAATTTATTGTATAGCTTATTAAATAAAATGCACCATAACGCTCATGCGTAGCGCCCTGGCCCGGGTTATTTGGCCGGGCAGGCGGGCACATTGTTAGTTCAAAGTTAAGAATTCAAAGATCAAAGTGATATACGCGCTCCGTTCGCCCGTGCAAACTTTTAATGTCCGGGCTGGGCGATGCGCGTTCGTTATGGTGCGTTTTATTTTCTTCTTCTGCTACTACTATTTATCCAAATTTTTGTCCACGCATTTCCGTATCGGTAGCTCTTATCTTTTGGTAGAGATTCTATAAAATTGTCAAACTTATCATGTTGCTCAAGTAGATTTTCAATTTTTTGAATAAAATTTGAGATGCTAACAGCTTCAGGTATTGATGGAAAAGCAGTTGGAGTCCAATAACTTTTAAAGGAGTATATTGTAGGTGTTGCATATTCGATCAAATATATTGATCCATCAAAACCATTTTCCCAATCTCTTATTGAATCTTGTGGCGGTATATTTAAGATTTTATAATCTTCTAAAAACTGATTGATAAACTGCGCAGTATCATTCCCAATTATTTCTGTCCTCCAAAAATACTTACAATTTTCAGGATTGTCTTCAGAAGTGGAAGTGAATAAGATTTGTTTTCCAGTGAACTTCGTGCCTTCGACTGTCCAAATGTCTGTGATGATATTTAATGATGTAATTCTGAAAGCAAATGGATATTTTGAATTTAATAAATCCTCAAGGCCTAATTTACTATTTTCATGTTTTTGATAATTATACCAATAGGTTGTATCACCTGTCCAAACTTTTTGTTGTCCGAAAGTACTCAGGGTAAGAATTGTCAATATGTTTAACAGTAATATTTTCATCTAAAAAATGCACCATCACGAATGTGCAAATTTATTACAGTTACTTCCAGCTTACCAGGCTTTCCAATGGCATTTAGCCTTCCATTTCGGATGGTTTTGTGTACCCTTTTTGAAAATGAAAAAATTCCACCATCACCCGGAAAGCTGTTTTGGTTAATACCCTCAAATTTAATGATTATAAATATCGGAATTATAAACCGGAATTTTATTTTTCCATCAATCCCGGGTTCGTACCTGCGGGCTGTTCATATTCAACCTACCATACTGTCGTCCCTGAAGGGACTTTTTGGAATTACAACCTTCCGCGGGCTACCATACTATCGTCCCTGACGGGACTTTGGGAATTACAACCTTCCGCGGGCTACCATACTATCGTCCCTGAAGGGACTTTTTGGAATTACAACCTTCCGCGGGCTACCATACTATCGTCCCTGACGGGACTTTGGGAATTACAACCTTCCGCGGGCTACCATACTATCGTCCCTGAAGGGACTTTTTGGAATTACAACCTTCCGCGGGCTACCATACTATC
>CAYJQB010000002.1:0-21302 GCA_964372205.1 Candidatus Woesearchaeota archaeon | reverse complement strand
TAGTTGGAGTCCAGGTCGGGGTTGGATTTAGATACTTGGTTTTGAAATGATGGGTTTGATGCTTAGTTTAAACCAGGGGGTTTTGAGGCTGGTAGCGTTCCGGTGAGGAACGAATTTGGTCAGGATATAAGATTACTACTAATAAGTTTATCAATCCTTAGCGGGTAGCTGAGTTAGTTTAACTCAAATCTATAGAGTGATATTTAGATTCTTTTTTTGTTTTACTGCTATCATCCCTTTCTTGATAAACTAATTTATGGTTATTAATCTCCAAATAATTTTTCTAAAAATGATCTTCTAATTTTTAATTCATATTTATTCGCCAACCGTTTAAGAGTTTCTTTATAATCCCGATCAAAATCATTCATCAAATTTATAAACTGTCCACTCAGTTCGACTTTTCTCAAATAAGGATGTCTATCTTCATAATAATATTCAAAGACATCAATAGCCAACTTTTTCTTTTCAATGGTATCATTAAACAAGCTAAAAAATAAATCATTCACTTCTCTATCTTTATCATAGCCCTTTCCTTTAAATCCAATTATTAAGGAAAACTTATTTCTACAGAGATCTATTTCCGATGAGGACCTAATTTCAGAAATTTTATTCGCTTTAATTGTTTCTTTTATATCCTCTTCTATAGATGAGCTAAATATTTTGATACTTGCTGCATATAAATCACGTTCTTCGACATTATCAACTAATGTTGCTTCTAACCCATCAATATATTCAATAATCTCTGTTTCCTCTTTGTTTTCTATATCCTTATTTAATCTATCTAAAACATTATCAAGATGATCCTTAAGAATCCCTGTTGGCAATAATGTTTTTAAGGAATCGAATTTAACTTGATTATCAAAATCTTCCCAATATTCAAACATAAATTGAATTGAATCTAAAGGGTACTCATCCGCACATGAAGGAAACATCTCCAAAGTTTGGCCAATAATCTCTTCTGTTATCAGATCATAACAAGAAAAAACTATCATCACATTTTTAAATACAATTACCTCTGGAAGCTCTTCATTAAATTGCTCTAAGAATAAATTGATATTTGTTTTAGCAAATGTTGATTCCTTTAAATATTGCCGGATTGGGTAAACATTACTGATTGTATATGTTGCATTATCTATTGTGATAGGATGAAGAAATGTTTTAAATAATTCAAAGTACTCGTTTTGTTTTATCAAACTTATCTTATGAAAACCCTTGGTAATAATATTACAAAATTTTGTTCGGTCATCATTAGTAACTCCAGGAAAAGCAGTTGAGAGAATGTTTGTCGAATTATTTAGCATGATTAGCACATCTAATTCACCATCTTCGAATAATTCCATCAAATCATCAAATATATTGTTCCAAAATTGCTCGGTATGCTCATTAATACCTGATGCTTTATTAAAATCCTCTTTCAATTTCAATATTAAGGTAATTCTATTGTCACTAGATATTTTGTCTTTATTTTTTAGAATTATATCTTTTATACTTTCTGATTTATCAAATTGCTCTATTGGATTAATTAAAACTATATAAGTATCAAATAATTCATCAACCTGTCCATCTTTTAAATATCCATTCAATGAATTAAAATAATTAATACTCAAGGTGAAGTAAGCATCTTCCTCTTTTTGAGCAAGATATACTAACTGATCTTTTAAATTATCCGTTAATTTTGATTCTTTAATCAAATCGAATTTCTCTAACCAAAATTTTATAATATCCAGCGTCGTAATGATATCGTTTTCATCCCCGTAATTTGGAATCTCTTTTAAAAGAACTAAACCTAATGATTCAATTTCTTCAACTGGAATTAAATCAACTTTTATTTTAACATCAATTAAAATCTCAGCATAATAATTGGTTGTGGGCATAAGTTTTTTATAACAATCACAAAGTCTTTTCAAATCCTTATCAAGAACAATCCTTTTAAGAATCTCAAATATTTTAATTATTTCTTTAGAATCTTCTTCGGTCGAATCTTCATCATCAGTTATTTTGACAACTTCATCAATAATAGTATCAATTATTTCACCAGAAAAAAACTTTTCAATTGCTTCATGTTTATTTTCTAATTCCAAAATCTTAGTTTTTACAAAAGATAAATCTAAATATATTTGAGGTTCAACGTTTTCCGATGATTCTTCCTCGTCCTGTTTGTCTATATAAGCCCGAATTAATTTTACTAATTCGCTTTCATTTATAATATCTTCATTTTTAAATATTTCATTCAAGATCGACTTATCATAATCTATATCAATTCTTTTCAAAAAGTTAAATGCTTGATTTATCAAATCTTTTCGTTTTGATGGTTCAAGCTGTCTAGCACATAAAAAAACTCCCTGTGGGGCATATTTTCTGTATTCATCAAATTTGATTTGTTTCTTATAAAAATTCCGATAAAAATTTTGAGAAGTCTCCCGTAATTTAGATTCTGGACATTTATAGAATTGCTTTGATAATATTTGTAATGCTTTACGCTTTTCAACCCCTTCTAATTTATCTTGAATCCAATTATTAACGTGGTCGAAAAGATACTCCTTCTTTAAAACATCAGCATCGCCTAAGATTTTTTCAATCTTAGATTCAATACCATTCTTAAGAGCATCATTAAAATCTTGCAAATATTCATCACCGATCATATAACTCGTGGAATCAATTCCTAAATATAGAAATGGAATAATGTCTGATGTAGTTATATAATCTTTTGTTGATTCAATAAAATGAAATAATTTGGCAATATCATCATTAATTGGCTGTTCCCAGTCAACCTTGAAACTCGCTATGTTATTTGAATTCGTGATTAGATCAACTCTCTCATTTTGTTCATTTTCAATTCTTTTAAAATATTTTTCACAGACTACTAACTGGCTTCTCGTTAAATGATCAAAGTTATTTTCCAAGATGTTTATTATCCAAAATATCAGGTCACTGTTCCTTAATACATCATTATAAAATTCAGGAAAATGGGATTTAAGACTTACTACGACCGCCAAAGTTTGTAAATTATTTGTAATATTATTCTGATGTAACCGAGACGCGACATTCCTTTCCCTCTTGTTAGCTAATAAGTATGCAGAAGCAAATTCATTTATCGCTGTTATAGCATTCCTGGGGCTTTTTACATTGTTATTAATTAAAATGAATATAATTTCCTCTAAGGTTGAATCTAATTTCAATAGATCACTATCATTCCTTTTTAATACATTGAAAATATATTTTCTCATATCAATTATCATGAAAGGAGGAATTCTCACGGTATATTGAAAAAACTTCTCGAGATATTCAGCACCTTCGTTTTTACCATGATTAGAATACATCTCATAAGTTCTATTTATTGCATCTTTAATTATATCATCATCGCAGGCTATAATAAAAATGCATTTTTCAATATCAAGAAATGTTTTAATAGTTTCTATTGTTTTTACAACCTTTTCCTTTGAACATCGGTCTAAATCATCAATAAAGATTATCTTCTTGCTTTTATCCCTTTTTACTAATTCGATAAATTTGCTCTCAAATTGTTCTTCTGAATCATATTTCCCAGTCTTTAATTTGAATTTCGCTCTATTAATTATTCCAATAATCCAAAATACTATCGAAATTAACAAAGGAATTATAAATAAATCTTCGAGTTTTTGAAAAAAAAGATTCCAAAAAACATTATTGATGCCTATTATATTGATTAATTTAAATAAAACAAACAAAGCAAATGATACAATTATTCCTATCAATGCAATACTTCTTTTATTAAATATAGTGGAAACTATATCTTTATAATTCAGAAGAGCAGTTTCAAATTCTCTATCAGAATATATATCTTTATTGATAATATCTAAATCATCAACTAACCCCAAACCTTCAGCAATTTTTACTATAAATTTTCTTCGCAGAGAATTTTCATTGTATTTCCAAACCCGAACTTCAATAAATTTGATTTTACTCTTTTCAATGTCCGTCCTGAGTTTCTCCTTTACAAGATTAACAATTGAGGACTTTCCGACTCCCCATTTACCAAAAATTCCAATATTAAAGGGAGTTGGTTGCTCTCGAATAAGCTTTTCGATCAAAGAAGCATAATCATCATGGCCGAATTCGTCAAATTCAGCATTATTAAGTGCTTGATCCGTGATGAATAATTTGCTTAAAGAAACTTCATTTTTCTGCTTTCTTTTCATTTGACAATTAGTAAATGCCTGTAATTGAATGGTTAATATTCTATAAAGATGTAAATATACAAGTTACTTCTTTGTAATTTGAAATTTAGCAATTAATTGTTCATAATAATTGTAATTATCGGATTATACAGTATTAATAACCACCTAATCCAGGAGTAATTGGCCACCTGGTTACAAATGGAAATTGACCTCCCCCTTAACTGAACCTTAAATCAGATAACAGATGGATCTATTGGAGTTCATACCAGAAGCATGCCGTTAAGGCATTCAAATGTCTAATCATATAAAGATACCAGGTTGGGGATGATAATGGCTGAGCGGGTTTCTTTCGTGCGGAATTTATATTATAACATGCAATTATGGGTATCTCGGATTTTAATTATTTACTTGTCCATATTGAAATAAAATATGATTCTGGATAATCTTCAATATTAGAAATGCAATTCCAATTTGCATATTTTTCCAACATTTTTTCTTTGACTTCTATCCATTTATTAAGATTTGGCTTAGGATAAATGAAAGCAATTACATATTTTACCGCAGAATAATTGACTAAATCAAGTTTCTTGAAATCCCTATAAATACCTACATGATCTTCTTTGAAATAGAATTTTAAGTTTCTGGGAGTTCCTGCGCTTTGACTAATTGTCATTGCTTTTAATTCAATTAAGATTTTTCCATCAGACTTTAATTCTACTTCAAAATCAATGCTCTTTCTATTTCTTTCAATATCTTGAATATTTAATTCTCTTTGATACGATACTATCTTCCCTTTTTTTAAAAGATTCTCAAATAATAATAATAATTCAGCTTTAAACCAACCTTCTACCCTTGTATCAACCTTAGAAAATATCTCAAAGTAGTTTGATTTAGTTCTAAAGTGTAGGTTTATTTCCTTTATTAAGGTTTGCATATATGTATAATTGAATAATTTTAAAATTGACTTCATTTAAAAATGACTAATTTAGTACTCTTATTTCTAAATTTTTTAATAAAATGAAAAAAGGCAGTGTTGTTAAATTAAAATCTGGCGGTCCTGAAATGACTGTCATAAGGTTTATTGGTGATAGCGATTTACCACTTAATATAATATCTGATGATCATTGGAAGCATGTTGGATCTAAAAATGGTGACCCTTATTGTTCATGGTTTGATAGTAAAGGTAAAATGAAAATTGAGGTATTTTCAATTGATTTGTTAGAATTAATAAGTGAGTAATAAAGGAAGTGGAGAATCCGGTTAAATTGACCACATAATTCCGGATGAAAAGGACCACATTCTTTCCGGAACAAATAAAAAAACAATATGAGATATATAAATCCCAGCAAAGTTTTAAGTCCAAGAGACTTTATCGAAATCATAGAAATATTGCATGATGGTGGGGAAAATTCATTCTCACTAGCAAAAATAAGTTGGGAAGGTAATGTGGGGTTTGCAATGAGATGGAATGTTGCTAGACGCGAATGGAATGATCCAGAGAAAAAAGCGGAAATTAAGGAATGTGTGGGTATGCCCTCTTCTCATGGTTATCCTGTTTGGTTTGTAATTCCAAATGAGTTTAAGGACTCTATATTGAACTTTTTAAAAATGAAAGAGTAAAAGGCCCCCTGACATTTTCTGATTTCTTCTTTACTGGAATCTCAGCTTTCTCAGCATGCCCTATTCCCCATCTTACCCAGCATCTTTATTTCATGAGGATTGTCTGTCATAGTTTTGCAAACTTTCTGAAATTCCCGAATATCCTCGATCAGCAGTGAAATTCCATCTTTGCTGAGATTGTTTATAGGGTTCCCTCGTCAGCGAAAGAATAGTAACCCTCACTGGATAGAATGATGTGATCAAGGACTTGAAGATCCAGCACCAAACCGGCTTCTTTGTTCTTCCTCGTTAACCGAATGTCCATTTCGCTTGGTTGTACGTTACCACTTGGATGGTTGTGTGCCAGGATGATGCTGGAAGCATTGCTCTTCAGTGCGATCTGGAATATAACCTTTGGATCAGCGACCGTCCCGCTGAGTCCTCCAGAAGAGACCTTAGCCCAACCTAACATCCGGTTTGCCCTGTTGAGACAGATGACCACAAATTCTTCAATGTGTTCAAGCTTGTCTGACCATACCATGCGTAAAACATCTACAGAATCCTGAGAACAGGCTAACTTTGGCATCAGGCTCGGCTTAATTCTGTGCCTGTAGTTGACAGTTAAGCTCGCGCCTTTCAATAATTAACTTATTTTTAAGGAAAATTTGTCCCGGGAATAGGGATAATTATAACATTTATAGAAATGATGAAAAATTCTAATAAAGTTATGTTACTGCTTGTAGCATTAATCTGGATGGTAAATGTATTAAATGCCCAAAATCCAAAATGGATTAATTACACGAATGGGAATGTGATTACTGATTTGATAGAAGAAGGTAATGTAATCTGGGTTTGTACAGTAGGCGGATTGGTAAAAATAGATAAGACAAGCGGGATACCGGTTTTTTACAATCCTTCCAATTCGGATTTGCCTTTTGTGGCAGTCAAATCAATTTGCATAGATGAAAACGGTACGAAATGGATTGGGACCGGATTATATTCTACTGGTGCTGGATTAGTAAAATTAGACGGGACAAACTGGACTATTTACAATTCTTCCAACACGGGCGTCCCGATTGATGCGATCAGTGCATTAGCCCATGATGGGAATGGAACAATTTGGATAGGAACTTTTCAATCGGGGTTGGTTAAATTTGACGGAACAAACTGGACATTATACAATGAGGCCAATTCAAGCTTGCCGTATGATTATATCACTTCACTAACGGTTGATAATACCGGTATATTATGGATTTGTACCAATGAGGGATTAGTAAAATTTGACGGCACTAACTGGACCATTTACAATTCGTCTAATTCAGGCTTGCCTTGCAACTATATATACAGACTTGCTATTGACGATTCAGGGACTTTGTGGATTGCAGCGTCCTGTGGTTTGATAAAATATGACGGAACAAACTGGACAGTATTCGATCATTCTCATTTCGGTGTACCTGGTAATAGTGTTTTATCGATTGTCATTGATGAAACCGGGACCAAATGGATGGGGATATGTGCTGGCGGATTAATAAAATTTGACGATATAAATTTCACATTATGTAATGATTCAAATTCGGGACTGGCAAATTACCCTCCTACTTCTATAATCATTGATGGTGCCGGGACAAAGTGGATCGGGACAGACAAGAGACTGGTAAAATATGACGGGACAAACTGGGCCAACCCGGTCACTTCAAATTCGGATATTCCCTATCGTTGGGTCACTTCAATAGACTTTGATGCACAAGGATCTGCATGGATTGGGACCCTGGGAGGAGTGGCAAAATTTGACGGTAACAACTGGACAGTATATGACACTTCTAATTCTCTATTGCCCGACGAGGCAATTTATTGCGTAACTGTTGAAGGTAACAATACGACATGGATTGGAACACATCATTCCGGCATTGCAAAATTTACAGGTTCAGAATGGATAACTTACAACACCTCCAATTCTGGAATAGCTAGTGATCATATTAAGACGATTTTCATGGATGAAGACAGTACCAAGTGGATTGGAACCCTGGATGGGTTGATAAAATTTGACGGTACGAACTGGACTACATACAATAAATCAAATTCGGGCCTTCCAGATGATTTTGTTACAGCCATCGCCAAGGACCTTGATGGAACTATCTGGGTTGGAACCGCTTTTGCTGGCATAGCTTCATTTGACGGAATCAACTGGACAAATTATGCAACCTGGAATTCCGAATTGCCTGAAAATACGATTGAATCGATTGCGATAGATAATAACGGATTGAAGTGGATTGGGACATATGGTGGTGGATTAGCCACATTTGATGGAACCAACTGGGCTGTCTATAACCCTTTAAATTCAGATCTGCCGCATGAGATTATTTATTCAGTTTTCATTGACGAAAGTGGTTCCGGATGGCTCGGGACAGAAGCAGGCTTAGTGAAATTTAACGGAACAGACTGGACAATCTATAATATGGTCAATTCAGATTTAGCTGATTATTCAGTCAGAGCTATCGCTATTGATGGAAAAGGAACCAAATGGATTGGGGGTTGTTTTGGAGGATTAACTGTTTTTAATGAAAACGGCATTCCTTTTTCAATCGGGGAAGACGATAAAATATCAAATCATGTAAAACTCTATCCAAATCCTGCCACTGAATATTTACACATCGAAGTGCCACTGGATATAAGAATTTCTTTTCTCGAAATATTTGACATCCAGGGAACTCTTATAAAACGCAAAAGGATTGCCAATATACCATTAACGATAAATGTGAGTGAATTAGCACAAGGGATTTATTTTATAACAATGCATACTGACAAAGGTGTGTTTATTAAAAAAATCATGGTTCAGTGATATGTTGGAAAATCCGCTCCTATTGACCACCTGGTTCCGCAATTCATTGACCAGTTCATTCTATTGATTCTTAGAACTATCGGGTGGTCACTTCCAAGCGGAAAGTGGTGGTCAATATCACCGGAAAATGCAATGGAACGGAATTTTAAAGTAATTTTATGAAACTATATTATAGAATTTGGGTGGACTGCATAACAAGACTTAGGTCAAGAGAGGGTAATAAAGATGATTGGCAAATAATAAGCTTGATGGCTATGTCAATTGCAATGACCTTCAACTCTACTCTATTAATGACAATCCTTCAAAAACATATATTGAATCATTATTTTTATAAGATAATTATATCACAGTTTTCCGTTTTTCTAAACAATATTTTAACTCTCCTGATTCTGTTTGTATTACCTTGTGTTTTAATAAATTATTTTCTAATATTTCATGGCAAAAAGTATGAGATGTTAACTAAAAAATATTCCTATTATAATGGGAAACTCTTTCTTACTTATTTCTTAACTTCATTGTTTCTGCCTATTATAATGTTAGTGCTTGCACTTTTCTTTCAAAATGAAAATTCCCTTTAATGGATTGGCTACGTATATTTCGTTATTAAATAATTACTCCATAACAATTATTAATATATTGACTACTAATAACACATATAATGCACCCCAAAATTCAGACCACGAGTTAAGTTGAAAAACGACTTATTTCCATCACATTAATGCATCCATCCAGTTTAATACTTGCTGATGTATCAGCCCCTCCCCCAACCGATAAAATGAATTATCGTTCTAAACTACAGCAACTTACCATTTCACCCAGCCTTCAAAATTTAGATAATAGCGAAGGTCGGTCTTCGGCCCCTATCCCTACCCCTTTCCGCCAGCTGGCGGAGAAAGGGAATAATTTCATACGATTGGATATCAACTTCTCATTCTCCTCCCCCGATTTGAGGGAGGTCGGGAGGGGGCTGAAAAATTTAGATAATAGCGTAGGTCGGGGAGCCGAAGTCGACTAAGTCCCGTTTTTACGGGACTTTTTCATTTTTACCCCTTTCAAAAGCCTTGATAGACAAGGATTAGCTCATTTCAAGACTCTTCAAAAAATTTTTAGATACTTGGCTTTTTAAATCCCCTGAGAATTTCTGGTTTTTTCAATAATAAACTATATCAAAGGTCTATGATTGTAAGAAGGCATTGGTTTTAGATACTCTAAGAAAATTTTTTCTCAACCGACCGGGTATTTTTCGGGAAAATCCGGATTAACAGGAAAAGACTTGTATGAATGGAAATGAAGATATTCTCATTCCTGACGAGCTTATCTTAAGTAAGATATATCAGGTCCGGGGATATAAGGTGATGCTCGACATGGATTTGGCGGAAATATATGGCGTTGAAACCAAACAACTTAAAAGAGCGGTGAGAAGGAATTACAAGAGGTTTCCGCCGGATTTCATGTTCGAACTATCACAGAAAGAATTTGAAAACTTGAGGAGCCAATTTGGCACCTCAAGTTGGGGAGGGCTCCGTTATTCTCCCATGGCATTCACTGAACAAGGGATTGCAATGTTATCCAGCATCCTGAATAGTGATCGTGCCATACAGGTAAATATCCGCATCATCCGAATCTTCGTTAAAATGCGGGAACTTTTACTAAATCAAAAGGACTTTGTTAAACAGTTGAAAGAAATTGCACATAAAGTTGAAGGTCACGATGAGAATATCAATTTAATTTTCGAGTACCTCCGCCAGCTTGAGCAATCCCGGCAGCAACAGGAGGAGCAGGTAAAGCGGAAAAAGATCGGGTACAGGCAAGATGATTAAGATTGGAAACCAATCTGGCATTATATTCCTAAATGGATAAATTATTCTGGCAATTATTTTTGAAGGAAGAGCCCTTAGCGTTGGAAGGCCCGGGAAGAAAATATTATCGTCCTGACATTTTACTATTTAATAATTCTACCTTTGAGGAAACTGATCCTAAACGATACATATACAATTGTTTAAGTATGAAAAAAATTACTTTACTTCTAATGCTGTTCAGCACTTTTCAAGCGTTAATTTATTCCCAGTCCTGCCTGCCGGAAGGGATTAAATTTGAAACGCAGACCCAGATCGACAGTTTCCAGGTTAATTATCCGGGTTGCACGCAGGTTGAAGGAGAAGTTTATATTTGCGGCAATACGATAACTAACCTTGATAGCCTGAACGTATTAACATCTATCGGAGATGGTTTAATTATCGGTGGACTATTCGAGAATGGAAATCCTGCACTGACCAGCATTACCGGGTTGCATAACCTGACATCCATCGAAGGTGATTTAAAAATTATTCAGAATAATTCCCTAACTAACCTTAACGGCTTGGATAACCTGGCTGTCATTAATGGGGATCTTTCAATTGAAAACAACGATTCTCTTGGCAGTCTGAGCGGTCTGTATAACCTGACTGCCATCAATGGAAATCTTAGTATTGGAAGCAACTGCCTGGCCAACCTCACCGGTTTAAATAACCTGACTACCCTCAGCGGCGAACTAACCATAGCTTATAATAGTGGAATGAATAGCATGACAGGCCTGAACAACCTGACAAATATCGGAGGTGAAGTCCGTATTTATGGTAACAACTCCCTCGTCAACATGGAAGGACTTAACAAAATTTCTTCCATGGAAAGTGGATTTGAATTGCACTGCAACTCTTCGTTAAAAAATTTGACAGGGCTGGAAGCATTAACTAACATGGGGACTTATTTAACAATAGAAGATAACGATGCACTGACAAGTTTGTCAGGTCTGGAAAACCTCGCTTCTATAGGCGAAACTCTAAATATCAACCGTAACAATTCTTTGATCAGTATTGATAACTTATTGCGCTTGAACTACATCGGCAACAACCTTTATATTTTTAGCAACGGGTCTCTGACCAACCTGAATGGATTGGAAGGACTTACCACAATCCCGGGAATCTTAAGTTTAGGTACCAATAATGCCATGACCAGTCTGGCCGGATTGGAGAACGTGACTTCTGTCGGGGTTGATCTTTATGTTGGTGGCTTCAAGTTGCTGACAAATCTGACCGGACTTGGGGGACTGATCTGTATAGGGCGAAATTTGGTCATACAAGAAAACGATTCTCTGCTCAGTCTGTCCGGACTTAATAATCTCACCACAATTGGGAATCTTAATATTTTAGGAAACAACAAAATTCTGCACAATCTGGCTGGACTGGAGAGCCTGACATCAATCGATGGCGATATAAGAATAACTAACACGGTAGCTTTGACCAACCTGACTGGCTTAAATAATGTAACTTCTATCGGTGGTGATATTAATATTTTTCAAAATCGATCCTTAACCAGCCTGACTGGTCTGGAGAAGGTCAATTCTATTGATGGCCGGCTTAATATTAGTTCTAATGATTCATTGATTACTCTTAGGGGGCTTGATCACATCTCAGGGAATTCAATTTCGGATGTGCAAATATACCATAACCCATTATTATCTGCTTGTGCAGTTCAAAGTATTTGCGAATATCTGTCAGAGCCGTCCGGACTTCTTCAAATCCACGAAAATGCCCCCGGCTGCGACAGCATAGAAGAAGTTGAAGCCAGATGTGATACGATTACATACTCTTGTCTGCCTGAAGGCATCATATTTTCTACACAAGCACAGATTGACAGTATTGAGATTAATTTTCCAAAGTGCTCGGAGATTGATGGAGATATAACAATTAGCGGCAGTGATATTGTAAACCTCAATGGTTTAAATAACATAACCAGTATCCAGGGCCGGTTCATCATTACAGGAAACAATGCTTTAACAAACCTGACCGGATTGGAACATCTGACCAGTATCAAAGGTGATCTTTATATTAAGGACAATGATAACTTAACAAGCCTGGAAGGTTTGAATGGGCTGGAAGATATTGACAGTTGCATGACTATCACTAATAATGACGATTTGACTACGCTGACAGCTTTATCTGCCTTGACTTACATAGGTGGAAAACTTAGCCTTGCTGAAAATGATAATCTCACCTTGCTAACAGGATTGGAAAACATTAGTCAGGGTTCCCTTTCGGAATTATTCATCTTCAACAATAAGTCGTTATCATCTTGTAACGTGATAAGCATATGCGATCTGTTGAAAAATCAGCATGGAACAGTTGAAATCCATGACAATGCCACAGGTTGTAACAGCAAGGAAGAAGTGGAAGTCACCTGCAGTGAAGGGTTTGGTGAGTCGGTAGTCAACAGTCGGCAGTCAACGGTCAGCATATTTCCCAACCCCTCCTCCACCCAAATCATTATCGAATCAAGACTATCTTCCAAATTTCAAATTTCCATTTTCAACCCCAACGGCCAGGAAGTGATCAACCAAAAGCTCACTATGCCAAGAACATCCATCAGCATCAATCACCTGCCACAGGGGCTTTATTTTGTGAAAGTGACGGGTAATGATTTTTTCGATGTGTTGAAACTACTAAAGGATTAGGCTTACCAACAGGTTCAAGAATTGAAAATACCAGCATCTTACCATTTCACCCAGCCTTCAAAATTTAGATAATAGCGAAGGTCGGGGAGCCAAAGTCGACTAAGTCCCGTTTTTACGGGACTTTTTCATTTTTATCCCTTTCGTAATCATTGGTAGACAATGATTAGCTCATTTTCAATCTCTTCAAAATATTTTTAGATACTTGGTTTTATAAAACACTTGAGAATTTCCGGTTTTTAAATTTTAAAACTGGAGTAAGGGCCTGTGACTGTATGAAGAGATTGGATTTAGATACTTAAAAGAAATATTTTTCAACTGACCGGGTATTTTTCGGAAAAAAGCGGATTAATAATATGAAAAGGTGGTCACAATTTGTGACCTCAAGTTGGGAAGGGCAACAATATCTTCCATATTTCAGAATATAACCTTAAATATTATTTGCTAAATTCAGGATATAACCTTATATTTGCAACCTGAATTTAAAGCAATACCCTTATGAATAATTCGAATCAAAGTCTGTTAATAGAACAGGCCGACAGAAAACTTCAACCGTTCAAAGGCCTGGAAGCCATTGTCATTCCTCCTAAAGGCTGGATAAATACCGTCAGAACTGCATTGAAAATGTCGTTAAGGCAACTTGGGAACCGGCTTAACATTTCTCCCCAGAGTGTTAAAGAGATCGAGAACAGAGAGGCGAGCGGCTCATTGACAATTAAATCATTGAGAGAAGCCGGTCTGGCATTAAACCTGAAACTTGTATATGGTTTTGTCCCGATGGATGGAAGCATTGAGAAAATGATTGAGAACCGGGCTTATGAATTAGCTCGTGAAATTATTGCCCGGACCTCCCAATCTATGAAACTTGAAAACCAGGAAAACAATGAGGAAAGACTGAAAAAAGCGATCGAAATGAAAGCAAAGGAAATAAAGGATAAAATACCAAAATACCTATGGCAATAGATCTAAATTACATAGAAGGTCAGACTCCGGTTGATGAGGATGAAAAGCATGGCCTCCGAATAAGTTCTATTACTACACGTGAAGAACTCGATGAATTTGAGCAGCTGAACATCGAGAAAGCTGTTGAATGGACCATGAGGAGGAAATTCAATCAGGATTATATCTTTACAGAACAATTTGTAAAAGAACTGCACTTAAAGATGTATGAAGACGTTTGGAATTGGGCTGGGAAATTCAGAATAACGAATAAAAATATTGGGGTAGACTGGCAAATGATCTCTGTTTCTTTGAAACAATTATTAGAAGACTGCAAATTCTGGATTGAGCATAAAACTTATAATGAGGATGAAATTGCAGTCAGGTTCAGTCACAAAATTGTCAGTATCCATTGTTTCCCGAATGGAAATGGGAGACATTCCAGGCTAACCGCTGATGTCATAATAAAACATGTTTTCAATAAACCGATTTTTTCATGGGGAAGTTCAAACCTGATGAAGCAGGGAGATACAAGAAAGCAGTATATAGATGCTATTCATTTAGCAGATCAAGGCAATATTCTTCCATTGTTAAATTTTGCCAGATCGTAGATTACTTGTTCAGCCTTCTAAAATTTTTTTTCTCAACCGACCGGGTATTTTTCGGAAAAAAGCGGATTAATAATATGAATCGGAGGGCACAAAATGCAACCTCCTTTAAAAGCATTTTTTCCAATTTAATCATTGACCTATGAATGAGAAAAATGAAATGATGATCCCCGAAGAGGTGATCATGAGCAATGTAGAATTGGATGATTGGAAATCACAAATTGTGATATCCAATAGTGAAAGGATGGGATTAAGGAAACCTCCCCTTGCTTTTACAGAGCAGGGCGTAGCGATGTTGTCAAGTGTTTTGAACAGTGACAGGGCCATATTGGTGAACATCCAAATCATCAGGGTATTTACTAAGATACGGCAATTGATTGAAACGCATGCTGAAATCTTACGCAAACTGGACCAAATTGAGAAGAAGGATATTGAGCAGGACCAGCATATCATGCTAATCTTCGAATACCTCCGCCAACTTGAGCAATCCCGGCAACATCAGGATGACCAGTCAAACCGGAAAAAGATCGGTTTCCGGCAGGATGACTAGATTTGCATTCCGATCGGGTTTTCGCCTGATCTTTTATGACACCGCATTTTCATAACTTTACAGGTTATAATAATGAGCTATGAGCAGAGGATTTGTCAAAGAAGATGACCAGGAAGATGTCCCGATGGTGCCACCCAGGGCCCATTTGCCATTGGGAGTCACCAACTACGTGACCCAGGCGGGTATGGATGAACTGCTGACCGAGCAACAGGCACTGATAGATGAGATAAAAAACCTGGACATCACCAGTGAAAATGAACGGCGGATTGCAGTGAATAGTATCACAGCAAAACTGAAGCTACTGAACGACCGGATCTCTGAAGCCAGGATCATCAACCTGGGAGATCAGCCAAATGATGAAATAAGGTTTGGCGCCACGGTGACCCTAAAAACAGAGGGGACCAATGAAATGGAGACTTTCCAGATTGTGGGTGTCGACGAGACAAACATCTCAAGGGGAAAGATCTCTTTTTTATCGCCCCTGGCCAGGGTCCTGACCAACAAAAAAGCCGGTGACAAAGTCGTACTGAAACGCCCCAAAGGAGACTGTGTCCTAATAATCATGAATATAACCTACTGTTAATAACGATTTGAGGCCATTGTAGAGAGAACTGCAATTGCCGGACTAATTGACCAGCTTATTCTATTGATTAAAAGTATTATAAAGTGGTCACTTTAAACCGGAATTAAGTGGTCACAATCAGTGGAAAATGCACTTCAGCCCTAAAATAAATGGAAGTCGGGAAGTATGGCACTAAATTTGGGTTAGATTGGGTAAAGTAAGGTGCCGTTAAAGTGATTATTATGACAAAAGTTTATCTTGTATTCTTTTTTATATCGGCTGTTTTAATCTGCACTTCTTGTGAAAAGGAAAAAGGTGCCACGGTACCTATCCAAATTATAACAGATAAAACAGACTATTCAACAGGCGAAATGGTTAAAGTTGAAGTGACCAATATTTCTGATTCTTTGGCAATGTTTTATAAATGTAGCTCATATGAAGGAATTCCCCCAAATATTTACAAATTGGAAGGTAATTCCTGGAACATTTATTGGGCGCCAATATGTGATGGATTTTCTTCTTTTTGTTGTTTACAATTTATAGCAGGAGAATCATACAATGATACCCTTGATTTAGTTTTCAATAATGGAACATATAGATTGGAGTATCAGTTTATAGTCAGGCCAGGCAATGAATATGAATCTTTTTTTTCTAATTCATTTAGTGTTGAATAAAGAGGTAAGCTTCCCCGGACATTGTCCATTCATCTTGAAAAATTTGGAATGAGCGGTGGGTATGAGCCATATTTTATTGGTTGGATGAATTTTAACTTAGGAGTTCGATATTTAATAAATGATATTTAATAATCATCAGAAATGCTGTAGGTTCCCTTATAATCAGCATCCGTCATACTTATACTATCGCCATTTATATTATAAAGATCGCAATTAAAGGATATTTCGAGATATTGCGAATACTCGTAAAATCCATATACCGGATCGACACTTTCACTTTTTCTGATTTTAAAGGAACTATTTGAATAATCTGGCATAATTGGGATTACGTCTCCTATTAAAAAAAGTTCACTGGATGTCCACCTAACTCCTTTTGAATCATGCCATTCAATTGTAATTCCCGGTTCTGTTTTATAATTTCCTGAAAAAGATTTATTGCCTTTACTTAAAATATCCTCAAACAATGCATGGGATATATTTCCATTCTCATCCAAATCAGAATCAGACAGGTGACTGACAAAATGTATCGAAATATTAAATGCATTTGTATCCTCCCCCATTATTAGCTTACCGAGATTTAACCCAAAGACTCGGTTGTTCTTAGTCTTGCTAATTTATTTGCGAATTCTGATTCTATCTTATTATAGATCCGTTCTGGTATTGGTAAGGATTCTTCATCCACAGCATCCCATCGCAAGCGAAACTCTGTAAGTAACTGTTTTCGTGAATCATATTCACCTGGCAACCCAAGATTGAGGTGCAGTTCGATTTCGCGGCGAAGTTTACCGAATTTCTGACCTGCCTGTTTATGACGCGCTGCGAGTTCGGATGGACGGACAAATGCCTGAGCTGCCCCTAGAGAAGCTGCAGTTAGTGCAAAAACTCCGACACCAACTTGAAGCCAAATATTCAATCCGCCCTGATCAGCCTGATTTTGAAGCTGTGTGAAAGCAGTTGTGCCTGAAATCGCGGCTGAAACAGCTGTTGCTATTCCGAGTCCAAAGTTCACTTTATCATAATACCGGGCCGCATCCCAATGACCCCGATGCAGTATCGTCAATGAGCGAAGCCAGCTTTTTATGTAGTCATCATCATATTCAACAGTGCCATGCGTTATTAAATCTCCCTGAGATGGATGCTTTGACACGTTTTGGATTGGTTTAGCAGAAACTGGATTCTTTATCTCTGACTTTTCTGTCGCTTGATTTGGAGTTTGATTTTTATCTGGCATATTTTTAAGTTATTAATGTATAATTGCAACCAAATATCTGCAGGTGATTGCTATGTAATGATAATACCTTGTAAATCGTCAGCTAAAGTTTACCAGTAAAATTAAAATTATTATCAGTTGAATTAGCCAAAAAAGATTAATAACTGCCAGATATTGATTGCATGTCCAAGCAGAATGGTCATAAAGTGAACGCTTTATATCTGCAGGGCAAAAGTACCCTGGTTGCAGACTTGACAATTTAAGCGAATAGCAAAAAAGCCCGCGGCTGAAGCCAGGGCTTTTTTGATTTGGCGATATAGCGATTGGGCGATTTTTTGAATGCAGCCTGGGAAATTGAGGCGCCAATTTGGCACCTCCGATAAAGAGAAGATAGGTTTACGAATCCCGCCTTTTGCATTCACAAAGTATGGAGTTCTAATGCTTGCCAGCGTTTTAAACAACGAAAGAGTTTCAACCGGTCATATCCAAAAATAAAAAGTTCCCATTTTGGGAATTTCTATATATCTTTGCTTTCAGGTCTGATTAAATGGAAAGAATATTTGCAAAAAGCACCTTGAGGATTTTTTGGGAAATCCATCCCGATTCTGAGCAGTATTTGAAGACCTGGTTTGATACTGCCATGAATTCAGGCTGGAAATCTCCAAATGAGATAAAACAGACCTATGCCAATGCAAGTATACTGAAAGATGGGAGGGTTGTCTTTAATATCAAAGGAAATGATTACAGGATGGTGGTGAAACTGAACTTTGAGAAACAATGGATTTTCATCAGATTCATTGGAACACATGAAGAATATGATAAGATTGATGCAAACACAATATAAATAGAAAAGAGATGAATATAAGTCCAATTAAGAACGAAACGGATTACCGTAATGCACTAAAGAGGCTTGAAGTCATCTTTGATGCTCCAATTGGCACACCAGAAGGTGATGAAGCTGATTTGCTCGGATTGATGATTGATGACTATGAAAAAAAACACTATCCGATCCTGGCACCTGATCCTATTGAAGCCATCAAGATCAGAATGGAAGAAATGCACCTGAAGCAAATCGATCTGATTCATGAGATTGGCGGAAAAAGCAGGGTTTCGGAAATATTAAACCGTAAGCGGAAATTAACCGTTGAGATGATTCGTAAATTGAACAAAAGATTAAATCTTTCACCGGAACTTTTAATTTCTGATTATAAAATGGCTAAAGAATAACCCCGCCTGGCTGCAATTTTGACAAATTAAGAGAGCAGCAACTGCTGGATCAATCATCGATACACCAATTCTTTCTCCTTCTTTGATAACAGTTTCATAACCCTTGAATGAATTAATCAATAAATCTTCATCGATTCGAATTTTGTTTTTTTCAAACAGTAGCACCACCGTGGAACCCCCAAATTTGAAATACCCTTTCTCTTCCCCTTTTTTTACAAAATTCCCGGTATAAGTCTGTACGATACTTCCTACCATGGTTGCGCCTACTTCAATCATCACAACATCTCCAAACAAGGGGTTTGAAATGATGGTATATTCCCTTTTGTTCAGGCAGAATATTTCAGTCATTTTGCGCAAAGCCAGGGGGTTAACTGAATAATAATCACCGTCAATCCGGGTGCTGGGTGATACACTTCCGCTTATGGGAAAATGGAAACGGTGGTAATCGAAAGGGGCAAGCCGGATGATCACCAGGGTGCCATCAAGGTAATTTTGGGCAAGGCGGGCATTATTCAAAAACGAAAAAATATCGAAGCGGTATCCTTTGATGATAAAATCACTGTTACTGATATTGGCATATGCCAGTATTTTTCCATCGGCAGGCGACACTGTAACGGTTGAGTTGGTATCCACCGGTCTGGCATTACTCTTTAGTTTTCGGGTAAAGAAATCGTTGAAAGAGCTGAACTCCTGTTTTTGTGCGGTACTCATGTCGATATCAAATTCTTCAACAAAGGGTTGTATTTTTTTGGTCGATGAACTACGATCCATTCTACTGCCATAAACAGACGAAACTACCTTTCTTTTGGCAAGCGCCCACAATGTTGCTTCGCCAACCGGATTATTATACAGCCACACCAACCACTTTTCGCCAGCCACTTTTTCCGTTTTTAACAAGGCACTTTGCCTGTCGTAATATTGGATTGGAGCATGTGGAGGCAACGGATAAAAAGCCAGTATGGCAATGACAGCAAGCAATAACAAAATGAGGCCCCACCTCTTTTTAGTTTTTGAAATGTTCATCTGTTATTATTTGTTTTTATGAGTCAAATGCCTGCCTTGTGCAGCCCCTTTTTTCATCTGTCGAGGTCCCGATGGTGCCACCCAGGGCCCATTTGCCGGTGGGGGTCACCAACTACGTGACCCGGGCGGGCATGGATGAAATAAGGTTTGGCGCCACGGTGACCGTGTCTTTATAATCATGAATATAACCTACAGGTAAAGGGAAGTAACTCATTTTGTATGATCCTGCCTATCTGCAAATCCCTCTCCTACTTCAGTATGACCAGTTTTTTCGTCATTGTCGACTGGTCTGATGTGATAACAAGGAAATAGATCCCGGAAGTGGCATTTTTCGGGTCAATCTTCCGGCTATAAGTTCCTTCGGTAGTGAATGTCTCTTCTTGTTCCATGATCAGCCTTCTATTGCAGTCATATAGTGTAAAATTGACCTTTCCCGGCTGCTGGAGCTCAAAACTGATATAAATGTCAGTGTTTCTGACCGGGTTTGGGTAGATATTGACTTTCATGCCGGAATCCGATTGTGATGATGATCCCGGCATTTCAAGGCTGAATGCGCGGGATTCTGACCAGACCGCCTCGCCCTTGTAAGTCATTCCACGGACAGCCCAGTAATAGGTCTTTCCCGGTTCTGGAATAAAGTCCGCAGGATTAGCGGTTGATTTATCACCGCATACCTGCCGGTAAAGGGTGCTTGCCGGGCTGATTAATGGGGCGTCAGCTATAAAGAATTTATAATCATGCAGTTCACCTTGCATGTACCTCCAACTGAACAACATTTCCTGAGATCTGATCCTTGTCCCGGGGCCGGGTGAAAGGAGTTCAAGTTCCGGCAGGGCTTCTCCTACCGTATAAGCAATGTACCAGGGGCTCTGGCCGTCAAGGCTGTCGAGGTACCACCAGTCTCCTTCATTTGGCTTGAACCAGTAAACGGATACATTATAGGATGAAATGTTTATTCCATCCGATTTGGTGATCAGGTTTTTCAGGGAAACCTCGAGTTCTGTCCCAAACTCAGTTTCGTAGACATTTTCGGTAGAATATGATATATCCTGGTCCACGCTTGCACTTAATTTAAATACATCTGGCACTTTGGCAGTTGCACCAATACCCCATTGGTAAGTATTGGTTGTTTCAACGCTGGAAGTCTGGGTGGTCGTTTCGGATAATGAGAGGTTACCGCCGGGAGTCGGAGCAGTCCATGACGTATTTAGCACCTGAAGATCATTGCTGATGGCACTGTAATATAATGACGACCTGTTCTCGATTGTCCAGTCGTGGAGGTCCTGCGCATTGGGTTCGTTAATCCCGAAAGGAAACTGCGAAATTTCAATATTTTCCTTCTGAAGTACATTCCCTGTAGTACGGAACTGGTATTGTAATGAATTAGTGATAGGATAAAGCAGGTTTGCATCCCAGCAGGGATAGACC
>CAYJQB010000001.1:461754-660329 GCA_964372205.1 Candidatus Woesearchaeota archaeon | reverse complement strand
TGTCTTTAAACTTTATAAGCTTTGTCTTTAAACTTTATAAGCTTTGTCTTTAAACTTTATAAGCTTTGTCTTTAAACTTTATAAGCCTCTTCGTATAACTTGAATAATTTCTTGTTTTTTTGAATTCTTCTTAAGATATAATTTATTTCTTTTGCAGTCGTATTTTTAACATCCAAGGGATGAATCTTTTTTGAAGTGATATCTTTTTCAAACTTTTCAAATTCAGAGTAAGAGATGTTTCCTCCAAATTTTTCAGGCCTTTCTATCATGAGTTCTTCTTTATTATCTAGTTTCATCGGAAAGATAACATATTTTAGGAATTGCATTACTCCGCTATTAGCATCTCCTTCTGAAAATTCGGCATTTCTGATTTTTTTTACAACTGTTTCTTCCTCATCTAGGAGGTCTATCTTGCTTCCTGGAATGCTTGCACTCATCTTCTTACCTATCAGTCCTGGTATTATCGGATTCATCAGTTCTATTCTTGGGAGATATCCTATTCTCGGAAGATTTTCTCTTGCCAACACCATTATTTTTCTTTGGTCTAATCCTCCTAGTTGCATATCTACTTTTAAGTATTCCTCGTCGAGAGCTTGCATCAAAGGATATAACAGTCCAGAGAGTAAGGGGTTGTCATTTTGCTTAACAACTTCTGAGGAAGCCTTGTTGGCATCTTTTTGAGAGATAAGAGTAGACAATTTTAATAAATCTTGAAAATATTTATGATTGAGCTGAAGATCGCTTCCTTTGATGAACTCCAACTTCTTTGGATCCACTCCGAGAGCTTTCAGTATTTCCGGGAAAAGGGCTTCGTAGTATTTCTGTCTTTTGTTTAAAATTTCCCAAGGAACCCCGTCTAATGCTGCATGTAGGTCTGCTATCAAAACTTTTACTTTTAGTCCAGCTTTTAGAAAATCTGCTATCTTTATCATTGGCAAGAAATAGGCTACATGAGGGCTTCCGGTAGGCATCGTTCCCCAATAAACCGAAGGGCTCTTTTTTTTGAGAACTTTTTTCAAATCTTCTGTACCTATAACTTCTTGCAGATTTCTTGTAACGAGCTCAAATCTATCTTTTTCGTTCATTCTTAGGACAGGCGAAAAGTTAATTTAAACCTTGTGTTAGATATACGGATGAGAAGATTAGCTTTGGCAGCGTCTTTAATAGGATTATTTATCTTAATGCTGATTTTCGAGAGTTCTTCTGAATATGTTTCAAGTATAAGGGATTTAGAGAGATTTGAGATAGGTCAGAAAGTTTACCTTCAGGGAATTGTTGAAGAAGAAAGAAATTTTGGAGAGACTAAACTGATTTCTATAAATGAAATTGATATTGTATGTGAGTGTGATGAAGATTATCTTGGAAAGAGTTTAGTTGTAGAAGGAATAATAGAAGATTATCTTGGAAAGAGACAAATAAAGGTTCTTAGGATTCGTAATTTAGATTGAATAGCTTATGAATTTGTTCCGATTTTTTTCCAACGATATTCATTAGTTCTTCTTTTGGGGCATTTGAAATATTTTTTAAGCTTTTAAAATGTAAAATCAATCTTTTCGCAGTGGCAGGTCCAATTCCTGGGAAGCCTTCTAAAATGAATTGTAACTGTTCTTTGTCAGATTTGAATGTTTTAGAGGCTCTTATAGAATACTCTTTTTTTTGAGAACCTTTTTTTGCTAGAACATACAGATATTTAGCAGTGTCTTTTTCATTAAGAGTGAATACTATTGGAACCTGATAATCTGTAAGGACAGATAGAACAAAACCCCTAAAGGCATTTTCGTGAATTATTCCAGCATAGGGGCTTTCACTCTCTAGTCCTTCTATAATAAGAAGATGAGAAGGATATTGTTTTAATTCAAGAAGTTGGTTGATAATCCTCTTATTTATGATGGAGCTCTTGAAGTCAGAAAGAGTTTTTCTTTCAACTGCGATGTTTTTTATAAGATAATCTGCAACTGGAAGTTGTTTGAATTCTATTTCCATTCCTAGCTTTACTAGCTCTGAAGCCACTAAGGAATTTTTCTCTCTATAATCAACAAGAATTCTTATTTTCACATCTCTTATTTTTGATTTGGAGAAGATGTTTAGAAATTTTGACATATTATTTTCTTCTATTCTTACCTTTGTTATTTTGAATCTGAGGGAAGATATATCCTCTGAACTTACATTTATCGCATATCCATTTCTGAGGGGCTCCAAAGAGGAGTGTAATACTTATCTCTTTTCTTACTTTAGTTGATTTGCATTTTGGACAAAAATACGCTCTTGCTTCTTTTTCGTCAGCATTCATATTATTTGAATTCATCTAGAGTTTTTATTCTTATATTATTCTTGTTTTTTATGTCTTCTTTCACTTTATCTATTGTCCTATACATCTTTTTTTCTCTTGCCGCGGCTGCATAATGGTATGCTTGGTCTCTTGTATTTTGAGTTATTAGAATGAATAACTTTCCCGGAGCAAGTCTTGCTGTTCTGCCGGCGCGTTGAATTTTTCTTATTGCAGAGGGAATTGGCTCATAAAAAAATACTGCACTCACTTCGGGGATGTCTAAACCCTCCTCACCTATTGAAGTAGCACATAGAACATTTATTTTATTATCTCTGAAGTCCTGTACAACCTTTTTTTGCTCTTTTTGCGAAAGCCCTGAAGAAGTTCCGGCAGAATTTGATTTTTTTGCCTGTCCGAGGAATACTTGGGATTTTACTTGTGGGATTTCATTCAGTCTTTTTGCGATAGTTAAAGCAGTTTCTCTGAACTGAGAAAATACTATTATCTTTGCTTTTGGATTCTCTTCAAATTCTGATTCTACTATTGTTTTTAATTCCTCAAGTTTCGGATGCTCTATTTTTTGAGATAAGAGAAAATTAAGTGAAAGAAGAGTTGATTTAAACTCCGGAGAGTTTACCAATGTCTGAACTCCCTTGCTCTTTTTTTGTTCAGCTTGTTTTACAAGATTCTGAAGATATTCTTTCAGTCCTGACAAGGTCTGACTTTCTAGAAGCTCTAATGCATGAGAGATTTTTATTGCTTGAGCAGTCAGAGATAATCCTGCGAGGAGATTTCCATCACCAGAGTTTGCTTTTGAAAAAAGTTGTTTTTGAAGTTTCAAGAGAGTTATTTTGTTTGCAGGTCCAAAGAGAAGATTCCTGTTTTTTAGTGTGCTTATTTTTGATTCGTAAATTTTGTTCAAGAGAGTTCTTATTTCAATAAACTCTTGGGGGAATGGAACTTCAACCTTTTGGAATTCTAATTCTTGGAGATAGGGTTTTACATCCGGAGAGTCTCTTGTACGGACTTCTACTTCTTCAATGTCTAAATGTTTGCATATTTCTTTTACTTTTTCTTGTTCTGAACCTGGTGAAGCAGTTAGACCGAGGATTCTTCGCACTTCTTTTTGAGACTGATTTTTATAAGTGCTGACAACTTTAGTGTAATCATAATTTTTTAGACAACGATGGGCTTCATCTATGACTAGGAGAGCGATGTCTTTTAAGTCATAAAGATAATTTTTGAGATCATTTGCTACACATTGAGGTGTTGAGAAGATTATCTCTGCAGTCTGCCAGATTTTCTGGCGTTGTTTTGCAGGAATTTCTCCTGTGAAAAGCTGAAGATCTGCAAACAACTCTGGAAGCTGAGATTTGAATGACTGGAAGTGTTGTTCAACAAGGGGTTTTGTGGGAGCAAGAATAAGAACTTTCTTTGTGGGGAATTCTTTTAGTCGGTGTACTGAAAGCATCAACGCTATTAGAGTTTTTCCAACCCCGGTGGGAAGAACAACTAAAGTATTGTGATTTTTTGCAGTCTCGAAGATTGCTTTTTGATAGTCTCTAGGAGTTAGGTTAAACATAAACTTTCAAGAATTGTCGCGTAGATAAGTTTTATGTCACTTATAGAGTATTTTTTGGCTTAGAAGGGTTAACCAGAGAGATCCCGAAATAAAACTTACTACGGATGAAAAAAATAAATTTAAAGTGAAAAATGTGAATGACATGGCATAAAGTCCAATTACTGTTGGGATTGATGCAGCTAAAACAATGTGTCCTTTTTTGTCTTTAAATCCTTTCAAAACCTGAGGTATTAAAGAAACACTAAATAATATATTAGCTAAGGTGATTACTAAATCTTGCCAGATCATTTTAAATCACTATGAATGAGCCGAGTGTGAAGAGGACTGCGATTATGACTAGAGCTGTCCAGAGAACTCTTGAACCAAAGTAAATTTGGGTTCCGTCTAATCTTGAGAAAGGAATTAAATTCCAGAAAGCGTAATAAGCTGCAAATTTAGAGAGGGTTTCTAATCCCGGTACCCAGTAAGCAATTAGGGATACTAGAAGCACCGCAATAATTCCTGCAGCCCCAATCAATGAAGTATGCCAATCAGTCATTTCTGTAAAGCTGTAATGTCCGAAACGTTTTGCAGCTCTTCTTTTAAGCGCCGTAGCCTCATAAGTGAATATTGTCAAAGGTTTTAGAAATCCAAATGAGATTATCGTAATTAACAAAGGGGCTATTAGTCCCATGAGGACAGGATTTTTCAATCTATCACCCTTTTTGAGTCCGTATCGAGAAAACTGCCAGATTCTATTCTCTACGCCTGCATCAAGTCTTGAAGCCATCATCTTCTTTGCTCCGATGTTTGCAGTTATTATAATAAATGAGAATAGGATGGCTAAGCCGAAGCCAATCAAATTTAGAGAAATTAGAGAGTTGAAACCAATAACTAAAGAGGCAATTACTATTCCAGCTATCAGCTGCAAGGTTTCCCCGTCTTTCATATTGGAGTATCAGATGGGTTTTATATAAAGATTGCTAATATAATGAAAATATATTTCTTACAAACGTAAAATATAAATAGTGAGCTAGTCAGAGTTCTTCATGCTTAGAATAAAAAGGATGAGTGAGGTACTGGGGAAGGCTGTATATACCTCTGACGGAGATTATTTTGGTCAGATAGAGGAAGTTAACCTTGTTGATAATAAAGTTGATGGTTGGAGAATAAGAATTGGAAGTGGGTTTATGAATCTTCTTGGAGGAGCTAAGGGGGTTATTGTTCCTCATCAATTTGTAAAGGCTATAGGAGATGTTTTTATTGTGAACAAGAGTTCCTTGCCTTTGAGAGAAGAGCCTGTTAGCATGAATGATGAACTCAATGCTGGAGCAAGCAAGCCTAGTGGAGATTTTGATAGTAGTTCTTATCCAGGTTTTTAGCAAATCTTTAAATATGTCAAAGCTTAATTTTTCGCATGGTTGAAACTATTCTGTCAAGCCCATTATTTATTGAAGTAATATTGCCATTCTTACTTGTTTTTACTGTAGTGTTTGCAATTCTTCAAAAAACTAGGATTCTTGGAGAAGGAAAGAAACAGATTGATGCCTTGGTTTCTCTTGCTATTGGTCTTATTGTAGTTTCTTTCGGTTACGCATCTGGATTAATCATCAGTTTGATTCCTGTTCTGGCAATATCGGTAGTTGTTTTGCTTGTTTTCATGCTTATATATGGAATGACTCATACAGGCAAAGATGAGTTGAAGCTTCCTAAGAGGGTGAAGGGAGTTATTGGAGTTTTGGCAGCGATTGTTGTCGTAATCGCAGTGTTGGTTGCTACAGGAAGCTGGGATTTTCTTGTTGACTGGATATATCAATCTGAAACTGGGAGTAGCACAGAAGTGGTTGCTAATATATTGTTTGTCGTAATAATCCTTGTTGCAGTGGGGGCTGTTCTTTTTGGAGACAAAGTTGGAAATAAGGGCGACAAAAAAGACAAAGAGTGATTCTAGACAGATTTAAATAAGCCACGTTTATGAGTTTTTTATGGATGATGCATTTAGTGTTGAAAATGTAAGGATGAAACTTATTAGAAGGCCTTGCGAGGAGTATGCTCGAGGAGGAGCTGGTACGGGAGTCGTGGTTGATGGAATTACAAGAGATTGTAGGAATGGAAAGCCTGTTCAGAAAGACTTGAAGGGAGCTATCAACACTTTCTTATTTTATCCAAGACCTAGTCCTGCAGCAGTTGCGGCAAATCTTGCAGGAGAAGCAATACATACGAGACTGAATTCTTGTTCTGTTAGGGAAATGACTCAAGGCGTAATGAGGGAAGCATTTAGGGAAGGAAATGATGCTGTGAAGTCTTTCAATAGAGATAATTTTAGCCATTATGATTTTGTTGTTAATGATTTAGCAGGGTGCGTTGCCTCTGCTTTTTTCAGAGACTTGGAAAGAGTGATATGGGGATATATAACTGATTGCGGTGTTGCAGCATTTCATGTGGATGGAGAGATGTTTTTCCAGACGGAAAGTGAGGGGCCTGATAAGTATAGTAAGCATTTCAAGGAACATCCCGAAGCGACTGGCTTGAGTTGGAAAGATGCAAGATTCAGAGAGTTAGTGAGGAAAGAGTTCAGAAACAATCCTTCCAATCCTCATGCTTACGGAGCATTGACTGGACAAAGGGAAACTCTTTTGTATGTAAGAGTTGGAGAAATTGCTGTCCTGCCTAGCGATACTGTTGTTGCTTATTCAGATGGTCTTGAACCGGTAGTTAGCTCTGGAAGATTTGTCGATACTCTTAGGCAAGGGAAAAAATCCTTAAGAGATTTATGTAGGAGAAGTGTGAAAACAGAAGGAAGTTTTGCATATATTGCGCCGGAATCTCTTTAGAAACATATTTAAATAAAATCTAGCTAATTAATCTATGAGCTTAGGTATAGGGGTGATTGGTAGTCTGCCAACAATATTTCGACAATTTGATCCATTGACTAATTTTAATTTTCAACAATTGATTTACAACTGGGAAGCTATTGGAGTGTTTGATTTGTTCTTGCCTTTCTTACTTGTTTTTGCGGTTGTTTTTGCGATTCTGACAAGCACTAAGGTACTAGGAGATCATAGAGGTGTCAATGTGATAATTGCACTAGTGTTGGGGCTTTTCACCATAAGATTTGGATTTGTCACAGACTTCTTTTCGGTGATATTTGCTAACTTTGGAATAGCTATCGCAGGATTGGTGGTTCTTTTGATATTGACTGGATTGCTTGTAAGCGAAGACAATAGAAAAGTTTGGATAAAAGCTATTTTTGGAATTGCTCTTGTTGGAGCTATTGTTGTCATAATCGCCACTATCAACCAGTTTAGCTGGTTTGGTAGTTATTGGTGGCAGGAGAACTGGACAACAATTATATGGTTGGTTATAGGTTTGTTTGCTATAGGTGGATTGATAGGGTGGTCTAAGCCTAAGCCCGATGATAATGGTCCTTGGAAGAAGTTATTTGGGGCAGTTAGAGATGCAACAAGTGGGCATTAATTTGTCACTTTCTAGTTAGGACAAAACCGAAAGGTTTAAAAATTGAGGATTTCTGGATTTTGTATGGTATTTATGGTAAGCTATGTAGCAAAAACTGGAGTAGATTTATCTGTAATCTCTCAGATTGCACCCATATTTGTTTTTTTACTTGGAGTTCTTGTAATAGGAGCTATTCTGGTAAAGAACAAGTTATTTGGAGATGATTCTAAATGGATATCTGGACTTGTGGCTGTGGCTGTTGTTGCTTTGTTAGTCTCATTTGGAAGGTTAGTGGAATTGGCTATGCTAGTTGTGCCTTGGTTCACAATCATATTCTTACTTTTATTTTTTGCAGTCTTCATGATGGGTTTTGTAGGAGATAGTGTAAAGAATTTTTACAAACCCGTTGGAATAACTTCAGTAGTATTGCTAGGAATAGTATTCGTATTTTCAGTTTTTGCAGTGTTCTCTGATATTGCGATGCCCTATCTTCCGGGATACTTTTTTGGGGTTGGGAATGCTGATCCAGAGCTTTTATTCTTCTTTGACTGGTTATATTCTCCAAGAGTCTATGGAGCAATTGCACTAATTGTTGTGGCAGTAATTGCTATGTGGGCAGTTGTTAAATCGAAATAAAACTATTTTTCTTTATGTTCTTTTTTGATATGTTTTTTAGGCTTTTTTTGGGAAGATGTTCTTAATTCCGGAAGAAGTCTTGCAAATGTTTTTTGAGTCTCTATCATTTCTTTTTTTATGTCGTCAACGTTCGTTACATAATCTCCAACTTTTCTAAGAACGGAAGATTGTAAGGTGTCAATTATTTTTTCTATTCTTAGAAGCCTTTCACCGAGGGTTTCAACTCTTGATTCTACAGTAGTCTTGAAGTCGATTATTTTTTCTACTCCCTTTCTTATCTCCGAAAGCTTTTCTGCAACTATCTGTTCAGATATTTCTGAAATTATGTCTGAACTATAACCTTGTTGATAATAACTATTGTCTGTATAGTTTGAATATTCTTGCTCTGGATATTGAGTTCCGTATTCCCCATATTCTTCTCCTTGCTGAGCTGGGATTGCTTGTAAGTCAGAGCTTTGCTGAGGTTGCTGGGGCCAGTATGACTCTGTAGGTCTGTTTTGTTCTGGAGCAGGTGTTTGACTTAAGAGAGATTGTTCCATAGTATCATCTCCGGAAGTTATTTCTGGACCTTGAACTCCAGAATAGGACTGGGCGGAAGGCATTGGCATGTTTTCATGGGACGAATCTTCCTGCTCTACAGCAGCTTTTATTTTCGTTTGGGAGAGAGCTTCTAAAATATCTTTATGAGGGAATCCTTTTTCTCTCAAATCTGCGATTATTCTATCTTCCGATAGACCTTGTCTTTGCATTTTTTTTATTTCTTCTAGAGCGCTTACCATCTTTTCTAAGGTTTGAATATATCAAACTGTCTTTGGAGAATCATCAGTTCTTCTTTTCTAGCTGTCTCTGACAGTTGTTCTGAGATTCTCTGTATGAACTCTTTCATACGAATATTTTCTTCTTTTAATTTTAAAACTATCCTTTTTAATTCTTGTACCTCTTCGAAATTTTTTCCTCTTTCATCCACAAGACTGTTTCCTACAAGGATTACTCTTTCTTTCAAGAGGCGATATTTCTCTTCCAAATCTTGAACTTTTAGATTTAGGTCTGAGGGATATTGAGAGTACTCTTCCGGCATTCTATTTTTAATGAGTGAGAGTTTAAAATTGTTTAGGTATCATTTTTCGACCATACAAAATTATTTAATGCTCTCTGATGTAAACTGAAAGAGGAGTTATGCTTTTTAAACAGAACTCTCCGCTTTACGCAGTTGAAGTGGATAGAAAAGAAGGGGAGAATATAATGTATGTTAATTACTTGGGAGCTCCATTTGTTCCTTCTTTGGCGTCTTATCCTGAAGTAATGGCTAGAACTATAGACTCTCTGATTGAAAATCCTGGAGTTTCTAGAGTAGTTTTTGTGCAACAGAAGAATTACAATTATCCTTCTGAACAAATTCTTATTCTGGGAGAGATAGCTCAATTATACAATTTCTTGCTGAAACAAGAAAAGATACTATCTCCTGAAAGGTTAAGTTTATTTGGTGAAGTGCAAAAGTATCATGCTCAACTTGTTTATTTAGTCAGTTTGTTGAGGACTGACCCTGTCGGATGTTATTTGGAAATGACTAATCTTGTTGACTCTCTAAAAAAAGGAGATTTGGAAACAAGAGACTTAAACTCCAAAGGCTATTTGAGATTTTTGGAAAGGATAAAAGAACTAATAGAGGAAACTAAATTAATCAAAACAATCTCTAGCATAGCAGAAACTTATTATGTAGGAGATAGATCTGTTTACAATTCTATTTTCCGGCCAGATATAATGCCGAATTTCACATTTACAAGACTTGTTGCACAACTTCCTGAAGGGGCTAAGCTCATAGATCAATATGAATTGAATGCTGATAGCGAGGAGATAACTGTTACTATACTAAAAAAAGATAATGACTCTCAGTATATCTACCATATAATTCCTCCAGAATATTCTTTAAATGAAGAGCATCATGTTTTGCTTAATTTGGGAAAAAATGTGTTGATAGAACATCAACCCAAAGCAGAAGAATTTACAGATCCAGAAAGGACAAGAAGCATTTTTTTCAATGTTTCTAGAGATTTAATAGGAGAACTTGCAGAAACTAAGGGGATAATTTTAAGTTACAGGGAGCTGAACAAGCTTGCTAGAATTCTTGTTAGACAGACTATTGGGACAGGTTTGATAGAAGTGCTTCTTTTAGATTCAAAATTACAAGATATTTTTTTAAACTCTCCTATTGCTCAAAATCCTGTTTTTGTGAGGCACGAAGAATATGGAGAGTGTGTTACTAATATAATTCCAAGCTACGAGGATGCAGATTCGTGGGCTAGTAAGTTAAGGCTTCAAAGTGGAAGGCCTCTTGATGAAGCAAATCCAGTTCTTGATACGGATTTAAGTTTTGGAAGTACAAGAGCAAGAGTATCTGCAATTCAAAGACCTCTTTCCCCTCAGGGAATTGCTTATGCAATAAGAAGACATAGAGATAAGCCTTGGACGTTACCTCTTTTCATAAATAATAAAATGATAAATTCGTTCGGAGCAGGGCTTCTAAGCTTTTTTATAGATGGAAGCAGGACTTTGCTGATTGCTGGAACAAGGAGCTCTGGTAAAACCTCTTTCTTAGGAGGTTTGATGTTGGAAATTATGCCCAAAATAAGAACTCTTGTTATAGAGGATACGCTAGAACTGCCGGTGGACGCGTTAAGGAAAATTGGCTACAATATACAGAGGATGAAAGTTAGAAGTGCACTGCTTGAGGGCACCACTGAAGTAGAAGCATCTGAAGGAATAAGGGCAAGTCTTAGACTTGGAGACAGTGCCTTGATAGTTGGAGAGGTAAGGAGTAGTGAAGCAAAAGCGTTGTATGAAGCTATGAGAGTTGGAGCGTTAGCTAATGTTGTTGCAGGAACAATACACGGAGCTTCACCATATGGAGTTTTTGATAGACTTGTAAATGATCTTGGAGTGCCTACTACAAGTTTCAAAGCAACAGATCTTGTTCTCATAGCTAATCCTGTAAAAACTCCTGATGGTTTGCATAGCATGAAAAGAATAATGGAACTTTCTGAAGTAAGGAAGCATTGGACAATTGACCCCCAACAGGAAAAGGGATTTGTTAATCTTCTAAAGTATAATGTGGAAAAAGATGAGTTGGAGCCTACAGAAGAGCTGATGAATGGCGAATCTGAAATAATCAAAGATATAGGAGCAAACGTAAAGGGCTGGGCAGGAAATTGGGATGCGATTTATGATAATATCTTGCTTAGGGGGAAGTTAAAACAGGAGATAGTAAACATATCAAAGACATTAAAAAATCCTGAACTCATGGAAGCCAAGTTCAACTCTCTCGCTAATGATGTTTTTCATAGAATCAGCGACGAAATAACTCAAGAGATAGGTCTTCCATTGAGCGACAGAGTATTTCCTGAATGGAAAAATTGGTTGATAAAAGAAGCTAAAAGATTGAGCTAGATTTTTATTGTTCCCATTAAGTCCATCTCTTTCACAAGGAACTCTTCATTGTCTGAAGCAGAGTGGCCTGCGATAGTGAATATTAATCTTGATTTGGGCAACTTTTTGTGCAAGGCATAGGCTTCAGAAGGAGAGCATACACAATCATATCTTCCATGCACTATCGAGCAAGGAATACTCTTTATTTTGTGCGTGTTTTTTAGAATATAATCTTCTGGAATAAAGCAATCATTAACTATGTAGTGCAATTCTATCGGGGAAAATGCTTCAAACTTTATACTTTTTAATATATTATTCAAACCTTCTTTGTTGTATCCCAATAAAGTAGATATTGAGAACTCAAATTCTGCCCAGGATTTTGCATATTTAGTTCGGATTTTTTTATCTGAGTGAGTTATTTTGTTGTAATAATACTCTGCTATCTTCTTCTTTTTTATGTAATCTTTGGGTACGAGAGAAGCCATGTTTTCCCAAGCTTTTGGATAAATGTTCCGGGAGTTGTAGATAAAATAGTCATTTTCTTTTTTCGAAGCTAGAAAAATTCCTCTCAATACAAGACCTGCAACTGTTTCAGGATATTTTATGGCATAGCACAATGAAAGAGTTGAGCCCCAACTTCCTCCAAAAAGAAAAGTCTTTTTTATTTTAAGATGTGAAAGAAGCTTTCTTATATCTTCAACTAAATGAGGAGTGGTGTTATTTTTCAAAGATGCAAGGGGTTTACTTTTTCCAGAGCCTCTTTGATCGAACAATACAATATTGAACTTTTTCGGATTGAAGAATCTTTTATCTTTTTCTCCTGTGCCTCCACCAGGACCTCCATGAATGAAAAGCACTGGTTTACCCTTTGGATTTCCACTTAGCTCGTAGTATATTTCGTGGTTTTTGTCTACATTAAGGTATCCAGATTCGTAGGTTTTTGCAGGACTATACGTTTTCATTTTCTTTTTGCCTTATCCGACTATTCCTCCGAGAGCTATAGATGCTAGAAGTGTTAGAGCAATTATGGATATCAGTGAAGTTATAAGATATAAGAACATTCCTCTCTTAAGATTTCTTGCAAGTTCATTCTTTTCTCTTAAAGGATCTTTTCCAGCATCTACTGTGACTAGGGCAGATGTAAGGATGAAAGTTATCTGGATAAGATAGATTCCAATTGCTGCCTGAAGGAAAAATGGAGGAATCATTGTCTTTACGTCAAAGAAACTTGCAATATCTACAATTGATAAACCTGACAACTCTTCACCTTCTAGCCCTCCTTCTGTAATTCCTTGAAGGATGCTCAAAATAGATGTTATCATTGTTGAAAGTCCTACGACAATGCCTGCAAGCAAAGGTGCTAGGAATGTCATGTTAGATTTCATATCTGAAACTATCTCTGCAAGAAGGTCTCGGAGGCGTTCATTTATTCTTTGGATGTTCTTTACGTATTCTGAAATTGACATAAGAGAACGAGCGGCAACCTCTAAGCCTTTTTTTACTGACTCAACAAGTATTCTCATAGATGTGGATATGAGTGCAGATGGATAGTATATCAACGCACCTCTTCTTTTGTTGAATATGGCATCGTCTAAAGACATTCCAAGTTGCTGAATGTTTTGATTAACCATAGAGAAGAATTGTTGAGTTCTTTGGCCCTGGGTTGTCGAAGCGACTTTTGCAAAAGCTATTTCAGCAGGGATTCCATCTCCTAGGCGATTTCCTAATTGGAAAAGAGATGAAGTGAATTCTCTTTCTAATTCCGCGGTTTGTTTTCTTGCCTTTATCAAATCTTTAGTTTTGGCTTTGTAGGCTACTGCGAAAAATAGTGCTATTGAAAGAGGGATGAATAAACTAAGGAGGACTCCCAGAGGGCCAAATGGACCAACGGTAGAGCCGTCAGGAAGAGTTTTGAATTCAAAGATTTTTTGATTCTCTAAAATTGGGATGCCGAGTTCTTTGAAAGTATAGTCGCTGTTTATTCCAAGAGATTGGGTTAAGAAGTCTATTTGGAAAAGGAAAGGTAATGTTCCTAGTATTAATAGAGGAATTGCTATCGCAAAAGAGTTTATCCAGGGAGCTTTAGACTTGAACTTGTGATAATCAGGATTTAACTCTAGCACAGAAGCTTCTCCATGCCCTCCAGGTCTTTTCAGTAAAACTTCTGAAGTCATGTAGAAAACAAAGAATGGGATAAGCACATTAAATATTATGAACACATGGTGCCATTGTATAATTCCTCCTAAGAGCGTTGAAGCTAAAGGAAGAAGGGCTAGACCGAGGGTTGGAAGGATTATTCCAAGCATGTAAATGTTTGTGAGGGGAGAGCGAATGTCTCTGCTATACTTCAACATTTTTTCATAAACTCCGTCAAGTATTACTTGAAGAGCCTTTTCTAAGATAATCACTCTTCTTCCTTCGGAAGGCTCAAATAAACTTGACTCTATTAGATGAATTGCTTCTATGAATTCTGGAGAGTAGTCTCTCCAAGTCTCTAAATAATTGTCTAATGATTGTTTTACTGTGGAAAACTTTCCTATTTCAACATCATAGAATACTTTTCTGAAGTCAAGCGCTAGAGGAGGCTCTAGATTTCTGGCTGCGAATTCAATTGCTCTTTCTAAGTTGGAAGTGTGCTTCATGTAAACTACAATGTAAAGAATTGCTGGAACCATTTGTGATGATGCTTGCAGTCTCCAGGAATTTGCAAGTCTTTGAGGCATTGTGTAAGTGTAGTAAAATACAAAGATGCTAGCAAGTAATCCTAAGAATATGAAAACTAATGGAATTGAACTAGATATGAAATACATTGCAAGAGAAACCATCATCACTCCAAAAAATATTAACAACAATGAAATAACAGATAGAGTCATAGCCTGACTTGGAGTTACATCTAAATGTGCAGCTCGTAAGAATCTGTCTATTTTCTCATGTTCTTTCGGAGCGAGTTTTATATTTAGCAGATTTCCAAGAGTTTTTGTCCAGCGTTCATAGCGGGAAAGCTCTGGAAGCATGTCCATCTTGAACTGCTGATATTCTTTAGAAAATGCGGGACTTCCTGTTAGGTTAGTCTTATTCAATTGGGATTCTATTTTGCCCCCATATTTGTTAAGAATTTCATCCGTAGTTGGCATGTATCACCTCTTCATATAATTGACAAATATAAGTTATAAACATTTGGAAAAAGTGTAAGATTTATAATGAATCTAGTTTTTTATCTGGTATGGGAAAAAGAGGTTCGGCATGGGGAGATTATCTTGTATATTGGATAATTGGTATTGTTTTTTTAGTGTTGTCTGTAATTGTGTATCTTATTTATTCGGGAAAACTTGATGGAATAGCTGATTTTATAAGTAACTTTTTGAGGTTTGGAAAATGAATAGAAAGGCTAGTGGGGAGATGATATGGTATATTATAACTCTAATCATAGTTGTGTTCTTGATAATTATTCTAACTGTCCCGACTTTTAGAGTATTTATTGGACAACATATACCTTTCGCAAAGAATATTCCAGGATTTACACAAAGTAACGAGAGTGTAGAAAGCGTGGAGATAATAAGGTACAACATTGAGACTGGGGAAGCGCAATATTATACTGGAACTGCTTGGATAGATTTTCCAGAAGGTGAAGAAGTTTATATTGGAAGCAAGATTTTGTCAGGAAATAGGTTAAGTCTGGATTTCCAAAAATATTACCAACAAGCTAGGGAAAGGAAAGAGGCAATATTATCTGAAGGGGCCTGTTATGTTCTTTTTGGTCTGAGAAATGGGGAAAAATGTCTTGGAGATTATTCAATTTATCTGAGAGTCTTTTTCACAAGCCTTCAATATGATGATGAGGGTAGATTTCCTCCGGAAAACTTGCCAATCATGAAAGGTTTTGTGGATACTTACAAAAGACCTCAAGACCATGAGCTTTACAATAAATGGCCCATTTATGTATACTCTTCGGGAGAGATATTTTTTACAAAGGATGGAAAAACGGATACGGTCTGGTTACATGAAAGAGAGCTTGGAGAAGATTACGATACTATAGTTAATACTGCCTATGAGTTCAGGGATAGTGTTTATGAAAATCCTGTTGAAATAACCGGATATGGAAGTTTTAGTGTAGAGGTAAAATCTCCGTATTTTATTGTAAACTTGGCTGAAAATGGATCTTAGAAGAACAAGAAGAGGTATAACGGGGGAGGGTCTTGTGCAATGGATATTCTGGGCAGTATTCTTCGCTATCGCCCTATATCTTGTTTGGAAATTGGTTTCGTAATTGTTATAAAGATAGGGTGTGTTGAGAGAGTATGAAAAATAAGGGTGATGTCGTATCTTTTAATCTGATTATGACTATTTTGGCAATATTGGGTTTGGCAGTATTATTGCTATTTTTGTTTAGGATATATGGAACTGGAAATAATCTTGCTGAAACCGAGGCTTGTCATCTTTCTGTCATAAAGAGAGCTACCTTAGATACTGGAGTTGGTAATTTTCAACAGACTATTCCATTAGATTGTGTTACACAAAGGATATGCATAACAACAGAAGGGAAGGATTCTTGTGAAGGTTTTTTTGCGGGAAGTAAGAGCACTAAAACAATCAAGGTGAGCAACAGCGATGAAGAAGAGGCAAGAAGAATAATCGAAGAGACTTCCGCAAACGCTATGTATGACTGCTGGAGAATGATGGGGGAAGGGAAGTTGGACATTTTTGGAAAGTTTGTGGAGAAGTTTAGCATAACTGAGCCTAAATGTGTTATATGTTCGAGAGTTTTTGTTGCTGATGATGTTGATTTTGCGATAAGGGAGAGAGTCAATACTAATGAGTATATGAGAACACAACAAATTCCTGGATCAAGCTTGACGTATCTTCAAGCTCTTACAGATAGAAGCGTTTCTTCATATAGTCAGATTAACGACTGGGATGGAAATTATAGTAGTTTTCCGGATGATTTTTCACAGATGGCTTTTGTTTTCATGCAGATAAAGACAAGAGACCCGTTAGATTCAGCATTTGATGTTGTAAAGGGTAGCTTTGCTATTGGAGGAGCTGGTCTTTTAACTTCGACAGGGAGATTTGCTGCTAAAACAGCAGGATTGCCTGGAATGATTGCTTTTGTTCTTGGAGTAGCTGTAGTTTCAGGTGCTGAATATTATCAAGCACAGCAGAGTCAACAGATAGCAGCAGGATATTGTGGAGAGTTTGAAAGCTCTTCAGATGCAAAACAAGGATGTTCTCTTGTCAGAGGAGTTGAATGGGATACTTCTGCTATCAATAGCTTCTGTAAGGGCGGCATCGAGGGAAGAATATGAATAGAAGAGGAGTAGACTTTTTTAATAATTTTATAAGCATTCTTGTGGCTGTTGCAGTCATAGCGCTTTTTGCTGTTGCTTGGTCAAAGTTTTCCTCTTTATCAAATACAAATAATGATGTTGAAAGTGTGAAAACACTTGTTGAAGAGATAAGCTCCGAGGTTGATAGAATTTCTGAGGGACAAAAAACAGAGATGGTTATTCGAGGTGTGAATGGATGGTATCTTTTTTCATATGACTCAGACGATCCCTCAGATAGCAGACCTGATAAGTGTTTCTTCGAAAATTGTATTTGTATTGCAAGCACTCCTACAAAAGAGGGTTGCCAGGAAAATGGAATTCATCGATCTTTAGATTTTGAAACAATAGAAGTTTTCCAAGTTAGATCTTATAGAGAAGATCCTCGTGCAGATTGTATAGGGGGGAATGATAATCCTGCAGATGTATCGAGAATGAGTTATCTAGACTTAGAAGGTTTCCCTGCAGACTATCAGGATTCAGACTACATTATTTTAGATAGCAATCTTATTGATTTGCAGATAAGTAAGATAAATGACTCTTTGGTTATTGCATATGCAGATAAGGTAATTGAGAAAGATTACTTAGCTGGCTGTGCAGGAGTTGGAGGAGGTGTTTAGTGAGAAAAAAAGGAACTATCGGATATCTTCAGTGGAACATTGTCTACATTACTGTAGTCATTCTGGGAGTTGTAGGTGCTGGGGCAATTATTGGAGATTATAGAAACGATGCAGTTCTTGGAGAAGATTTCTATTCAAAAGAAATAGCTAAGATAGTGAATCTTGCTGAACCTGGAACTGAAATTGTTCTTGATGTAACAGAAGCAACAAATATAGCTAAGAAGAATGGAGTTATCAGCTTTAGTGATATATTCAGATTCGATAATGTAAAAAAGGAGGTAATAGTCAGCCTGAAGCCTGGTTCTGCAACTTCTTTTGGGTTTTTTAATAACGTGACGGTGTTTGAGCCTAGAATAAATCTTGCACAAGGAGATGAACTCGAAACCAATCTGCTGATATTTCAGATAAGATGAATAAAAAAGGAGCAGGAGAGACATTGACTTTTCTTATAATTGTGTTCATGCTGGCTCTTACAATGTCTAGCTTTTACATAGCAGCGTATATGTTTGCAGGAGATGGGTATGCTTTCAAGAAAGTTGAATCTCAAATATTAGCTTTTAAAATAGTAGACTGTCTTCAGGGAAATCATTTTCTTGCAGAAGATTTTGATTTTTATGACAAATGTACTCTCAATAACAATATCGAGAAAGACCATCTAATCCAGGTGATTGATGAAACAGGAAACACTATTATCGATAAAGGGGTGTCTGATTATAAGGCTACCTGTTACCTTGATTTGAAAAGTAAAGATAGCAGTATCCCTGAATGCTATAGAAACACTTTTGTGAAAGATGGAGTTGAGTATTCTATTTTAGTTGGAAGCAATGAAAATTCTAGGAGAGTTGTACAATGAACAAAAGAGGGCAAGTTGATCAGGCGCTTGTTGGAATACTAGTATCCGTTGTAATTGCTGTATCCTTGATAGTCTTTGTTGTTCTTGCAGCTACTATTTTTGCACTAAATGGGAATGCAGATAAAGATACTGAAATAGCTGGATTGAGCACTAACCAGGTAGATTCTATGGTATTGGGAGAGGCATTTTTGAGCGACACTATATACTTTAGTGAAAGAGAGTTTGCCGATATAGCACAAATAATAGAAATAGAAGAGCAGATGAATGTAAGAGATTATATTGAACTTGTATTGTCTTACGAATCTGTAAGAGGTCAAATTGATATAAATGAGTACAATCTTTTGTTTGGAGTTCTAGAAGATTTTTTTGTTGAAAGGTATTCTTGTTTAGGAGAAAATTATTTTATATTGGGATATTACGATTCTGGAGGAAATTTCAAGAGAGTAATTGACTATCCTGAAAATCCGTTATCTTCTGGAAATCTTCCAATATCTCGAGATTTTGTTGCAAAGGAAACTAATCTTGTGGTTTATTTAGATTCTGGACGTGTTATCTTTGACGGAGGAGCTTTATGTTGAACCGAAGGGGGACTGCAATTGCTTGGGGAATACTTTTCTTAGGAGTTCTTGCAATTATAGGGGGAGCACTATTTGTATTTGCAGCCTATAAAGACAATGTTAAAACTAATTCAATGGAAAATAGTGCTCTGATTGAGAAGTATCTTTTTGAGATTGAATATGTGGAGAGCATTTTTGAATTGTCTGTGATGAATGCTGCTAACAATATGCAGGGGCAGAGTTTCGAGGAATCTTTCAGACAGGAAATAGAAAGAAGAAATCCTGGAGACGATAGTCATGGGAATCTATTTGCTAAGGTAAAAAGAGGAGAATATCAGATTATTGCAAGTAGTACGGGATATACTGTGATTGTGCCTGAGGTCTATGTCAAGGCAGAGAACGGAGATAGCAGTATGAAAAGAACGTGGGATTTAGAGACAGGTATTGAAATAGGTTGATAATTAGCAATAGATTTATAAATAAAAAGTTATTAGATAGACAATGATGAATAAGAGGGGTGCAGAGATGGCTATTAGCACTATCATAGTCATTATTTTGGCACTAGTAGTGTTGGTTTTCTTGATATACGGTTTTAGTGTTGGATGGGGAAATCTTTTTGATAAAATATCTAATTTTGGCGGAGGACAGAGTAATGTCCAGACTATTGTTCAGAGTTGTAATCTAGCATGTACTACGAATAGCCAATATGATTGGTGTAGTCTTCAGAGAGATGTGACTTTCGGTACTGAGGGTAAAACTGATGGTAAGTTCACTTGTGCAGAATTAGTTAGTCAGAAAGTTGGACTTGAGGCATGTACTCCTGCAATTACATGCGCTTAAATAAGATGAATTCTAAGGGACTTGAGATGGCAATTTCAACTTTGATTGTTATTGTCATTGGTCTTATGTTATTGATTGGTTTGGTTTTGTTTGTTACTGGTGGATTTGAGAGGTTTAAGAAAACTACTAATCCTTTGATTGAAAGCAGTGAAGGAAGCGCAATCAAGGAGGCTTGTAATCTTGCCTGTGCCACTGAAGACATGCTTACCTATTGTTGTAAAGATTTTGAAGCGAATGATGAAACTTTGAGGTGTGATGACTCTAGGTTAGGGGTTTCTTGTGAATTGAGCTGTGCAGCAGTGTCATGTGAGAGTGCAAGTTAGTTTTATATATTATTTTTAGTTCTGTTTTATATGAGTGATTACGGATTTCCAGAAAAGAGAAGAAAGGGAAAAGACAAGAGAAAAGACAAGAAGAAACATCCGTATAGGATGGGTGGGAAGTTTAGATCTACGGATATTAAACAAATTAGTAAGAATTAAAGATTTCTCTCTTTGACTATGTCTTCTAGAATTTGAATTGTGACTACTAAGATTATAGGGCCTATTATGAATCCGAATATTCCAAATACAGTTATTCCACCAATTATTCCTACAAGCATAAGGAATGGGTGAATGTTAGCTTTCTTTCCGGATATTTGTGCTCTAAGTATGCTGTCTATATAGAAGGATAGTATTATTCCTATAACTGTGACTAACGCTGCTTTAACTAATAAGCTCTTAACTGCGAAATAAATTGCTAAAGGAACCCAGACTATTATGGGGCCTAGGCCTGGGATAAATGCGAAAATAGCTATCAAGGTGGCGTATACAAAGGCAAACTTAATTCCTAGAAGCCAAAAAGCTAACCCTGCGAAAATAAACTCTATTAGGGCTATAAGAAGAGTTCCGTAAATTATGTTCTTTGTAGCTATAGAGATCTCTTTAGACAATTTTTCTTTATCTTTTGTGGGAATGTAGTATTTGAGTTTAGAAGTAATCTTTTCCCAATCCACTAAGAAATAGTAAGTTCCAAAAATGATTACAAGGATTGTTACAGCCATCTGAGGTATTCTAGAAAGCGTGCTTTGGAGGAAGTTTATTATGAGGACTACTGCACGTTGAGCTATGTCTTTTATAGGCAGGTGAAAATTCGAGATTATTGGTAAATCTGCTAAAGAACTTATAGCTTCTGTAATTGTTGGAGTGTTTATTGATTCTGAGAGCTGGGTTATTGCAGTGCCTGCTATAAGCACTAGAGGTATTATGACTATAAGTATTATTATTATCACGCATAATGTTGCGGAAATAGTTTTGTGCATTCGTTTATTGAACTTTTTATAAAGTGGGTGCATCATAAATGCAAGGATAAAAGCAGATAGGAGAGCTACAAAAAGATCTTTGATTATGAATATCGAAAACACTACTAGAGCGACAATTATAGCTAGTGGAAAAAACTTATTAAGTCCTGAAATTTGCATTATACGGGGAGGGGATAAAGGTTAATAAACATTAGTCGTTAATAAGTATAACATGAATGAATATTTTTTTCTATTTGGGCTTGCGATAGTCTGGGTAATCTTTGCAGTAGTACAAGACTTTAGGAGCAGAGAAGTTTCTAACTGGTTAAATTTCTCTTTAATCTCATTTGTTTTAGCTTACAGGGCAATTTATTCTATAATAAGCAAAGACATTATGTTCTTTGTGTTGGGAGCTCTTGGAGTGCTATTTTTTGTAATAATTGCTTATGCTCTTTATTATGGAAGAGCTTTTGCAGGAGGGGATGCTAAACTTTTGATGGGTTTGGGAGGGATATTTCCTTATGTTGCTATTAAGGATATCTTTTTCATAGGAGTAGGATTTGTTTTCATTCTTTTCCTTGCAGGTGCAGTATATAGCTTGTTGTATACTGCGTTTTTGGTTTTCAAGAATAAAGAATCTTTCGGGATGGAATTCAAAAAACAATTTTTGAAGTATAAATTGTTATTTGCTTCGGCGATTATTTTAGCCTTTATCTTCCAAGCGCTAATACAGTTTTACACGTCTGATGTTTTTGGGTTCATTTCTATACTCATTGTTCTCTTCCCTTTGATTTTGATATATGTAAAAGCTGTTGAGAGTTCTTGCATGATTAAGTTGATATCTCCAGAGAGACTAGGGGAAGGAGATTGGTTGATGGAAGATGTGAGAGTTGGAGGGAAGACAATCAAGAAGACTGTTCATGGGTTGACTCTGAAAGATATTCATTATCTTAAAATTCATAAGAAAAAAGTTTGGGTGAGGGAGGGAATTCCTTTCACGCCAGCGTTTCTATTCGCATTGATTATGGTATTCTTCTGGCTATTCTAGTTGTTGAATACTTCTTAGTTTTTGAAGCAGGTTTTAATTTTGACATCTTTATAGTCTTTTTCTTATCTTTCAATTTGTTGAATATATTAGACAAAACTTCAGGATTAGAGTCTGCTCTTGGAGAGTTTAGGCTGAGTGGTTTGTCATAAACAGGAATTATGTTTATTATCATCTCACCGAACTTGAACTCAGTCTGTATCTCAGTACCTTTTGCTTTCAGAACTCTTATTATTCTAGATGATATCTTTTTAGCGAGAGAAAAACAAGTTGTTGACAAGTCTGAAGATTTATGGGCAGCTTTTCTAGGGATAACTACTGTATGTCCTAATGATATCGGCCGAATATCCAGAACAGCTATGGCTTCTTTGTTGTCAGATATTTTTTTAGAAGGAATCTTTTCATTGACTATGGAACGAAACAATGGCTCTTGAGGGGTGCTTTCTTGTTGGGTTTGCAACATGGTTTCAATTGCTTCATCAGACATTTCATCTATCTGTTTTTGAGCTTCTGCCTTTTGTTCTGTAGGCAGGTGTTGAATTTGTGCAGAGAGTTGTTTTTTAAGTTCTGCTATTTGGTCTTTTGTCAAACTCATAAACGATTAAGGAAAAAGAGATTTAAGTAATTTGCGACTACCCGAAAGCTCTTCTATAGTCTTCTATTGATACAGAACTAACATCTTTTATCTGAGAAAGAGAGTTCTCAATTATATCAGTGTCTTTTTCTTCAGGCCATGCCATTTTAAGCAAAATAAAACTTAAGCCAAAAGCAATTGGATGTTCCTCGAAAGAAATGTTTTTTGCCCCTTCTTTTTCCATTAGTTCTTTTGCTGAATTTTCTATAGCTTTTAAGTCTGTTTCAGGAGAAGAAGGCATCATCTTCACAATCACTGCTGCTATTCCTGCCATTTTAAGAATTAAAAAATAAGGTATATAAATGTTCTTACTATTCAACTAGGATGATACCATTTCGAGAGTTATTAAAGTATTTTTTCCCACCAGTTCTGGTTTTAATAATTCATATCTTTTTGGTGCCATTCGGAATTTATTATTTGTATGATTGGATAGACATCCCCATGCATTTTATTGGAGGATTATCTGTAGCAATAACTTTTACATTGGTTTTGAAGAGTTTACAAAGAAATAATCTTCTTGGAAAGATGAATTATATGGTGTTCTTGGTTTTTGTAGTCTCTTTGACTGCCCTTACTGCAGTTATCTGGGAGTTTTGGGAGTTTTTGGCAGACGTTTTTGTGTCTTTAGGGGCTCAGTTAGGAATAGCTGATACTATGCTAGACTTATTCTTAGGAATTATTGGAGGGCTTTTTGGTTTCTTGTTTACATATAAATCTTTAAAAAAGTCTTCTTATTAGTGAGAAAATGAGTAATTATGAACAGCTTTTGGAAAGGATTTCTTCGACTGCAGATATTCCTAAAGAGGAACTAGAAAGAAAGATTGAAGCGAAGAGGGCTAAACTTTCTGGACTCATCTCAAAAGAAGGAGCTGCACAAATAGTGGCTGCTGAACTGGGAATAAGCTTCGACAATCAGAAATTAAAAATATCTGAGTTAGTACATGGGATGAAAAGGGTAAATCTTGTTGGACAAATAACTAGGATATTTCCTATTAGGGAATATAACAAGAATGGAAGAGAAGGGAAGATTGGGAGCTTCTTGATAGGCGATGATAGTTCTAATACGAGGATAGTTCTTTGGGATACAAATCACATCGATTTGATTGAAAAAGGTCAGTTAAAAGAAGGAGATGTAATTGAAATAGGGAATGCTAGTGTAAGAAATGGAGAATTACACCTATCTGCTTTTTCTGACATAAAGAAGAGCAAAGAGAAATTGGAAAAAGTACAATCAAGCAGGAGTTTTTCTTTCAGTAAGATTTCTAATGCTATGCCTGGGATGAATGTGAGGATAAGAGCGACAATAGTACAGGTATTTGAGCCAAGACATTTTGAAGATAAAAAGCACAATGGAGAGAAGAGGGCTTTACTGAATATAGTTTTGGATGATGGAAGTGAAACTATTAGAGCAGTGTTATTTGGAGAGCAGATAAACAAGCTTGGGTTGAGTGACGAGGAAGTATTCTCTCTTGAGAAATTCAATGAGAGGAAGGAATTTATTTTGGGCGAGGAACTGTTCTTTTCAGGAAGCTTTAGGACAAATACTTTTTTCAACAATCTGGAAATGTCTATAGATAATATAGAGAAAATCGATGCTGATAAGCTCATAAAGGACTTGGAATCTAAACTTTGACTATACTATATTTTTCAGTGATATAAAATTTATAAAGAGACTTCTTTTAGGGGATTCATGGCAAAAGAAGAGAGCAAACAAGAGGCTGTTTCTGAAGAGCCAAAGTTGACAGACATTCCTGGAATAGGGCCAGGGATTGCAGCTAAATTAGAGGCTGCAGGAATTTACGATTTAATGGGGCTAGCAGTAATGTCTCCAAGTGATTTAGGGGAATTGGCAGGAGTTGGAACTGCCGTCGCTAGAAAGGCTATTCAAGCTGCAAGAGGTATGATGAACCTTGGTTTCAGCGACGGATTAGAAGTTGAAAAGAAAAGACAGGACATAAATTATATCACAACAGGAAGTCAGAATCTAAACAATCTTCTGGGTGGAAGAGGTGTCGAATCCAGATCAATAACAGAGGCTTATGGAGCCTTTGGATCTGGAAAAACACAGCTAGGTCTTGCACTTGCTGTGAATGTACAATTGCCTAAGGAAGCTGGAGGAGCAAACGGGAAGGCTGTATACATTGACACCGAAGGAACTTTTAGACCGGAGAGAATAAAGCAGATTGCAGAAGGTATGGGGGCTAATCCTGAAAAAGTGTTAAAGAACGTTTTAGTTGCTAGAGCATTTAATTCAGATCATCAAATCTTGTTAGTTGATAAAATAAACGAGCTAATAAAAGAGGGAGAGCCTATCAGGCTTGTGATAATAGATTCTTTGACAGCGCATTTCAGAGCAGAATTTTCTGGAAGAGGACAGCTTGCAGATAGACAACAAAGACTTAACAGATACTTGCATAATCTTATGAAGTTGGCAGAAAAAAGTAATCTTGCTGTGTACGTCACAAACCAAGTGATGTCTAATCCTGCTATGATGTTTGGAGATCCGACTACTGCTATCGGTGGAAACATCGTTGGACATGCTTCTACTTATAGAATTTATCTGAGAAGGGGAAAAGCTGGAAGTAGGGTTGCTAAATTGATAGACTCTCCTAACTTGCCAGATAATGAGGCTGCCTTCTTTGTTACAACAGCGGGCTTGAAAGACGAAGAAGCTTAATCAGAAGACTTTTGGAGAACTGTCAGTTTGTAGGTAGCTAATCTCATTTTTATTAATGTAGGAGTTAAGTAGCCATAGAGAGTGTTGTATGTGAATTCTTTTGGGAGAATATGATTTATTAATTTGGCAAGGGCCGGAAATCTGAAATAATATTTGGCTAGTCTTTCAAATCTTCTTAAAGTTGGAAGAATAGAGTCTGATAAATTTGAAGATTTTTTTATTGTGAACCTATGATTTTTTGCGAGGGACATCAAGTTAGTATAATCAGCGAATCTGTCGACTGCTGTGCTTTTAGCTATAAGTCTGCAAGCTAAATCCTGTTTTTTGTTCTTTATTTTTGAGTAGTCTATGTAACCATCAAAGATTATCATCAGCCCTTTAGGTCTTAAAACTCTACGAACTTCTTTCAGGACTTTTTGCTTTTTTTCTGAGTGGCAAAGAGCTTCTATCACAAAGACGATGTCAAAAGAATTCTTTCTAAATTTTTTTAGATTGTGGAAATCTTCTTGTAAAAAACTGCAATTTCTTATATTCTGAAATCTCTTTTTTGCAAGTCTTAAATGCGTCTCAGAAATATCAATCCCTACAAAGTTGCAAGAGGGATTTTTTCTTGCAAGAAATGAGGAGTTAATTCCTCTGCCCGAGGCTAGTTCGAGCACTCTTTTAGCATTCATCTTTTTAATCAATCCATCTATAAATTTGGCTTGTTCAAAGAGGTCTTCATAAGAAAATTGATTGTTCTTACTCAAACCCATATGAATCGCACCTAAATTGTTATGAAAAATTGAATAGGGCAGATTGTTGATAGAATAATATCTTTTTATGTATTTCTTATCAGTTTTTTGATTGAGTATAGTTTCTAAATTGAAAACTTGATTTGTTTTTTGTAATTTTTTTTCGAGTTTGATTTGTAAATTCATGTTATGCTAACGTCCCCGCGGAGAATCGAACTCCGGTCCAAACCTCCGCAAGGTTTTATTCTATCCACTAAACTACGGGGACAAGAATAGCACATAATCATGCTTTTTAAGGATTAGTTTTATCTGTATCTGAGAGATTTTCTAAATCAGAAGGTTGCAAACCTCTATTTCCCCTTCTTCTTTTTTCTCTTGTTTTAGATTCTATTTCATGCATTAGACCTGGAAGATAAACTGAAGTTATTGAACCCATAAGATATTCTAGTCCTTGAAATCTTTTTGAGGCTTCCGAGACCTCTTCAGGAGGGACATTCACTAGTTGTCCTATTTTTATTATTAAATCGTAGAACGCTCTTTCTTCAGGGTTTATGTGTTCGAGGTTGAGACTTGAGGGATACTCAATTCTTTGACCTTTATTAGTTCGGAGAAAGATGCATTCTAAGAAAGTGTATGCTAATGCTCTGTAAACGTTTTGCATTGGTTGGTGAGAATAGTCTGGAATTTCAGAATCTCCTCTTATTTTAGCAGTCAACTCTGCAGTATGCACTCTTAACTTTCTTCTTTCATCTTTTGCAAACGGCTGAGGGTATTTTGATTTTCCCATTTAGAAATGTTTGTCAAGATCTTTTTCGTAAGAATGGACTTCATCTTCACTGAACCATAAAGATATCTCTCTCTTAGCATTTTCTACGGAGTCTGATGCATGGACTAGGTTTCTTAGAACACGTTGTTTTTCGTCTGCTAGCTTGTAAGATTCTACCATTGCAAAGTCCCCTCTTATTGTTCCCGGAGAAGCCTGTCTAGGTTCTGTCGAACCTATTACTTTTCTTATTATCTCTACTGCGTGGGGGCCTTCGATAACCATTGCAACAACCGGGCCTTCTCTTAGAAAATTAACATTCCAAGTTTGGATAAGTTTTCCATAGGATAAAGCATCTTTATGGGGGAAGGGTTCTCCATTTGCTTCTTTTGTGGCTTTTGTTCTTTCAAACATTTTTGTAGCCCATTCTTCATCTAGATGGTAGTGATTTGCTGCAAGCTCTTCATCGGCCCAGACCATTTTCATTCCACAGATTTTGAAACCCATGTCTTCAAAACGATTGACTATCTTTCCAATTAGCCCTCTTCGGACTCCATCATGCTTTACAAGAATAAGTGACCTTTCTACTGCCATAATGAACTTCAGAAGGAATATTTTTTAAAGATTTGGGTGGTCTGATATTTATGGAAGAAGAGCATATTCGAAAGGTTAAGGAAACAGAGATATACAAGAATTGCAAGAATATTGTTGTCGGAAAGGGGAATCTAAGTGCAAAGATTCTTTTTGTTGGTGAGGCTCCTGGAAGAAACGAGGATGAGCAAGGTTTGCCTTTTGTTGGAGCTGCAGGTAAGAATCTTGATAAACTTCTTGAGAAAGTTGGATTGAGTTTGGAGGATGTCTATATAACTAATATTTTGAAATGCAGGCCTCCTGAGAATAGGGATCCCCTTCCAGAGGAGGTAAGGGCGCATACTCCTTGGCTTTTGAAACAGATAGAAGATATAAAGCCAAAAGTTGTTTGTAGTCTTGGAAATCATTCTACTAAGTTTTTTCTTGCAGGAGGGGATGTAAGTGCTATGGATAAAATGCCTGGAATAACTTCAGTACATGGGAAAGTCAAGATGATAGAGCTAAATGGGCTTAAACTAAAGCTTATCCCTCTTTTTCATCCGGCAGCTATAATCTACAATAGAGGGCTATTAACTGCGTGGGAAAAAGATATGGAAATTGTTAAACAGGAAATCTCTCAGAAACAGCTTTTTAGTTAATTTTTGGAGCGTCTTTAATTTTTATGAATTTATAATGGGCTTCGCTTGTTGGAGAATTATTTATCTTATCTTTTAATGTGTAAATTTTCTTTTTGTTCTTTATGTAGAATCTGAGTTTTTTCATTTTTCTCTTATCTCAAATTGAATTCCAGATTTTTTTGCTTTTTCTTTCAATGTAGTGAGAAATGCTTCAATTTTTTGATTTGCAATTTTGAAATCTTTTCCAGTAGTTGTAACAAAGAATCTTGAAGAGCCCTGATAGGTTACTTCTGCATCTTTTGTTGAAAGAAGGGATCTCAACCTTTCTAGTCCATCTGCGGCATCTGATCTTGCGATTATAGTTTTTCTTACTTCTTTTTCAGACTCTTTCTTTTCGGAAAATATTTTTTGTAGCTGTTCCAATTCTTTCCCAGACGCTATTTCTTTCAATAGGGAAGGATTCTCTCTTGCTTCTTCAAGAAAACTTGCGGCATCAGTCTTACTTTTTATTTTATCAAGAACATCAGATGTTTTTTCTAGGAAAACTGGTTTAAGCATGCTCTCTAGCATACGTGCTTTTTTGTATTGTTCTAATACTTCGTCTCTTTCTCTAGCAGTAACTCTTCTTAGACTTAATTCTGGATGATTGTCTTTCAATCTCAATACTTTACACACTATTTTTTTATTAATGGAAATGAAGTCTCTTATGTTCCTTATTCTTCCAGGAGAGACTTCTGAAAATATCATTGTACCGGCTACATTTTTTCCATTAAATTCAATGTCTAAGAACACTGTGGTGCCTTCTATCCTTTTTACTGTGCAGAGCACTACGTCATCTTCTTCCAACTTGGACTCCATAAATAATGAATTCTAAATAGCTTTTTAAATATGTCTTTTAAAGGATTTCGTTGATTCTCGCCTTAATTTTAGTCTTTCCACCAGTGGTTTTGACTAATAGTTTATTACAATTATGGCATTTTACTTTCGTGGAGCTTTTCCCAAAGATTGTTTGATTGTTTTTACACCTCGGACACATAACTCTTAGAAACTTGCTTTCTGACATGATGATAGATGACTTGGTTGTTTTTTAAAGTTTGTGAATGTTGAAGAGTAGTTATATTTTGATTAATTCTACTTCTAGAAGTTTTCTGACTTCTTGAATAAATTCGAGTTCTTTGTCTTTTGGAATAAGGGCTCCAGCAGCGTTTGGATGACCTCCAACTTCTCCAGCCATAGGGACTACAGCTCTATGGAGTATATCTCGGACATTGCGCCCTTCTTTTCCTACAATTCTTGCAGACACCTTTATTTTGTCATTGTCATAAGCCATAGCAATTATAATATTTCCTTTAGGTGATAATGGGGAGAAAGACATTATGGAGGCTATTGTTCCTATAATCGTGTCTTTTATTTTGTCTTTAGCATTAATTATAGTGTAATTCTTTCCAGTTATCTTATCTATCTCTTCAATGTATTTCATTGCTGAGGATATGCTTTGTCTATATTCAATGTAGATTTTTTCAGATTCTTTCTTTGCTTTTTTATTTCCGAGGCAGAATCCGATAGCTTCTTCTGGATAATTCATTCTGCTACAAGCATTTATCATAGCAGATATCTCTCTTGCATCTTCGAGCTTATTAAAAAGTTTTAAGAGGTAGAGATTTCCGACGAGCTCTTCAGGGTTTGCGCGGTCTTTTTGTCTTAGCATTATAGCAGTGACTAAACGAGACATCTCGTCTTCGGAAAGTTCTGCTAAAGATTTGAAGCTGCCTTGGACTTTTTCAATTCCTGCTTCTCTCAAAAGTTCTAGAGCGCCTCTGAACGAGCCTGAAACTCCAGGGATGTAAAGTCCAGAGGAATATTCTAGTGATTTATCCAAAGGTCGAGTCGCAGGGTAAATCAAGAGACCTTTTTTTATAGTCACGTCCGCGTCTTTGAGAATTGAGTCGTAAGTTTTTGTTAGGGATTTTTCCATTTGATCGCCTACCATTCCTAAAACTGCCAGATTTGCAAGGTCTTTGTTGTCCTCAGAAAGAGTCTTTGCAAAAAGATAGCAAATAGCAGCGGAAGAGCAGTTATCTAGGTTGAGATGCACAGGATTAACCATGAAGACGTTTTCAGGAATATCCTTTGTTATTTCGTGATGGTCTAAAATTATTACTTCTGTTTTTTTCTTTGCTAGATAATCAAGACTTCCCGATGCAAGGTCTAAAAATATCAACAGATGGTCTTCGGGGAGGTCTTCTATAAAGCTTTGCTCCAGATTCTTTGTTATCTGTAGAGAGAATTTTTTATTCCATCTTTGGAGGGCTCGTGAGAAAATTGCTGCTGAAGTGATGCCATCAGTATCAAAATGACTAATGACTTTTATTGGCTTTTGAGCCGACATTCTTTCGATTCTTTCGATAGCTTCTTTTATCCTCTTTTCCATAGATAGGAACAGTTACCTCTTTTTTAGTTTGTTCAAGCGAGAAAGAGTCTTAACAGAAGACCTTTTTGCTTTATAGTCGTGAATATTTTTTTCAGAATGTTTCTTCAAGATATCTATTTTGTTATTGAGATTTCTTATTTCAGGGTCTTGCCAGAGATTTTCAGCCTCTAAGATTTTTTTTATTTTGAGCTTGAAAACTTTAAGAGTAGGAATTCCCAGTTCATCTCTCAATTTTAGACCTATTTTTTCTGCTGACAATCCTTGCTTAGCTAACTCAATAACTTTTTTTTCGAGATCTGCTGGTTTTGATTTCATCCAGTCTGTCTTTTGTGCCATGATAAACTTTCGGATTGGTAGGTTTTTAAGGGTTTTGGTAAGAGCTTTGAAAATCCTTATAAACCTACTTTTCTCAGACTTCTTAATAGCCCTGTAGTCTAGTGGTCAAGGATACAGGCCTTTGGCGCCTGAGACCCCGGTTCGAATCCGGGCAGGGCTATTTCGGATTCGAGTGCTAGTTATTCAATTTGTATAGGTTATACAATAATATAAAAAGTATGATTTATTGAAGAAATTATGGGCTTTACCGACTGGGGCTACGTTGATGCCTTTGATTCTGGAGTCGTAGACGCTAGAGAAAGATATATTCCTAATGAAGTTGAGTTACCTTCCTCTTTGAGAGTTCAGTTAGAAGAACTTCCAGAAAGGCTTGATAGTATGGGTAGAGTAGAAAAAAGCGTTTTGGAGAGCGCAGCCTAATGGTTTATGATTTGGGACAGGTTGTCAATTTGAGTGTTAAAGGAATGGGAATATTGAGTAGGATAGGACTTTATGCGCTTAGAATACGTTCAACACTTTCAAAAGATAATCCTGATTATAGCGTCTGGACAGAAACTTTTGGCATAACTAACAGACTTGCACATGAATTGACTTCTGCTGGAACTGAGGCGATGACTCGCTGGGTAACCAGAGGTTCATATGGGGGACAGTTACCTTTGCTTTCAGAAGATGATGCAATAACAAAGTTAGGAAGAAATTTGGCTGCACAGCCTGCTGCTTTGGAAGCAATTGGAGAGGCAGAAGACTTACGAGGGTTAGGAAGAATGGAATTTAATGTTTAGTATTGTGCTTTGTATCTTCCACGCTTTTCTATGATTGATAAACGAGCTATTGTTTTTGTATAGTCCGTTGATGATTTGTATCCTTGGAGAATTGATTTAAACGCAGAGTCTGCTATTCTTGTGTGCTTGGCTTCTAAAGCTTCTTTTATCAAATGAATGTCTGTTGCTTTGTCTTCAATTCTGTTCGAGTGGAAACCTAATCCAAAGTCTATAAAGTAGACTTTAGTATTTTTTAGAATCATGTTGGAAGTTGTTAAATCGCCATGAATGATTCCTGAATCATGGATTTTTGATAATGATTTTCCTATTTGCTTGCATATTGTTTTGTAGTTTTTTAGCTTGTCTAGATGGTCTGAAAGTCTTTTTCCTGGAAGATATTCTATTGTAAGCTCTTTATTTTTTTCATCGATGTTTAGGACTTTTGGAACTGGAACAATTTTGGAAAGTTTAGTTAGAATTTTGGCTTCTGCTTTTGTTCTTGACTTTCTTAACTTTTCATCAAGAACGGGATGTCTATATGATTTTGGAATTCTCGTTTTTAGGACTTTGGAGCCTTGCTTGGATATTATTGCTTCTGCTCCGCGGGCGAGGATTTTATTTTGCACTTTAGAACCTCATCATCTTCTTTTTGCCCATCTTCCTAGCGAGCTTTTGAAGAGTTTTTTGATCGAACTTTCCTTCTGCCATTGAGGACTGGGACTTAACGAGCTCTTTCAACATTTTGTATTGTTTGAGAAGCATTCTTATGTCTGAAGTTGATGTTCCGGAGCCCTTCGCAATTCTTTGAATTCTTGAGGTTTGTTTTTCTAGAACTTCTGGATTTTCTATTTCGTATTCAGTCATGCTGCTTATTGCATTTTTCCAGTTTTTAAGTTTCTGTTGTTGTTCTATCATTGCCGATTCTGGAATTTTTTCTTTTGCTTTTCCCAAGCCAGGAATCATTCCTAATATTTTATCCATTGAGCCTAGAGATTCCATGGACTCTAGTTGGGCTTGAACATCTCTCAATGTTAGCTTTCCTTCTTCTAGATTCTTTTGAGTTTTTTCTAAAGCTTTCTTGTTAGAGACAGATTCTATTTTTTCCATTAAGGACTGAAGGTCTCCCATTCCTAAAAGTCTGGAAAGGAATGAGTTAGGATTGAATTTTTCTAAGTCATGGGGCTTTTCTCCTGTTCCAATGAATACTACTGGAACTTTAGTCTCTGCACATGCTGTAAGGGCACCTCCTGCTTTTGCAGTGCTGTCCATTCTTGTTATTATAACCCCAGTAATCTTTACTGCTTCTTTGAATGTTTGAGCTTGTTTTCTTGCTGCTTGTCCGATGTCTGCTGGCATCACAAGGAATGTTTCAGTTGGAGAGGCTGTTTTTGCAATGTCTTTTATTTCCTTTACAAGACTTTCTTCTAAAGCGTCTCTTCCTGCAGTGTCTATAAGGATTAGAGAATACTTGTCAAGTTCTTTTTCGTATTTTTTCCATATTTTTATTGGGCTTTTTTCTTCTGGGTCAATAAAACAGGCAATGTTGAGTTTGTCGCAGAGCTGTCTTAATTGTTCTGACGCGGCAGGTCTGTGGACGTCTAGTCCTATTGCACAAACTTTCTGCCCACGCTTTGAGTAGTATTGAGCTAATTTGGAAATTGTTGTAGTTTTACCTGCTCCATAAAGCCCGAGCATCATGAACTTGTTCTTTTTTTGAAGAATTATTTCTTTTTCTTCTCCCAATATTGAGAGAAGCTCATCGTGAAGAAGTTTTATGACGTGCTCTTTTTTTTCTACTCCTTTTATTCTTTCATCTAAGGCTTCTTTCTTTATTTTTTGTGTGATTTCCAGAACTAATTGAACATTAACATCTGCTTCTATCAAAGCTCTTTGAAGGTCTTTTACTATTGAATCTACAAGATTTTTGTCTAGAAATATAGCATTGGCTATCTTATCTGTTGTTTTCTTTAAGGTATTTGATAGCTTATCTAGCATTAAAAACCGAGGAGATTAAGCGTATTAAAGCTTTTGGGCTTCTATTTGCTTAAGGAATTTTTCTATTATGTTTGTTTTAGGACTAGCTTCTGGATGAACTTCTACATCACCGAGGTTCTATACTGTGTATCTGTGAATTCTAAGTCAAAATCAAGAGATTCTAATTCTTTCTTTGGATGATGTCTCTCGTAGGGGATTCCCGATTCTTCTATTGCTTGTTCAAATATATTGAAAAGTTTAACTTTTTCAGCTAAAGGAGAATTTTTGAATCTCAAGAATACAGAAGATTCATTTTTTCCGTGTTCTTTAGATCTTCTCATATCAACCGGTGAGAAATCGATTAGAGGGAATTGTGATTCTCCATCTATTTCGAAAGTCCATTGATTGAAAAAATATACGTGGCCTGCTCTGGAAACTTTTGTTTTCGCAGGTTTGATAATCGGTATTTTTAGGTCTGTAAGTTTACCATCTTTAGAAGTAGGTATCTCCTCCAAAATATAATCTGTTCCAAATGTTGAAGAGGCCATAGCTGCAAACAATGCTACATAATCTGCTCTTAAGTTTTTAGGATCCCTTTCTGCTTTTTCACCTTCTGCTTTAAAAGATAGGGGGTGATGCTCATAGAAGTTTGATCCTCCTGCTGAGGTAAATATTGAATTTAGTCTTTCTCCAAAATTTGAGTTAGATCTGCTCATACAATTTTGGAGGGTATTGGGTTTATAAATCCTACTTTTTTGTCATTTTGTAGTTAGTACTTTGATTTAGGAGTGCTGTATAAATTATGTTAGCTCTTTTATATGATTGCTTTTTTTACAATCTAACTATTTTTTGAGAAAGTCCGAGAGAGGTAGACATTGAGGAACTTGATAGTTTACGCGTGTGTGGGAAAGAATATCTGTTTTAAGTTTGAAATCAAAAGCTTTTGGGACATACGTTTTCAGGTATAGAAATGCTTATAATCGCTCATAAGGAAATTAAATTATGGTTGGTAGAGTGTACTTTGGAGGTTATCAGCACGGAGAATTTTATTTCAGCACACCTTCCGGAGCGATAAAAAAGGAAGGGTTTGTGTTAATCATTGGAAGAGATGTTGAACAAAGAGGAGTTGCTTCTCCCATAGTTGAAGGAGATCCTCAGAGAGATATAGTTGCAAGAGGAGAATTAGAAAACAAACTTGCTGAGGCTGCGCGAAGAAATGGGGCAGATATTGTTGCGAAACATTTAGGCAGGAAGAATGCAGTGAACCATAGAGGCAAATGGGTGCTTCTAAAAATGACTCCAGGATCTAGTAGAAAATTAGAAGAGTATATGGGAAATAATCCTCGTGAAGACTTCAAATATTATTAAATGTGTTTGAATTAAGAAGGATAATAATCTTTATTAAGCAGGGATTTTTTAAGCGGGTGCATGGTTGAGGTGGTGAGGGATACAACCGAGATTGGAATTTTTTCAGTAGCTCAAAATGGATCTCATGAGGTGTGTGATGTTCTTAAGGAAAGATTTGGAGGATTGTATGATTGCTGGAGAGCAAGAGGAGAAAATAATTATCGAGAGCTAACTCAAGCTATGGGACAACTGCCCGTTTCAGAAAAGAATTTTGTAGACTCTTTTGTTCTTACTGCAGCTTTGAAGGCTACTAGGTTCAGCGGAGGATTAGGGAGCTTAATTTAATCCAATCCTATGTTTTTTAGAATTTCTTGCTTTTTGAAAGGTTTTAGGTCTTCATAATTTTGACCCATTCCTAGGAAGTAAATTGGTTTTTTTGTTATGTATGAGACTGATAGTGCCGTGCCGCCTTTTTCATCTACATCTGCTTTTGTAAGAATTATTCCATCAATTCCAATAGCTTCATTAAATGTGCGAGCTTGTTCTGTTGCATCATTTCCAGTTATTGATTCTCCGACAAATATTTTTAGATCTGGCTGATTGACTCGGATTATCTTTTCCATTTCTTTTATGAGGTTTTCTTTTGTGTACATTCTTCCTGCAGTATCTACTAAGACACATTTGATGTTATTCTTTTCAGCGTATTTTCTAGCATCAAAAGCAACTGCTGCAGGGTCTGCTCCGTAATTTTGCTTTATGACTTTGACATCTAAATTGGAAGCATGCTTTTCTAATTGTTCTATAGATGCTGCTCTGAATGTATCTGCTGCTGCTAAGATGCAGGAAATTTTATTCTTTTTTAGATAGCTTGCTAATTTTGCCAAGGATGTTGTTTTTCCAGAACCGTTTATTCCAAAAAACACAATTGTGTAGACTCCTTTCTTACTTTTAATTTCCTCTAGGAGATTCGGAGGTTCTATGAGGACGTTGGAGATGGAATCTTTCAGACTTTTTTGTACAGTTTGTTCTATTGAACCCTTTTTTACTTCTATACCTACAAGATCTTTAGAGAGGTCGGATTTTATTTTGTCTACAACTTCTAAAGCTACATTGTTCTCAAGGAAAACCATTTCTAATGGTTCGAAAATTTCATCTACATGTTCTTGTTTTAGTGTAGTCGTTTGAATTTTTGAGACTATTTTTGAAAAGAAACTTTGTTTTTCTGGCTTTTCCTCTTGGGCTACTTCTTGAGGTTGCTCTCCAATCTCTTCTGACTTCTTTTCTAGTTCAAGAGTTTCAACAATTTTCTCTTTCTTTTCCTTTGCTTTCTTTTCTGATTTTACCTTTTCAGGTTTTTTCTCAGGTTTTACTTTTTTCTCAGGTTTCTCTTTCTTTGGCTTTTCCTGTTCCTCTGATTTGCCTAAAAAGGATTTTAGCTTTTCTCTTAGTTTTCCAAACATGAAATTATGAAGGGAGGCTGGTTTTAAAGTATTTGTTTTGGCTTCTAGAAGCTAATAAAATTTATTAAGCTCTTTTTTTTTAACAATGTTATGAAAGGCATTTTTCTAGTGCTTGATGGGGTGGCAGACGATTCTTTAGATGCTCTGGGAGAGAAAACACCTTTGCAGGCAGCTAAAACACCTAATCTCGATGAAATATCTAAGGTTAGCAGGATAGGATATTGTTATCCTGTAAAGGAGGGAGTTGCTCCAGATTCTTCAAGCGCTCTAGCTGCTTTGTTAGGGTTCAATCCCAATTCTGTTCCTAGGGGGCCAGTTGAAGCTCTTGGGATGGGTATGAAGGTAACTACTGGAGATCTTGTTCTTAGGACTAATTTTGCAACTATTGATGGAGTTCGCGAGGGGACTCTTTTAGACAGAAGAGCTGGAAGAACGCTGACTAATAAAGAAATAAAAACATTATCAAAGGCTATTAACAATCAAGTAAAATTGCCTTTCAAATTTGAATTCAAGTCTGGATTGCATCACAGAGGTGTTGTAGCTTTCAAGGGAGGGTTCTCAGATAATATTTCTGAAGTTGATCCAGATTATTTTTCGGGATTGGCGAGTGCTAGCAGTTCTGGCAAAATAAGGCTCTCTCAACCTTTGGATGACGAAGATGACTCCAAGCTTGCAGCAGATTTGGTTAACAATTTTATAACACAGAGTCATAAAGTTCTTGACAGGCATCCAATAAATATTGCACGTGCAAAAAAAGGTTTGTACTCAGCTAATTTTCTTCTTTGTAGGGGGGCTGGTAGTGAAATCCCGAGATTAAAGAAGTTAAAGGGGAGATGGTTAGCTTTGACTTATACTCCCTTTGAGCAGGGATTGGCGAGAGCTGCAAAGATGGATGTCAAAAGTTTCAATTATCCTAAAATGAAAGGAATTGATGTTTATTCTAACTTGTATGATGGATTAAGAAGAAGCACAAAGCTTGTTGTGAAAAATTTAAGGAAAAATAAGAACAAGTATGATTATTTTTATATTCATATAAAAGAGACTGACATTCCAGGAAGGGATAATAAGCCCTTGGATAAAGTGAGGATGATTGAGATGCTTGACAGAAGACTTTTTGGATTCTTGAAGAATTTCGTGGCAAAAAATAATACTCGACTTGTTATAACTTCAGGCCATGCGACTTCATGTAGGATGAAGGCTCACACTGCTGCTCCAGTACCTATTCTTTCTTACTTTCCGGAAGGCGATGGCAAGCCTAAAGAGCAGAGATTTACTGAAGAGTCTGCTTTGAGTGGTAAGAGACTTTCTTCTTCCAGACTTCTTGAAAAGACCTTGTTTTCTAGAGGATAACAATTGTTATAAACTGCGGATTTAATTTTTTTTAATGGTTGATTATGATGAACTTTATGATTATCTAAGGAAGGAGAAATATAGTGAACAGCTGCAAGTGTTGCCTAAGAATTTTGTTACACAAGTATCTGATTTTTTGATTGAAAAGAGAAAGACTCTCACTCAGAGTGATAATCTTTTTTCTGATAACACAATGACTGAAAAAAAACAGTTCGAGAATTCGTTGTCTATATTCAGAGAGCTTGTTTTGAGGAGAAAGAAAAAAATATTAAATCTGGTATTTGTAGCTTCTGAAACTGGCATAATGAAAAGGGATTTTGGCAATATGCTTAAGTTTGAACAGGAACTTTTTGAAAGGCTTATAAATTCTGTAGATGAGGCAGATAAAAGCTTGCAAGAAATTTTGAATGGGAAGAATGGAAGAGAGAAATTACCTCATAAACTTATAATAGTGGATCAAGATGTTGAAGAATTTGTAGACATGACAGGAACAGCTATAGGACCTTTCAAAAAAGGGTCTGTGGCAAATCTTGATTCTGAGATAGCTGACATTCTTGTTTCGGAAGGGAAGGCAAGAGTTGTAGATGATTAGATTTTAAGAGTGTTTATTAAATAAACTAAGACGACTTTCATTTTCTTTTCTCCTTGACTTTTATAAGAGCTAAAATTCCAAATATGACAAACACGGTGACTGCTAACATGGCAATTCTATACCTGATACTTCCTAAATCAATAAGATTCGTAACTACTACTCCCCAGACAATCGGCCCTATAAGTGACGAGGCTCTTTCTGCAAGTCCGAAATATGCAAAAGCAAGATTATGTTTTCCTTCTGGACAAATGTTTCCCATTAATGAACGAGAAACTGCCCAACTTGCTCCGTACCATAATCCTATGAGAATAGTTGAAATAACAAAAATTGTAAAGTTAGTTAACCATCCCACAAGTGGAAGAAGAACTATCCATCCAATAAGAATAGTCATTAAGGTTTTTTTAGAGCCAAATTTATCTGCTACAAATCCAGATAATCCTGCTCCAATTCCACAGGTTACAATTATGCCTAGCAATAAATAAGTCTTTATCGTATCTGACACTCCCCAAACTTGTTCTAAAAATATAGGGAAATTATTAATGGCTGTGAGAATTGCATCATTAAAGAAGAAAAATGATAGCAAAAACAGGCTAATTCCAGACATAAATAATAACTTTTTAGTCTCAATGAAAGTATGTCGGATTATTTCATTTTTTGTCATTTTTTGCTTTAGTTTTTTAGGTTCTTTGAAGAAAATTAGCATAGGAAGAGAAAAGACAAAGAAAGCGATAACTGCTGGTAAGAGTGTTTCCGCTCTTGGGGAAGCTCCGAATAAACTTATTGTGCCACTTGATAAAGGTAGGACAATTAACAAGCCTGTAAACTGGCCAAGATAATTTGCAGCTATCCCCCAACCCGAAACACGTCCTCTTCTTTCAGGAGATGCTAAATCATTTAGTAGTGGAGTGTAGAATGTGAATGAGAGCAAATACGTATAGAGTCCCAAGGTGAAAAATATCAGAGCAAAGGTGCTATGGTTTGAAATAGCGGATAGAGCACATAGTCCATAAAAAAGAGCGCTAAATATTGTTGTGTGTCTTAGTCCTGTAATTCTTCTCCATGATTTGTCTAAAAGCGCCCCAGTAAATGGAACAGTGAATAGCAAGAGTAATGCAGATACTGTAAATGTAAGATTAAAATAAATATCTGCAACGCCTTGATCTATTACAATCCACTGAGCAAAGTAAAGAAAGAATACTATGCTCACCATAGAATTCGCAAAGTCATACATAGACCAAAGGAAGATATTGCTCTTGGTTTTCATTCGTGAATTATAGCACTAATAGATTTAAACGTTTTTCTAAAGAAAACGAAGGCATTACACTAATTGGTGAAAACCTGCAGAGTCATGTCCTAACTTGAGACACATCTATTGCAGTCATTGAGTAGCTTTTGTTGATGAATAGTTTTAAAAAGAACTTTTATGCTGTTTTTTTATGGAGGACGCAGTTTTGCCTGATACTTCGCTTTGTGCTATTGTTAGAGACGAAGCTATGAATCCTGCGGGAGGGGTGTTGAGATTTTTGAGAAGCGTCATGCCTCATGTTGTGGAAGGAATAGTTGTTGATACAGGTTCTACTGATGGAACAAGAGATTTATTGGAAAGAGCCAAGAAGGATTTTCCTAATTTGAGGGTTTTCGATTATGAATTTAATGGGTATGCCGAGTCTAGGAATTTTTCTCTTAAATTTTGTGAAACAAAAAGGGCTTTAGTTCTTGACGCAGATGAACTAATTTTGCAGAGGGATTATCCTAGAATTGCTAGAACTCTTGAGAGTGCGCCTTTTGCAGTTAGGTGGAACTTTGATTTCAGAGACGTTACTGCTTCAGGGGTTTATGATGGAGCAGGACATCTTACACGTCTTTTTGATGCCGACAGCAATAGTTTTTATAACGAAACTGGTTGGCATGGAGAGTTTTTGGTTCACAAGGGAGAACCTTCTTGGATGGGAGTCGATATACTTCATTTTCGTTCGTCTACTTTCAATGCGATTAGTTCCAAAATTAAGAGGTGGTATGGGCAAGAGACTATTCCCACAGAAGGACCTTCAAAGATGCGAGGATTTAAGTCATGGAGAGCTTTCAATCCATTAAGAGAGGAATACAAAGGGTCCAATCTTGATGTAGGGGATAATGTTATAGTTGCTTGCTTAGGGTCTTTTAAGAAATGAAAGCCTCTGGAGATATGTTTGCAATTGAAAGACATCTTATTAAATAGACCAAGACGACTCTCATTCTGCTGTCTCCTTAATCTTGTAATAAACAATTGCTGCTATTAGCATGACGACAGCTGAACTCATAATAGTATAACGTGCTCCGACATGATCTACTAACAAACCAGCTACTGGAACTGCAATAATTCCAGTCAGAGAGATTATCATTGATTCTACAGACCCAACGCTGGCTCTTAGTTTACTTGGCACAAACCTATGGAAATAAATTCTTTCTGCTGGTCTTCTAGCATGTGCAAAGAACCCTACTGTCAAAAGAAGGGCTATTGCAGGTAACATCTGATTCACAAAAATAACAAGCAAGAGGGTAATGGCTCCTAATATTATAAGAAGTAAAATAGTTTGTCTTTCTTTTTTAGGTTTTATTAGCTTCGAGGCTACTAATGGTGCTATTACAGCCATGGCAGCCATAGCCGACCAGAGATAACCGAAAGTATATTCTTGCATTCCCAAATCTTGTAAAAATGTAATCCAAGCTAGTTGCCCTTCTAAGTTGCTAGCAAAAATGAGAAGTGCAGCAGCAAGAAGAAAAGAGAATAATATTTTATGCTTCCTACTATAAGAAATTGAATTCAAACTATTTTTTGTTATTTTGATGACAGAAAAGTCCTTAGTTCTATTAGGTATCTTTTTTTCCTTGGCAAGCAGTAAAATGAAAAAGGCTAAGAAATATGAAATTCCTGTGGCTATCCAGATTATTGATAGGCCGAAGGTTTTAACAGCATATGCTCCGATAAATCCTGAAAGAATAAGGGCCGTTCCATCAATACTCTGGCTTTTTGTAAAGTAGCCCTTTTGAAGATTTTTTTTACTTGAACGAACTAAATCTATAACCCATGCTTCTTTAGCTCCCGAAGAAAATGTAGATGCCATGCCCAAAAATCCGAAGGCCAATATCATTAGAGAATATTCTTGAATAAAAAAGAGTGAAATAAATCCTATTCCTTCCAAGGCGAAACCCGTCAGTACAGAGAATTTTCTTCCATATAAATCAGCTATAGCTCCTGTTGGCACTTCAAACAATAAAGAAGTGAGGTTAGATATTGCCATTAATATTCCTATTTGGAAAAATGTAAGACCTATTCCGTTAAAATAAAGAACTAGAAAAGCTGGAACAAAAAAGAAAAGAGGACTGATTAATGCATCAAGATAGAAAGGCCATAGTAACCCAAACTCTCCTTTTTTGAATAGTTTCATCATTCTCACCCTGCTCTTTTAATTTTTCTGACTTTAAACGTTTTTCCTAGGGAAGACGAAGGCTTTGAACTTTCTGTGTAAAGCCTGCAGAGGGATTTGAACCCCCGACCCCTAGTTCATTTGCTTTTTAAGATACAAAACTAGTGCTCTACCACTGAGCTATGCAGGCTTAACTTGTCGTATAATTTTCCCTTAAAAAACCTTTTCATATTAAAAATATTGATAATTTTCTGCCTGTCTTATTCCTTTTTTCTGGTTATTTTTGGCAGCTCCCTTTCTTAAAGAGATTTCAGTCATGCCTTCAACGTCACTTATGGGAATGAGATACCCCTCTTTTTTTATAGCTTCATAAATTGCGAAATAATCTATTTCTTCGGCAGTGTATTTCTTAACTTGCCAATTATTTGAAGATTTTAATCTACAGGAAATTATTTCTCCCTCGGATCTTGTTGATTTCACTTGAACTCTTTTGAACATTCCTTCTTTCTCGATTAACAAATCTACTGGGCTGTCTTCTCCAAACGGAAGAAATATTCGCCATCCTTTTCTTTTTAGTTCGGCAGCAAATCTGAGTTCTCCTTCCTCTGACAGTTCTTTTTTAGAAGTCATTAGTGCACCGATAAACTATGCCAGAGGTCTATTTATATTTTTCTCCGAGAAAAGTTTCTATTGTTCTGTTTCTGTTGTGGCAGGAGCTTGAGCTTCAATCTTTTTCTCTTTTTGCTTTGGCTCTATAGTTTTGAGAATCTCTATTGAACGAATTTCACAAAGAGCAAGAGGATATACCTTTTTTAGTTTTGTAGAAATTTCTTTCTGAATTTTGTTTGTTATTATCTCTGTGAAAAGTTCTTCGGATGTTCTTGTTGTTGCTTTTGTTTCAATGTATTTTTTAGCATTCGTTCTTAGTGCAGCTCTTATTGATCTTGGAACTCTCTTTCTTGTGATTAAGAAAGGCTTTATTCTCAACAGAGCATCTTTACATTTTGTGTCAAAAGAATCTTCAACATAGTCTGTACCTTTTCTTATAGACTTTCTTATGTATTGTTTTGCTAATGATAGTGAGCTTAGCTGTCCAATTAGCTTGCCATCTTCTAGTTTGGCTTTTGCTTTCAGCTCAAGATTTTTCCCTCTCAAGTTTCTAGACAGGTCGAGAGTTATCATGCTCCCTTCAACTAGCTCTTGATTGTAGGCATAAACATGGGCTTTTGTAGCTGTAAGTGGGATTGTAACTTCGAAAAACTTTTTCTTTGCGCCCTTAGGTATTTTTTTTGCTTGAACCATTATTTTGCTACTTTTTCTCCTATTTCTATTCTTGATGTCCTTATAGCCTTTTTAATTCCTTTGGATTTTTTACAGACTGTGCATGTGTACATGACTCCGAGTCTTTTTGTGTTCTTGGATTTTCTTTTCCAGGATTTGACTGCAGGTCTAGAGTATTTTCCTTTGTTACCCATTCCAGAACGTATCCCTCTTGATTTCAACCTTTTTGTAGATCCTCTGGATAAAGGATGAGTTGCTGAACGAGATTTTTGCTTAGCTACGCTAATCTTTTGCAAAGTATTCTTATTGCAGGTTGGGCAGTATCTTTTTGTTTGTACTGGTAATTTCATATGTATACAGGGCAGATTAAACGGCTTGCTCCAATCCGGCCTGTCGGATATGAAGGTAAACGCCTTGATTATTACGGGAGAAAGTGCTTTTTAAAGCTTTGGCTTATTTTATTGTTTGATTAGAAGTAAAGTTAAGAAGGGTTTTTAGATCTGGGAAGATTGGTTGCCCGGCATAGAACCGGTATCCAAGATATATGGCTAGTATTATTATCAATAAGACGATGATATTTTTCCACTTTATGGCTTTTTTTCTTTTTTTGTGTCTTGCTTCGAAGGAGTATCCACAGTTAGTGCAATAAGCGTCATCAATATTGAGCTGAGTGCCGCAGAGAGGGCAGAACTTCTTATCTTGCCTCTTTTTACCAAAAACCATTCAGATTAGAGGCAAAGGGGATTTTTAAAGATTGGGAAGCATGTTGAATAAATATTTAAGGGGCTGTTTTAGTTTATTTTGAGTGGCCCCATAGGCTAGTGGCAAACCATTCCCTTGACGTGGGAAAGTCCGCGGTCCGATCCCGCGTGGGGCCATTTCTAGCTTTTCTACTACTTCAAGGCATGTTTTTACTTAGTAACTAAATAACTAAGTTATTAATTTAGTAAGAAGATTTATATATGATTTAGCTTTGGAATGGAAGAGAATCTTCTGGGAAGAAGAGGTGATTTGTGAAAAAGTATTTGCTTTTGATAGAGGATGAGAAGCTTTGGGAGAATTTTAAAAATAGTATAGAAAAGGATATTAATAGCGAAATTATTGAGCTAATCAAGGGAAAAGTGGCGAAGACAAAGAAAGGAGGGAAAAATGAATAAAAGAGGAGCAGTGGCGATTTTTGTTATTGTTGCTTTAGTTATTGTCGGAGCGATAGTATTATTCTTTGTTTTCAGGAGCAACTTTAATGCAGAGTCTATTCCTGCAGAGTTCCTACCTATCTATAATCTGTATTCTCAATGTGTAAATGAGCAAGCTGAGCTTGGAATAAGTTTACTAGGAAGTCAGGGGGGAAGAATTGACATAGGGAACTATGTTCCTGGAAGCGATTATGCTCCTTTCTCTTCACATCTGAATTTTTTGGGGACTGCTGTACCCTATTGGTATCACATAACAGGAAATGGAATAGCAATCCAGAATGTTCCAACAAGGACTGAAATGGAAAGAGAGCTTGGACAATTTATAGATGAGAGGATTAATGACAATTGCAATTTCGACCAGTATTATCAGCAAGGATTCTATATTGACTTGGGAGAGCCTAATGCTAGAGTGATTATAAATCCTGAAAGTGTAACTGTGAATGTTGAAGCCGATGTAGCTACTACAAGAGGAGAGAGTAGTGCAAGGAAAACGCAACATGAAGTGATAATAAATAGCAAGGTAGGAAGTTTTTATGAAGATGCAAAGAAAATTTATGAGAAGGAGATGAGTGAAGGATTTTTAGAAGACTATTCAGTTGATGTTCTTAGATTATATGCTCCTGTTGATGGCGTTGAAATACAGTGCAACCCTAAAATCTGGGAAACACAAAGTGTAGCTGAGGAGTTGCACACTGGGTTAGAAGCAAACATAGCCAAGATTAAATTCCAAGGAGACTATTACAGGCTTGACTCTAAGGAGGATGAGTATTTCGTTGTCGATGTTGAGGTGAATGATCCAGTACAGCTGATTTACTCTAAGAGTTGGCCAAGTAAAGTCGAGATAACTCCTGCGAATGAAGCCTTCATGATAGCAGAACCAATAGGAAATCAGCAAGGGTTAGGGGTTATGGGCTTTTGTTATGTACCTTATCATTTTATTTATGATGTAAGTTACGCAGTGATGGTGCAAGTGAGTGATGGCACTGAATTTTTCCAGTTCCCCTTAGTTGTCGTGTTGGATAACAATCAACCTAAACAGGCAAGTCCCATCAGCATTGTAGAAGATGAAGAAGTTGAATTCGATGCTTGTGAATTTGCTTCTGGAGAAATAGAGGTAAATACTTTCGATGTGAATCTTAATCCTATTGAGGCAGAAATAGAATATCAATGCCTTACTAGCTCATGTAATCTTGGAAAGACTATCTTGAGTGGAAGCTCTGCAACTTTAGTGTCTGGTGCCCCTGCATGTTTGAATGGTTATATTGTTGCGAATGCTGAAGGGTTTGCCGAAAAAAGACAATTATTCTCTTCTAATACTGAAAGCGTTGTTGATGTTGTCATGGATAGAGAGTATGAGCTTAACCTAGATTTGCTTGTTGGAAGCAGAACTTTGAAGGATGGGGAAACTGCAATTGTTTACTTTGAAGATGAGAATGCAAATACTGAAACTGCTATATGGCCAGAGGACACAAAAGTCAAATTGAAAGAGGGGAGCTATATAGTGAGGGCTTACATTTATGGTAATTCGGATATAGTCATACCTAAATCGACACGGGAACAATGTCAACAGGTATTGAAAGGTGGAATCTCAGGTTTATTTGGTGCAAAAGAAGAAGTCTGTTACGACTTTGAAATTCCCGAGACTAAACTAGATCATGCATTGATAGGCGGGGGAAGTCAAGAAATATACATTTTTGAGGATGAATTGATAAACGGAGGAGTTCTAGTAGAAACCAGTGAATTTCCAAATCCCTCATCACTTGAACAGCTCCAGTATAATTATGCCAACTTTGAAAATGAAAATTTGGAGGTAACGTTTACATGAAAAAACTTATGATTTTTTTGATTTTAGGGATACTTCTAATTGGAACTGTAAGTGCTGCAACAGCGACGATAGTCCAATATCAGAGCAATCCGAGTGTAAAATCTTTATATGGCTCTGATGTTAACACATACTGGCCGATATTGGACAACCCCTCTGAATGTAATGAGAGACAAGATATTTTATTGAATATAGCTCCATTGGGATGTGAACCAGTTGTTGTCAGAAGTGACCTTCTTGCGGAACAGAATGTTCCAGTGTTCTGTCAAATTCATGGACTTAACGTTAATCCTTTGTTAGACATTAAAGGATTGAGGAATATAAGATTCACAGGACAGTATCCTCCTGAAGTCGCAGGAGTTGGATTTCATCCTGCACAAGCTGCTTTGAAGAGCAGAGAGACTCTATTAGGGGATCCAGTAGCAAGCAATCTTGGATATGCTGTTGTAGTATTAAAACAGAATGCGGATGAAGAGTCGCTTCCTGAATTTGTAGATGTAAATTTAAGTGCTCAAATAGACTACGTTGCAGGAAATGCTTTCGGGATAGGGAAATATGATTTCAAGCTGAAGAGACAAAATGATGAAGAATGGGAGCTTGATAAAGAGAAACAAAGTTTCTGGAATGGGCGGTATTCTATAAGACTTACAGATGTTGAGTCTGAAAGAGTCGCACTTAGCATCTATCAGGGAGATTTCAGAGAGAGTACAATCTCAGTAAATAAGGGAGAGAGTGAATTAGTTTACGTTTCTGGAAGTTATTGTCAGAATGGATTAAGAGTTTATTATGATGGTTCTGAAGCTGACGAGAAAAAAGTAAAAATAGAGATAAGTGATGAAACGGGCTCTGATGTTCAGTGGCTCACAGAGGGGAGCAGATTCTTGAACGATAAATGTTCTGTCAGAGAAATAGAGGTAGATGAGAACGGAAGAACTGGAATAGTAGAATTGAGTTGTGGTTCTCAAACAATAACTTTGCAGTCAAGAGCAAGAGATAATTCTACTAGTGTTTTACAGGATGAGTCTTTAGGAGATTATGAAGAAGATTTTCAGGAAGCAATTGCATCCTATGAGCTTGTTGCTGATGACTATCCTGCTGAAAGGAGATCTCCTGAGGAAGGAGCAGAAATATACGGGGAGACTGCATTAAAGCAGGCAATTGCTCTAGTGCAAGATGAAAGGATAAGGGCTAAGAAACCTGAGACTGAAGCAAGACTTCTGAATAAATTTGTAGAGTTATACCCAGATTCAAAGGACATAGCAAGGTACCAATCTGAATTAAGAAGACTTTATTCAGTAGATAGTAGTCTAGCAGGGGATGTTATTCTCTTAGATAATAGATATAGGACTATACGCGCATTAGACTTTGAGGCAGGTCCAGAAATCTCTGCTGGTGCAAGTTTCAATATTGCTGGAGAAGATGGAGGAGAAAAATTCTCTTTGGACCTTGATAAAGACAGAACAAAGACTTCTTTCCAGAATGGTGAAATTGAGTCTATTAATCTTAGAAAAGTAATAAGTGAGAGAGAAGTTGAAGTTAGCATAAACTGTAAGAGTGACGATGATAAAAGAAGTCAGACTAAAAATATTATATTGACAGAAGATTTTGAGCAAGAAGTATGTAGAGGGGTTAATTTAATTGTTGAAGAGGTAAAAGGTTTTGAACCTGTTGCAGTGGTAAGGATAGTACCAGAGACAAAGAACACTCAGACGGAAACAACACTTCATCTTAGAATAGGTATAGAGAAAAGAGCTATAAAATTGTCTCCTGAAAAGACTACTGAAAAAATAGAGAATTTGAACAAGTCAATTGAGAAGTGGAACTCAATATCTGATAGTTTAGGGAATGTTGTAAAAGGGATGAAGGCAGCTTGTTTAGCTACCTCTGCAGCTTTGATAACTAAAAACTTCTTAGGAGGACTTGATGGGACTGCAACAGCTAGAAGAGATGCTATGGACGGACCTGGAGGATGGAAGGCGAGATGTCAAGATGCTATAAATTCAGGAGTCATTACGCGTCCGGATGGAAGCCAGAAAAATGTAAATTATGCTACTCTTACGGAATGCTTCAATGCTGAAAGAAGTCTGATAGAATCTGAGGTTGAGGCAAGAACAAATGCTTTGAAGAGCACAGAAGAAATTTTAGACAGCGCTGGAGATGATGTGGGTACTGGAGATTCTGATGTTGTTGTGTATGATGAAGATTATAATGAAGCACTTATCTCTGAGATGAAGGAGAAATACGGTGCTGAAAAAGTGAATTCGTATTTACAAGGAGAGAATGCACAGAACTATGTCTCTCAGAACGATTTGAGAGAGCTGGCTTACAATCTTGAATTGGAAAAGAATAGTGGTGCTGATGTTTCTTTGGAGCTCAATAGAGTAAAAGATAGAATTGAAGTCAATAAAGAGTTTTATGATGATAGGCTTGCTAGTGAAAATGCAAACGGATTAAAGAAATATGGGATTGTTGCTCCAACAAGGGATTATGGTGTTGCAAAAGCAGGAAAGTTCTTAGAGTACAGTTCTGGAAATCTTGACGGAATAAAGGTAACTGGTGGAAATCTTCAAGAGGGACAGAAAGCTGTTTATGTTGAAGGAGTGGTTGTAGAGGGGGAGGGGGAGAACTCTGCTGAAAGAGCTGATTCATTCTTAGTTGTTGGAGAGGTTGTCAAAGGGGAGATGAGAAATCCTACAGCATTGTACAAGTATGAGGAGATAGGGAATCCTGTTAATGAGATAAGACTTACAGAAGTCGAAGGATATTCTGAAGTTCAGGGAGCTGAACAGTTTCTGAAGGATAATAGATTGGGGTGGTTTAGAGAGGAAGCTGGTTCATTTAGCAATCAGATAGCTCCGGCTGATAGAGTTGTGAGATATTTTGGCACTGGTCCTGATAAAGGAATGGCTGCTGTTGTGCCTTTTGATGTAGATAACGGGTGGTATGCTAGAGTTGTAAGTCTTGGAACGGAAATACCTGCATATGATAGTTCAGGAGCTGTAAACAGTTGGCAGATATGCAATGTTGGAACTGACGGAAGAGTAGATACTGGGGATGAGTGTCAGATAATATTCTCTCAGACAGCTGCAAATATTCCAGTTCTTGGATTAGGGGAAAGTCAATCTCAAAAATTGGTTGAGAGGTCTAGAACTGCGTTGAGAGAAGCAAATTCACAGAGAGGGAATAAGTTGGTTAATATATTTGGAGATGTGTTTGACCAGAGCACAACATATTCTCATTACGACTCTCCACAATGTCAGGATTTTATGAGTGTCAGCGATTGTCAGGTGTTATTCAATGTCTGTGATCCTGTAATTTGTCCTGCAAGTAGATGTGATCTTGGAGGAGAATGGCCTGTTGCAGATGTTGTACAGACAGGAATTGTTGGAAGTGCATTGCTTTGTTTGCCTAATATCAGAGAAGGAGTAATCATTCCCGTATGCCTTACAGGCATTAAATCTGGAATTGATGGCTATGTTTCAATATTAGAGTCTCATCAACAATGTCTTATTGAAAGTTTGGAGACTGGAAATCAAATTGGAATCTGCGATCAGATAAGCTCTGTTTACATGTGTGACTTTTTCTGGAGACAGATAACTCCTGTTGCTAAGGAGGTATTGCCAAGACTTGTAAGTGGCTCTTATAATGGATTTGGAAGAGGCGTACGAGGAGGAGGAGAGTACTCATCTGTTCAAGCAGCTTTTGATAATACCGACGAGTCTATAGACTACTTTACACAGACTTATGCTGTCAATTCATTTGAAGCATTCCAAGCGAGATCTCTCGAAGAAGCTGGAACAGAGTTCTGTAGAGCTTTCGTTTCAGTAAGCGTGCCTACAGATTTTGAGACTCTTGTTGCTCCGGATAGTCCTCCTCAGTTCCATGCTTGGTTTAGTTCGACAACATTCACGGATGTGACTGTTCCAGCAACTTCTCAGTACAAAGTGTTCTATCATATATTTGCTGGCGAGAATCAGGGAGTGGCATTTAGCGTTTATTTGAAAGACCCTCCTCAAGAAGAGTTCTATTCTGTGCCATCTAGAATACAGGTTGATTCTGGGTTCATTGGCAGAGGAGAGTTCAAAACAGAGAGTATGGACTTCACAGCTCCAGAGGGATACCAACAGCTTTGCGTTATGATAAACGGGAAAGAAGAGTGTGGATTTAAGCAAGTGACTAGTAGCTTTGCCTTGGATTATTTGAGTGACAAAGCGGTTGAGGGAAGTCTTACAGAGCAAACAGTTACGTCAGCTGAAGAATGTATTTCTGGAAGCACAAACCCAGCTGCGTTGCTTAATCCAAATATTCAAGCTGGGGCTGAAGAAGCATTAAATCCTGCAATCTATAACAGAGGTATTGTAAGGATATGTGCAACTTCTAATCCTGGAGCTGGAACAGAGGCATTCAGATTTGTTGATGTAGGATATTGTGGAAATCAGCAGACAAGGTGCTGGCTTGATAAAAATAGCGTAGATAATGCTATCACTACAAACAATATTGCTGTGAAGAATGCTACTTTAAGTGAACTAGAAGAAAGACAACAGGATTACCTGATTGAAAGAGGAGAAATATACGGGAAGGATGAATCTATAAGTAAAATAGATGAATTTGAGAAACAGAAAGATGAGCTTGAGAAGAACTATGATAGAACTAAAGCTGATAGACTTGTCCAGGATATTGAAAACAACTTTTTAGGATTCTTCCTTAATTATCAGAAGGCAAATGTAAGACTTATAGAAGCCATGGTGAAAGAGATAATTGTCTATAGAGAGCTTCCTGTTGCTGAAAAAATCACTCCTCCTGAAACTAGTCCTGAAACGGTTGGGGATGAAAATGAAAATGTTGTCGAAGAAGACATCAATGATACTGTTGTAAATCAAGAGCCCGAATTTTACTTTAAATTGGAGGAGCATCCTAGTCTGTCAGGAAGACAAGTTTATGTGATATATAGGAACAATGAAGCTACTGATTTCTATATGGTGAACCTTGAGGGGACAAATGAGAACCCTGTTTTTGTGGGAGAGAGTGGAGTGAGAAAAGGACCCGTAGCCCGGACAAGCAGTGTGTCTACGGCTCTTGTTATAAATAAAATAAACTTCTTCGATTCAATTTCTGATAAGAATAGAGAAATCTTGGATGAATTAGATGGGAAGAAGGTTGACATTGCTCCTATAGATGAGGGCACTACTGGTATTATTTCGATATACTAGTAATAAAAGATTCTGAATTAGATTAGAAATGCGGGGACTAGGATTATACAACCTCCAGCGGGTTCTATGAGTCCAGCAACCACGAGTCCTACAGATAGTGAATCTTTGATTCACATGCGGGGACTAGGATTCGAACCTAGGTAGGCACTAAGCACACTGGAGCCTAAATCCAGCCCGTTTGACCACTCCGGCATCCCCGCTTACAACTTCTAGTGAGTTCTATGAGTTCAGCAACCCTCTAGAGTTAAAGAGACTAAAATTGGAAGTGTTTTAAATGTTGTGAATTATGTAGAATTCTTATGCAGATACTTTTTTCTCTGCTTTATTCTTGGTTTCTATTTCTTTAAGTTTGTCTTCTATACCTAGCTTGTCTATGAGTTCTTTGTATCTGTTTCTTATTGTGACTTCAGTTATACCTGCTACGTCTGCAACTTCTCTTTGGGTTTTTTTCTCATTGTTTATGAGGGCAGCAACGTACAATGCTGCGGCAGCTATTCCTGCAGGACCTCTTCCTGAAGTAAGTTCTGAAACATCTGCTTTCTTTAGAATTTTAAGGGCTTCATTTTGAGATTTAGGAGAGAGATGTAAGATTGAAGCAAATCTAGAGATATAGTCTTTTGGAGAGGAAGGTTTTACTTTAATGCCAAGCTTTCTTATCATAAATCTATAAGTTCTGCCTATCTCTTTTCTTGGGACATCAGAAGTTGCTGCAATTTCGTCTAGAGTTCTTGGAATATTATATGAACGACAAGCTGCATAAATACAGGCTGCTATGACTGATTCCATGCTTCTTCCTCTGACTAAACCTCTTTGAAGGACAAAATTGTAAACTCTTGCTGCTTCATCTCTTACAACTGATGGGAGATTAAGGAAGCTTGTTTCTCTTCTTAATTCCGCCATAGCAAGCCTCAAATTTCTTTCAATAGAAGTGGAAACTCTTTCCTGCCATTTTTTCAGTCTGAGGAATTTACGAGTTTGGCCAGATTCTAGCTTGTATATGTCTGAGATTTCTCCGACGTTAGTTGTTAAACCTTTATCGAATTTTTGAATAGAAAGTGGTGCTCCCCCTCGTCCTTTTTTCTCAGACTTATCGAATTGTCCGCCGGTCTCTTGTCCAGCATCAACCATCTTTTCTTCAATGATAAGTCCACAGTCATTACAGACGATTTCCCCTTTCTGGTCATCATATGTTAAGTTTATGCTGTCACATTCAGGGCATCTTTTTACATAGCTCATTTGTATACCGAAAGATTTATAAAACAAACTAGGACAAATTGGGTATATAAGTCTTTCGGTTAAGTCTTGGGAATTATTCCTTGATTAGAACTGCGTTAATATTACCTTCTTGGCTTGGGCGATTTGTGATTCTTGCTTTGCCTTTCGAGGTTTCTATTATAGCACCTTTTGCTAGTCTGTTCTGTCTAGCTAGGAAACGATTTTGAGGAGTCTCAATAACATTGGTTATCTCAACTTTTTCTGATTTTTTTCCCATGATTAGATTTGCAGTATTAGCTCTAAGTAGAACTGTCTTCTTGTGTCCACCTTTTCCTCTGATGACTTTTGTTCTCCTCTCTCCAAGAACTGCTTTTCTTTCATCATGTTGCTTCTCAAATTTTTTCTTCTTTCTATTTGAGTGGTATTTTGCTCCGGAAATGTTTCTTCCTTTGTTCATGTTCATGAGGAAGAATTCTGCTTTATAAAGTTTGCTAATCAAAGTTTGAATTTTTTTGTTAACTTGGATTGTAATTTATAGGAATGTTTATAAACTCAATTAAATCATCTCGATGTATGGCAAACGGAATTGAAAGACCTCTTGATTTATTGAATGCATCAAAAGGCAAAGAAGTTATCGTCCAATTAAAGAACGATAGGCAATTTGTCGGAGTTTTGCAAGCATTTGATATCCATATCAATGTGGTTTTGGACAATACAAAAGAGATGCACAACGGTGAGGCGAGGAAGAACCTTGGATTGACCTTCTTGAGAGGCGATACAATAATCTTCATATCTCCATCTTCTACATCTATTTGATTGCTGGATTAGCTAAATAGAAAATTTATCAAAATCCTTTGCTATTTGGGAATTCTTGAATAACTTTTTAGCCTTTATACTTATCTCATCAAGCTTGTTCTCGTATCTATCAGAAATATGTGTGAGGACAAGTTTTTTTGATTTTGACTTTTTGGCTAAGCTTACAGCTTGATTTAATGTCAGATGTTTTCTTTCTTTCGCTTTATCTTTATCCTCTTCCATAAATGAGGATTCACATATTAGTATGTCAGAATTTTTAGCAATTTTGAGTGCATTTGCATTAATTTCGGTGTCTAGAACTATAGAAACTTTTTTCCCACTTTCCAAGTAAGTAACATCTTTAGCATTTATCTTTTTACCGTTAAGAGTTATATTTTTTCCTTCTTTTAATTTGCTAAGCAAAGGGGTGTTGGGTAGTTTTAACTTTTTTATTTTTTCTTTTTTCAGCCTTAGTTTGTCTTTTATTATCAAGGAATATGCTAAACAAGGTTGGTTGTGAGACATAGAAGCACATTCTAATTCAAAATCTTTAGATTCAAATATTTTCCCTGAAGATATCTCTTGTATTTTCAGGTCTATCTGAAACTTTCCGTACACTTTTTCTAGAATGGTTATTTTCTCTTTTGTACCTCTAGGACCATAGATAGAAAGGGTTTTGCTATATCCCGACATCTGGAGAGTTTCTAATAGTCCAACTAAACCTAAAACATGATCTCCATGCCAGTGTGTTAAAAGGATTTTTGTGATTCTACAAGGGTTGAGCTTTCCTATCTTGAACTGTCTTTGTATTCCTTCTCCACAGTCAATCAAGACATTTTCAGAGCCACAACTTATTAGAATCCCCGTGTGATTTTTTTTAACAGTAGGGATTGAGGCTCCAGTTCCCAACATAGTTATATCTATTGGCAATGTCACTTAAAAAAGCAGTAAATATTGTTTAAATAAGTGTTGTTAGCAATCTTTATAAAAAACAATCGGCTTTTTACGCAATGGGTAAAGAGAGGGTTGTAGCAGTATTTGTCTCGCTTGTGGCATTAGGGGTTTTATTGGCTCTAGCACAGATATCTTATTTCGGATTTAAAGGAGTTACTGGACTTAGCGTTTTAGATTCAGATGAAATAAATTTTGAAGAAGGAGATTTTCAGGGGATTGAATTTTCGGATGGGAAACTTTACTTATCTTCAGAGGTTTCTAGCGGAGAGTATACTAGTAGGATAATTGATTTAGGAGATCAAGCACTTGTAAAAAGATTTGATTGGCAAGGAGAGTCCTCTGGAAAGTTATTCTATATGAAAGATGAAACGGGAAAGTTTGTAATCTCTTATGATGAAGGTGTTAGCTGGCAGGAATTAAAAGATTCTAAGAAAATAGATGAAATTGCCAACGCGAGGACAAAATCTGCACTCGTTGAAGAAACTCCTGGAAATATAGAGTTTCAAATAATGGTTTGTGATTATGAAGATTGTAGTGACAGGGAGTTTGTTGAGGCCAATTTGGAGGACCTTAATATGGAAGGGAGGTATTTTCAATTTAAAATTATTTTTAATGGACAGGGAAGTTATGTGGAAAGTTTTCAATTAGACTATGAACTCTTGAAGGCGCAATCTGACAATCTTCATATAGAAGACTCTAAAGAATCGGAATCTAATTCTCTAAATATTGGAGGAAACTTAAGTGAATAAGATATTTTGGTTATTTTTTGCAGTAATCTTGTTTATTGGGTTAGTTTCGGCTGGAAATTTTTTGGATGATAATCAAGGAGATTTCGATCAGGGAAACTATTCAAATACATTTTATAATTCTACAGGTAATTTTGTACAGTTGGACTCTGCGCAGAACTCTGGAGGTTATTTAAGCAGAATTTTTGATTCTGGTGCTTCTGATACAACGTGGAGTAATATTTCTTTTGGAACAGGTCTTTGTTATTATTGCGAGCTTATTGACAATAGAGGAACTGAATTGGGTTATTTACGGGGGAACATAAGTATGGAAGAAAATATGCTTCTTACTCATTTTAATGAGGCTTCAGGCACACTAGTTGACAGCTCTGGAAGAGCTAATCATGGAGCTAGCTTTAATGGAGTTGTTTATGGAGCGAATGGAAAGTTTAACACTTCTTTAGGTTTTGATGGAAGTAATGATAGAGCAGATTTCGGGGATAAGTCAGATTTTGAAAATACGGAAGGATTGACTATAGAAGCATGGGTGAATGCAGATAGATATGATAATGCAGGTGGAAACAATTTCCCTTCTGTGGTAGACAAGAGATATGACAGTCAATATTCATTGTATTTTAATGTCTTTGGAAATATTGTTGCAGATATAGATACTTCAGTAGGTCATTTTAATGCTATTAGCCCGACTTCTCTTTCAACATCTGAATGGCATCATGTGGCATTCACTTACGATGGGAGCAATCTTAAAGTTTATTCGGACGGGTATCTTGTCAATAGCACCACTGCAACGGGATTTATAGGTTCAGGAACAAATAATCTTCTTGTTGGAGCAGGATGGAATGGAAATTTCAGATCTTTCTTTTTTGATGGAAAAATTGATGAAGTATCATTATATAACCGATCTTTGAGTTCTGATGAAATTTCTCATAGATATTTGAGAGGAAAAGGATATCTTAATTTAAGTGTAAGAAGTTGTGATGATTCTAGCTGTATTGGAGATAATTTCGCAGATGTTTCCGAAAGTATTTTTCAGAACTTGAGTGTCGGAACCAATAGGTATTTTCAGTACTTGGTGAACTTTACAAAAGAAACCTCTTCCATAAGTCCTGAAACTTATAGTGTTGATATTCATTATGAGAGTCAAAATACGGCTCCATCTCTAAACATAACCTCTCCTCAGAACATTAGTTATAATCTGGAATTGTCCGCTATAGATTATATTGTTAGCGATGCAGAGGGTAATCTTGACTCATGTTGGTATTCATTAAACCAAGGGATTACGAACGTTACTGTTTTATGTGGCGAAAACATTACGGGGCTAGGCTCGGAACAGGGAGATAATACCTGGAGTGTGTGGGCAAATGATTCTTTAGGATATTTAGGCAATGACTCTGTCACTTTCTTTATCGATTCTTTAAGCCCTAATGTGACTATAGAATTTCCTGAAGGTGGAGGAAATTACAACAGTGCAACACTTGATTTGAATTTTAGTGTTATAGAAGACAACCTGAACAGCTGTTGGTATTCCTTAGACAATGGAATAACAAATACTACTCTTCCTGGATGTTCGGACTCTAGTATAACGGCTTCACAAGGGGCTAACTTCTTGGTTGTCTGGGCTTCAGATAATATAGGTAATGAGGGAGAAGATAGTGTAACTTTCAATGTTGACAGTTTTGCTCCAGGAGTTGTCATAAATTCTCCTTTGAATATAACTTATGATTCCTTGCCAATATTGTTTAATGTGAGCTTGGATGAAACAGGTTCTGTGATGTTTAGCTTAGACAATGGAATAACAAATACAAGCATGAGTTCTACAGATGGAACAAATTTTGAATATAGTGAGAACAGCTTGATTGACGGAGGTTATGAATTCCTAGTGTTTGCAAATGATTCGTTTGGAAATAATAACTATACGGAAAGAATTTTTTTCAGCTTGGCAACTGATAACCTCGCTCCCCAATTTTTTAATTTCATTGAGAGCCCCTCTGATGGGATAAGCTATTCTTTTGGAACAAACTATCAGTTCAATGTGACTGTCACTGACAATGTTCAAGTTGGGGACGTCGGAATTGAATTTTTAGGTGTAAATTATTCTGTTTCGGAATCTAACGGGGAGTTTAGCTTTGAATTAAATGATATTGCTGCTGGAAACTATAGTTATTATTGGTGGGCAAATGATTCTTCTGGAAATTATAATTCTTCTGAACTCTTTACATATACAATTGTGAAAGCTACAGCAATTGGAAGCCTTACAAATTCAGACGCTTGGGTAATCACTTATCCAGAGGAAATGACAATTGGATATACTGAAAGCAACATGGGGGATGACGATATATCATATGAAATTTTTAGAGACAATGAAAGTGTTGGTAGTGGAGAAACAGCTATTCTTGCTGCTGGAAATTATCTTTATATTTTGAATGTAAGTTCTGGTCAAAACTACTCTCAAGCGCTATTGGACGAACAGACTTTGATTGTTGAAAAGGGACAGAGTGTAATTAATTTGACTCTCAATGGTTCCGAAGACGATATTTCTGTGGTTGAGGGAAGTTGGGTTCTATTGAATGGAACTATATTTACAGGAGATCAATCTTCGAACATGCAACTTTATTTGGACGGATCTTTGATAAATGAAGGATATTCGGAATTAAGCAACAATACTTTATTTAGTTCTTCAGGATTATATAATATAAGTTTGTTTTATTTAGAAAGCGAGAATTATAGTTTTAGTTCTAAGACTTATTTTGTGAATGTGACTCCTCAAGGAAATAGAGCTCCAAGAGTAGTATACAATTCTCCTTCAAATGGTTCTAATGTTACTCTGAACTATGTTGACTTGAACTTCAGCGTCTTTGATGAAGACTTAGAGAATTTAACAGTTTGGGCGTATGGCAATGGAAATCTTCTGCAAGAGTATTTAGGACAAACAAATGGAAGTAATATAGCTTATTCATGGAGCAATCTTTCTGATGGGCAATACTCTTGGAGTGTTGTTGCTTTTGACGGTTTTGAAAACTCTTCAGAAGTCGCATTTTACTTTGAGGTAAACACTAGCAGTTTGGCCCCAACTGTTGAAATAGATTATCCTAGCTATTCTTCTACATACGGCAATCTAAGCTCCGTTCCACTAAACTTTTCTCTATCTTATTATATTGGAGTTGAATGCTTCTACAATCTGAATAACGGAGCTAATAACACAATCTTGGGATGTGAGAATATGACTTTTTCAGTTCCGAGCGATGGAGAGTACAATATAACTCTTTTTGCCAGGGAATACTTTGGTGGTTTAGAGAACTCGGATAGCGAGATATTTTTCGTTAAAAACGGAAGACCCAATGTCCATCTAGTCTACCCAGAGCAAGAGCATTATAATAATTCTGGAAATGTGACTTTGATATATATTCCTTATTCAGATAGCTCAGTTAGCAGATGTGAATTGTGGAACGATTTTGATGGAAGTTATGGGCTTAGCCAGACAGATTTGACAATTTTATCCGGACAAGAAAATACTTTTGAGAGTGGTAACTTGACAGAAGGAGTATATATTTGGGCAGTTGGATGTTTGGATAGCGATGGAGATTATGTATTAAGTGGAAATAGGTCTCTAACAACAGATTATACTCCTCCAAATGTGACTATTAGTGAGCCAAATGGAACCTATACAGATACTACAGTTCCTTTGACTTTTGAAGTTAATGACTCTAGTCCTGTAACTACCTGTTCATATAATCTTACCTATTCGGCAAATGGACAAAATTTGGAGGTAAACATAATTACTTCTTGTGAAAACACTCAAATAACCGTCCAGGGAGATGGGAACTATGATCTTGATGTTTCTGCTTTTGACGCTGCATCAAACGAAGGGGATAGCAGTACTAGCTTTAGTGTTGCATCTGGTTCTTCTGGAAGCGGTGGAAGCGGTGGAGGAGGAGGAGGCGGTGGAGGTGGGGGATTCTCTGGACCTAGGCTTAGCTATGCAGATCTTCCAGGGCTGAGCATCAAGAAAGGGAGGAGCGCCGTCGTTAGCTTCACAGTTAGAAATTCCGGAGGAGTATTCCTAAATAACTGCCAGATGGTTCCAACAGGTCCATTTGCAGGTTTGATAAGCAGTAATCAGGTTGAAGATCTTTCTCTTGGGCAGTCTGCTACATTTGTCTTTGAGTTGGCAATACCTTTGGAGTTTGATTCGGGAACTTACAATATTGGAGCTGATGTCGTATGTGATGAGACTAGTGCAAGCATACCTCTTCAAGTCGCCGTGCTTCCTAGCAGTTTTGATTTTGATTTTCTCGGAACAGAAAGAGACGGGAATAAACTGCTTGTTTCATACTCTTTGGAGGAATTAAGTGGGGCTGATCAGAATATTGCTCTGAAGTACAGGCTTGAGAATCGAGATGGAGAGATAATTACAGAGGGAGAAAGGAGCATTATTGCGATTGCAAGCTCTAAGGGAGAGTATGAGTTTGACTTAGAACTTCCTCAAGACACTTTTGGAGAATTCAGATTGTTTATAGACCTTGAATCCAACTTGGATGTTCTAAATAGTGTGAATACAGTAATTCTTCCATCTTCGGGACTTACAGGCCTTGCAATATCTGATGCCAACCAGAAAACACTTACCTATGCAGCTATAGTTTTAGCAGGAATTATCATCTTGATTTTTGTAACACGATTTGTTATGAAACATCATAAGAAAACAACAAGAAATCATCATAGGGGTAGGAAATTCATAAAACTTAATTTAAGAGACAGATAAGAAGTTTTAAATAACAATTTTTTTTGATTAATGGGTGGCCCCGTAGCTCAGCCTGGATAGAGCATCAGACTTCTAATCTGAGGGTCGCAGGTTCAAATCCTGTCGGGGCCGTTTAAAATTTTTTTGAAGCAGAAATGCCTATAGAATCTCCAGTTATTTCTGATTTTATTATCCAGTCTTCAAATTTAAATTTTGTCCATTCTTCTATTTTGTTACTAATCTGTTTACCCGTTTTTACTGGTTTATATAGTAAGTCTTCAGGTTGTAGATGTTTAAAATAAGTTTCATCTAACGTCGTGAGTATTGTCTGACTCATATTTGGCGTTGAAAAGGGGTCATGAATAATCTCTCGGAAAAATTTTCTAGTTGTATAATCATGATATTGGTAATCATCTATTTGTACAGATTGAGTTTCAACTATCTGGGTATCATCTCCTAATCTTTTTCTTAACTCATAGTTTGTTAGTTTATTTCCTTGGACTGGAGGGGTTGCGCAGCCCACTAAAAGGGTTAAATGAGAAATCAAAGCAATTCGCTTCAACATGGGAATTTGTAAGAATTGGAGTTTATGAATGTTTGTTTGTAAATATTTATAAGTCGTTTCTTGTTTGATTGTTTAAGCGCGGATAGCCAAGTGGTAAGGCAGAAGCCTGCAGAGCTTCCATGCGGGGGTTCGAATCCCTCTCCGCGCTTTGATAAAGGATTCGAACGTTTTAAGTAGTGCCTAAATGTTTAAATATCCAGTTCTTGTAGTGGTTAGGTGAAAGCTCTATCTCTAAAACAGCCTTATGCCGAGCTTGTTGTTTCTGGAAGAAAGACTATCGAAATAAGGAATTGGAATACAAAATTTCGAGGAGAGTTTCTAGTGCATGCATCAAAATCTGTGGATAAGGAAGCTATGAAGAGATTTGGGTTTGATAAACTACCCTCTGGAAGCATTATTGGAAAAGCAGAACTTACTGATGTAAAAAAATACCATAATGAAAAAGACTTTCAGGAAGATAAAAAATTGCATTTAGCATCTTCAGAATATGGGAATTATGGGTTTATTCTTAAGAATATTCAGAGAGTTGAAATGAAAGAGTGCAAGGGAGCTTTGGGATTTTGGGAGGTGGACAATGGCATTTATAATTAAGAAGAACATTTCTGGAAAAACTTATTATTATCTTAGAGAAAGCAAGAGAGTTGATGGAAAGGTAAGAGCAGTAACTCTTGGTTATCTTGGGAGGACTAAAAAAGAGGCTGAAGATAATAAAAAGAGAGTGGAAAAAGAATATAGGAAAAAAATGATAGAAAAAGAAAAAGCTGATGGACAGCTAAAGATTAAAAAGCCAGAATCCAAGAAGAATGGCATGGGTGAAAAAAACGAGAATGTCAAAACAGAAATTGGAATTGATGAGCTTGCAATTTTCTGTAAAAGAAAAGGATTCGTATATCCTTCGGGAGAAGTTTATGGAGGTCTTTCAGGGTTCTGGGACTTTGGGCATTTGGGTGTTGAAGTTGTAAAGAACATAAAAGATTCTTGGTGGAACTTTCATGTAAGGAACAGAGAAGATATTGAGGGTATTGATGGAAGCATAATAACGAACCCAAAAGTTTGGGAGGCTTCAGGACATGTTGCAAGTTTTGTAGATTATATAATATTTGACAAGAAGAAAAAAGAAAGATTCAAAGTAGATATGCACGAAGTTAAGAATTATGAAGGAAAAGAAGAGTTTGTTGTTGAGGGGAAATTCAATCCGATGTTTGAGACGAATGTTGGACCTGGAAAAATAAGCAACGAAGCTTATCTTAGGCCTGAAACAGCACAAAGTATCTTCGTGAATTTTAAGAATGTTTTTGAAAATGCTAGAATGAAACTGCCTTTCGGTATTGCTCAAATTGGAAAGGCATTTAGGAACGAAATAGCTCCAAGGGAGTTTCTGTTTAGGAGCAGAGAGTTTGAACAGATGGAGATTGAGTATTTCATAAAGAAAGGAATGAAGTGTCCGTATGTAGATGAGATTCCGGAACTTGAGATTGCAATTCTTACAGAAGAGATGCAGAAGTCTGGAAAAGAAGCAGAGAAGATGAATATTGTAGAAGCTTTAAAAAAAGAATTGATGAGTGACTGGCATGCTTACTGGCTTGCACAGGAATTTAGTTGGTTTATATTAAATGGAGCAAGATCTGATAACTTTAGAGCAAGACAACATGTTTCTGAAGAGAAAAGCCACTATGCTGTCGATACATGGGACTTGGAATATAAGTTTCCGATGGGGTGGAGAGAATTACAAGGATTTGCTAACAGAGGAAATTATGACTTGACACAACATCAGGAAAAGAGTGGGAAAAGCTTTGAAGTTTTTGATGAAGATAGCAAAGAAAGGATTCTTCCAGAAGTTGTTTGTGAACCTTCTCTTGGAGTTGGAAGAGCGTTTATAGTTTTCATGTTGGATGCTTATGAGCATGATAAAGAGAGAGACAATGTTGTTTTACATCTTTCCCCGAAGATTGCTCCTTATAAGGCTGCAGTCATGCCTGTCGTTTCCAAGGGAGAGATTGAAGAGGATGCTTACGAATTATATAAAGAGTTGAAGGAAGAGTTCAATGTTTTTTATGATAAGAGTGGGAGCATCGGAAGAAGATATTCTCGTCAAGATGAAATTGGGACTCCTTATTGTATAGCAGTGGATGGGCAGACAATTCAAGACAAAACTGTAACAATTAGAGATAGAGACTCAACCAGGCAGATAAGAGTGCATATAAAAGATATTATCCATGTTATTAATGATTTGCTGAATGATAGAGTCACTTTTGAAAGTGCCGGGAAAATTGTTGAGACGAGAGTGAAAGGATAGACAGGAGATTGATTAAATATAAAAGGCAGAACTTTTTTAATCTGTAGATGGAAGAGACTCTTATTCTTCACGGATCTCCTTATCTAGTTTCTCAGAACCCTGATGGAACTTATGCAGCACTAAGGTCTTTAGGTGTTTTTGAAAATTGGGAGAAAAAGACTCCAGAGGATTTTAGAGTGGAGTGGTATCCTGTACAAATTCCAGGGGAAGACCTTATTCCAGAAGGAGAGATAAACTATCAGATTGAACCAAATGTAAGGAATATGCGATTAAATATTGCGAGAATTTCTAGGGGAATTGGTGAATCTAATCTTTTTAATTTTGTAGAGTTTCCTATCAGAGTGTTGAATGCCGGCCTTGAGAGGGCAACTAAAGAAGGAGGGAAGTTTAAGGTTTCCTCAAGGTTGTTTGCTTTAAGAGAGGGGAGCAGAGTTTTAGATGCTTTAGATGAGAGAATTTTTATTTCACAGGGAATTGTGGATTGCTAATACTTATAAAGTATAATTTTTTATTTAATATATGTTAGATATCTTATACTGGCCATTCAGAGGGGCGTTTATGGGTGCTGCGATACTTTTGGCTATAGTCTTTTTGGCTTTCTGGATATGGATGATAGTGGATTGTGCTAAGAGAAAGTTCAGAAATGATGTTGAAAAGGTTCTTTGGCTTGTAATAATTGTGCTTGGACATTGGGTAGGAGCTATAGTCTATTTCATTGTTGTAAGGATGTATAATACTAAGGGATTGATTAAGAGGTAGTTCTAAAGATTTATAATATCTTTTTCATTTAGGTTTAGATGGGAGAGGTGATTGGGTTTATTTCATTAAAAGGAGGAGTTGGAAAGACTACTCTTTCTGCGGCGCTTGCTTCTGAATTGGCTAATAAGCATGGGAAAAAAGTGCTATTAGTCGATGCTAATTATTCTGCTCCTAATCTTGGAATACATATGGATATAATTGCTCCTACCGGGAGTGTACAAGATATTCTTTCCGGAAAGAAGCTTTCTTATGCAATTCATCAGAAATATGGAGTTGATGTAATTCCAGGTAATTTTCTTTTTAATAAAGAGTATAGTCCTATGAAGCTAAGGAATAAGCTTGCTTATGCAAGGAAAGAGTACGATTATGTCATTCTTGATGCTTCTCCAAGTTTGAACGAAGAAATTCTTTCTACTATCGTTACTGCTAATAGGATTTTTATCGTGACAACTCCAGATTATCCATCCTTAAGCTCATGCATGAAAGTCGCCAAAATCGCAAGACAAAGAAACAGGAGTGCTTGTGGAGTGATTGTGAACAGGGTGCCAAAGACTCGGAGCAGAGTGAAAATGGAAGAAATACAGGAATCAACTGGAATCCCTGTTGTCGCCATGATAAAGGAAGATAACCTTGTGCATGAAGGATTGCATTATCGTATACCTTCAAATCTTGTTTGGAAGAATTCTAGCTTTTCTAGAGAGGTCAGAAAGTTAGGAGATGTTCTTGCAGGTAAGAGGGAAAGAAGAGCTTTGTGGAAAAAGGCTATGTTCCTGGATTTTGACCAGACTGAAGTCAATAGGGATATGCTAAAGGAAACTTTTTATAAGAGCATGTTCAAGAGTTAGTATGAGTGAGCACACCGATTGCATATTTTGTAAGATTGCGAGAGGAGAAATCAGGGCAGAGAAAGTTGGCGAGAGCAATAATTTCATAGCTATTCTAGACATAAATCCAGTTGCCGAAGGACATGCTCTTGTCATTCCAAAAAAACATTATCCTACTTTGATTGATATTCCTAATAACTTGGGAAATGAGCTGTTGGAATTTACAAAAAAGATAGCTTGGGACTTGTTGGAGAGAAAGAAAGGCGATGGATTTAATTTAGGAATGAATAACCTTGAAGCTGGTGGACAGGAAGTTATGCATGCTCACATTCATGTTATTCCGAGAAAAGAAGGCGATAGGCTGAAATTAATGAACGAAAGGTGATATAGAGCTTACCATTTTTTAGCCACTTTTAATGCAGTGCTTATTGTTATAGTTAGGTAACCTAGTGCAATGATTGCTTTTCCTAATTCTATTTCTATCAACTGATAAGCATATACGATTATTAGAACTGCCACCAGAATATTAAGGAATGCGAGAAGATTCGTTGTGAGAGTATATTCTGCTGGAGGATTCCTCTTTTTCATTCAATCTAAAAGGGGTGTGGATTAATAAGAGTTTTCATGGCTGCGGGGAGAATTGAACTCCCGGCCTATGCCTCATGAGAGCATCGCTCTACCACTGAGCTACGCAGCCAGAACTAGAAAAGGAAGGGCATTTTTAAAAGTTGGGATAGATTAATATAGAATAATTTCTTGGAAAAAAGATGGTTTTAGAAACTCCTGCAGATATCATTCTTGAGTTGGGGAGATTGGGTAACTGGATTCAGGCTCTAGGACTTCTTGTGGTATTATGGATAATAATTCAAGCTGTGACTCTTTATTTCAACAGAAAAAGAAGAAAACTTTTGGAGAGTATTGATGAGAGATTGAAAAGAGTAGAATCCAAAGTTAATAATTTAAAGAGGCTGTAGGGAACTGGGATGTTCTTATCTTAAATTCTTGCAATTCTTGCCAAGTAACCTGCAAGTATGTTTCTTATCTTTTTACTAGGCATTGTGTCTGCTAGTAGCTTTTTGTTGTATTCAAAGTCTGGCTTGAATATTTTTCCTTTTTCCTTTATCAGCTGTCTAGCTGTTCTTTTGACTAAAGTTGATTTGATTCTTCCCATGGGACTATGATGAAATAGAGGGTTTTTAAGGTTTTTTATTGGACTATTTAGAGAGAATAAATTTTTTTAGTTCTTTTTTTGCCTTGGTTTTCTTTGTCTGGTGTTCTTTCAAGAACGAATTTATTTTTTCTATAGTGTAAGCTTTAAGTTCTCCTGTAGTAAGTTTTCCTGAGCGATAGTCTGATTCAATCTTTGCGAGTTTTTTATCGTCTGTTTCAAATAAAAATCTAAGATATTGGAACGAAATATCTATATCAGGATTTCCTCCATGTTTTCTATGTTCTTCAAGAGTGTCTTTTCCGCCTGAAAATGCATATTTATTTATCTTGTTTTTTACATCTGTAGGAGAGTCGGAAAGATAAATGAGATTATTTTCTTCGGTGTCTGAGGAAGACATTTTTGCTGCTCCTTTTAATGAAGGGAGAAACTTTGAATGAATAGTCGAAGGCTTAATGAGCCTGAGAGAGGAATGAGTTGCTATGTCTCTTGTCAGCCTTATGAATGGGTCTTGGTCTATTCCTACAGGAACTAGGGTTCTGTGGGCTCCTTTAATGAACTGCGGAAGCAGGATGTGCGCGGCTTGCACTGCAGGATAAAACGACCATCCAATATTATTCTCCGGCTTCAGGCCGAATACTGCTTTAGCCTCTGAGTAAGTGATTAGCTTGGAGATTTTTGAAGCCATCTCATATAATGGAGGATATGAGAAATCACGTATTATGAATGTTTTTTCTGGATTAAACCCTAGGGCTATTATGTCTAAAATATTATCTTCAGAATACTTTTTTGCGTCTTCTATAGAAAGAGAGGGTTTGACGAAGAACTTTTCATCTTCAGAGATTGGGATGTAAACTTCGCAGTTGAATACATCCTGGAGGGATTTTGCTGCAAGAAAAGCTACTAAATGCCCTATATGCATTCTTTCTGATGGACCTCTTCCAGTAAGGATTGTGACTCTTTTTTTTGACTCTGCATCTTTAATCCAGAGATTAAGATCCCTATGAGAAAAGAAAAATCCTCTTCTAAGAATTGGGTGAGCTTTGCTTAAACTGGAAAAAACATTTTTCTGTATTTCTTCCGTGCCGAATTTTTTTATCAAGCTGGAATAATCTACTTTGTCTGAAACATTCCAAGGAGTTACTTCATTGTTCTCTTTTTTCATTCAATGAGGAGGGATTGTGATTTTATAAAAGTATTTTTATCTGAACTAGCGTGTTTCTACTCTCTGTTGCCCAAAAAAGATTTCATATGCAATCTGCCTCACTATTTTAGAGATTGTTGGAGTCCTTCCACATTCTTCTATAATTCTTCGATTTCTTTTTCTAGCTTCTTCAAGCTCTATAACATCATCTATTCTTTCTTCTGGGACTCCTAGGTCTCTATAAGCTTGTCTTTCTGAATCTTTGGACATTTTATATTGTTATTTTCTCGAATTTTATCAGATTACGCCAGTGTTTTATATATTCCTTTGCATTTTTGTCGAGATCTCCTGGAGCTATAAATAGAGCAGGCATCTTTTCAGCCTGAGCTTTTTGCACGGCTATAGCAAGATCTTGTTCTGAGACTTTTTTCTTCTCCTTTGCAGTAAGGTAGTATTCTTGTTTTCCGAATAGGGTGTCTATTCTGATTTTTGAAATAAACTCTTTTTTCTTATTTAACAGGTCTTCGAGAACTTCTATGTCTTTAGCTAACAAGTAATCTTTGATGGAGTTTGGGAATTCATATTCTTTTTTTGGCTTTTCTGACCTTTGAATAGGTGTCTTGGTTTCTATCAAAGCCATTGGAGGTTCTTTTTCTAGTCTTCTTTCTGGCTTTGCTTCAGGCTCATGAACAATGTTTTCAACAGCGTTAGCCGGTTCAATGAATTCTTCAACTTTCGGACTAATTGGAAGAGGTTCTACTTTTTCTTCTTTAATCGCTGGAGGTAATGCTGGGAGTATGATTGACTGAATTTTTTCTTTTGCAGTCTCGTCTGTTGCTGTGAAAAATTTCCAGAAGAGTTTTGTCTCACCTCTTACTTTTACACTGACTGGAATTGCGAAGTCTTTTATTGATCTGAGTGCAACTCTTATCGCAGGAGCCAATTTTTCATCTTCTAAAACTGATTTTTCTTTTATAATGTTGAATGCGTCTCTTTCTCTGTTGTTTAGGTATTGGGAGAATTCTTCGAGTCTTGTTTCTTGGCCGGGGATGAGATAGATTGGAGAACTTCCAACCTTCATATGTGAGAGCTTTAATTTTCTTTCAGATAATAGTTCCGAAAGCAGGGCTGAAACAAATAGTGGGGAGATTCCAACCTCTCTGGATATTCTTGAAGGGAAGCTAGGTCCTTTCTGTCTCAGTGTCGAGAGTATTTTCTCCTTATCTGAATACAATTTTTGCAGGTCAGGCATTCATGCACTAAAGTTGCTATTGTTATAAAGATTATTGTGCCTAGGGCCTAATCCAAGAGACTTCATAATAAATAACAGAGTCTTCGTCATCAACAATCGCTAAGAGAAGGTTCTTTCTTGCTGAGTGGGCAACTCTGTTTTTTGCGGCGAAATCGTACCAACTGTGCTGTTCGGACTCCTTTACGCAGAACAAAATCCAGAGCGAGTGATCTTCTCCAGGGGATGAGCCTTTTTTGTAGACTCTGAAATCTGCGCCAAATTTAAGTGCTGTTTTTAAAACGTAACCTTTACTTCTCAGCTCAGAGAATACTGGTAACTTCATTTCTATTCTTTTGTCTATCCTTTTTGCCTTTGCTAAAAACTGCTCAAAAGAAATGGCTTTCTTATTCTGAAAAAGAGAAATTCTATCTTTCTGCAATAGGTAGAGAGCCTCAATGAGAGAGTATTCAATTTTTCCAGGCTTTTTCTCCCCGAAACGAGATTTATCGTACAAAGAGAATGCATCCTGAGAGTTTGAGTAAACTTTATTTCCTGAGAACTGTGCCTGAATCATGTTTTGTGAAGGAAAATATTGTATTTAAATTTGTGGAAAGTTTTAAATTCAGGTTTTGGGATTGATTAAGGATGGTTGAGAAAATAATAAACTTTTCTGCTATTGAAAAGAAATGGCAGAAGAAGTGGGCGGATGCAGGGATTTTTGAAGCGGAAGTCGATAAGAAAAAGAAGAAATTCTTTTTTACAACTCCTTATCCTTATATTTCAGGGAGTTTGCATTTAGGACACGGGAGAGCGGTTGTTGAGAGCGATATTCTTTGCAGGTATAAAAGGATGCAAGGATTCAATGTGCTTTATCCTATATCTTTTCACATAACTGGAACTCCAGTTTTAGGAATTGCTTCTGCAATAAAAAATGGAGATAAGTCAAAAATAAGGCTTTACGAGGAGTATGTTTCTGCTTATGTAAGTGATAAGGAAAAAGTGAAGAAAATTGTTAGAGGTTTTGAGAATCCTCAAAAGATTGTTGATTTCTTTATTCCTAAGATGATAAACGAATACAAACAGTTAGGATTGGGAGTGGATTGGAGAAGAAGCTTTACTTCAGGGGACATGGAGCATCAACAGCTTGTGAGCTGGCAATTCCAAAAATATCATGATAAAGGATATCTTTCAAAAGGAAAATATCCCGTGTTGTATTCTCCTGAGGATGAGAGTGCTATGGGTGAAGATGACATACAGGATGCAGATTCAAACTCTGTAGAAAAACAGGAGTTTACACTGTTAAAATTCAAGTTTGGAGATAAGTTTCTTGTTGCTGCCACTCTTAGACCAGAGACAGTATTCGGACAAACAAATCTTTGGATAAATCCCAATGTTAAGTATATAGAAGCTAAAGTTGGGGAGGAAGACTGGATTTTGAGCAAAGAAGCTTTAGAAAAACTCAGGTATCAGAGAGCCGACGTTGAAAGTAAGGGATACTTCAAAGGAGAACTTCTCGGAAAGAAAGTTATTGCTCCTATGATTGACAGAGAACTAATGATATTGCCATCTAAATTTGTCGATGCAGATATCGGAACAGGTATAGTCACTTCAGTTCCTAGTGATGCCCCTTATGATTATATTGCTCTAAGGAACTTGCAGGAAATGAGTGAGATGGACAAAAAGAAAGTTTATGGTTTTAGACTCGAACAGATTGAAGAAATTGAGGATATAGAAGTCATACCAATAATAGAGACAAAGAAATATGGGAACAGAGCTGCTGTCGAAGTTGTGGAAAAGGCAGGAGTTGTGCTTGAGGACGATAAAAGACTTGATGATTTAACACAGGAAGTTTACAAGGAAGGATTTCATACAGGAGTCTTGAACGACATTTGTGGAGAATATTCTGGAATGAAAGTCATAGATGCAAAGGAAAAGATAAAGGCACGTCTTATAAAAGAGAAGAAGGCAGATATAATGTATGAAACATCTAGGAAAGCGTTTTCAAGAAGTGGTGGAAAGATAATTGTTGCAGTGCTTGACAATCAATGGTTTATTGATTTTAATTCAAAAGGATGGAAAGATAAAGCGTTTGAATGTTTGAAAAATGTTGAGATTGTTCCTGAAAATTATAGAAAACAATTTGAGGATACTTTTGCTTGGCTGGACAAGAGACCATGTGCTAGAAAAAGAGGACTTGGAACTAAGCTTCCTTTCAATAAGGACTGGATAATCGAATCGCTTTCAGATTCTACCATTTACATGACTTTGTATACCATTCAGGCATTGATAAGAGAGCATGAATTAAAAAGAGAGAACCTGACGGAGAAGTTTTTTGATTATATCTTCTTGGGGAAGGGAGATTTGAAGAAAGTGAGCAAGGAAACTGGTGTTAAAGAAAAAATTCTTAAGGAGATTAAAGAAAGTTTCGAGTATTGGATGCCTGTAGACCATAGACATACTTTTGTGTTACATCTTGCAAATCATCTTTCTTTTATGATTTTTGCACATGCCGGAGTATTTCCTGAAAAATACTGGCCTAAGAAGATTACTTTCCATGGACTTGTGATAAGTGAGGGGATAAAGATGAGTAAGAGTAAAGGAAATCTAATAACTCTTCTTTTTGTGAAGGAAAGATACGGGGCAGATATATTCCGATTTTATATGACTCAATCATCTAACATAGAGGGTACTTTCGACTGGAAGGAGCAGGAAGCTCAGAATGCAAGAGGAACTATTGGAAAACTTTATCTTCAGATTCAAGAGGCAATAAAAGAGAAGAAGGTTGGAAAAGTAAGTAGCTTGTATGTGTCTAAATTTAACAGACTGAAGAAAAAGGCAGGCGAAAATATCGAGAGGATGAAACTTAGAGAGTATGATAACAGTGTTGTTTTTGACATGCTTGCTCTTGTGAGAGATGCTAAACTTTCATTAGACAAAACGGAACTGAAAGCTTTCTATAATATGATAGTTGAAGACTGGGTGAGAATGATTTCTCCTGTATGTCCTCATGTTGCTGAAGAGCTTTGGAGCAAACTTGGTAAGAAAAATTTTGTAAGTTTGGAGAAATGGCCTGTTTGGGATGAGAAAAAGATTGACGATAAGCTTGAAAAACAGTACGAATCTGTTGAAAGAACTATTGCAGATATCAAACATGTGAAAGAAATAACCAATATAAAATCTCCAGAAGTTTATATTTACGCAATTCCTCCAGAAGTTCCCGTCTATCAGGAAAATAGTAAAAGAATACTTTCTGCTTCGGGAGCCGTAATTGTAAAAGTCCAGGCTATTAATGATAAGAATCTTTTTGACCCTGAAGGAAAAAGTAAGAAAGCTAAACCAGGAAAACCTGGATTGTATATAAGACCTGCAAAAAATACTAAGTAGTTTTTCCTTTTACTCCTTTTTTTCAGTAAGAAGAATTCTGAAATTGTAGTGAATCAGATTATAAATCTATGGTTTGTTATTTTTCGGTGACTCGCTATATAAACAAAATTGTAGTAAAAAATAGAGTTTAGAATCCGATTTTCTATATAAATAAGTCTGAGTTTTATACGGTATGAAACATAAAAAGTTTCCTCGGAACAAGGAAATCCGGAAAGATGCGAGAGAGGATTTAGACGATCTTTATGCATCTTACGGGATAACCAGAGATGAAAGAGAGCTTTTGAGGACTTTAAAAACCAAGTTCTCGGCTCCTACAGTTATTTAATTTTTTCCTTATTCTTTTTATTTGGTTAAGTTTATTAATCAGGATTTATTTTCTCGGAGATGGTGAGCGAGGTTTGGGCGGCTTTTATTTTGGCTGTTATACAAGGGATTACTGAGTGGCTTCCGATTTCAAGTTCAGGGCATTTAGTAATTTTTGAGAAAATTTTAGGATTTAGCGGAGGGCTTCCTTTTGAAGTGGCTCTTCATTTCGGAACTCTTATGGCAGTTTTCGTTTATTTTGGAAAGACAATTACTGATATATTGCAGGATATTCTAAGAGGCAAATTTCATAGTGAACATGGAAAAATGGGTTTATTGCTTATTGTGGCAACCATTCCAGTAGTTATCTTGGGCTTTTTCGCGAGAAGTTTTTTTGATAGCGTTTTGAGTAATCTCATTGTAGTGGCATTTGGGTTTAGTATAACTGGGATGGTGTTATTGCTAGCTGCAGTCTATAGGGTAAAACTTGGGGAGGGTGTAAAGAACCTCGGTTATCGGAAAGCTTTGATTATAGGTGTGGCTCAAGCAGTCGCTATAGTTCCTGGAATATCTAGAAGTGGGGCTACTTTATCTTCAGGAGTGCTATCTGGATTGAACGAAAAAACTGCTATGAAGTTCAGCTTTTTGATGTCAATTCCTGTAATCTTCGGAGCTAATCTTGTGGCAATAGGGAATCAAGCTCTTCCTCCAGAAATGATATGGGCAAGTTTTGTAAGCTTTTTAGTAGGACTTTTAACCATACATTTGATGTTCAAATATGTCCTTGTAAATAGGAAGAATTTCATATGGTTTGCAGTCTATTGTTTGCTGTTGTCGGCAGGGCTGATAATCTGGGAATTGCTATAGTTCTCGGACAACAATCTTTTTAATCTTCATTTTTTAGATAGCCTTATGGTTAGAGGGGTGGCTAAAGGAGATATCGTTCGCGTCAAACCAGCTCTTTGGAAGCAGGGGGAGGATTGGCAGGACAGGTCTATGGCTGCCAAAAACGTGGGTCTTTTTTGGAAAAATGTTTATGCAGCCGCATACGGGGGAACCCCCACTCAACTGCCCAATGGAAGCTTTCACCCTGATGTTTCTTTAGAGACTAAAAATGGAACTGTTGAGACAGAGGTTAAGTCTAATTCTACGCGGAATAGTAGACCAAGGTGTTCCGTTATTCAATTAGAAAAATATTTAGAAAGTTTGAGTTATAATCATTTTGAATGGGGACAAGAATCGCCTGAGGTGAATTATGCATTTTTTCAATATGGGGCACGGGATGAAAAACCAAGTGGGCTTTCTAACAGAGAATTAATGTCAGCTATGTCTAGAGGTGGAAGGAGGCTTATTATTGCTCCTATCAGCTTGGTATGCGCAATGCTTTTGGACTCTCCGACTGATCAGATGGACCATTCTAGCTCTCAAAGTCCGAGAGATATAGAAAATTATTGGAGAATTCCTGGACGGCTTCTTTCAGAGGTTAATGAAAATCCTAATAGAACTGTTAGAGATTTATATGCCAGACTTAAGGAAAGGGAAATAGATGTTGATGTGGGCGTCTTGGGACTGGACAGGCTTAGGGTATCTAGAGAGGAATTTCCTGACAACTTAAGATGCTGGGGATATGACATCCAACCATTCCCCGTGACGAGGTTTAGAGTTTCTGGTTATAGAGATTGGCTTCCTGGATTTTTGGAAAGTCAGGATGAAATAGTTGATGCTTTGCATACAGACTATGCCGAAAAAGCTGGGCAGATGACTTTCTTGACCGACAAAATACTTAAAAATCTTGGGAAGAATGGAAAAGCGAATGAAGGTTCAGATTTGCCATCATTTTAATTCATTATGAAAACGACTAGAGATATTACTGATGCTCAGATTGAGGAAGCGAGGCAGGTTCTTGAGGATCATGTTGTAAATCCTTTAGGAAAGGAAGGAGCGCTTGAAAATTTATTGTGGTGTATTGCAAGCCAGGGGCTTGGGTGGGAACCAGCTAGTAATTTTGTTTACAATCTGAGAGATGAATCTCGTCCTGAGGATAAAAATGCAAAAATGAAATTTGCGTCTTTAGAGGTTTTGTTTGATAAAGATAGAGTGTATGGAGTATCAAAAAGAATTGGATTAAGGTTTGCATATGCAAGAAGATTTGACAGTGCTATTGATTATTTTACAAATAGGGACGGAGAATGGTGGAATGATGTTCTCCAGGCAGGTGTTAAGGACAGAGAAAATTATGTAAGAGATATTAAATGGGTTAGTAATAAGACATTTTCATTTTGGCATTTATGTTTGGGAGGAAAAAATCTTATCGCTTTAGATGTGCACGTCATGAGGGGGCTTAATGAACTGGGTGTTGAGATGAATAAGGGATATTATAATCCAATAAGGAGAAAAACTGGTTCGCAAAAAGTAAGAAGAACTCCGAGCGAAAAAGATTATTTGAGGATCGAAGAAGAAGCAAGAGAAATATTCTCTTCTGATGAAAGATTCTTAAAATCTGAAGGAGAGGTTGATATGTCATTGATAGATGCTGTTCTTTGGTGGAAAGGAGCAAATAGGGGGAGCAATGGTCAAGCCCAGCTTTTTGGAAATGCTCTCTCATGGATGATGCCTTATGCACATAAAGAAGCTGCTTAACTCTTACCATTTGCTAGGAAAAATAATCCTGGATTGTTTCTTTCTCGCCGAGTCTCAACTCTTTTCCCGTCTATAGTTACTTGATATCTTCCAGTTTCTTCAGATATTGGAACTTTAGAAATACAACTTCTAGCAAGGACGCAATTTTCTTGACAGGATCTGTAGTCTTTGACGGCACAAACTTCAGAACCTGTTATCCAAAGAGCAGAATCAAGAAGTCTTGCATCTAATCCGTATTGATGGCAGATTCTTCTATATTCGCTTTCTAGAACTGGAACAACAAGATTTGAATCTATTTCTCCATTTGTTGGTTTGATAGCTCCTACATATATAGGAATTCCAGCTTTGTGTCGGTCTATCTTTAGTAGAGCATTTTCAGGATCTAATGGAAGTGCAACCTCTCTTTCTAAGACTTGCATTATGAAGAGATTTGATAGACCTGTTCCTATTCCATCAAATTTCATAAGATGAGCTCTCGCTTCTTCAACTGTTTTATACTTAACAAGGTTTCTTGGATCTCCATCATATGTAGAAAGTATCCTTTCTGCATTGTCACGATATCGTTCTCCATTGGGTTTTTCTTTTCCATCATTTCTCAGTCCAAAATTTAAATTATCTCTTAGAACTTTTTCTATATCTTCAGGAGTTCTTTCAATTGTCTGTTTGGGGAAGAATATCCATTTTGAATCAGGATTTTTCCAGGTTTTTAGAGTTGTAGTCATTAAGTGTCTTGATCTGGAAAGTCTGTCGCAGAATAGTCGAGTCCAAAGGAAAAGGGATGATTGATAAGTATCTCTAGGCTGTTGTTGTTTTGGAGAATGTTCGAGTTCAGGAGGAAGGTTCCATTGAGGAAGAAAATGTCCAAGATCTCTTTCAAAAATTCCCTGTCTTTGCTCTGCTGCACGATATATGGCTAAGATTGCTTCGTCAAGTCTATCTCTATCTAAAGTAAATCCGTAACTAGCAGTAGTGTGATTAACCATAAAAAATCTTAGTGTGCTTGTTTAAAAGATTATTTATCCTACAGAATTAATTTTTTCTTACAGTGTAACCACAGCGAGTGCATTTCCACTTCTCAAAGACATCTTCTTTAAATGAGAATGGGACTAGAAAGCCTTCCTTGCATTCGGGACATAGAGGGAAAATGCAGTTGTCTTTAGTTATCTCGTTCATTGTAGATAATCGATTAACAAGTATTTATAATTAGCTACTACAAGCTTTCTTAGAAAGAAACCTTCTGGGAGTTCAAAGAACTATAGTTGAGCAATCATTCCACTATTGCCTTTATCCTTCTGATTCCTGCTGCTGAAGATTCTTCTTTTAGTATCTTGAATTTTCCTAGTTCTTTTGTATTGGAAACATGGGGGCCTGTGCAAATTTCTTTTGAGAACCAGCCTCGTTTTTCTGAAGGGTCGAGAATGGTGTATGTGGAAACTACTTCAGGATATTTATGTCCGAATTCTGCCTGAGCACCCTCTTTTAATGCTTTGTTTAAGGGCATTTCTTTTCTTTCAACTTTGAGGGATGCTTGAATTTTCTCATTTACTAGTTTTTCTATTTTCTTTATTTCATCTGGAGAGAGTTTTCTGGAGAAGTTGAAATCGAATCGAAGTCTTTCAGGAGTAATATTCGAACCTCGCTGTTTCACTTCTTCTCCCAATACTTGGCGAAGGGCTTCGTTAAGAAGGTGAGTTGCAGTGTGCAGTTTTGTTGTTTTTTCTGAATTGTCTGCAAGTCCTGATTTGAACATGCCTGCAGAAGCTGTTCTTGAGAGTTCTTGGTGTTTTTCAAATTCTTTTTGGAAATCTGATATTTTCATCTTTATTCCTTTTTCAACACAAAGTTCTTCTGTCATTTCTATTGGAAAACCATAACTCTGGAACAATAAGAATGTCTCTTTTCCAGAGAGCTCTTTTTTGTTCTTTGTAAGTTTTTCAAATTCTGCAATTCCTTTTTCAAGGGTGTTTCTGAATTTATTCTCTTCTTCGTCTAGTTGCGTGAGGATGAAGTTTTTATTTTTTTTGAGCTCTTCGTAGTCTGGATATATTTTATGTATTGAATCAAAAAGTTTTGTTGTAAAGTTTTCTTTTATTCCAAGTATGAATCCATGGCGGATTGCTCTTCTTATCAATCTTCTTATGATGTATCCCTGTTGAACATTAGATGGTTTTATTTGATGACTGTCTGCAAGCACCATGATCGCTGCTTTGATGTGATCTGCAACTATTCTCATTGATTTTGTATTTATCTCTGAATCGTATTTCTTTTTTGATATTTTTTCTATCTCTTTTATTATTGGAAGAAAGACTGGAGAGAGATAGTTATCATCGAGGCTGTTTAGGATAGATATTGTTCTTTCCACTCCGCCACCGAAGTCAATATTTTTTTGTTTCAATTCCTCATAGAGTTTTTCAGATTTTTTATTATACTGCATAAGAACATTATTACCAATCTCTACCCAATTCTTATCTTCAGGGTTGAATGCTTTGGGAGCTTTTTTATTTGGATGATTCCAATAGAATATTTCTGTATCAGGGCCACATGGACCTGTATTTCCAGCAGGACCCCACCAATTTTCTTTTTTACCTAAAAAAGCAATACGTTCTTTTGGAATCCCAAGAGATAGCCAGACTTTTTCGGATTCTGTATCTTTAGAAGCGTCTTTATCTCCTGCAAAACAGCTGACTGCTAATTTTTCTTTAGGAATTTTTAGCTCTTTTGTTAGAAATTCAAAAGAAAATTCTATTGCTTCTTTTTTCCAGTAATCTCCTAGGGACCAGTTTCCTAACATTTCAAAGAAAGTGTGATGTGTTGTATCTCCAACTTCGTCTATATCGTCTGTTCTTAGACAACGTTGTACGTTCACAAGTCGCTTTCCGAGAGGATGAGGCTGACCTGTAAGATAAGGGACGAGGGGGTGCATACCTGCTGTTGTGAAAAGAACTGTAGGATCATTAGAAGGTATTAGTGAATAAGAGGGGATTTCTTTATGTCCTTTTTTCTTAAAGAAGCTGATATATTTTTTTATTAACTGTTGGCGGGTTATCATAGAATTATGAAAGAAGGGAGTTTTAAAAATTATTTGTTTATTGAAGCTCAGCCAGCTTTCTTCTTATATCATCTATTTCATCTTCAAGATCACTTCTTTTTTTAGGATAGTCTCTTAGAGTTTTTTCTTCTGAATCTGCATGCTTCACTTTTGGAAGAATAGTCTCGAGCAGTTTTGTTTCTTCTTTGACTTCAGAGACCTTTTTTTTAAGAAGAGTTTTGAGCTTCAGTTCGAGCTTTCGTAATTTTGTAAACTCTTTGTAACGCTTCATTATATCAAGGATTTCCATTTGCGAATGGAGTAAATGCTTTTTTCCATAGATTTGTTCAGAAGGGTCGAGTTTTACGTATTCCATATTAAATCTCTACTCTTTCGAAAATGTCTGTAGTGATATTACTAATTCTCGCTTTGACATTTTCCATTTCCTTTTCCCAGGATAGAAGCTCTTGATCTTCTTTAGCTTTTACTTCTCTCACCTGGCTCAATAAATCTTCTATCTCATTCAAACCTTGTTTTATCTTTTCTAACGAATTTCTGGCTTCTCTAAATTTATCTATCCTCACAAATACAGGTTTGGATCCTGAAACTGATTTTGCAGGACGCATGGAAGCGACAGTTTCAGTCTTAGGATTCCACTCTTCCATTTCTGTTAGTCTGAATTTTGGATTTTCTTTTTCAACACTCTCTTCGTTGAACTCCGGAAGGTCACTAAGAGCTTCCTCTTGAATATCCTCGGTATTTATAGCATCTTTTATTGCGGATTGGCTGAAACCTTTTTTCATAGGAGAGTCCGGAAAGGATGGAAGCTCATGAATTTCTGCTTTTTCTTCTCCAGAAGAATAGTCTTCCCAGGAAGGAGGAGTTAATGATATTCTATCAGGCAAGTCAGGCAAGCCTGAGTCTTTTTCTTTTTTATCTAAAAACATATACTCCTTTCTCAAAATTGATTTTTATAGGTTTATATAAATTATATAATGGTAACAAAAACAGACATCTGCCCAGATTTTCTTCCGGCGAAAGGTTTTTATTTGCCTTTTTGCAAAAGTGTGTATGCAAATAAAACTTCTCAAGGATATTGTTGTTTCTGTCGCTGGACCAAATGCTGAAAAAATTGTAGATTTGCTGTATGGTAAAAAAAACATCAATGAATTTTTAATTGCCAAAAAGTTAGATTTAAACATCAATCAGACAAGAAATATTTTGTATAAACTTTCTGAATTTGGGCTTGTGAGTTTTATAAGGAAAAAAGATCAGAAGAATGGTGGATGGTATACTTATTTCTGGACACTAGACATAGAAAAGTCTTTACTGACTTTGAGAGGTCAGATTGAGAAAGAAATAAAGTCTTTTGATGAGCAATTGCATAGCAGGCAAAGTAAAAGATTCTATTACTGTCCCGAGTGTGGGATGGAAATGACGGAGGAGAATGCTCTGATATATAACTTCACTTGTCCTGAATGTGGAGAGGTTCTTCAGCTTAGAGAGAATAAAGAGATTATTGACGATTTGGTAAAAAGAATAAATGACTTTAAGGGAAAACTTGAGCTAGTTAGCGTGGAAATAGATGCAATTCTGAAGAAGGGGGATGTAGCAAGGAAGAGAAAGGTAAAAGCAGAAGAAAAGAAGAAGGTTAAGGAAAGAGTGGAGAGGAAAAGAATTAGAGATTTGGAGAAAGGCAAAACTCCTAAGGAGAAGAAGCCTAAAAAAGTTGAGAAAAAAGTGAAAAGCAAGAAGATTACTAAGAAAAAAATTCCTAAAAAGACTTCTAAAAAAACTCCCAAAAAAACAAACATCAAGAAGAGTTCTAAAAAAACAGCAAAGAGGAAATAGTCATGGCGATAAGAAGGAGAGGATTATCTGGTAAAAAGAATCGTAATTTCGTCGAGAGAATGAGCTTGACAAACTTGCTTATAGCTATAAATGTAGGAGTGTTCATAGCATTCATATTAATTTCTGGACTGGCGATTTACTTTTACGGGATGAAGGGCTCAGAATTAATTATTAAGTTTATTGCTCTTAGACCTAGTTTAGTATTGGAAGGCTATGTTTGGACTTTCATAACAAGCATGTTTATGCACGGAAACTTTACTCATTTATTTGTCAACATGGTGTCCATGTTTTTTATAGGAAATTTTGTTGAGAAATTGATTGGCAGAAAAAGATTCTTCTGGTTTTATATGATTTCTGGGATACTTGCAGGTTTGTTCTTCGTGGGCTTTGCTTATCTTGGATTGTATGTTCCTAGAGGCGAGGCTCTTTTCGGAGGGATTGATACTTTTGCAGTAGGAGCTTCTGGGGCTTTGTTTGGTTTAGGGGGGTTGTTGGCGGTGTTGATACCTAAACTTAGAGTGTTGGTCTTTTTTGTTATCCCAATGCCTATGTGGGCTGCAATGGCTGTTCTGATGTTTGGTCTTTGGATATTTTCTTTTGCAGGAGGCCTTCCTGTAGGAAATACGGCTCACTTCGGGGGGCTTGTTGCAGGTCTCGCATATGGGTTTTATCTGAGGAAGAAGTATGCAAGGAAGGTAAAAATGTTAAACAGGATGTTCAGATGAAAAGAAAGAATAATATTTTGAGAGAGTCTTGGGAATATCTTAAAGAGTCAAAATATTTCTTGCTGTTGGCGGTAATGCTTTTTGTAGCAAGCGCTATCATAGGTTATATCTTTGCACCCTCTTTTGGTTTTTTTGATCCAATTTTAAGGGATGTGCTTAAACAGACAGAAGGACTTGATACATTACAACTTATAATATTTATATTTAGGAATAATTTTATGAGCGCTCTTCTTGCAATAGTCTTTGGGGTATTTTTAGGAATATTTCCAGTCTTTAATGCTTTGATGAATGGAGCACTTATAGGTTATGTTTCTGCAAAAGCGGTTTCAGTGGCAGGATTCTCTATCCTTCTCAGCCTTGTCCCTCATGGAATTTTTGAGCTTCCGGCAATATTTATTGCAATAGGCCTCGGTGTAAAACTTGGGACTTTTGTTTTTGTGCCTTCTAAGAAAAGGAAAAAAGAATTATTTAGAAGAATAGACAAATCTTTGAAAGTGATTGTCACTGTAATACTCCCATTATTAGTTATAGCTGCAATTATAGAAGGGATTTTAATCGCTTTTGGATAGTTCAGATAATTTAAAAATATCATTTCATAGGGTTGAACATGGAAGAAGGAGAGTTTTCTAGTGAGAGTATAGAAGAGATTGATGATTCCAGGGAAAGGGAAAATCTTAGAAAGATTGAGGCTGCATTGTTCATATCTGGAAAATTTTTGAATCTGAAGGAGTTAGTGGGACTTACAGATATTAATCCGATTCTGCTTAGAAAACTCTTAGATGATTTAACTGACAGATATAAAGATTCTGCCATAGAGATAGTGAGAAAAGATGACTTGTGGAAGATGGATGTTTCTCCAGATTATTTCGGAATGGTTAATAAACTTGCTACTGGGTCTAGCGAATTTACTAAAGCAGAGCAGGAAACCTTAGCAATTATAGCATACAAACAACCCATGAAGCAGAGCGTTCTAGTGAAAATAAGAGGGAACAAATCTTATGACCATATAAAGAATTTTGTTTCAATGGGGTTGGTGCATAAAAGGAAAGTGGGACATACTCATGAATTGACTCTTAGCGACGAATTCTATGACTATTTTTCTGTCCAGAAAAATGGCAAATCTTTTGGAGAGGAGAAGGGAAGTGAATAAATGGTTGAATTTGTAACTTTTGTGTATCTATTATACATGTTCATTTCGATTTATTTTCTCAGTCTTTTTGTTTTGACGTTTATCCAAAACAGAAAAGAAGTGTTTTCAGTGCCAAAGATAACAAAGCACTATTCTGTTTCTGTCTTGATTCCTGCTTATAATGAAGAGAAAAGCATTAAAGGAACTGTCGAGAGTGTGCTTGCTTCAGACTATGATAACATCGTAGAAATAATAATTTTAGATAATAACAGCAAAGATAGGACTCCTGAAATAGCAAAAGAGTTGGAGAGAAGATATCCTCTTGTGAAATATCTACTGGCAGAAAAACAGGGTAAAGCGAATGCTCTTAACAAAGCAATTAAAATTGCAAAAGGGGAATTAATAGCAGTTGTTGACGCTGATTCTTATCCTGAAAAGCATGCTCTATCAAGCATGGTGGGGTTTTTTGATGAAAAAAAAGTTGGGGCTGTAACCACAAGAGTTCAAGTTCGAGGGGCAGATAATTTTCTAAGGAGATTGCAAGCGGTCGAGTATAAGGTGATTGCATTTACAAGAAAACTTTTGGGCTTTTTAGATGCTATATATGTGACTCCAGGGCCTTTGGCTCTGTATGATAAAAAAGCGCTAGAACATATCGGCGGTTTCGATCCTAACAACATGACAGAAGATATAGAAGCTACATGGCATCTTGTCTACGAGAGATATAAAATAAGGATGTCTTTTGTTTCAAAAGTCACAACAGTTGCACCAGATACCTTGAAAAAATGGTATGTTCAGAGGGTAAGGTGGAATATCGGAGGTATGCAGACTATCTTCAAATACAAGCATGCGTGGTTTAGAAGAGGGATGTTAGGATTCTTCATATTACCTTTTTTTGCAATCTCTTTGCTTTTGGGAGTTTTCGGGATTGGGTTTCTCGGATGGAGGATATTCCTCAGAATATGGAAATATTACCTAACAACTATCTTTAGTATAGACACAAATACTGCTCTTTTATATCTACAAGATGTTAATCTTAATCCCTCTATATTGAATTTCCTTGGAATTGTTCTATTTCTGGCAGGGCTTGTTTTCTTATTTTTTGCACTGAAGATAGTGAATAAAGAAACGGGGCAGAAAGAAGGATTATTCGCGGTTCTTTTCTACTCGTTGATATATACAGCCATCTATCCAATAATCTTAATGTCTTCTTTATACAAACTTTTAAGAAAGAAATATGCTTGGAGATGATACAGAAGATGTTTAGCAATAAAAAACACGCATTTTGGCAGGCTTTTTTCGTAGCAGTCTTAGTTTTTGCAGTAGGCCTTGTCTTGGGAGTATATTTAGAACAGATGAGAACAGATTCTATAGCTATAGACTTTTATGATTCAGAGATATCTTTATATGATAGTTATGCTTTGTCAAGCTTGATTGATTCAGAAGAAATCTCTTGTGATGAACTTCGAGATGTGAGTATAACTTTTGCTGATAAAATATACGAGGAAGCGTTGCTTTTGGAAAATTATGATAACTCAAATAAGATAACTGGCGCATCCAAAATATTACATAAGAAGTATGACTTGCTTAGGACAATCTATTGGATAAATATAATCGAGCTAAGAAAAAGATGCGGCAATATAAACAGCGTGGTATATTTGTATGAATATGAAACTGAAGATGTTGCTAAAATAAGTGAGCAGATAATCTGGTCTAGAATTTTAAGGGATCTTAAGGACGAGGATGGAGCAAGATTTGTTCTTATTCCGATAGCAGCCGATCAAGGGCTAGTCTCTCTAGAAGTATTAGTACAGGAGTATAAAATAGAAGAATTTCCAGCAGTAATAATAAATGAAGATGTAATTATCTACAATTTGAGGAGTACGGAAGACCTTAAAGAATACCTAAATTAACTATATTTTTTAGAGCAATAAACAATTTAAAGAGGAGTTTTCTTGATTTTTCATGTATGATGAAATTGTTGTAGAGGTGATAAAGGATGGGCAGATTATGCGTGTTCCGAAATCCCAAGCAGAAGAAGAGGAACTTTTTATTCTGAACACTCCATCTAAACAGGAGATATACGCACAGGCGAATGTGCCTATGCCTGCGAAGAAGAATCATTTAACCTTAGATTTAACTCCAAAGGACAAGGCTGCAAAAGATAGTCTTAGGCAAAGAATTGCTAACTCTTTGGAAGATAACTTTCACTGGAAGCTTTCTAGGATGAGAAGAGAAAAGGGAATTTCAAGAATGCAACTTGCTAAGACAATTGGAGACTCCGAAGATAACATAAAGAGATTAGAATTAGGAGAGCTTGATTCGAATAGTATAGTTCTTATAACAAAGCTTGAGGAAGCTTTAGGAATTTCTTTGAGGAAGGATAAAGATGCCTTTAACTCTGCCAGGAAGATGCTTGAGGAGAATCAGGCTGAGAAATTTAGGGAAGAGAGAAGAAATGAGTCTAAGAAGAAGATTGAGAAAGCAGACGCCGATGCTTGGGTTGGCGGAGATATAGAAATAATCGATTAAACAAAGCTTACTACTCCTTTTGCTAGCAATAAGAAAGCAAGTGCCCAGGAAATTATTGAAGGTATTGTAATCAGAAGAGTTATTAAAAGGACTACAGAACCGGTTAAATCAATAAGACTAAGTACGTCTCCAGTGATGATGAACAGCCCTTTCAAGAGAAGAAGACCTGCTGAGAACAAGACTAAGGGCAAAAGAGGGTTTATTCCAAATATCAACATCAGGAATGTTGAGGCAGCTATTAGGTCTATTAAGCCCAGTATTTTTAGGAGTAACATGGACTTTTTTTTGTGGGATTACTTAATAATATTTATGTGATTGTTGGAAAGGTTTAAAAAGCAATTTTCTTGATGATTACTATGGAAATCGAAGTTATCAAATCTGAAAAGGATGATATTGAACTCAAGATAGATAATGTCACAATAGCTGAATTGTTGAGAGTTTATCTGAGCAAGACTGAGGGAGTTGATTTTGTTGCATGGAGAAGAGAGCACATTTCTAAACCTGCACTTTTGAAGGTTCAGACTTCAGGCAAGACTGTAAAAAAAGCTATCGGTGAAGCAATCTCTGCTATAGAGAAAGATTCTAGTAAGTTATCAATTAGTAAGAAATAACGTTATGTTTATTAATGCATTTTTCTTCAATGTTATTATGGAGGTGAAGAATGCAGTGCAATTGTAAATGGACCGAAACTATATTGGCTATTGTCATTATAGTGTTTGCACTATGGACATGGACTTATTCGCAATGGATAATTGTGGTAGCTGCGATTTTGTTGCTGTTACATGCCTGGATGTGCACAAACTGCTGTAGCGTGAAAAGATCAGCTACTGCGCCAATCGCAAGTCCAAAAAAGAGCTCTAAGAAGAGAAGGAGATAACATTACATTTTTAAATTATTTTTATTTAGATTTATAGGAGGTGAAAAATGATAAGCAAAAATTGGAAAATTGCTCTGTTGGCCATAATTATAGGGTTTTCTTTATGGCAGACCGATTTTTCTTACTGGATAATACTGGTTGCTGCTGTTTTGCTTCTTGTCTTTGAAACAGCCAAGAGCGATAGAAGAGCTTCAGTAAGCTCTGCGCCTGTTAAGAAGAAAAAGAGAAGGTAAAAACAATTTTATTTTTTTATTTTATATTTATTCGTTATACTAATTTTTATATATCTGATAATTGACGGATATTCATGGTAAAGCTATCTGCCGGAAGTTATGACTCTACAACCTCTCCGGGTTCTAGGAGTCCAGGGAACAGGAAGCTATCTGCCGGAAGTTATGACTTGAACAGATGGCTTCATGGAGGGTATGATTCTGACATAATAACAACTTTTTATGGGGGGGCTGGAAGTGGGAAAACAAACTTTTGTTTGTGCGCAGCGGTTTCACAAGCTAAAAAAGGAAATAAAGTGATATTTATAGATACTGAAGGAGGCTTTTCTTCTGAAAGAGTGAAGCAGTTGATTGGTGCTGACAATGAGAACGGGGAGTTGGATAAAGTGCTTGAGAACATATTATTATTGAAACCTACAAGTTTTAAGGAACAGAAAGATGCTTTTGACCAGCTATTGAAATATTTGAACAATAAAATAAGCTTGATTATTGTAGATGGGATGACTATGCTTTATAGACTTGAGTTTGCTGATGCTCGGGAAAAGAAACTTGAAGATGTTGAAAATGGAAAAATGGAGAAAGACATTCAGCATATACAAAAAGTGAATGCTGAACTTACTAGGCAGATGAGACTTCTTGCAGAGATTGCCAGAAAACAGAATATTCCTGTTCTTGTTACAAATCAAATTTACAGCTGGGATAATGAAAAAAGAATGGTCGGAGGAGACATATTGAAATATTGGAGTAAATGCCTTATCGAGATTGAGAACGATAAAGGAAGAAGGGTTGCTTATTTGAGAAAACATAGAAGTCTTGCTGAAAAAAGTTTTATTTTCCAGATATATAATCAGGGCATAAGGAAGAGGGGCTGGATTTGATTCTCTAAATATTTATAAAGTTAAACCTACAGTCATCTATGTTACATTAAGAGAAAGTGATGAAGCGAGAAAAGAGGGTTGATAGAAGAAATAATACCTTAGTTGCAATAACCAGTGTCGTTGGGATTGTTATCGTTTCTTTAGCAATTATGAGTTATATTAATTCTCCGGAATTCAGTCCGAGTGTGCAGAGGGACGGAGCAGGAAACCTTGGAGGGATAGGCTCTGGAGGAAATGTCGGAGGAGATTTAGGACCTACCAATCCGAATGAATGGAGGGTATTTTTAACAAATGATACTTTTTCTCCTAATCTTGGAGGAATTGTGGGTGCAAATGGAGTTTGTAATCTTGCTGCTGGAAGAGCGGGACTTGACGGAAGATATGTTGCATGGCTTTCTTCTAGTTCTAAGGATGCCAAAGGTAAAATAAATGACGGGAAATATGTAAGGATTGATGGCGTAAAGATTGCAGATAGTAAATCTGATTTATTAGACGGTACTCTTGATGCAGCCATAGAAATTACTGAGTATGGAACAGGTCTTGAAGGAGACGCTCAAGTGCCTAATGTTTATACTGGAACTGCAAGCGATGGAAGTGTTATTGTGGGGAGTAATGGTTATAGCACTTGTGGCGATTGGAATAGTGAGTCTTCAGAAGATTATGCAGGAGTAGGTATTCTTTCAGAGACATCCGGCGATTGGACAAATTCTTTTGAAGGAGATTGTGATTATTTTTCTAATGTTGAAAATGCTCATTTATACTGTTTTGAAGTGTCTGACATTTTTAAGATAAACTCAAGCAATTTCATTGAGCCTGACTTTGGAGGATGCAAAAAATATAAGGTCTGGACGGTTCAAGATCTTGATAATGTGAGAGATGATCTGAAAGGATGCTACACTCAAATGGCAGATATTAACCTTGATGGTATCGCTTTTGATCCTATAGGTGGTTTGGAAAATCCATTCACAGGGGTTTATGATGGTAATGGTTTTGATATCAAGAACGTAAATAATCTTCAGATTAAGGAAGAGTTTTGGTCAGGGGAAACTATTCAGTATGTGTCTTTATTTGCTGTATCTTCAGGAGAGATAAAAAATATAAATCTAGATGTGAATATTTTTAATGAGCTTTCATCACAAGCAAATCAGATCTTTCTGGAGAGCGGTCTTGTATTATTAAACAATGGGATTATAAAGAATACAAAAATAAGTGGTAAGGTTCATGGTAAGATATCTATTGATATCGATAGTGTTCTTGGAGTTGCAGGGTTTTCTATATGGAACAATGGGGAAATAAGCAATTCAGTTTATCAGGGAAGTGTGAGTGCAAATATGAATAATTCTGATTGGGACGAAGCAGTTGTAGGGGGAATTGCAGTTATTTCTGAAGGTATAATTAGAAACTCTGCATTTATTGGATCTGTAACTTGTGAAATCGTTGAAGAGTGTGGAGGGTTGGTTGGAGACAATGAAGGTGAAATATCAGATTCTTATTTCCATGGAGTTCTCAATGGAACAAATTCTCTTTGGTTGGGAGGACTTGCTGGAACATCGTCGACAGGAGGAAATATTCAAGACTCTTATTCCTCTGGCAAAATTTACGGATTTAATTCTGCTGGGGGAATCGTTGGAAATGCTTTGGGAGGATACGTGGGAGAAGTATTTTCATTGGCCAAGGTATCTAATAGTCTTGTAGATGGTCGTGATACAGGAGGTCTAGTAGGTGATCTAGAATTCGAGGCCGTTCTTGATAAATCCTATTCTGCTGGAGCAGTTTTTGGAAGGGAAGACGGGACAGGAGGATATATAGGAAGAGTTGATCGTTTAACATCTGGTTATATAGATGATGACCATTATTTTGATATGCAAGCTTCTGGACAGACAGAGGCTTGTGGATATGATCCTGATGGAAAATGCCAAGGAGTTTATGGAAAAACAACAGTTCAAATGAAACAGCAAAGCACATATCAATACTGGGATTTTGCGAATACTTGGATAATTGTAAATAGCAAGACTTATCCAATGTTGAGGTCTGGATTCGGTATCGCACAGTGGGCAAGATGGCCATTTGATTCTGTTTATAATAAAAGTGGAAAGCAATACACTAGTGAAGTGACCGATGTGCAGATAAATGATGCTCTTGTAAACGGGGCTTCAATAGCTAACGGAAAGGTGGGAAATAGCTTGTTCTTCAAGAGAAGCGAGAAGGATTATGTTGATACGCAGAGTGATTTTGACTTGTATAACGCCTTTTCTATATCAACTTGGATGAGATTACAACAAACTCCTGCTCAAGGAGAGTATTATGTTGTTATGAGCAAGAATAATATGCCTGATGAAAAGAGTTATGCTATGTTTTTAGATTCTGCAGGAAAATTATATTTTGTATTTTATCCTAATGCGGATGGAAGCGGAGAGGTTCTTGTGTCTTCTGTACTAGCAAATCCAACTACTTGGAATCATGTTGCTGTTATTTATGATGGAAATGAGTTGAAACTTTATATAAACGGAGAGAGAAAGAGCGTTAAGAATGCTGTTAATGTCAAGCCAGGGGATATTCAGAGTAACTTGATAATTGGGGCACAGACAAATGTTAACTCTGAAAGTGGATATAGCGATTATTACTGGGGAAATATAGATGATGTGAGAATGTATCACAGGCCATTGCTTGAGGATGAAGTGATAGTTCTTGCTAATGGATTTGACTAATCAATTCTAATTAGTTTCTCTTTGTCTGAGAGATTTGTAATAGTTTAAGGCAGCATAGCCAAATCCTAATGAAATGCCTGTTCCTGCTGAAGCAGAAAGCACCCCATAACAGATTTCCGGAGCGTCTGCTTCTACTATTCCATGACCTATTAAGTAGAGCCCTGTTGGGAATAGTAATGATGAAGAGACTGCAGCTAGAGTGCATCCAGATGCTTTTATAATTTTGATAAGCTTGCTTTTTTCTCTTTCCCTCATAAAACCTTCTCTATAAGATTTTCTTATAAATTTTTATATTCTGAAGTGATGGTTTTTAAATAATCAGTTCTTTATTTTGAGATGAAATATTCAGAGCTTGTTGAAATCTATGAAAAACTATCAAGTACAACAAAAAAATTGGAAAAAGTTGATATTCTGGCTAGATTTTTACCGAAGCTGAAAGATCATAGTGAATGGATATATTTATTGAGGGGAAGAGTTCTTCCGGATTATGATGAAAGAGAATTTGGGATATCAACACAATTGGCTATAAAGGCAATATCGAGGGCTGCTGCGGTGGATGTGAAGGAAGTAACAAAAAGGTTCCATAAGATTGGAGATTTGGGAGATGTGGCTACAGAGCTGATTGGAAAGAAAAGACAGTCTACTCTATTCTCCAAAGAGCTTGATGTGGCAAGGGTTTTTGATAATCTTAGGAAGATTGTGGACATAACTGGAAAAGGAGCGGTAGACAGAAAGCTTAGTTATGTTGTCGAATTGCTAAGTTCTGCTTCTGGAAGCGGTTCAGTATACATTATAAGGACTCTTCTTAATGATTTGAGAGTAGGGGTTGCAGATGCTATTCTAAGAGATGCTATAGTAGTTTCTTTTTTTGGGGAAGATAAAGAAATGAAAGATGTTGTTGAAGAAACATATGACAAGGTAAACGATTTTGCAGAAGTATTTGAGATGGCTTCTAAAGGTAAGAAAGGTCTTGAGAAAGTGAAAATCGTTCCTGGAAGACCCTTGAAAGTGATGTTGCCTGTGAAAGTTACTAATATTGATGAAGCTTTTAGAATTTGCGGGAGTAAGGTAGCTGTTGAACATAAGTACGATGGATTTAGGGTGTTGATAAACAAAGACAAGGAAGGGAAGGTAAGCTTGTTTACTAGGAGACTTGATAATGTTACTAATCAATTTCCAGATGTTGTAAAAGTTGTGAAAGACAGAATTGTTGGAAAAGACTTCATATTGGATTCAGAAGTTGTGGGGTATGATCCTGAAAAAAAGAAATACAAGCCCTTTGAAGCAATAAGTCAGAGGATAAGAAGGAAATATGAGATTGAAAAACTTATAAAAAAATTACCTGTTGAAATAAATATCTTTGATATTATCTATCTAAATGGAGAGAGCAAGATAGATATTCCCTTCACTGAGAGGAGAAAGGTTATTGAAAAAATAGTAAAACATGAGCCTTGGAAGATTAGATTATCCACTCAGATTGTAACTGATGATAAAAAGGAAGTTGAGAAATTTTACAAAGAAGCTTTGAAAATAGGGGAAGAGGGGATAATGGTGAAGAAGCTTGATGCTCCGTATAGGCCTGGGAGAAGAGTAGGGTATATGGTGAAAATGAAACCAGAGGCAAAAGATTTGGACTTGGTTATTGTTGGAGCAGAGTACGGAAAAGGTAAAAGGGCTGGAGGACTTACAAGTTTTATAGTTGCTTGTAGGAAAAACTCAGGAAGCAGGGAACTTGTTGAAGTTGGAAAAGTTTCTTCGGGACTAAAGGAGAAGGATGGAAGTGATGGAACTACCTATAAGGAAATAGATGATATTCTTCAGCCACTCATAATAAAAGAAGAAAAAGGTTATGTTCAGGTAAAACCTAGTGTTGTTGTTTCTGTTACCTATCAAAATGTTCAGCCAAGTCCTACATATAGTTCAGGATATGCTTTAAGGTTTCCAAAAATAACACATTATCGTCCTGAAAGAGGGAAGCATGATGTAGCTACCTTGGATGATTTAAAGAATGAGTTTGCTCGGATGCAGAAGAGAAGGAAAGGCGGATTGGGTTGATTAATGTCTTTAGACAGATATAAAAATAGACATATTTTCAGTTTTTTATGACCTTTTATGATGAGGACAATCCATACAAATTGACTTTAGTTGTTGGAAATAGGTTAGGAATTCATGCAAGGCCTTCTATGGCAATATCAGATGTTGCTTCAGGTTTTGATGGGAAGATACATTATCACAAGGAAGGTAATGAGCCTGTAGATGCAACTTCAGTATTGAATGTTTTGATGCAATGTCCGTCTCAAGGAGAAATTGTTCATTTTTACATTTCTCCTAAGAAAAGAGTACCTTCAGGAGATATAGGACATTTAAGAAATACTATTGCAGAACTAGAGAATATAGTCTGTCACGACGATGATTAATTATATTAGAGTTATTGACGGAAGCTTTATAAAGGAGTTCTCTTTATAAATCGTATCTAATTAACATGGCTGACAAAAAATCTGATTTGAAAGTGCAAAATATTGTCGCAACTAGCTCTTTGGGGAAACCAGTTTCTTTGACAAAACTTGCTAGAACACAGAATAACACAGAATATAATCCAGAACAATTTCCAGGACTTGTGCTGCGTATAAAGCAGCCAAAATCTGCTGTCTTGGTGTTCTCTTCTGGGAACCTTGTGTGCACTGGAACAAAAAGTGTTGCACAAGTGAAAGAGGTGATTGAGCAAGTCATAAAACAACTTGCGAAGATTGGGGTTAAGATAACTGATAAGCCAAAGATAACTGTGCAGAACATTGTTGCCTCTGGAAATATCAATGTAGATCTTAACCTCAATGTTTTAGCTCTTGAACTTGAGAATACTGAATATGAACCAGAACAATTTCCAGGACTTGTCTATAAACTAGATGATCCAACAACAACTTTCCTTCTGTTCTCTAATGGGAAGCTTGTGTGCACTGGAACAAAGAGCAAGCAAGAGTTGGAAGCTGCAATGGAGCAGTTGAATAAGAACATTAAAGAAGTTCTAAAAAGAATTGAAGCTAAGAAAAGGTAATTCTAGAAGAATTGACTAAGCTTTGTTTGTTGTCTTTGCTGATTAAGGAGCCAAGATTTATTCGTGTAGTTCTCTATTGGTTGTTTAAGACGTGATTGTATATCTGTGAGGGCTTCTTTTAAGGTATTGAATCTTTTAGGCTGTTGAGAGAATGCAGAACGAGATGTTTCTCTTAGAATACCTACTCCACAAGGAGCGTAGTATTCTGGACGGATTTCTCTTATAATCAGGCATGAAGCTTGACGTTTTATTCTTTCTAGGTATTCTACCAACGCTAGGCGATTTGCATAATATGCGCCTGTGACAGAATCTGCATATTTTTTTCTTGGGAAGAATGTTTCATAGTCTTGCCAGACGCCTCCGTAAAATTTGAGGGAGATTTCTATGACTTCGAATGAGTAAGGTTCTGGGAGGAGAAGAAACTCATAATGATTTCCTAGGTATTCTGCATGAAATACTTGATACTCTGGAACTTCTTGAAACATTTTTACTTTTTCTAATTTTGTTTTTGATATTGTGTCGTCTGTTGCAGTTATTGCCCATCGTGTGGGGACGAGTTTTCTGTTTTGTTTTAGTCCTAGAAGACCTGCTGAAAGAAGCTTAATAATATTTGAGATAGGGATATTAGATTTATGGAGCTCTTGAATAGAAATCACTGATTTTACGTCTGTGTCGTTTACAAGATAATCAACTTTTTTATCAATTTTTGTATTCTCTTCAAGTCTTACTGATTGAATTGTTGCAGCTTTGGATATTAAAGGGACTCTGTTATCTGGATGCTTTTCAGGATTTACAGGTTTCTTTAATTTGAATTCTGTTGCCGCAGACCTATGAGTCATGGCTATCTCATGGAATACTGATTTGAAATTTGAGGGTATCTTTTTAATATTGGAAGTTGTTCTTCCGTAAATTAACTTATGGCGTAGGTCTATAATATTTGATATCGGAAGCTTATTTTTATGCCAGAGTTCTGGAGAGGACATTATCTGTGTGTTTCCATACTCTTGAGGGGAAAGAATTCCGGTGTAGACATTAGGGTAGTTCCATCTTCCCACAAATATTTCAGGGGGAGATGAGCCAGAGAACTCGGTTATTGGAACAGCTTTCCCTACAAATAAAGAGTGTTTATTGCAATCAGGCTCACCGCAGTATTTACAGATTTTAGACATGAGCGCATTGAGAAATAGGATTATTTATCGATTATGGTACTCTTGATAGTATCAATTACACTAGTTTACCCTTTAAGGTCTGAGAGGCCTAGGAGGATGAAAAGAACTCCTATCATTATAACAAACCATACAAGTCCGCCTTTAAAGAAATTCCATGCTGCTGTGCCAAAGTCCCAGAATGGAGACCAGGCGACAATTGAGTAATACCAGACAAGTACTGCTGCTATAACTAGTATCAAACCAATGAAAAGTTCTGCCCATTTATTCATATATTATTTTGGAAGTTTAGGTTTATAAAGATTTTTGTGGAATTTGTCATCCTTGAAGATAGTAAAATATTTGAGAGTAGGCAAATTTAAATAGAAATACTCCGAATGTGAGAAATGATCAGCGATAAGCAGATTGCCGAAATAAGAGAGCATTTGGAAGCTGCCCAGAATCCTGTTTTCTTCTATGATAACGATGCAGATGGGTTATGTAGCTACGTTCTTCTGAGGAGGTTTATTGACAGAGGAAAGGGAGTTGCTGTTAGGAGTCATCCAGATATAGACTCAGGATATGTAAGGAAAATTCAAGAACTCAATGCAGATTATATTTTTGTTCTGGACAGGCCATTTCTAGGACAGAATTTTGTGGAGGAAGTAAGGAAATTAAATTTGCCAATAGTCTGGATAGATCATCATGACGTAGATTTTACAGATTATGATTATGATAAGATTTTTCTTTATAATCCTACTAGAAATAAGAAGAGCAAGAGTTCAGAACCTGTTACTTATTGGAGCTATAAAGTTTCAAATAGAGAGGAGGACGTTTGGCTCGCTATAATGGGGTGTATAGCAGATCATTATATGCCTGAGTTTTACAAGATTTTTGCTAAGCGGTGGCCAGAATATTGGGGAAAGGTAAAAAAACCTTTCGAGGCTTACTACGAAACAGGGATAGGTCTTTGTGCTAGAGCTATTAGCTTCGGATTGAAAGATTCAGTTACGCATGTTCTTTATCTGCAAAGATTTTTGATATCTGCAAAATCTCCTTCAGAAATTTTTGAAGAGATTGATTCAAACAGCCCGTTTGGGAGAAAATACAAGGAGCTGAAGAAAAAATATGATTCTCTTGTAGAAAGAGCTTCTAAGGAAGCCGGTAAAAATCTTCTTTTTTTCTCATATGGAGGAGATTTGAGTATAAGCTCTGACATCTCCAATGAGCTTTCTCATAGATTTCCAAACAGGTATATCATAGTAGCATATTCTAATGGGGCAGCAAGTAATCTATCTTTGAGAGGAGTGGGAGTCAGAAGAATCATAAATAAAATTCTAAAAAAATTTGAGAATTCTACTGGAGGAGGACATGATGAAGCTGTAGGTGCAAGAATACAGACTGCTGATTTGGAAAGGTTTAAGAACGAATTCGAGAATGAACTTGCAAGATTAAATAGCAGAAAAGATTAATATGGCTCATAAAAACCAACTGCCTTTACATGTGGCAATAATACCTGATGGCAACAGAAGATGGGCTAAAGAGAAAAAGCTTGAGGCTGTTGCAGGCCATCAAAGGTCCCGGGATAATGTTACAAGTATTTTAGACGAGGCGAAAAAGCTTGGAATTAAGTATGTTACTCTTTGGGGTTTTTCTACAGAAAACTGGCAGAGGGATAAAAAAGAGGTTGATTTTCTTTTCAGGCTATTAGAAAAGGGAGTTCAAGATATAATAAATTATTCTAAAAAAAATAATGTTAGATTTAGGCACATAGGTCGGAAAGATAGATTGCCAAAAAATCTTGTCATGGAACTTGAAAAAGCTGAAAAAGAAACCAGGAACTTTAATGGGTTATATGTGCAAGCCTGTTTAGATTATGGGGGTAGAGATGAGATAGTTAGGGCTGTGAATAGGATAATAAGAAAAGGTCTGAAGGAAGTAGACGAAAAGAGGATTTTAGAATTTCTTGATTTTGCAGATATTCCTGACCCGGACATGATAATTAGAACTTCGGGGGAGTGCAGAACTAGTGGATTCATGCCATTTCAATCAAGTTATTCTGAACTTTATTTTACTAAAACAAAATTTCCTGATTTTTCTGCGAAGGATTTGAAAAGAGCTGTAAACGAGTTCTCAAAACGAAAAAGAAATTTTGGGAGTTAGTATTATCAACACAATAAGTTTAAATATAAAATTGGTTTTTTTAGGCAATGAAGAAAGAGAGTGATTTGAAACTTCTTCAACAGCTTATAAATATTGAAGGAGTAAGTAGCGATGAAGGGGATGTGAGGAGATTCATTATCAAAGAAGCTAAGAAATATGTTAAAAATGTAAAAGTTGATAAGATGGGTAATGTCATAGCCATAAAAAAAGGCGCTAAACCTGCTATGATGCTTCTTGCGCATATGGATGAAATCGGGTTGATGATTAGTTCTGTAGGCAAAAAAGGAAGGCTGTATATAAGCCCAATTGGAGGAATAGACCCGTTTATTCTCGTGGGTCAGAGAGTGCACGTTAAAACTGACAACGGCTATCAAATAGGGGGAGTTATCACAACGGATGATGTTTTGGATGGATTGGACGTCTCAAAAAACTTGAAGATGCATGATCTCTACATTTATACTGGATTGACTGAGGAGGAGCTTACTGGAATTGGAATTCAGGTGGGAAATTACGTTACTTTTAGTGACGCTTCAAATTATTGTACTCTTGGTGCTAGAGATATTATAGGAGGGAAGGCTCTTGATGACAGAATTGGTTGTTATATTCTTCTCGAACTAATGAGAAAAGTGAAGACGAAGTATGAAGTAATTTTTGTATTTACTGTACAAGAGGAAGTGGGACTTTATGGGGCAAAAGTTTCAGTTTTCAATGTCCAGCCAGATTATGCTATAGCTGTTGATGTAGTTCCTCATAACACTTACAACGACGCTATTACCTTAAGAAATGGTCCTGTTTTAACTGTAAAAGATGCCGAAATGATAAGCAATAAATGTATTACTGAAGCTTTGGAGTCTATTGCTAAAAAGAACAAAATTAAATTACAATTAGAGGTTAGCGAGTCTGGGACAACGGACGCAACTTCTGTTTTTGCTGCAAAAGGAGGAATACCTTCTGCTGTTCTAGGTGTAGCAGTCGGAAATCTCCATACGGCTATGAGTGTCGCGTCCAGATCAGACGTAGAAGAGGCAATAACAGTTTTAGGAGGAATTTTGAAATCTCCCCCTCAAAAATGCGTTTAAATGGATAGAGAAAATATTATTAAAATAGAAAGTTTTGCAGATGAATTCGGGCCTGAGAAGATTCTAGAGGTTTATGATTCACATACTGGAATGAAGGGATTTGTTGTAATAGACAACACTGCGTTAGGACCTGCAAAGGGCGGTATAAGAATGACTTCTAACGTAGATGTGAAAGAAGTTTTTCGTCTTGCAAGAACCATGACTTGGAAGTGTGCCTTGGCTGGACTTCCATTTGGAGGAGGGAAAAGCGGGATAATCTGGGATGGTAAAATTCAGAAAAATAAAAAAGAAGAATTCATCCGGGCATTTAGTAGGGCGATAAAACCTATTTGTCCGAGTCAATATGTTTCTGCTCCTGATGTAAACACTTCTGAAAAGGAAATGCAAATTTTTGTGGAGGAGAATGGTAGTTTTAATTCAGCAACTGGAAAGCCTATATCTTATTGTAAAGAAATTCATGGAGAGAAAGCGTGTGGATTGCCTCACGAGCTCGGAAGCACAGGTTTTGGAGTGAGCTATGCTGTTCAGGTTGCTTTAAAATATAAAAAAATAAATGTCAAGGAGGCTACTATAGCTATTGAAGGATTTGGAAATGTTGGCACTTTTACATTCAAGGATCTTGAGAATGCCGGAGCTAAAATAATCGCTGTGAGTGATAGTAAGGGGTGCTTGTATAATCCAGACGGAATAAATTACGAAGAAATTTTAGATGTGAAGAAAAAGACTGGGAGTGTTGTAAATGGCAATGGTAAGAAAATTGACGGAAAAAAGATTTTTGAACTGGATGTAGATGTTCTAATTCCTGCGGCTCTGCCTGATGTGATAAATGAGAGCAATGTGGATAAGGTTAAGGCTAGAATAATTGTTGAGGCTGCTAACATCCCTATGAGTATCGAAATAGAAAAAAAACTTTCTAAGAGAGTATTGATAGTTCCTGATTTTGTGGCAAATGCCGGAGGAGTGATATCGAGCTATGCTGAATACATGGGGAAGGGGGCTGACTATATGAACAAACTTGTTAAGGAAAAAATTCATAAGAACACTGACTTGGTTTTGAAGAAAGCATCTCAGAAAAAAATCTCTCCAAGGGATGTCGCAATGGAGATTGCTATGGAGAGAGTTAGAAAGGCCATGCGACGGCGAAATTGATGTATTCTGAAAGAGTCATTACTCCTCCAATTATGAATATCAAAATTATTAACAGGAATATCCATTTATTTATTGGAATTGAGTATTCAGGATTTCTACTGCCTTGAATTTTTGCTTTTCTTATCATCAGTAAAGTAAGAATTCCTGTAATGCTTCCAGTTATTACTCCAGCTATTTCAAGAATACCTGTAAATGTAAAATGCATTTTGTAAGCAATAGTGTAAAGGAAGATTGCTGAAAGTGAAGTTATTAACCAGGAAACTTTTTGAGAACATCTGTAATCATAATGTAGCATAGCTTTCATAGCAAATGCAAGTGCGATATATGAAGTAGTCATGGCAATGATGCCTAGGAGAATGAATATTATTCCCATAGAAAGTGTGGCAACTTCAGGAACGTTTGCTCCTTTGAAGCCTACAACAACCATTACGAAGAGGAGGTATCCTACTATAGGAATTATACTTCCCAAAAGAATTGCTTTTTTCATTTTGTGCTTTTGGTATTCTAGGATTCTTTCTAACTCTGGAAGGGCTGTAAGAGAAAGATAAGCAAACAAAACTATTCCAAAAGGGGCAAAGACATGGGAAAGATTAAAATTTGATAGATTCTCAACTTCAATTTGAGGGGCAAACATTACTACTATCCCTATCAGAAGGGCTCCCATTATAAACAGGCCGATGACTTCACTGTTTTTGAAAGTGGTGATACCAAAAGAAAGAGTTATAGTCATAAAAATCAAAAACAAAATCGCTATGGGCAATTGAAGTGAAAAATCTTTATCTATCAAAAAGCTTATGCTTTGTGAGACTCCTATTGTGTAGGCAAGCAGAGCTGGAAGTATTAATAGAAGGAGGCCAATGAGCATGGCATGTTTACCTTTTTTACCCAGATATTTTTCAGCATATCCTGTAAGTTGGTGATTTCCCTTCGTTCTGAGGGACATTTCTCCAAGATACAAATTTGTGAGCAACATAATCAGACCGATTATAACTATATGGAATGCGCCAATTATGAAACCGGATTTAGCAACAACAAAAGGTATTCCTAGAAATCCTGCACCTACAATGGTTTCAATCAATATTGCAATAGAAGGGATAAGCTGGGACTTTTGTTTCATGTTTAGCCAAAGGGGAGTTATAGTTTTAAAGTTTGCTTAAGCAATTAGAAGATATCTTACGCTAATCTTTTACAGCCCGGATCTTCTCCATCATCGTTGTCAGTCGGAATGCATATTTCTCCAGATTCGCAAGTCTTCAAAACCCAATTGCATACTACAGGGCCTATCTGCTTAGTACATTTACAAGTTTGTGTTTGAGGTTTTCCATCTGGAGATTCTGTACAAATTACTTCTCCATCTCCATATTCATTACCTGCATCTTTGCATGAATCATCTAATGGAATTGGTTGACGCACTATACTTCTTTGTGCAAAATAATCTGTTCTGGAATTTCCAGGAGTTGCACTTGCAAATTGCAAATCTTGAGGAAGATTATTGAATAACGAGTTTATGAATTCAAGTACTGTCGTTTTTTGATTTTCTGTCCAGGTGTTAGCTATAGATTGGCCATAAGAAGTTCCTCTTGCAACATTGACTTTCTGATCGTTTGTAAGGGAGTTAAGGATATCATTAATCTGCTGGTTATTCTGGTTTTGAGCCTCGTTGTTTATAAGATTTAATATTTCTTGATTTGAGAGATCTTCTGTTAAAGAAGGAGCTTTGGTAAAGTAGTCTTGTAGAGAGTCGAATTGCATTATCTGCATACCTGGTGAAAAATAAGTAGGATTCGTTATTTGAACGATGACTATGAACAATATCACTGCTATCAAAAGAATTAAGCCTCCCAAAGTCTGCTTTCTCATCCCTCTTTCCATTCAGGGGAGAGGTTATTTTTGTTTATTAATCTTGCTATAAATTATTTTATGGGTTTTGTACGCTCCTAGTAATAGTAAACATGAGGCTGATATTGAGAAAATTATCCAAGCAATTAAGTAAACTATTCCGTTCATCTCGAGAATAGGGATGCAAGATTTATGGGTGCAGTTTACATTGTGGGCTTCTGGGAGAATAAAATATGAAATTAAGAAAATTAATAACGAGGCCAATACTGCAAGATACCCTTTCTTTTTTGAAGGTTTTTCAGGCTTCATCATTAGTAGAAGGATTAAAGATAAGGGGATTATCGATAGGTGTCTCAATGTTAATAGTATCATCACGAAAAATGGTGTGTTTTCATAGAAAGATTTCAAATTAAGGAAAATGATGTTTGTAAAAGTAGACACTAACCAGTCCAATGCCCAAGGTAATTGAAAGATTAATGCCGGAGCTAGTATGGAATAAACTAAAAATGATGACCTCTGGAAACATGCAATCGCAAGCACAAAAACTGCTAAATTGCAAAACCAGAAGATTGTTGTGCCTTCCCTAATATAAATTTGTGTAATTGTGGAAATCAACCAAAGACCAAGCAGAAACCAACCGATGGCGTCAATTACTTTTTCTTTTTTCATTATATTATATATAAAGCCATTTTAAAGAACTTATCAAGGTTTAAAAGTTCTCAAATACTGCTATTTTTGGGCCCATAGTTTAATGGATCAGAATACGGGACTTCGGATCCTGTGATGGGGGTTCGATTCCTCCTGGGCCCGTAAAGATTTATAATATCTTTTAGCCTTTTTTGAGAAGAATGAAAAAAGAGATGAAAATAATTGAGGATTATCAGAAAGACATCACTCTTATTGGGCAGGCAAACGCATTGTTGAGTTGGGATGAAGAGACTTATATGCCTGAAAGAGGGGTTGAATCAAGGTCTGAACAAGTTTCTTTGTTGAGCGGAATAGCTCACGATAAGGTTGTTTCTGATGAGCTTTTTAATGCACTTAGAAAATTAAAAAATTCTAATCTCAAGGGTAAGGAGAAACTTATCGTCTATAAGTTGTATAAAGATGTTGTTAAGGCAAGAAAGGTTCCTAAGGAATTTGTAAAAGAATTTTCTAAGGCTGTTGCTCTTGCAGGGCCTAAATGGAGGGAATCTCGTAAGAAGAAAGATTTCTCTATATTTGCTCCGTATCTGGAAAAGATTGTACAACTTTCTAAGAAAGGAATTGAGTTCAATAGACTTCCAGGGCATCCATATAACACTCTTTTAGATGATTATGAAGAGGGCATGACTGTAGAAAAAATAAAACCTATTTTTTCTGAATTGAAGAAAGAGCTTGTTGAATTGTTGCGAAAAATTGAATCTTCTGAAGTCTACAGAAAGCAAAAACTTGTTCTGATGAAAAAAGAGTTTGATAGGAAAATTCTTGAAAAACTTGTTTATGATGTTTCTCAAAGAATGGGGTTAAAAAAAGAATCTTCAAGAATAGACTTGACAGAGCATCCGTTTACTACAAGAATTGGGATAGGAGATGTGAGAGTCACAACAAATTATAGAGAGAGTCCGATGTTTGCATTTCTTTCGACTGTTCATGAAGCAGGACATGCTCTTTATGAGTTAGGTCTTCCTGAAAAAGAGGTTTACAATGTTTTAGGAGATGCTCCAAGTTTAGGAATTCACGAAAGTCAGTCTCGTTTTTGGGAAAATATGATTGCAAGAGGAAAACCGTTTTGGAAGTATTATTTTCCAAGATTCAAGAAGGATTTCAAATTAACTGGAGGAATTGATGAATGGTACAAAGAAGTAAATTTTGTATCTCCTGATAAGATAAGAGTTGAAGCCGATGAAGTACATTATTGTTTGCATGTTATTTTGAGATTTGAGATAGAACTTGGACTGATTGAAGGAAGTATCAAGGTGAGAGATTTACCAAAAGTGTGGAATGTGAAGATGAAAGAGCTATTCAATGTTGATATAAAAAATGATGTTGAAGGATGTCTTCAGGATGTGCACTGGAGCATGGGCAACTTTGGTTATTTTCCTACTTATGCTATAGGCACTATTTATTCTGCACAATTGTATGAGCAGCTAAAGAAAGAACATCCAGGGATTGAAAAGCAGATTGAAAAAGGAGAGTTTGGAAAGATTAGAGAATGGCTAAGGGATAAAGTGCACAAACACGGAAGTCATTATCTTGCTGACGAGATAATAAAGAAAGTTTGCGGAGAAGGGTTGAATCCTGTAGTATATGTGAAATATTTGAACGAGAAGTATAGCAAGATTTATGGTTTTTAGTTAACAATAAGATATTTAAAGTTCGTATAACAAGAGATTGTATGGTTTTTTTAAACCTTCAGACAAAACTGAAAGGAGGTTTGTTTAATTAGATATTATGATAAACAAATGGTTTGTTTCTACTGCTGTTCTTGCGTTGCTTTTAGTCGGAATGTTTAGCTTTGCAGTTGTTCAGGCTTCTCCTGGCGATAGGGCTATGGGTCAAGGACTTGGTTCAGTTGATGTTGGAAATGAGTTGACATTGCCTTGTGAACAACCAACTACTGCATGTGGTGCTGGAAACGCTGGAACGAATGAATGTACTAATACTGCAGGAGGAGGAGAATGTTCTTGTGGGTGTGCAGGAGGCGCATGGACTTGCGTTAAGTGCGCAGATGGATGTCAAGATACTACAGGTTTGTGTTTCAGACCTTTAGGGCCTTAAGAACTCTTTAGTTTTTTATTTTTTACTTTTGAATTTCTTTAACTTTTTCTTCTTTATAATTATTCCAGTTTGGATAATTAGTGCTAATTGCGTCTAGGACGATTCCGGCTCTTCCAGATTCTACGGCTGCAATGAAATGTTCTGCAGGCAGAAGATATTTTTTTCCTTGTGTGTCTAACGCTTCAGCTTCAGCTTCAGTCATAGTTCTAAATGGTCCTTTCAAACCAGCTTCTTCCATTGATTTTCTAATCTCTTCAGAACTGTCATATGTGTCTTTGAATTCTCTTCTAATATAAAAATCAACTCCTTCTCTTCCTTCTATGAATGGAGAGGTTATTTGGGAGTAGTATTCTTTGTTTGCTTCTACTCTAATATCTTCTCTTTGTGTTTCGTTTAGCAAGATATCATAAGGAATATTTTTAGTTAGGTGAACAATTGTTTCTCTTGGGTAATTATCTAATATTATTTTATCCTTTATTGTGTCCATATCTGGGAAATAGTCTGGTCTGGATATCGTGCTAAAAATTCCGAAAGCATCCCACTTTCCATCTTGATTATAATCTATGCCTGAAAATACAGCTATTGGAACTCTTTCTTCAGCTATTAAGTCAAGAATGCTTATTGTTTTAGTTTGTAATTCTATATTATCAAGAGAAGGAATAACCTCTGGTCGATTCTCTCCGGAAGTATTAGCTAAAGTTTCTAAATTATGTTGTTGAATCCGTGCTTTTATATCTCGAATATCATAAATCAGTGCTTTTATATCTCGAAACTGTTCTTCTGTAGTTGGGTTATTGAATAACGAAATTGGAGAACTTGGACTAATAAATGCGTATCCAAATCCTGCTCCTGTGGCAAGTCCAACTGCAAGTCCTTTTGCAAATCTAGGCATTTTTCTCATATATTGAAGTTCGCTTTAAACTTTAAATATCTATCTATCTGAAAGATTTAATAGGAGATTATATAAATATTGAACTTTAATTCGGTAAGATGAAAAAGAAAACTACTAGGATTTGGTACTGGATTATCACAGGGCTCTTTGCAGCATTTATGATTTTTTCTGGAGTGATGGGATTAATTGGAAGTGAGGCAGGAAACGAATTATTTATAAGTTTGGGGTATCCGTTATATCTGAACATTATAATCGGTGTTGCTAAAATTCTTGGAGCTCTTGTTTTAGTTTATCCCAATTTTAATGTTTTGAAAGAGTGGGCTTACGCAGGATTTGCTATTGATTTTGTTGGAGCTTCTGCTTCGTTTGCATTAAATGGGAATAGTTTTGGGGATGTTTTGGGTCCATTGATATTTTTGGCTGTGATGTTTATTTCATATGCCTTGTGGAAGAAAAGTAAGAAGTGAGATTCTCAGGGATAGGTTTTTTAATCTTAATTGTTAACCTATATCATGAAGAAGGGTTCTATGGAAAAAGGACATAAGGGCGTTAGTGCGGAGAAAGACGATTTTTCTGAGTGGTTCACGCAGATTATGTTGAAGGCTGATTTAGCTGATTACAGTTCTGTTTCTGGGATGATAGTGTATAAGCCGGGAGCTTATGAGATTTGGGAAAAAATTGTTTATGAAGTTGATAAAAGATTCAAGAAAATTGGAGTTAGAAATTGTTACTTCCCTCTTTTTATTCCTGAGAAGAATTTTTCTAAACTTGCAGAACATACTGAAGGATTTAAGCCGGAAGTTGCTTGGGTGACTCATGCTGGAGATACTAAATTAAGTGAGAGGCTTGCTGTTCGTCCGACAAGTGAGACGATTATGTATGAATCTTATTCAAAGTGGATTAGGAGCTGGAGAGATTTGCCTTTGAAACTGAATCAGTGGAATAATGTTGTTAGATGGGAATTCAAACATCCTGTTCCGTTTTTACGGGGGAGAGAGTTTTTGTGGAATGAAGGACATAGTGCATATGCTTCAAAGAAAGAGGCTGAAGCTGAGGAGAATAAAATAATTGGAATCTACAAGGAAGTGTGCGAGAAATACCTTGCATTGCCTGCTTTGATTGGAAGGAAGAGCGAGAAAGAGAAATTTGCAGGAGCTGAATATTCTGTTAGTATGGAATATTATATGCCTAATGGAAAGGCAATTCAAGGACCTGATTTTCATTTCGACGGGCAACATTTTGCAAAAGCTTATGATATACAATTTTTGAATAAGGATGGGAAAAAAGAATATGTGTGGCAAAACACCTATGCCATTTCTACAAGAATGTTGGGAGTGATGTTTGCAGTCCATTCAGATTCTAAAGGGTTGATATTACCTCCTAACATCGCTATTAATAAAATTGTGATAGTTCCAATATTGTTTGAAGATTCCAAAGATAAGGTATTGAAGGTTGCTAAAGAATTAGAAAGTAAGTTGAAGAAGTTTGGAGCAATTCTTGATGATAGGGAAGAGTATAAGCCAGGATTTAAGTTCCATGAGTGGGAGATGAAGGGAGTGCCTTTGAAAATCGAAATTGGGCCTAGAGATGTTGAGAAGAAAGAAGTTGTAGTTTCTAGAAGAGATAATGGTAAGAAGGAAAGTGTGAAAGTGAAGGATGTTGAAAAATATGTTGGGAGAGTACTTGAGGATATACAGGTGAAAATGTTTGATAAAGCAAAGAAGCTTTTGTACGATAATATCGTCGAATGTAAGAGTTTTTCTGAATTAGAGAAAGCTATTAAGGGAAAGAAGATTGCTTTTGCTCCTATGTGTAAGAGTATCGAGTGCGAGGACAAATTGAAAGAGAAAACTTCCGCTAAAGTTTTAAACATACCATATAATCAGCCTAAGAGCAAGAGCAATTGTGTGATCTGCTCTGAAAATGCAGAGCATTTGGCTTACATTGGAAAGAGTTACTAAAATGGCGGAGTTGAAATTTAATCCTGGAGACTATATACAATTAAAACTTGCTCAATTTAGAGAAATTGAGGGAACCGCACTTGAGAGCTATGACAAAAGTATTGTTCTTCTCAAACTCAGGAGTGGATATAATATTGGAATTCCAAAAGAGAACATTCTTGGAAGTAAGGTTTTGAGAAAGTTCAAGAATGAAAAAAAAGAGTATAAATTACATTCTGGAAAAGGAAAACCGAAGATTGGGATAATAATTACTGGAGGCACAATAGCTGCAAAACTGGATAGCAAAACCGGAGGAGTTCATTGGCTTACTGACGTATCGGAATTTGCAAGGTTTTATCCAAAATTATTTGACAAGGTCGATGTGAAAAGAATTGAGGTTCCATTTATGATGGCTTCTGAAAACATGTTCTATAATGAATGGATAAAGATTGCAGAAACTGCGGAGAAGATGCTTAATGATAAAGAAATTCAGGGAGTAATTGTAACTCATGGGACAGATACTATACATTACACTTCAGCAGCACTATCTTTCTTTTTGAAGAATTTAAACAAACCAGTCGTTCTTACATATAGTCAGAGGAGTATTGATAGAGCAAGCAGTGATGCAGAACTGAATTTAGAATGTGCTGTTGAAATGGCTTTGAGCGATTGTGCAGAAGTTGTTCTAGTTGGGCATGCGTCAATGGACGATGATTACTGTCATGCTCTAATTGGAACAAAAGCAAAGAAAATGCATACTTCAAGAAGAGATGCGTTCAAACCTGTTAATATAGGACCTCTTGCAAAAGTCTGGAAGGATAAGATTGAATTTTTGGAGGAGAGAAGACCTAGAAATGATGAAAAAGTTGAGTTAGATGATAGCTTCAGTGATAAAATCGCTCTTGTTAAGTTCTATCCGGGGCAGGACCCTGACGTTTTGGATTATTACAAGAATAACGGATACAAAGGCATTGTAATTGAAGCCACTGGATTAGGACATGTTGCGTCTTCCGAATCTAAACATAATTGGCTTGGCAAGATTAAGAAATTAATCAAAGAAGGCGTTATAGTCTGTGCCGCAGCACAAACGATATATGGCAGATTAAATCCAAAAGTTTACTCTTTTGGGAGAGAGCTTGAAGAAACGGGAGTTATTTTTCTGGAAGACATGTTGGCAGAGACGGCTTTAGTGAAATTAGGCTGGGTGTTAGGGCATAGAACTTGGAAAGGAAAAGAGAAGGAAAAGATGCTTGAGAACATTTCTAGAGAATTCAACGAGCTATTGAAAGAGTGATTATCTTATTTTTCTTTCTATTCTGCTAAGTTGTTGCCTTATTTCCTGGATTTCTCTTTCAGCTTTTCTGTTAACTGCATAATCGTATTGAGCTCTAAGCCTATCTTTTTGAGCCTCTCTATTTTGAGACATTAAAATTATAGGAGCTTGTATTGCTGCAACTAGAGAGAGTGCAAGATTTAACAAAATAAACGGATAAGGGTCTAATGGATTTGCACCAGACGATTTGACAAGGTAATATCCATTAATAATTATCCAGGACGCTATTATCAATAAAAAAATTATTATGAATGCCCATGAACCTGCCCAGTTTGTAAGATTATCTGCTGCTCTTTGTCCAAAAGATCTTTTGTTAGATAGTACTGGATGACCACCTTCTTTTCTCACCATAAGATTTTTTACTCAAATGGAGATTTAAATGTTTTGCAATAATATTTTTAAACACAAAAAAATTGAAAGAACTGGTAAAATGGGCAAACAAAAATTTAATCCTCATAAGAATTCAAGACCTACGCCAATGGCTACTGCAGCTCAAGTTCGTGAAGGGGTTGGAAGTCCACCAGTGCGAGTTGGAGAAGTCTATGCAGTATCGGCAAGCTCTACATCAGGCAGTAGATTCTCAGGAAATGCATATATTTCACATATTGGAGGCGGAAGAGTTGTTATGATAGGCATGGATGGAAATCATAAGATCTGCAAGGTAGAGGCTCCGGTTGATGACTTAACTATAAGTCCAAATGGAAGGGATTCGGGAAGCAGAGCTCAAATTGATTATTTTCATAGAGGAACTTCAGAGTTTAACACTTATTTTCCTTTTGCAAAGCAAGCAAGATAAACTTGTTTAATGTAGTAACTTAATGGGAGTTACAAAAAAGAAAGGTTTAAATACAGTTTCTGAGTGGAATTTTTATGGACATATTAAGGAGAATAGACCAAGTAGTTGGAAGAATAAACACTCATCCGGAGTATTCTAAATGTGTTTATAAAGAATTTACTAGAGCTTTAAGGGAAGAGGCAGGCAGAGAATCTTATTTTCTTGAGTTCACGAGAGTTATGGATCCTAGAGGCATTCCAAAAGAAGATAAGGAAATTTTTGAGTTAAGCGAGCCTCAGATTAGGTCAAGATTAAGCAACGCCTGGGATATTTTGGCTAGAAATGGAATAGACATTTATTCTCTTTCTAAACTTGGTGAGATATTGTTGCCAGAGAAAAATCATGGAGGGTTTAGGACTCGAGAAGTTCAAGTTTTTGGATTCGCTCCGCCCGGGCCATCTGAGGTCTATCAGGGAATTGATAATCTTGTTGGTTTTTTGAATGTTCCAGATATACATTCTGTTTTGAGAGCCTCTGCGGCACATCTTGATTTAGTCAGAATTCATCCATATACTGACGGAAATAAAAGGGCTGCCCAATTGTTGCAAAACTTTTGTTTAGCTAGGACGGGACACCCTCCAGCTATAATTCCTCTTACAGATAGCGAATTGTATTTTAATCTTCTTAGAGGAGCATTGTCCGATAGATATGCTTCTAAGAGTACAGCATTTCAACCTTCTGAGTCGGAGAGGTTGTTTACAGAGTACATAGGTTCTAGAGTTCTGGCTTCCGCTGAAAGATTAGAGACTGAACTAGCTAAGAACAGAGCTTACGATGTATTTCTTACGGATGTTGATCAACCTGGGGCAGTTTATTCTACTGCTAAAGCTCTTAGGAATATAGGGAGAAGAGGGAACAGAGATGGAATAAGAGTTAAGGTAGAAAAGAATAACCACGGTAAGAAGGGGGAGAAACTTGAAGTTATTGGAGATATAGGAGAAAGAGAACTAGGTGAGGCTCTTTCAGTCTGCGCTAAGAGAGTCCACTTAAAATATAAAATTGTTAATAGGTCTTGCAGGCATGATTGATTAGCTAAATTTATTAAACTCTGTTCTTATCTTTTTTGCATGAATGATAGTAGAATAGAAAAAAGTAAGGATTATGCTAAACTAGGATTCAAAGCAGGATTAGAGATACACCAGCAGTTAGATACTCCTAAGCTGTTTTCTGGAGCACCGAGCTATTTGAAAAGCGATGAGCCAGATTACGTTATAAAAAGGAAACTTCATGCTGTTGCTGGAGAGAGCGGAGAGGTTGATGTTGCTGTTGCGCATGAAGCTGCGCTCGACAAAGAGTTTTATTATGAAGTGCATAAAGATGTTGTTAGTTTAGTTGAATTGGATGAAGAGCCTCCTCATAGTGTTAATGAAGATGCCTTAAATGTTGCTTTGCAGATTGCTTTACTTTTGAATTGTGAAATTTATCCTGTTTCGCAGGTAATGAGAAAAACAGTTATTGATGGAAGCAATACTTCAGGTTTTCAGAGGACTGTTCTTATTGGACATGACGGATTTGTTGAAACTTCTTTCGGGAAGGTAAACGTTGAAACTGTTATTTTAGAGGAAGATTCTGCTAGGACAATCAAGAGAGATAAGAACAAAGTTGTTTATAGGTTAGATAGATTGGGAATTCCTCTTGTTGAAATAGCAACTGCTCCTGAAATGAAAAACCCGGAACAAGTTAAAGAGTGTGCTTTGAAGATTGGAGAGGTGTTGAGGGCTTGCAGAGTTAAAAGGGGAATTGGGACTATAAGACAGGATGTCAATATTTCTGTGAAAGGGCATGACAGAGTTGAGATAAAAGGATTTCAGGATCCTAAGATGTTTGTAAAAACTATCGATGTAGAGATTGATAGACAGCTCGAAGAGACAAGACAGAAGAAGACTGAAGGAGACGTTAGGAATGCATTGCCTTCTGGAGAAAGCGAATTTTTAAGACCCCTTCCTGGGAAAGATAGAATGTATCCTGAAACAGACATTCCATTATTGAAGATTGGAAGAGAGAGACTTGACGGATTAAAGAAGAACCTTCCTAAACTGAAGACTGAGATTAAAGCAGAGCTGAAGAAGAAAGGATTGAATGACGAGTTGATTAATCTTGTATTGGATAATGCTGGAGATTTGGATGAATTTTTGATGTTGATTAAAGTTTATGGCAAAGATGCAAATCTTGTTGGGAAGATGGTTTCTTTATGGAGGAATGAGTTTGCTACAAAGATGAAGAAGGGCGTTGATGAAATAAAAGAGACTTTGAATGAAAGGGTTCTTGAAAAGATTCTTGATAAAGTGAAGAAGAAAGAAATTAGAGAGGGAGATGTTAAGGAGATTATGTTTGCGATTTTGAGCGGAAAGAAATTTGAGGATGCTGTTAAGATTGAGAAGGTTAGCGATGATGATATTGAATCAGAGATAAGAACGATAGTGAAAGAGAAACCTGGATTGAGACCTAATGCGTATATGGGATTAGTCATGGCTAAGTTTAAAGGGAAATTAGATGCTAAGAAGGCAATGGAGATAATTAACAGGGTTGTTGGAGATTGATTAACATAGGACTTAACCAGAGTCTTGTTTTTAATTCTTTTATTGCTTTTGAGATTACTTTCGAGTTTACTAATCTAGTCATTCCATCATCAGGGTCAATTATCTTGTAGTCTCTTTTGACTTTTTCTAGAATTATTATGAAATGTGGCCAGTGATATCTATAATACTTTTCTTGTCCTTTTTTCCAAAGGTAAAATTTGTCTACATATAAGATTAAAGGTTTTTTTGCATAGTCTATTTTTTTCAAGTCAATTTTTTCATTTCTGAATTTGATATTTTTATGTAATCTTTGCTTCTTTGTAAACTCATAGAAAATTTTTGAGTCTACTGTCCAGTTGAATTTGGTTTTATATCTTTTTACTATGGTTTCAAGGTGCCCTCTCGCAATATTTTCTCTATCATATTTGAATGACTCTATAAGAAGTTTAAGTTCTTCTTTGTGTTTCCTGTCGTGTTTTTTAAGGATTACAAGAAGACATTTAGCTAGGCACGTTTCTGGATGTTTTTGTTTGTAAATCATTGAGTTTTCACAAATCGCTTACTTTTAAACATATCTACTCTAATATATATATTAAATAATATATTTTATATTAATATAATAAATTAAATGAAAATTCGATATAACAGGATTTTTAAAGATTTAACATGTGGGTTTTAGATGAATGGACTTCGCCTTAAGGTAGCAGGTACTGGAAGTTATTTACCTGAAGAGGTTATCAGAAATGATTTTTTTATTGGTAGACCTTTGAAGGTTTATGGCTCTAGGGGCGAAATTCTTGAAGAAAAAGTTCTTTCTGCAGATGATATAGTTAAACGTGGAGGAGTAAAAGAAAGGAGAAGAGCGAGAGAAGATGAATTTCCATCAGACATGGGCTATAAAGCAGCTGTTAGAGCAATTGAAAATTCTGGAATAAGTGTAGATAGTTTGAAAGGGATAATTTTAGCAACAGTTTCAGAAGACACAAATTATCCTAGTGGGGCAACAAAAATTCAAAGAATGCTTGGCGCTCGAAATTGTCTTGCTTACGATCTTGCAGCTGCCTGTGCAGGTTTTCCAGAAGCATTAGCTCAAGCAGACGCCAGAAATTTAAGAAATCCTGGAAATTATTTGGTTGTTGCAGCAGAATGTTTGACTAAGATGGTCGATACTGAAGACATAAATTCTTGGCTTTTTGGCGATGGTGCAGGAGCAGTTGTTTTAACTCCTACAAATGATTCTGTCGGAATACTAGCTACTTATTCTCGAAGTGATCCATTTGATGGAAAAGATGGATGGATTTACAGAGATTCTGGGAGAATACTCAGAATGCCTGAAGGAAGAAAGGTTATGAAAGAAGCGGTAAGAGGAATGTTGGATGCAGCCTTAGAAGTTAAGAAAATTGCCGGATGGGATAAGGCAGATGTTTATATCCCTCATCAAGCTAACTTAAGAATTCTTCAACAGGTAGAGGAAAGGGTTAGTGAAGAAGGGGCCATTGTCTATAAAAACATTCAAGATTGTGGAAATATGTCTTCTGCCACTTGCGCTGTTGCATTAGATGAAGCAAGAAGAAAGGGGATTGTAAAATCAGGCAGTAAAGTTGTGCTGGTCGCTTTCGGCTCAGGACTGATTACTTCTGCTGCAGCTATTCAGTTTTAGTCTTTCAGCCATTTTTTCTTCAAATGTTGGAACTTTCCTTGTTTTATGGATTTTCTTATACTTTCCATGAGGGTTGCCATAAAATAGACGTTATGGATTGTCGCGTAATGGTTGAAAAGTCGCTTGTCTTTTAGGTAAATCTTATAGAACTCTTGTCTGTTGAATTTCTTACAAGTAGGACATTTACATAACTTATCTATTTTTTTTGTGTTAGAAAAATTCTTTTGATTTACTCTGGTTTTGAAATGATTGTGTTTGTTTCCTCCTGACTCTGGATTAATATAGATGGAACGATGACGTGCTATTCTTGTCATCTCCACACAATCAAAGGTATCCATTCCTAAAGAAACACACTCAAAGATATCATCTATCCAGCCAATTCCTAACATATGTCTTGGGCGGGAATCTGGATGGAGGTTTTTTATTATTATTCCGAGAAGATTATACATCTCTGATTTTGTTTTTCCTAGAGATCCCCCTACTGCTATTCCATCGAAATCCTTGGATTTTATGAATTTTGTAGACTTTATTCTTAAATCTGGAAACGCCCCTCCGTGGATTATGCCATAAAGTGCTTGCTTTTCGTTATGATGTTCAAGACTTTCTAATTCCCAGAGATGAGAACGATTCATTGCTTCAAGAGTTTCTTTTTTTGTGTCGCCAGCGCAATTGCATTGATCGAATGCCATTATAATGTCAGAGTCGAGATTAGATTGTATATTCATAGATTCTTTAGAGCCCATGAATCTTTTTTCTTTGTTATAAGTAGAAGTAAACATAATTCCTGATTCTTGCATCTCTGCATAAGATTCGTTATCTTGTTGAATGAAATCTTTTTCTTTTCTGTCTTTTGGGAAGAAACCAAGTTTTCTCATATTTCTTTGTCTGCCTATTCCTAAGGAAAGAGCTTGGAATCCTCCTGAATCTGTGAAAATTGGTTTTGAGAATTGCATTGTTTTATGTAATCCACCGAGTTTTTTTATCTCTTCATCACCTGGAGGCATGAAATGTAAATGGTATGTATTTGCAAGGAGGGCTTGAATTTTGAGTTTTTTGTAATCTTTTGGAGTTAGAGCTATTATGAATCCACGAGTTGCTACTGGAACTAAATACGGAGTTTCTATTTTTCCATGTGTTGTTTTTATTATTCCAGCTCTGGCTAGTGAGTTTTTGTCTTGAGCGAGGATTTTGAATGAGAAGGTCATGAATAGATATAGAACTAAGAGGTTTAAAAAATTGATTTAAAGAGAGACGAGCTGGGTTCCCTCTACTTTTCCGTGTTTTTCTGGACTTATGAAATAAAGATTTATTGGAGAAGGATCGTAACCCAAAAAAGACCTGGTGTGTTCGGATGTTAAAAGACCTACTAACCCTGATTGGGCTTCTACCGGAGAAAGTCTTCTATCTAATGGAATTTCTCTTAATTCTCCATCGAATGGACCATACCATATTTGAGACCTTCCATAATGATAAGAGGCTTTTGCACCAGCGTGAATTAGTTTAGCAGTCCATTCATTTTTAGGAAATTGACTTTCTACTGTGAAAAGTGCAACTCCAGAAGAACCTCTTTGAGCGATTACAAGCGTAGTTTCTTTTGAGCAGCTAACTACTGGCAAGTCAAATATTTGGCCATGTTCAATATCTCTGAAAAGCCCGTTTAGTGAATTGAGAGCTTTGGCATATGTTTCTTCGTGAGTTCCTTCAGTTCTCAATCCAATTGCTCCCGAAACAAGTCCTATGAAATTATCTCCTGAAAAATGCTTTGTCACTCTTGCTTCCTCTTGTCTCTCTAATTTTCCATAGTCCGATTCAATATCAGTTACTCCTAGTCGGCTGTCGGAGACTAGAGCATAACCTATATGTTTGGCTCTTTTATCAAAAAAATTAGTTACTCCAATAAATGTCATGTACAAACCGATTTAAAGGAGGATTTTTAATAATTTCGGTAAAACGGATAGAGTCAAAAGTATTAAAAATGGGCATGGATTTGAGGTAATATGCTTAGAACACATACTTGTGGGGAATTACGAAAAAGCCACGTTGGGAAGAAAGTGAAGCTTTCTGGATGGGTTGACAGCGTGAGGAATTTTGGAAGATTATGGTTTATTGATTTGAGAGATAGATATGGCAAGACTCAGATTGTATGCACAGAGAAAGATATTGATAAGAAACTTTTGAAGGAATTAAGTTTGGAAAGTTCTATCTCTGTTGAAGGAGTTGTTAACGAGAGGAAAGATAAGAATCCTAAGATTGAAACAGGAGATGTAGAAGTTTTTGGAGAGAAGCTTGAGATTTATACGAAATGCCCTGCGTTGCCTTTTGATATGAAGGCAGAGAGTAATGAAGATCTTAGAATGAAATACAGGTTCTTGGATTTGAGAAATGAAAAGATGCAGAACAATCTGATATTCAGGCACAAGTTCATTAAGGCATTGAGAGATTATTTCGATAAGAATGATTTTGTTGAAGTTGAGACTCCCATGCTTGGAAAGAGCACTCCAGAAGGAGCAAGAGACTATGTTGTGCCTTCAAGAGTAAATAAAGGAAAATTCTATGCTCTTCCACAGAGTCCTCAAATATATAAGCAGTTGTTGATGGTTTCTGGATTTGACAAGTATTTTCAGATAGCAAGGTGCTTGAGAGATGAAGACTTGAGAGCTGATAGACAACCAGAATTCACTCAGCTTGATGCAGAAATGAGTTTTGTAGATGAGGAAGATATTTACCATGTTGTGGAAAGTGCTTTGAAATATGCCTTTAAGGAAACTCTGGGAGTTACTTTGAAAACTCCTTTCAGAAGAATAGGATATGATGAAGCAATGCAAAAGTATAATTCGGATAAGCCAGATTTGAGAAAAGAAATGGGAGAGGAATATGCCTTTGCCTGGATTGTTGATTTTCCTATGTTTGAATGGAATAATGAAGAGAAAAAATATGATGCAGCACATCATCCATTCTGTATGCCAAGCGAGCCTGACGTGATGGAAAAAGAGCCTTTGAAGGTAAGGGCAAGGACTTATGATTTAGTTTTGAACGGAACAGAACTTCTTTCGGGAAGCATAAGGATACATAATCCTGACATACAAGCAAGAGTTTTCAAAATATTGGGAATCTCTGAAAAAGAAGCTGAGAAAAAATTTGGGTTCTTACTTAGTGCTTTGTCTTATGGAGCTCCGGTTCATGGAGGATTTGCAATAGGATTAGATAGACTTATACAAATTCTGACTGATGCAGGTTCTATAAGGGATGTTATTGCATTTCCAAAGAACAAAAATGCTGTTGATTTAATGTCTGAGGCTCCTTCCACTTTGAGTGAGGCACAATTGAAGGAAGTCGGGTTGAAATTGGAGAAGAAGTAATGGAGAAATTTATCTCAATAGCCGAGGCGATAAAAAAAGGAAAGGGAAAAGTAGCTGTGCACGGATGGGTGTACAGGGAGAGGGGAAGTAATAAGATAAAATTTATTGTTTTGAGAGATTCTAGTAATATTATTCAGTGTGTTTTAGAGAGAGATAAATTTGAAAAAGATTGGGAGAAGATTGACAAGTTGCAAATCGAGGCTTCTGTAAAGATATCTGGAGTAATCAAAGAAGACAAGAGGGCTCCAACAGGATATGAGATAAATGTTGATGAATTTGAGCTTGTTGGGGAGAGTATAGATTTTCCTATCAACAAGGACCTGAATGAAGAACTTCTTGGAGATAGAAGACATTTATGGCTTAGAAGTAGAAAAATGATTTCTATACTGAAGATAAGGGATACTGTTTTACAAACTTTAAGGGAGCATTGGCATAGAAAAGGATTTTATGAGTATCATAGTCCAACATTGTTAGGTATGCAGGCAGAAGGAGGAGCGACTTTGTTCAAAGTAGATTATTTTGGAAAGCCAATCTATCTTGCACAGACATGGCAGTTACATGCAGAGCCAGGGATTTTTGCTCTTGAGAAGATATTCACTATACAGCCAAGCTTTAGAGCTGAGAAGAGTAAAACAAGCAGACATCTTACTGAATTTTGGCATGCCGAAATGGAGAGTGCTTGGGAAGATTTTGAATATTTACAAGATGACTCAGAGGAAGCAATAAAAGAGATTGTAAAAAAAGTTTTGGAGAAGAACAAAGAGGAATTAGAGATATTGGGGAGAGATGTGAAGAAACTTGAACCTGTTGTGAAAAAGAAATTTCCAAGAATGACTTATGACGAGGCTTTGAAAATGCTAGCTCAAAAGTCTAAGATGAAGATTGCATGGGGTAAAGATTTGAGGACTGTTGAAGAGGACGAATTGAGTAAACTACATGATACTCCTATAATTGTTACAAGATATCCTAAAGCTGTAAAAGCGTTTTATATGAAAGAGGATCCTGAAAATCCTAAAGTTGTCCTGGGATTTGACATGATAGCTCCTGAAGGATATGGGGAGATTGTTGGGGCATCACAGAGAGAGGAAAGTATTGAGAAGCTTACAAAGAATCTCAAAGCTCAGGGTGAAGACCCTTCAAAGTATGAGTTCTATTTTGATACTCGTCGTTATGGGAGTGTTCCTCATGGAGGATATGGAATGGGTGTTGAAAGAGTTATAAGCTGGATATGTGGGCTTGAAACTATAAAGGATGCGATGCCTTTCCCAAGGACAATGACTAGGTATAATCCTTAATAGAGAATTTTTGTTTCTTCAAGTAGTAAATTTAGTAAGGTTTAAAAAGCAACATTTTTTAGTCAATTCGCTCCAAAATGGCAGACTTAATAGATTTAGGAAGGATTGGTTCTATGAGAGTAGGAACGAAAATAGTGGAACATCCGATTAGTGGAAAAACTAGTGAAGAAGATGTTTATTTTAGAGATTTAGTTATGCCTGGAATGCATGATCTTGGTAGTCCAGAGGGATTGATTAATTCTTTGTCAATACATAGGGATAGTGTTTTAGGATATTCGATTGATTTGAATGGAACGGCGACTCCCTTGGAAAGAAGAAGGCTTAATCATTATATAGAATGCATAGACGGTGCGATAAGAGTTGTCGGAGACGAGTATAGGGTTAGGTAGTTTTATTAATTCTCTGTTTGTAATTTTTTCATATGGTGAGAATACTTGCGGTAGGTGATCCACATGGAAGAGTTGATTTGCTTAGAAAAATTCCTAAGAGAGGGGTTGAATTAGTTCTTGTTACTGGAGATTTGGGGAAAGCAGATTTAGCCAGGAAAAGATTTTTTGAAAATGTCAAGAGAAAACAAGAGGGCTTACCCGAATTAGAAGATGATGAAGAATTTGACTACAGGGCAAGTATGGAAGTTTATTCATCCTCTGTGAAAGTTTTAGATTACCTAAGCAGGTTTGCTCCTGTATTTACAATATATGGAAATGTTGAGCCTTACGGAGGAAGAAGACCTGAGAAGAATAGAAGAGCTCCTTGGCTACCTAGGACACTTAAGGGCATGGAGGGAGTTAGCGTTATTAATGGAAGAGTTAGAAATTTTGGAGGAGTCAGGATTGGAGGTTTAGAATTTTTTACAGATACTTGTTGGATTAGAGAGTTCAAACCAGGAGACTATAAGAAAAGAATGGTAAAAGCTAAGAAAGTTACTGATAAGATGAGAGGGATATTGGGTAGATTTGGAGATTTAGATATTTTAGTCCATCATCAACCACCCTATGGGTTTTTGGATCAGGTTGGAGGAGCGGCACCTAAACACTGGCAAGGGAAACATGCGGGAAGCAAAATAATATTAAATTACATTAGAAGATACCAACCACAATATGCATTTTGCGGGCATATTCATGAGGGAGAAGGAATGGTTAAAATTGGAGAAACTGAAGTGTATAATCTTGGTGTTGGTGGACACAAGATAGTAGAAATTTAATTCTCTTTAAGTACAACGACATTTGTCATTCCTCTGCGTTTTCTTTCTACTAAGCCTTTGCCTTCTAATCTATCTATTATCCTTGTGATTTTTGCTTTTCCGAATCCTGTTTTTTCTATTAAGTCTGCCTGGAAGATTGCTTTTTGTTCACTAATCATGTTGTAGATTTGCTTTTCTTCTGTTTTGAGATCAGAGGTGTTTATTTTTATCTTTTGAGGTTTCTCTTTGATTTTTCTGATAATTATCTTTTCTTTTGGCTTTGAGAATATCAACACGAGAGCAATTATAATCAATAATCCTACAGTGCTGTAAGAAATGTAGAGAAGCTTGTTAAATGATGCGTGATATGGGCAGCTGTCTATTGTGCAAGTGCCTTCATCAAGATCCCCTATCATTGACTGGAATATTAAGATATTTAAGATAATCAGAGCAGAAACTCCAATGAGTATGTAACCCACATACTTGTTTTCCATATTAAAAAAGGTTTTTTGGCATTAATAAACCTATTGAAACTAGTTTCACAAAAGGCGTTAAATAAAGCCTTTTTTTAGTTTTAGTATGGTATTATGTTGGATTGCATTGCCGATTCTTGCTGTAATGGGAGTCTTCAGTGTTAAATATAGAAAGCTCGCCGCTGAAAGTTTTGATTGCTTATTTCGAAATATCACTTTCAGGAAGTGCAGGAGCGGTTTTGATGAGAGAATGAAGAGCGATATCACTGGAAGGTTGATGAAAATTTCTCCCTCACTTGCTAAGGGATTTTACAGAAATTATAAGTTGATTACGATAATAATCTTGATAATAACTATTCTTTCTTTGTATTATTCAGCTGTGGGAGTCTATAACTATGTACAATATGGAAATTGCAATGGAGAAAATTCTGATGGTTTTTGTGTATTAAACAGCGTTGAAAATAGTCTTGGATTAGGAGATGAGAATAAAAGCTTGGATAATCTAAATAGTAATGGAAATGAGTCATGATTTTTGGATTTAGTCCTGAAAAGATAAAGAAGGATTTTCCGATTTTAGAGAAAAATCCGAAAGTAACTTACTTGGATTCTGCTTGTATGTCTTTGAAGCCTAAACAAGTTATAGATAAGATGAATGAATATTATACAGATTATACTTCCTGTGGGGGAAGGAGCTTGCACAAATTTGGAGTAAGACTTGATGAAGAAGTAAGTAAGGCAAGGAGAGAAATTTCCAAGTTTATCAATGCTGATGAGAAAGAGATCGTTTTTACTAAGAATTCAACAGAAGCTATAAATCTCGTTGCAAATGGTTTAGATTGGGAGAAAGGAGACGAAGTTATAATAAGCGACAAAGAACATAGCTCTAATCTTATTCCGTGGATTAAACTTTCAGAGGAAAAGGGAATAAAACTTGTAGTGTGTGAATCAAATTTAGATAATACTTTTAACATGAAAAATTTTGAGAAGTGCTTTACCGAAAAGACTAAGTTGGTTTCAATTGTGCATGTTTCTAATCTTGATGGGGTGGAGAATCCTATTCTTGAAATTGTAAAAATTGCTCATGAGAAAAATGTGAGAGTGATGATTGATGCTTGCCAGAGTGCTCCACATACGGAAATTGATGTCCGTAAGCTGAATGTGGATTTTCTTGCATTTTCAGGGCATAAAATGTGCGGGCCTTCCGGGGTTGGTGCTCTTTATGGAAAGATGAGTGAGCTTGAGAAGTTGAAGATGTTCATTGTCGGAGGAGAGACTATAAAAGATTCGACTTTTGATGAATTTATTAAGGAGGATATTCCCCATAGATTTGAAGCTGGATTACAGAATTATTCTGGGATAATCGGATTCGGAGAGGCATGCAAATATCTGAATAAGATTGGGATGAAGAAGATACACGAACACGAGTTGAGATTGAACAAAATTGTTACAGATGGATTGAAAGATAATAAAAAAATTGAACTGATTGGACCTGCTGATTCAGATGATAGAGGAGGGATATTCAGTTTCAACATAAGAAATATGGGGCATCATGAAGTTGCTAAAATACTTGATTCAGGATTGAACATCATGGTAAGAAGTGGGGCTCACTGTGTGCACGAGTGGTTTAACAAACACAAGATGAACGGAAGTGCACGAGCGTCATTTTACTTTTATAATACTGAAGAAGATGCAAGGAGGTTTGTAAAGGCTATTGAAGAGATTTGCAAACTTGTAAAGTGAAATTAGTTTCAGCGAAGCTCTTAAATAATAGGAAAGTTTAGATTGAAAATGTTTAAGGAATTTTTGAAGGAAGTAAAGCATGGAGAAAGAGTGGAAGGAGAACTGATAAAGACGGTTTTCTATTCACTTATTACCTCATTTATAATACTTGGAGCATTGTACTTTTTCAGGTTTAGTGCTATTGAAGATTTTATGACTAATCAAGGATTTTTCTTGTTTTTTGCAGCTTTAAGTTATGCTTTTTTAGCTCCAACTATAAGGCAAGTAAGGGCGTATGGAGAGATGGCTTGTATGTCTGGTATGATGGTTGGAATGACAACTGGAATGATAGCTGGATTTTTGCCGGGATTTTTTGTGGCATCTACTAACGGGATGTTTGTAGGAAGTATGTTTGGAATGGGTGTTGGAATATTACTGGGAATATGGAATGGAAAGTGCTGTGGAGTAATGGGATTTATGGAGGGAATTATGGCTGGATTCATGGGAGGATTAATGGGAGCAATGACTGCCTTCATGTTATTCAATGACCATTTAATGGCTACTACAGTTGTGGTGTTTGTTATTTGTTCTATGATATTATTTACTCTTAACTACATGATATACAAAGAAATGAAAAATGAGCCAAGAAAAAGGAAAGAAGATCATTTCTGGACCATCTTTTTGACTTTTGTCTTAATCGTAGCTACTGCATGGTTGATGGTATTCGGACCTAGAAGCGGAGTTTTTGGATAATCACTTGAGCATATTCGCGAGCTCTTTATCTTTCATTATTGTGACTATTGTTTTATATTTTGAATCTGAGATATCTTCAATTGTTGAATTTACATTAAAGTCATTTACATCTTTTACATCGTAAGAATCGTCCCAAGCCTTTAGAGATGCTTTTGAGGTGTGAACGTTTAGAATGTAATCGTTTAAGAGCATCATTCTATCTTCAGAAATATTCGGGTCAAAAATGACATTGACTCCCATTTGTTTCCATTGTTTTGCACACCATTTTCCCATAGGGTTATCTTTTTTTACTATAATTGTCCAGTTTATTTTAGGCATTATCCTTTTCATCTTAGTTATTTGTTCATTAGATAACACATGAGGGTATGGTGCTTGCCTGTAGTGGAAGACCATTTCTAATTTTTTATCTTTTTTTACAACCTCTTCCATGAAATCTAGATGAAACTTTAGAAATTCTAAATGGTTGTTGAAGGTTAGTTTTTGAATTGTTTTAATTTCCTTGTTTTCATTTCTTTGTTCTAGCTCGTCCTTTATTTTTTCGCTGAAGTTTTCTAGCTTATCTGCCCATTCTTTGTTTAGAAGATAGCCTTCTTTTCTTTTTTCAAGAACTTTGCTTTCTAAGAGCTCTTTTAGAGCTTTGTGTGTTGCCTGATAAGTGATTGATAATTTATGGTCTTTTAAGAGTTGGTTGTAGATTTTTTTTGCGCTTAGAGGCCACTCTTTTGAGAGGATTTCGATAATCTTCTCCTTAGTAGAGCTTCCTCCGAATAAAGATGCTATTACCATGTCTAAAAATTGGAATGGAAATTAATAAACTTTTAGGTTGATTTTTTTTCTACTCAAATTATATCTCTAATTTTTCTATAGGATTTTATGGTAGATGGAACTATTCAAGATGAAAAATCAAAAATAACTATAGGACCTAACGAGAAGGTTATTCTATTTGCAGGCTACTCTAGAAAGAATTATGTTAAGGAAGTCAGAGACAGATTTGGGAAAGATTTTAGATTAGGATGTGTATACAGAAAAAATCCTTCAGGGCGTTACGAAAATGAGTACCTTAATTTATTTGATTTTTCTTTTAATGTTAAAGAAATTCAAAATTTAGACAAGATAATTCCAAACGTAGTTGCAATTACTAACACAAGAGAAAGGGATGCTGATTTATACATAGATCTTCTACTTAAATGTGGTTTGATCAATGAAGAACAAAGAAGGCTTTATCATATTTCTAATGATAAGTTGGGTCTGAAAGAATTTTTACAAGATAAGATGCCTGGTTTACAGCCTAAACAGTATCTTCTAAATTCTAAGGATTTGCCATTTCCTGTTGTGTTAAAGCCAAGTGGTCTTTGCGGAAGTCTATTCACTAAAATCGTTTATGATGGGAGACAGTTAATTTCTTTTTTTGAGGAAAATAACGAAAAGATCACTAGGATAGGAAGAGACGAATTTGATAGAGAAGTTTCTTTTATGATTGAAGAATTTATTGAAGGAAAACAATATTCAGTAAATACGTACATCAATTCTTGTGGTCAATCTATTTTATGTCCAGCTGTTAGAGTTATTCCGGCATTCGAATTAGGTATTGATGATACTTATAATGCATTTCAGTATGTTGACCCAAATTTTTCCAAAGATGAAATGAATAGTCTTAATCAAGTAATATCAGAATTAGTAACTCATCTTAACATAAGGAATACTTCAGCTCACTTTGATTTGATAAAATCGAAAGATGGGTGGAAACTTCTAGACATGGGCTTGCGTATTGGTTCACTTAGACAAGACTTGTTCAAACATTCACATTCTATGAATCATATTCAAAATGACATTTTAAATAGACTTGGATTAGAACCTAATGTCCCTGACAAGCAAATATTATCTTCGTGTATTGTTACAAAGGCTTCATCTCAGCAGGGAATTCTTCAAAATATAAGCATACCTGAAATGTCCAATGAAAAAACTTTTGTTTTTGGGGAAGAATATGATATCAAAACTGAGATGATTGGAAAAATGATTAGCCCCGTGAATTTGGGTGGAACAAAATTAACAAAGCATTTAGTTATTGGCGAGAATCTTGATGAAGTCTTATATGATTCAAAACGTCTTTTCAATTCAATATCTTTTTCTGTAACTGGAGAGAATAATGAAAACTAATTTTTTAAAATTAGTGAAAAAACCCTATGTAACTCTAGAGGGAAAGATATTAATCAAAAGAAGAAAACTAGAAGAATTAGAGGTTGAAAAGAAAGTATTGAATTTTCTTAAAAATAATTCAAGATTGAATGTGCCAAAAATTATAAATGAAAGGACTAGCACTAGGGAACTAGCCACAGACTATATTTCAGGCATATCTTTGACAAAACTTTTTTATCTACTGGATATAATAAAAGAAGATAATAATCAAACGAGAATTGTTCGTTGTGGATCTTTAGAATTAAAAGAACTCTTAATAGACAAGATGATTGAAGATTTGATTATCTTTCAGGGTCTTAATCAAGATTTATCAAAACTTATCGGAGAGAAGATACGTGAGTACCCCTATGAGACTAAATTGCAAGAGTCATTTGATGCGATAATTAATTTATTTGGTATGAAAGGATATGATTCAAAAAGTGCTGAAGGCTTTTTAGTGAGAGCTGATTTAAGGACACTTGCTGAATATCTCACTAAGAATTCAGACTTTATCTTTAGAGATAGCACAACAAATAACATTCTCATTAATGAACCAAAATTAGATTGCGCTAAGGAGGAGGCAATGGAATTTATCGTAAGTAAACTCTCAAAAGTTGGCGGACTTGAATATTTCAAGAATCTTTTGTATCATGTCGATTTTGCAACTGCTAATTATCTTGTCACTAGAGCAGATGATATCATCCACATCTTAGAACATGAAGCGTGCTCACTTGGAGTTGTTGCGCCAAAAAACAAAGAACTTTGGATAAAAGATAAGCTCTATTATTCAACAATGGTGGCCAGAATGTTCAGACTTTTAGCAAGGGAATTTGTCCATTTTGCTGAAGGCGTTCAGTATCAAGGGGAAGGTTTTGAAAGAAAAGATAGCAGGAGATTCTATCTGGATAAAACATTAAATGCACTTTCATGGCTTGATAAAAATTCCTCTGGAAGCAGGTTAGAACATCTCAATAAATTTGTCTTTGAAATAAATAAATTAGAAGTTTTACAATGAAGGATATGAATTTTGAAAGACTAATAGAGCTAACGCAAAGAGTAATGTTTTATAGAGCTAGGTCTATAGCTTGTATTCTAGGAGATGGATTTGTTTTTGAAGATGAAACCCTGCGAATTACAAGACGTTCTTACCAAAATGATATTTACAGCAAAGAAGAAATGGTTATATTTAGTAAAGATACACAAAGAGTTCTTTATGATTCAGTTTACGAGGAAGGACAGCTTCAAGTATTAACCTATCTTCCAGGAAAATGGGAAGCTCAGTTTAGAGGATTATATGCTGAATCTTTGGAAAGGCGTGCAAGCTCAGAATTTCTCCAGAAGAAAATGAAATTTCCGAGGAGGACTGGATGACAAAATACATTTTTGTAATAGGCGGAGTTATTTCGGGCGTTGGAAAAGGAATTGCAACAGCTTCAATAGGTAGAATACTCAAGGAATATGGATTTTCTGTTACTGCTGTTAAAATAGACCCATATATCAATTGTGATGCAGGAACATTAAGACCTACAGAACACGGAGAGGTGTGGGTTACTCATGATGGGGGAGAAATAGATCAAGATTTGGGAAATTATGAAAGATTTCTCGATCAATCTATTCCAAAAATAAATAATATCACTACAGGACAGATTTATAGGGAGTTAATTGAAAGGGAAAGAAAAGGAGACTTTTTGGGGCAAACAGTTCAGTTTATTCCACATGTTCCAAACGAAATAAAAAGAAGAATTCAACAAGCGAGTGAAGGCTATGATTTCGCTCTAGTTGAAATTGGAGGGACTGTAGGAGATTATGAGAATATCCCCTTTTTATTTGCAGCAAAGTCATTAGAGAGGGAAATTGGAAAAGACAATTTGATTTATGTTCTTGTGACCTATCTTCCAGTTCCAAATCATATATCTGAAATGAAAACAAAGCCAACTCAGCTCGCGATAAAATTACTTACGGAGAATGCAATTCATCCGGACATAATCCTTTGTAGGGGTGTTAATAGGTTGGATGAGGAGAGAAAAAGGAAAATTCAGGATTATTCCAATGTAAAAAAAGAAGATATTATCTCTATGCCTGATATTTCTGATGAGGGAAATAAAAACATGTTATATGTTATACCTATTGATTTGGAGAATGAAGGAATTGGACAAAAGATTTTAACAAAACTAAAAGCCACAAGAAAGAAAAATCCTGATTGGTCTAAGTGGAAAAAGTTAGTGAGCGATTTTGCAACTTCAAAGAAAAAGGTTAGAATAGGAATAATTGGAAAATATTTAGATAGAGGGGGTTATGTTCTGAAGGATTCATATATTTCAATAAGTGAATCTCTTAAGCACTCATGTGCCAATTTAGGAATAGGTTTAGATATCAAGTGGATAAACTCCAAGAGTCTGGAAGATGATTTAGACAATCTGCATAATGTCTTTAAAGGTTTGGATGGAATTATAGTTCCTGGAGGATTTGGGGCTTCAGGAGTAAATGGAAAGATAAATGCCATAAAGCATGCTCGTGAAAACAATATTCCTTTTTTAGGCTTATGTTACGGGATGCAACTGGCAGTTGTTGAGTTTGCGAGAAATGTTTGTGATCTGGATGCTAACAGCTCCGAAATAGACAGCAATTCGTTACACAAGGTGATAAGCTTGTTAGACGAACAAAAGAAAGTAGTCAATAAGGGTGGAACGATGAGGCTCGGTTCTTATCCCGCAATTTTAAGTGGGAGAGTGAGAGAGATTTATGGTGTCGATATTGCTTCAGAAAGACATAGGCACAGATTTGAAGTAAATCCAGATTACCATCAAGTTCTTCAGGAAAATGGATTGTTCTTGAGTGGACTTAGTCCAGATGGTAAACTTGTAGAGTTTATAGAAATTCCAAATCACAAATTTTTTATTGGCACCCAAGCTCACCCAGAATTTCAAAGTAGTCTACTAAATCCCTCACCTCTTTTTATTGGATTCGTAACTGCTTGTTCAATGCTTAAAACTAAAAATATCTTGGAGAATGCCTTTACAAAATGAATAAAACATTAAGAAATAAACTCATAGAAATTGTTAAAGAAAGAATATCTGACAAAGATGTGTCTCACGATATTAGCCATATTTTGAGAGTGTTGCAGAATGCTGAAAGAATTGCAGAGATTGAAGGGGGAGATTTGGATGTCTTAATTCCTGCAGCATTATTTCATGATTTAGTAGTTTATCCTAAAAATCATCCTAAAAGTTCTCGTTCTCAGGAGGAGAGCTCAAGAGCAGCAGAGAAAATTTTGACCGAATTGAACTATCCAGAAGATAAAATTTTTAGAATTAAGACTTGCATTTTAGAATGTTCTTTTACAAAAGGGATAATTCCAAACCTTCTTGAATCAAAGATATTACAAGATGCTGATATGCTTGAATCAACGGGAGCCATATCTATAATGAGAATCTTTTCAACAACTGGTCAGCTTGCAAGGAAATTTTATGATATGGACGACCCTTTTTGTACAAATCGTTCTCCTGAAGGACTTAAGCACACTATAGATGTTTTTTATTCAAGACTTCTGAAAATTAAAGATAGAATTCACACTGAATCGGCTAGGAGAATTGCTGAAAGAAGACACTTATTTTTGGAGGAATTTCTCGAAGAGCTAAGGATTGAATTGTCTGGAGGCTGAAACTGGTTTCAGCGAAGCTCTTAAATAGCTTAAATATTTTGAGATAGAATGAAAAATTCGGCAATGCTAGCTATAATCGGTATAATGATTCTCTTAGTCGGAGGGTTTGTTTTCGTAAACTTCGGAAGCGGAGTTACTGGAAAAGTTATTGATGAAGGACAAGAGATTATTCCTGGTGAGACTCAAAAAGCAACTTTAAGCCAAAATGGACTTAATTATGCGGATTTAAGAGTTAAAGCAGGACAACCTATTGAACTTACTGCAGATTCTTCTGTAGGAGGGTGTTTAAGATCCGTAGTGTTCAGACTTAATGGAAAAGCTTACTCAAAATATCTAAAAACTCCTTCTGATACGATTCAATTACCTGCATTAGAAAAAGGGACTTACACTTTCTCATGTACAATGGGTATGGGATTTGGAAAGTTAGTTGTTGAGTGATTTTATTTTGAAGTTGATATTAATAGCGTAGAAAGATTTAAATAGCATATATGTATTGAACTAACATATGATAAGTGAAGACATGTTAAATCAAGTTGAATGTGGACATATGACTGAGTCAGAATTGTTTGAGTCCTATAAGATATTTTTTGGGACTCTCGTGAGCGAGCCTAGACTGAAGATAATAAACTTGCTTCGAAATGGAATGAGGAACGTCTCTGAGATTATGAATGAGCTGAATTTGGATCAGACATCTACAAGTCACAACTTAAAGAGATTGAAAACTTGCGGGTTTGTAGAGATGGAGAGTGATGGTAAATTTAGATATTACCGGCTAAATGAGAAAACTATAATGCCCTTAATGGATATGATAGACAAACATATGTCCAAAAACTGTGTGCACATACTACGTGGTATGAAAGGAGGTAATAAACATGACGAGAAATAATAACACTGCTTGGATTGTAGTTTTGATAGTTATTTCTATATTCTTTTTATTCGTGATGCCCTTTGGTGGAAACGGATGGACAGGATTCTGTGGCATGATGGGCGGAAATTATAATTCAAATTATGGTTGGGGCATGATGGGCTCTTGGGGCGGGATGATGTTTGGCTGGATTTTTATGCTGGCAGTCTTAGTTGCTCTGGTATTACTCATAGTTTGGCTTGTGAGGCAGATGCAGGGAAACCAATCTAATAACAGGAGGAGAAGGTAATATTTGAACTGATAACATGACAGAAGAAACAAACCTAGATGGAATAATAGTCTATAAATGTATGAAATGCGGGTTTCTCTATAAGGATGAAATAACTGCGCAGGAATGCGAGCAGTGGTGCAAAAAGCACGAGAGTTGTAACGTGGAAATAATTAAACAGGCTGTTAAGATGATAAAATGAGTTACAAGAGTGTTTCTCCGGACGAATTTGTTAAATTAATGAAAGAGCCAGGAGTTTTTGCTATTAGAGCTCCAAATTCTTTTCCAAAGATTTTAGAAGGGACTGATTTGGTAATGGAGAGTGAAAATTTGAATGATTATGCTGATAAGTTACCTGGTGATAAGAACACAAAAATACTTGTTTATTGCCGAAGAGGAAATGCCTCGAGATATGCTTGTCAATTGCTTTTGAATGCAGGATATACAAATATAATAAATTTAGAAGGAGGGCTTCATAATCTTTTAGGGATTAAAGAATAGATTGTAAAAGGAAAATGAAAAAAGTAAAAATATCAATTCAAGGGATGCATTGTGCTTCGTGTGCAAGTAATATTGAAAGGAGTTTGAGAAAAGTATCTGGTGTAAAAGAATGCACTGTGAGTGCTGTGACAAACAAAGCCTTTGTTGAGTGTGAAGATAAGACTTCTGAAGAAGAGATGAGAAAGGCAGTTGCAAAAGTAGGGTATAAGGTTGTGAGTGTGGATTAAAATGGGGATAAGAAAAGCAACAATTAAAGATTCTTATCAGCTTGTAGATGTAGAGTGGGAAAGCGGTTATAGATGGAATAAGAGCAGAAAAGATTGTGAAGTTTTAATTAACAGGATTTTTACTGAATGGAAAGATGAAGTTTATATTCTTGAAAATGGCAAAGATTGCATAGGATATATTGCATTATCTCATGAAAATAAAGGAACTGAATTGGATAATATGGCTGTTAGAAAAGATTTTCAGGGAAAAGGATATTCAAAATTATTAATCAAGAAGGCAATAATTTTGGCTAAGAAGAACAAGTCAAAATCTATTTTTCTAAATGTTTGGTCAAAGAACCTCAAAGCTATTTCTTTGTATAATAAAAATGGGTTTTATGTGATTGACGTCAAGAAAAATCATTACAAGAATGGAGATGATAAATTAAGGATGAGGAAAGACTTGTAAAAATGGGGAAGCATAAACATCACGCAGGAATGAAGATGACCGGAATGAACCATGACGAACACGCACATCACGCTAGTGTTGAAGAGATGGAGATGCGAAGCTGGAAGAGGAAGATGGTTGGAAGCTGGATGTTTGCTATTCCAGTTGCTATTCTTATGATTTTAGATAGAGTTTTTGGGATAGATATCTTACCAATGGGCTGGATGATTCCTACCTTGCTTGTTCTGGGATTTCCAGTTGTTTTTGTATTTGGATGGAGTACAATACGAGGGGGATTGCGTGGATTTTATACATTTTATTTTAATATGGATTCTTTAATTGCTCTTGGAACAGTCGTTGCTTATCTGACTGGGTTCTTTAGTTATTTTGGATTTGTTTCTGATTACTCTGGTGTTGCAAGCATGATAATGGCTATTTTTATCACAGGGAAATATATTGAAGCCAAGGCAAAGGGAAGAGCAAGTCAGGAGATAAAGAAACTGCTTGAGCTTGGAGCTAAGAAAGCTCGAGTGTTGAGAGGAAAAGAGGAAATTGAGATTGATATTTCTGAAGTAAAAGTTGGGGATGTTATGGTGATTAAACCTGGAGAGAAGATACCTACAGATGGAGAGGTTGTAAAGGGAGAGAGCGCAGTTGATGAGAGCATGGTGACTGGAGAGAGTTTGCCGATTGATAAGATGAAAGGAAGTAATGTTATTGGTGCAACTATAAATCAAGATGGAATTCTTTATGTGAAGGCTACAAAGGTTGGCAAAGATACTTTCCTTGCTCATGTTATTGAACTTGTTGAAGAAGCACAAGGGACAAAGGTGCCTATTCAAAGACTTGCTGATAAAATAACTGGAGTGTTTGTTCCAATCATATTATTGATTGCAGTTCTTGCTTTTGCTAATTGGTGGTTTTTCACTGGGGAATTGAGCAGAGCACTTGGAGTTGCTATTGCTGTTCTAGTCATCGCTTGTCCTTGTTCCCTCGGATTAGCAGTGCCTATATCTCTAATGGTTGGAAGTGGTATGGGGGCTAAGAAGGGAATACTTATCAGAAAGGGTGAAGCTATTCAGACAATGAAGCAAGTGAAGACTATAGTTTTTGACAAGACTGGAACTATAACGAAAGGAAAACCAGAAGTTACTGATATTTACTCTAAAGTTGGGGAGAAGAAACTACTCGAGATTTCTGCTTCACTTGAAAATTTGAGTGAACATCCAATTGCTAAGGCGATTGTTAATAAAGCAGCACTGAAGAAATATGGAAGCGTAAAGGGATTCAAGATTCTTCGAGGAAGAGGAGTTGAAGGGACTCTCGCAGGAAAGAAAATTGTGATTGGGAACGCTACTCTGATGAAAGAACGTAAAATCAATATGAAAGGATTTGAGAATGTTATTGAAGGTTTTGAGGAGCATGGAAAGACCACTATGATTGTTGCGCAAGGAGGAAAAATTATTGGAGTTATTGCAGTAGCCGATGCGGTAAAAGATGACTCTATTGATGCCATAAAGATGTTGAATGCGAAGGGCTACAAGACTGTTATGATAACTGGGGATAATGAAAGAACTGCTAAAGCTATTGCTACTCAAGTAGGAATAAAACAAGTAATAGCAAATGTTCTTCCTGAAGATAAGGCAAAAGCTGTTGAGGAACTTCAAAAGGAAGGATTTGTTGCATTCATTGGAGATGGAGTTAATGATGCTCCTGCATTGAAGCAAAGCAATGTTGGTATTGCCATGGGCACGGGAACAGATATAGCTATTGAAGCTGGAGATCTTGTGCTTGTAAAGGGAAGTTTAGTAGGGGTTGTGGAAGCAATAAATCTTTCAAAGGCTACGTTTAGGAAGATAAAGCAGAATCTGTTCTGGGCATTTGCTTATAATGTTATTGCTATACCTGTGGCGATTGCTGGACTTTTGCACCCAGTGATTGCTGAGATTGCAATGGCTGCTTCAAGTATTACTGTTGTCACAAATGCTAATCTATTGAGAAGAGCTAAGATTTAGTATCTTTGCGGTCTACTAGAAAAACTTCTACCTCTACTTCTATTATCTCGCCTACCGCTATCTCTGCTTCCACTTCTATTTCCAAATCTTGAACCAGAAGAGCCCCTATTTCCTCCAAAGCTTCTTCTTGGACCGTCTCTGCTTCCACTTCTTGAGCCTCTGTTGAAGCTTCCTGAAGGTCTTCTTCCACCTCTGACTGTATTGAACCTTCTTCTGTCTCCGCCAGTGCTATCTCTGCCGTATCCTTGGTCTCTGAAATGCACTTGAATTTCTTCAAATTGTGGAAGCTCTTTTTTTTCAATTTTGAGATCAGGATTTTGCATTATTCTTCTGAAGTTATCATAATCTTTGTCAGTCACTATGCTTACAGCCATTCCCTCTTTTCCAGCTCTTGCAGTTCTTCCAACTCTATGGATGTAGTCTGCAGAATTTGAAGGAAGGTCATAATTGTAAACATGAGAAATTCCTTTCACGTCTAAACCTCTTGCAGCTACATCTGTGCATACTAAGATTTGGATGTTTCCAGTATGGAATCCTTCCATTAACTTATTTCTTTTATTTTGAGCTAGGCCTCCGTGAATAGCCTGCGCGTCAAGTCCATATCTTTTAAGATTATTTGCTAGCATGTCTGAATTCTTTCTTGTGTTGCAGAATATCATAACTAATTTTGAGCTTTCTTGTTTGAGAAGGTGCACTAGGAGAGAGAATTTTTGGTTTCTTGGAGAGTCGTAGTAGAATTGATGTAGATGTGAGGCATCAACGTAAGACTCTACAGAAATGTAAACTGGGGATATCATATATTTCTTTTCTATATAGGCAACATCAGGGGAAATTGTAGCAGAAAATAGCATAGTCTGTCTTTTTTTAGGACATGTAGAAATTATTCTCTCGACATCAGGGAGGAATCCCATGTCAGACATCCTGTCTGCTTCATCTAATATTAGGACTTTGAGATCAAATACATCAAGAGTTCTTCTGTTTAGATGATCAAGGATTCTTCCAGGAGTTCCAACGACAATTTCTGATTTTCTTAATTCGTGTATCTGTCTTTCCATCCCAACTCCACCATAAATTTCTGTGACTACAAAGCCATATTCTTTAGTTATTTTTCTTATAACCTTTGTTACCTGGTCTGCAAGTTCTCTTGTAGGTGTTAGAATTAATGTTTGAATTCCTTTTCCTTTTTCGATTTTTTCTATTATAGGAAGACCAAATGCTAAAGTTTTTCCAGAACCTGTAGCTGAACTTCCAATAATGTCTTTTCCTTGCAATGCAACAGGAATCGCCTTTTCTTGAATTTCTGTTGGAGTGACCAAGTTCAGACTATCCAGTAAATTTGTAATCTTGGAGCTAAGTCCCAATTCCTTAAAGGTTTTCATTTTATTTTTTCTTACAGTATTAAAGGAGAAATAGATGCTATTCGCTTATTTCTCTCACACGTAATAGACATTTGCTTATCTGAGGGTATTTAAAACTATGTTTTCGGAGAAGGAGCATCATTCTTTCATTTTTTTCATAAAGCTTAAAAACCAAAAATTATTTTGAAGTGCCATGGTGAAAGTAAAAGCTTCAAAGCCTATTTCGCAGGTTAAGAAGGGAGATGTTGTTAAGGTAGATGGGAAACCCTACGAAGTAGATGCCCATTATGTATTGATAGATCACAAGACAACTAAGGAGATGGCTATAGAAGTTTTCGACCCTAAGAAAGAAGACAGCGATTACCAGATAAGGTATTTTGACGATCAGGTTGAAGAGACTATCACCTTCTATGAGTTCAACGGACTGATGTATGACTCGAAAGATGTAGAAAAGATTGAGTGGTAATCTCTTAGTTATTCTTTTATATTCAAATGTTTTTATAAGTTGATGAAAGAGAAAACAAAAGATACAATTTTGCTTGCGATGGGAGCACTATTTCTCGTTTGGGGACTTGCTGCCACAGGGCATGGAATATATATGTTTGGGGCAGGGCAAGTGCTTTGGTTTTGTTATCTAGGGCTTATCATATTAGGAATAGGAATACTTTCCAAGAATAGTTATTTCACTGCAAGCCAAGTCGCTGTATTGGCAATACCATTGATTGTATGGGATATTGATTTTGTTTATAGATTTTTTACGGGAATTTCTTTGTTCGGAATAACTGATTACTATTTTACAGGATATTTTCCACTTTTCTCAAGCATAATCAGCTTGCAGCACTTTTTTACAGTTCCTTTAGCATTGTATACTCTCTATTTGATGAAGATAGACAGATTTGATTTTTGGAAAGTTGGATTTATTTATGTGGTAGCTCTTTTTGTGGTTGGAAGAATTTCTGTGCCTGACACCAATATCAACTGTGTGAAGACTTTTTGTGGAAATATTGAGTTTGGAGCTGTTTATCCTTTACTTTGGATAGGAACTTTTTTCTTGATGATTATGATTACTACTCTCATATTATTTCAAATACCTATTTTCAGAGCAAGGAAGATTGAAAGAAAAATATGGTAACCTTTGTATAGAATCATTAACTTTAAAAATATCTTTGAGCCCTGATTAAAATGAAGGTAGGCAATATAGATATCAAATTTTTGGGACATTCTGGCTTCATGATTTCAAACGGAAAGAAGATTGTTATAGATCCCTATAATGTCTCAAATAAGGTGGAAAAGGCGGACATGATTCTCATTACCCATAGTCACTACGATCATTGTAGTATTAAGGATATTGAGAAACTATCAAAAGATGGGACTCTTATTATAGCTACTGCAGATTGTCAGAGCAAGATATTGAAAGTTGAAGGGGTAGATATGAACATTGTGGAAGTGGGAGACAAACTGGAGTTTGGAAATATAAAGATTGAGACAATCGCGGCATACAATAAGAGCAAAGATTTTCATCCTAAAAGCGAGGGTTGGATTGGATACATAATTAAGATGGGCAATGTGGTGATTTATCATGCAGGCGATTCAGATTTTATACCTGAAATGCAGAAGCTTTCAGGGTATGGAAAACATGGGAATGAATTCGTCGCTATGCTTCCTGTGAGTGGGACTTATGTGATGGACCCAGAGGAAGCTGCTGAAGCTGCTTCTACTATAAGCCCTGATTTGGTTATTCCGATGCATTACGGAGCAGGAGTTGTTGGAAGTGTTGAGGATGCGAAGAATTTTGTGGAGATATGCAGAGAAAAAGGCCTAAGGGCAGAGGTATTGGAGAAAGAATGAAACTCGAGATAGGACAAGAGGAAAGATTTTTTGATTTTATATCAAATTTGAACGATAAAGATAAGATTGCTCTGATAAGTCATACAGATTTAGATGGGATTGGTGCAGCCAAAGTAATAAACAGTGTTGTGGGGGCAGATACAGTTAAATTTTTACAATATAATGAGATTGATGAAGTTCTTGCAGAGCAGTTAAAGATTGACGGATATAATAAAATAATCTTTTCAGATTTGTATGTAGAAAGAGGGGAAGTTCTTAAGATTCTGGAGAGTTTTATGGAAGGTATTTTGATATTAGATCATCATCCTGCAATTAAAGATTGGAACTCTAAAAAAACTGTATTTATCAAAGCTGAAGAAGGGTATTGTGCAACTTATTTATGCTATGAGCTTTTTGGAAAAACAAAGGATATAGAAAAACTAGATTGGTTGGTGGCTTGCTCTTGTATTGCAGATTTTTGTAACGTCAAGAATGCTGATTGGATGAAGACAGTTTTTGCAAAATATGAAGATGAAACTAAATTTTCTGAAAGAATTGGTTTTGTTTATGAGGATGTTAAGAAGTCTAAGATTTATAAGTTGCAGTGGGATATCGCCCTAGCCACAATCTATTTTAAGGATAATCTAAAAAAAGTTTTTGATGCAATAGGAGACAGCTTTGGAGATATAGGCGATATTGGCGAACATGTTGCTAATATTCAGGGAGAAATAGATAGTTATTTATTAAAATTTGAAGAGCAGAAGAAAGAGTTTAGCGAAGGATATGTATTCGTTTCCACTCCTAAATTCAGTTTGGGGTCTATAATAAGCAATCTTATTAGCTCAGGTTATCCTGATAAGGTAATCCTGATTATCAGCGAGAAAGAAGAAGGATATTCAGTAAGCGCAAGATGCCAGAATGCAAGAATTGATATGGGGATTTTTGTAAGAAAACTTATATCCGGATTGGAGGGTGCGAGTGGAGGAGGTCATAGACCTGCTGCAGGAGCATATTTTCTGAAGAAAGATTTTAATGAGGTAATGAATAGGTTAGGAGTAAAAGAAATATGAATTTGAAGTTTTATTTCGCTTATTGTTGATTTAGGCAGTTTTAAAAAGAGTATTTTTGTTGGTTTTCTATGGGAGATAAGGATTACGAAAAGACTGCTAGGGAAAATCTACTTAGAGAGAGCTCGGAGATTTCTGGAGTAAAGGTTCAGGGATACGATTTTGATAATGGAGTTGATTACGCAGGGATTATTGATAGCTTCGCGAGTTCCGGAGCTCAGGCAACTGAATTTTCTAAGGCGATTGGGATTGTGGAGGATATGATTGCAGATGGAGCTTTCATATTTTTAGGGTATACTTCCAATATGATTTCTTCTGGAAATAGAGAGATAATTCGCTGGCTTACTAAACATAAGAAAGTTAATGTGCTTGTTACAACTGCTGGAGGTATTGAAGAAGATATAATAAAGTGTCTTGGAGATTTCTATATTGGTGATTTCAGAGCTTCTGGAAATGATTTGAGAGAAAAAGGGATTAATAGGATTGGAAATATCTTTGCACCAAATAACAGATATGTTGATTTTGAGAAGTTCTTTCAGCCGATACTTGAAGAGTTGTATCAGGAGCAAAAGAAAACAGGAAATGCAACAAGAGCGAGTGAGATTATTTACAAAATGGGAAAGAAGATAAATGATGAAAGTAGCGTATATTACTGGGCATGGAAGAATGGAATACGAGTGTATTGCCCAGCCTTGCTTGATGGGGCGCTTGGAGATAATATTTATTTTTTCAAGTTTAAACATCCTGATTTTGTGTTGGATGTGGCTGAGGATGTTGTTGAATTCAATAACACTACTATAGGTTTGGAGAAGTCCGGAGTGATTGTTCTCGGAGCAGGAGTTGTTAAGCATTGCATTTTAAACGCAAATATGCTTAGAAACGGAGCAGACTATGCTGTTTACATAAATACTTCTGTAGAGTATGATGCTTCTGATTCTGGAGCTTTACCAGAAGAAGCTATAAGCTGGGGTAAGATTAAGTCTGGAGCAAAAAGTATCAAGATTTTTGGAGATGCAACCATCCTTTTTCCTATTTTGGTGGCCGAAAGTTTTGTAAAAAGTAGATAAAAAGCATTTTCTTGACTACAATCAAATATTTAAAGTAAATCACGTTCGTTTTATTTCAATTACTGAAAGGAGGTAGAAAGAAAAAGATATATGGTTCTAGATTTTGCAAAAGAGGCTATTGAAAAGACCAGTGCTTACAGTATTAATTTTGATGAATTGAGGGCTGGAAAAGCCAACATCAAGGTTTTCGGAACTGGAGGAGCTGGATGTAACACAATTACATGGCTTTTCAATAAAGGAATCAATGGAGCTACAATCTATGGAGTGAATACTGACGCATTACACCTTAGTATTACCAAAGCTGATGAGAAGATCCTAATCGGAAAGGAGCTTACAAGAGGTCTTGGTGCTGGTGGATATCCTCAAAAAGGAAGAGAAGCTGCTAAGGAAGCCTTATCAGAGCTTAAGAAAGCTGCTGGAGGAGCCGATATGGTATTCGTTTGTTCAGGTATGGGTGGAGGTACTGGAAGTGGTGCGTCACCTGTTATTGCGCAACTTGCCAAAGAGAGTGGAGCTGTTGTTATCGGATGTGTTACCATGCCTTTTGAGTGTGAAAAAGCCAGAATTGACAAGGCAGAATTTGCTCTACATGAGCTAAGAGAAGTTACAGACACTGTTATTGTGATTGATAACAATCGTCTTGTTGATATTGCTGGTAACTTGCCTATGGAGCAGGCATTTGCAGTCGCTAATGAGCTGGTCAGTACAATGATCAAGGGAATTGTGGAAACAATTACTCTGCCATCATTGATTAACCTTGACTATGCTGACGTTTCTGCAATTATGCGAGGAGGCGACGTAGCAGTTATTGGCGTTGGTGAAGCTGATGGACATCAACATAGAGTTGAAGAAGCTGTCAGGCAAGCACTTACTCATCCTTTATTGGATGTAGACTATAAAGGCGCAACTGGAGCACTTATCCATATCACTTGTGGTCCTGACTTTAAGCTGGACGAATTCTCTGGAATTGGACAATTAGTCACAGAAAATTTGAGTCCTGATGCTCAGGTAATCATGGGTGCAAGAATCAACAAGGAATTTGGTGGAAAAGTCAGAGTCATCACGATTATGACTGGAGTCAAATCTCCTTATGTCTTGGGAAGAGAAATCCATAGTGATAGTGCTGCAAGACCTTCATCTGAAATGTCCGATTTAGGCATTGAAGTGTTTAGATAACTGCAGGAAGTTTCTTTTTTTTACTTCCTTTTTATTTTTTTACAATTACTCTGGTTTTTTAGTTTGACCCCATTTTTCCCACATAATTGCGTTTTCCAAGGAAATTTTTCTTTTTTGTTTTGATTTCGCAATAGCTTTTTTATATCCTACTGGAAGAATTGCTTCAATCTGGAGGTGGTCTGGGATTTTTAGATGTTGTTTAATTAGCTCATCTGCATATGCTCCAACCCAACAGCTTGCTAAACCTAAATCTGTTATTTTAAGCAAGAAATTCTCTATCGCCGCTCCTGCTTGCTGTCTTCCGTAAATAGAGCCTCGTAAGTCGTACATATCTTCTAAGTGTGTGTAATCGGAACAGGCTAGAACTATGAACTTTGCATCAGCAATCCAGAGTTGTTGACAATTCTGGGCTACGACTTTCTTTGAATTTTCGTTCTCAACTATCAGAAATTTTAGGTGATTGATGTTTCCCGCAAAGGGAGCTTTCAAAGCAGAATCAATTGCTTCAAGAATATCTGCCCATTTTACATTCTTAGAGCTGAATTCTCTCACAGAATACCTCTTTTCTATAACCTCATCAAACTTCATTTCTGTAGATAGATTGGGAAGTATAAAAATGTTAGGAGTCTGTTATTATTCCTCCACCTAATACTTTGTTTTTTGAGTATATTACCGCCGATTGACCTTCTGCAATACTTGTTATAGACTTTCTTAATTTGCAGACATGTCCTGATTTTTTTGTTATCTTTGCGTCTATCAAATCACCTAGATGCCTAATTCTTATCTTACAATTCAGTGGAAACTTTGGAGAATCCAGTATCCAGTGCATTTTCTTTATTCCAAAAGAATCTTTTAAGAGAGAAGGATGCCCTTCAGGAGCAGCAATTATAGTGTTTGTTTTAATGTTCTTCTTTGCTACATACCATCTTTTATCAGATAGTGCGCCTTTTATTATTTCTGTTCCGATTGTCGGACGTATTTTTTCTCCGATAGTATAAAACATCACTCCCTGATGTGAACCTATGTCTTTGCCTTCAGGAGAAAGTATCTTCCCTTTCTTTATTTTTATTTTTTGTTGGAGAAATGATTTGATATTTGTCTTTCCAACAAAACATATACCTCTAGAACCCTGTTTGTCAAAGTTGGGGAATTTGTTCTTTTTTGCAATCTTTCTAACTTCATCTTTTGTAAGATTAGACAGTGGAAAAATGGTGTGTGAGAGGTCATTTTGGGATAAATCATATAGAAAATAAGTCTGATCTTTGTTTTTGTCTTTTGGTATTGATAACTCAAATCCTGATTTCTTTCTTGTTATTTTTGCATAGTGTCCTGTAGCAATGTAGTCTGTACCTAATCTTTCAGCTTCTTTCCAAAGTAGCGGAAATTTGATTACTGTATTACATAGAGAGTCGGGGTTAGGTGTAAGACCTTTTTCGTATGCATCAAACATAGGCTTTAAGACTTGTTTTCTGTATTCTTTTTCGAAATTTAAAGTGATAAGAGGTATTTCCAAAATTGCAGCAATCCTATTAGCGTCATTTCTATCTTCTACCCAATTACATTCTCCTGTTAACTTGTTTTTGTCGGAGAAATTTATCATGAATGCTCCAATGACTTTGTATCCCTGTTTCTTTAATAGAAGTGCTGCTACAGAGGAGTCCACACCTCCTGACATTCCCAACAGGACAGTTTTGTTTTTCATGATCATATATGGAGAATCCGAGAGTTTTAATCATATCTGTCATTTCTGTAGACGAAAACTCTCGCTTTTGGAATATCTCTTCTTACTTTTTCTAGTATTGGAAGTATTTCATTCAAATCAATTTCCGATGAGTGAGATTTCTCAAATAACTGGCTGATTTCTTTTCCGATGAATAATTTGCCAGGATGCGGAAGATGATCTTCCGAATATCCAAGTTTTATTAGTTCATATGCTCTTTCTGGATCATCTAAGCTTTCTGGCTGGACTCCTACTACTTCATTAGCTCCCAGACCGGCGATATATCTTACAAGTGCGTCAGGTGAGTCTCTTCTGAACATTCCTTGATAACCAACACGGTCTTTATTCTTTATTTCTCTAAGTTTATTTTCATCTAAGAAATCTTGAAAGTCATCTCCGCTTATTATAACTCCGATACCTATGAACTCTATCAATCCCATAAAAACTCTTTTTTGTATAGATATTTAAATCTTATTAGGAGATTAAACGTCCCCGGGAGGATTCGGACCTCCGACCCCACGGTTTCTAAGGAACATCTTAACAGCCGTGTGCTCTAACCGCTGAGCTACGGGGACATATCTTGGAAAACGGGAAAGCTTATTTAAAGCTTTTGTGGGGTAGCTTGCCTTATTTGGAAGGAGAGTTTTAATCTTTCAGAAGTTGCAATAAATCTTTGTAATCCTGAAATTTGAGGAGATTATGTTTGTAACAAATTACATTATTTCTTTACAAATTTTGTAATAACGATTACACCGATTGCACATCGCATTTTAGATGTAAAATTTTCCGACGGCAGAATTTGTGACTGTTTTTACATAATTTTTTGTTTTATGCAAAGTTAGAAAGTTTTATATATTAATTACAGCTAATTTGTAAAAGGGAGTATGCAAAAAAATGGCTGCAACAAGAAGAACTGCAACAAGAAGAAGAACAACTACTGGTGCACGTAGAACAACAACTGGTGCAAGAAGAACAACTGCACGTAGAACAACAGCACGTAGAGCAACTGGTGCAAGAAGAACAACTGCACGTAGAACAACAGCACGTAGAACAACAAGAAGAAAGTAATTTCTTTTTTAAAAGTTCGATAGTTAGTTCTTTTTCTCTTGGTCTTTTTTTATTTTTTATTTTTTATTTTTTTGTTTGTGTTTATCTTTTCTAGATACTTGTAGACATTAGATTGTTTGGATCCCTTTACAAGATTTGAAATGGCTGTAACAGCGTATTCAATCTGTTCAGAGTCTCCGATTACTGCAACTTCTTTTTCTTTTATCATCATCTTGCATCTAGAGATGTCTTCAATTGTTTTTTTTGTTTGACCGCGAGTCCCGATTAATCTTCCTAGCACTTCTCTCAGATTTTTTCTTCTTGTATAGTCTTTGATGTTCAATGTGCGGAAGCTTATATTATCATGTTTTAACAGCAGAGCAGTTTTTGCAGAAAATCCGAATTGTATTGCCTGAATGACAAGATCCGCAGTGTACTCATTTAATGAAGGCCCTTCTATAGTAACTTTTCTACCCTCTATCTTTATCTTTATTCCGAGCTCTCTCTCAATAGTATCTTTTTCTCTTTTGAGCTCAGCTATTTTTTCGAGATGATAAGTTTCCATTCTTTTTCAAGGAATTGATAGCTTTTTAAATTATTCTTTAGAACTCGTCAGACAGGTTATCCAATATTCCTGATTTTTTGAGATTGAACATCTCTGTTTTATTGTATTTGTAGATTATATCTCCTTTTGAATCGTCATCTTCCCAGGGAACAATAATCACTATATCCTTAGGTCTTAGCCAAAGTCTTCTCTTGTATCTTCCAGGAACTCTACAGTTTCTCGTCTTTCCATCCGTGGTTCTGATTTCCATGCGGTTACCACCATATCTTTGAAGAATGACTCCTATCGATTCTTTTCCTCTAGGCATTCGGACTCTTCCAGATACTTTTATTTCTTCTTCTTGATTTTCGTGCTTTGAGTTTTCTTCTTTAACTTCCTCAAAGTCTCCAAAATCTTCTTCTTTCATTTTTATTTGTAGAAATAGCAGCTTTTAAAACTAGCGTTGTTACAAAAGAACCAATGCAAAAGGAATTCCCTGAACTTTTTTAACTCCTTCGTCAGAAATAAGCCCCGCCTTTTTTGCAATTGCAATCGATTCTTCTCCAACTAGATTAAAAGTTGAATCTTCTCCTGCTTGGAATTGAATAAGCTCGAGAATCTTTGATTCGTCCATCTCCTCTCCATTGTAAAAACTTTCTCTTACATCCAACTGTCTTATTCCCTCTTCGAATCTTTTTCCAATCAGATTAGAATCACAAAGTGCAACTACATTTCTGTAGGATTTGTGTATCTTTACAGATATCATGATTCTACTGAAGTCCGCCCATTCGACAGACTGTTGTGCCGCAGTTAGGGCATTTACCCTTTGCTATCTTGGTGCCTTTCGCAGTTTTGGACTCTTTAGCATCCTTGATATCAACTTTTGCTTTGCACTTGACGCAATAACCTTGTGTTGCCATTTAAAATCCTCCTTATTATTATTTTTTCCATATTTTTTCGGAATTATAAAGCTTTGTATTGCTAAAGTTTTCTTTTGATTGGAGACTTAGCTCCGCATGCAAGACAATGTTTGTATTTTATACCTTTTTCTGAAATTATTTCAGTATCGGGTTTTTTGCATTCATTGCATAACACAAACTCCTTTACAAACAGCTCCAACTTTTCATTAACTCTGTTTGAGCTTAATCTTGAGTTTAGTATTAATCTATCATTCTCGATTTTTCCAGGAGTTGCAAGTTCTTTTTGAAGGAATTTAATTATTTGTTCTATCGGTCTTCTCAATCTATCTGCAATTTCTGCAATATTGGTGATGATTGTGTTTTTTCCAGAAACAAGACCCTTTACTTTCGGCATTTGGAATCTTTCTGATGAAGTATCAACTATCTTAATCTCCTGATAGGCTTTTTCTAAAAGTTGTTCATATTCCGTCATGAGTTAACATTCAATTGTTAGTTTTTAAAGGTAATGATTATTTTGAAAGGATTTATAAGCTTGATTTGCTTCGAGGAAATATGATAAACGTGAAAAATATTATCTTCGCTATTGCAATATTTATTTTGACTTTGTTTGTAGGGATTTATGGAATATCAACTTTGTATGGAGAGTCTCCACAGTATAATGATTATTGCCCAGAGTATCTTTTTAATCAAACTGTTTGTGAGACAGAAGGGGGTGTGTGGGTGAATAATACTCAGGCTGTGGCTGATTCGAGGGGAGAGATTAAGCAAATACAGGTGAGTGGTGGTTTTTGTCAATATGACTACACGGTTTGTCAGGAAGAGCTTGAGGATGCACAAGAGAAATATTATAGAAAAGTTTTCTTTACAGCGTTGCCTTTAGGAATTGTAATAATCCTTGTTGGAGCTCTTGTTCTAGGATTGGAATCTGTGAGTGCAGGACTGATGCTTGGTGGAGTTGGTATGATATTGTATGGGACTGGGGCATACTGGAGATTTACAGATGACTGGCTTAAGTTTTTACTTTCTCTTGTAGGACTAGTTATTCTTATTTGGGCTGCTTATTGGTTTAATAAGAAAGAGAAAGGATTTTGGAAAAGATTCTTTGTTAAAAGGAAAAAATAATTTCTTTTTTGTTAGTTTATCTAATTGTTAAACTAAAATTTTTATCCGAGGTATCTTAATTTGCCTGGACGAGGCTCATAAATCAAGCCTTCTTCAAGGAGTTTTTTTATTTCTTGATTTATTGTCTGAGGTGGTTGTTGAAGGTCTAGAATTATTTTTTCTATATCTATGCCTCCGTTTTCCTCATTTTTTCTGACATCATCAAGAATCTTTGTTCTTATTTGAGAGATTTCATCTTTCTCAAGAATTTTTGGTTTCTCAAGGTCCAGTTCAAGTTTTCTCACCATAAGATATTGAGGCTCCCTTTTCTTTATTATTTCTGGGGTAATATATACTTCATTATTCCAAGCTCTTAAGAGCCCTATGACTATGATAGTATCTCCTTGAATGAAGTGTTCTAACTTTTCAATTTCTTCTCCAAAGGACTTTATTCTTATTTGACCAGAAGCGTCATCTATCGTAAGGGTTGCATACTTTTTCTCATCATCTTGGACAAATTTATCAGTTATGTTCGCGATGATGTTGACTCTCACGACATGACTATCGTTTATTTCTAGAAATTTGAATTTTTCCCCATCCATTATTATTTTTCCAGAAAGCACATCACCTATACGCATTTTGTGTGCGACATGCCTCTTAAATCCCTGTTCAACCATTGTTTGTTTTAGGAAAAATGTTTTTTAAGGATTGTTATTCTTGGGAATGCTATAATTTTTGGATATAGCCTTTCTTTGGACGGAAAATGTCTCCCGAACGGGTGAGCTGATCTATAGCTTCATCAAGTTCTGCAGGGGACATTTTTCCCTCAATAGCTGTCTCAAGCTCTTCTACAGGTATTAATTTTCCAAGTCTCGATTCTAGACTCGCTATTACTTCCTTGAGAACTATTATCTTTCCTCTTTTTGATGAAGGGATTCCTCCTTGGTATTTGTCTATGTCAAAAGTTTTTGTTTCTTCGTCATAACCTACCTGGGTGAGCGAAAATTTTAAGAGATCTATAGCTCTTTTTGTGTCTTCAACAGTGACTAGCCTGCTCAATCTTACTTTAGCACAGGCTTCAGAGAGTCTTATGATGGCTTCCAACTGTCTTGCAGTTATTGGAATTGGTCTGACATCTGAATCAGTCTGAATAGATTGGTTTCTTAAGGAAACGTAGAAGTTTTTTATTTCATCAATCGCTTCTTCAGAAAGTTTTGGATTTAGTTTGTTAGCGTATGCTACATATTTTCTAAGTAACTTTGGATCAACAACATCTCTTATTACTTCCTGCTTATGTTCTTCAAGAACGTGAGTGGCTATTGCTTCATCCTGGACTCTGTTTGGAAGGTCTCTAAGAACAAAGATGACGTCGAATCTGCTTAACAAAGCTGGAGAGATGTTAATTTGTTGAGGTATGGGTGAGAAAGGATCAAATCTTCCAAATTTGGGATTTCCAGCAGCAAGAACGGAGGTTTCAGATCTCAGAGTCGCTTGCACATTTGCTTTGGAAATTGTTACGGATTGCTGTTCCATTGCTTCATGCATTGTGCTTCTATCGTGCTCATCCATCTTTTCTATTTCATCAATACATACAGTGCCTTTGTTTGCTAAGACCATTGCTCCTGCTTCCAAAGACCAACCCTTCAAGAATTCATCTTTTACAACAGATGCAGTGAGACCTGCTCCGGTTGTTGCTTTTCCAGACACGTATCTTCCCTTTGGAGCTATTGTGGAGATAAACTTTAGAGTAACGGATTTAGCTACACCGGGGTCTCCTACTAATAGAACGTGAATATTACCTCTGGTTTTTCCTCCATCTGAACGAGTTTTTTTTACTCCTGAAAAAAGCTGGAGGAGAAGAGCTTCTTTTATTTTTTCAAAACCATACACACTTGGAGAGATACTGTTTGTTAGGACTTCATAGACTTTAGGATTTGAGGCAAGTTCTCTTATTTGTCTTTCTTCCTCATCAGTTATGTTAAGGTCAGCATACGTTTCTTCTAAGGGGATTATGTTATTTGCTTCTATGGCTAAATCGAAACGAGTTGAGATAGAACCTGTTTGAAGAGGAACAGGAACTTCTTTTAACACTCCAAAGACTTTTACTCTGCTTCCGGGAGTTGTTCTTTCTTCCATTTTAGGTTCTACTAAATCTTCTTTAAGGAAAACGTTCATTCTCCTTGGCTGTTCTCCTCCATCTAATGAGTCCGGGGATTCTTCAAGAACTAATCTTTGGGCGTCAACCATCTCTTTAGAGAGAACTTTGAATTGCCCCTTTCTTCCACACGAACATCTGGAAGGTTCTCGGAACTTCTTGTCTATTTGTAAGACTGAAAGAATTGCTCCACAACTAGGACACTCGAATCTTGCATTAACAACCTGGGGGCGCACATCTGATGCCTGTCTTACTATGCCCTCTATCCATATGAGATTATCTAGATGTTTTGCTCTTATTTTTCTTATAGGTATTTGTGATGAAGGTGGAAGCTCAACCAATCTTATTCTTGGATTAGTTACAAGGCCTCTTTCATCTAGGGCGTTCTCAAGGATAGCTAAACTCTCTTCAGGAGATTCTAGAATCTTGTCAGAAAGAGTTGTGGAGAATTTTGCTAAATCTGTAAAAGATAGGTGGACTATATTTTCCTTCTCTCTTATGGATTCTCCTATCTTTTTTTTAGTAGCATCAAAAAAATTCCTAGCTTCTTGAAAAAGCTCTTCGTGTCTCTTTTGCTCCATAGGATTGTGGAGATTGGTGAATTTATATGGTTTGTTGTGCTTATAATCTTGCTTATTCAAGAGCAAATCTTAGGATTGCTCCGTAACCTTTTGTAAGGTTAAAGAACTGTTCCCCTTCAGGAGTCTCTGTAGAGATTATTACTAGCTCGGCGCTGATGCTTTCTGCCTTTTCTTCAAACTCTTTAATAGCATCCTTATCTAATTCTTTGGAAAGAAGGATGAGCTCTACAGCACCCCTTTCAAGAGCCAGGGAAACTCGCTCTTTTCCATAGGCTGCCTTTTCAGGTTCTTTTCCTAAGGTATTAAAGAATTTTTCAAGAATCTTTTTTTCTTTTATTATTTCCTGCTCAGCGATGTCATCTTGGGATGCTTCTACAAGAAGTTTTAAACCATGTTCATCAACATAGCCTATATCTTTCACAGCAACAACTTTTTCTTTCAACTTAGTCGCTAGCTGTCCTTCTTCTAAGAACTCTTCTTTTGTAGGTATAGGTCCTCCTACTAATATTCCTTTTAATCGAGGCATATCGAAGAATATCTCCTTCATCTCTTCAGCAACTCTTCTAAAGAAATCTTTTGCAAGCCCTTCCGTGATTCTGTGAAAACGCTGAGAGGATTGTCCTCCGGCTCTTACTTTTCCTGGAACGCCTGAAGTAAATTTTCTCAATACCTGGATTTTTTTTCCTTCCAAAAGACCGATTGTGGCTTCTTGTCTATCAATTGCTAGAAGACCGTACAACTCCTGTACTTGAAGCATTTCTTTCAGTGGCTCTACGACAAAAGTCTGATCGCATCTGTACATTCGAACTTTTAGTGCTCTTGGAGGTTCAATTGCCCAAAATTGAATATCTTGGACTCCTTCTTTGTCTGAAATATTTCCTGCAAAAAGAGCCATCCCATTTTTAGGAGTCTGGCCATAATTTTTCATCTCCCGAATTATTTTCTCTAATGACTCAATGACTGCTGAACGAGTCTGTTTTGACTTAATGTTTGCTGCTGTTGATTTTTCTGCTTCAAGTTGTTTAACTACTTGGTTCATATTGAAACCTGCCGGTATCATAACTGTAACAAGCTCTGTATGCCTTCCTTTAATGTTTTCAAGCTCGTTAATCAAATCTTCAAGTTTTGTTTTTTCTTTGTCTGTTAATTCAGCCATTCTAAGCAAAAAAGAAATAGGTTAATAAAGGTTAGGTTAAATCAGGTTGTGACAGGCTCTCAAATCCTTTTCAAAGTCTTTCAAAGTAGAAGGTATTTTTATCCCTTTTATTTCAGCTCTAAGTGAAAGACCATTATCTTTTTTTGTTTTCCAGACTTGCGAGTTGAAAGCCATAAGGTTTTCTATCATTTCTGTAGATTTTTCATCAGACTTCTTGGTTTTTGGAAAATCCTGCAATGAGATATTAATCTCTTTTGCTATTGTCGAAGTTATCTGAGGGATTATTGGATGTAGCAGAACTATCATCCTGTCAAGTAAGTAGTTAAGAGTGTATATTGCAGACAGGTTCTCTTCTTTAGAGAACGAGCTTTCTTGATTGTAGGCTCTGTTCTTTATTAGTTCAATATAATGTGATGCAAATACTTCCCAGAGGAAATTCCTTAATTTAACAGAGGGGTTGTAGAAGTCGTATTCACTATATCTTTCATCAGAAAATTTTGTTAAATTCTCTATGTACTCGATAAAATGTTTGTCAGTTTTTGTTAGAGCTTTTGGAGGGGATTTAACCTTTCCGAATTGCATCACAAACTTTGTTATGTTAAGCAGTTTGTTCAATGTCTTTTGTTCTGCTTTAATTCTATCTCTTGAACATGATAAATCTGACTTTGAAAGATCTCCTTCAACTGCAGACCATAATCTGAGAGCTTCTGCTCCCTCTGTTTTGATTATGTCTTGAGGATTTATAACGTTGCCGAGGGATTTTGACATCTTCCTTCCTTTTTCATCAAGTATGTGCTGATGTATCCATACGTCTTTGAATGCAGGATTTTCTGTTTCCAGGTATCCTCTTAAAATAGTGTAATAGAGCCAAGTTCTTACTATTTCTTTTCCCTGAGGGCGAAGGGATACCGGATAGGCAGACTCTGCGAATTTAGAAGGATATTTTATAATATTTAACTCTGAGATGGATGAGTCAAACCAAGTATCAAAGACGCGAGTTTCACCAACCCATTTTATTTTGGAGAACTCTTTATCGGATATCTTTCCAATGTATCTGCCGTTCTCAAAAACCTCTGAATCTTTTGGAGGAGATTCTTTCCAAGGAGTGTAGTATTTTCCTTCGTTTGGGAGAGCTACATACTTGTTATCTGATGAGTGCCAAAGTGGAATTGGAGTAGCATAAAATCTTCTCCTTGAAATAGGCCAGTCTATTGATACAGAGTCTATCCATTTTTCTAAGATATTTTTTGAGTTTTTTGGATAGAAATTCATCTTGTTGCAGATAGACCTTAGATTATCTTTGAAATCAAGTTGTTTAAGGTAAAATTCTTGCATCTCAATGAATTCAACTTCTGCTCCAGAACGTTCTGAAATCGGAGTCCTATGAACTATTTGTTCTTGTTTTTCTAAGAGGTTGAGTTTTTTTAATTCTTCAATTATTTTTTGTCTTGCGTCTCTGACTTTCAAGCCTTTTAGGAATCCTGCTCTTTCATTCATTGTGCCATCTTTTTCTATTGAAATTATGGGAGTTAGGTTTTGCTCTCTGAAAAATTGGATGTCTGAAAGGTCTCCAGCAGAACACATCATAACTAAGCCAGAACCTTTGTCTATTTGTGCGAGAGGATGTTCCATTATTGGAATTTCTTTTCCATATATCGGGGAGAGAGCGGTTTTTCCTAGAAGATGTTGGTATCTTTTATCCTCAGGGTTGTAAAGTATCATTCCACAGGAGCAGATTAATTCTGGGCGGGTTGTTCCAATGGTTATTGATTCATCAGTCTCTTTTATTTCCCATTTTATATGATTGAATGTAGAGGGAATATCTTTGTAATCTATTTCAGAATCTGCTATTGTTGTCTGTAGCTTCGGATCCCAGTTGTTTATTCTTGTATCCTCATATATCATTTCTTTCCTAAACAGTTCTATGAAAGTGTCTTGGGTGAGCTTTCTGTATTCTGGAGAGTCTGTGAAATAAACATCTCCTATTTCGTCTCCTGTATTGAATGAGCTGAATGAAATTCCTAATCTCGCAAAAGTGTCTATTGATTCTGTCGAAGTTTCTTGTAGAATTTTCTCGCAGTATTCAATGAATTTTTCCCTAGTGATTTTGAAAGGAGAGACATTGAATTTTTTTTCTGCAGCTACTTCTATTGGAAGTCCGTTTCTGTCAAGACCTAAAGGAAACAGAACTTCAAATCCTTTCATTCTTTTATAGCGTGCAAAGAAGTCCATATAACAATAAGTTATTGCCTGTCCTATGTGGACGGGGGCATTGACATATGGGGGAGGGGTGTCTATAGAATAGATTTTTTTCTTTGTTTTAGGATTAAATTTCCAAGGATTTGTGTTTTTCCAAGAGTTTGTTATTTGTTTTTCTATCTCAACGTCCCAGTTCTTTATCTCTGGTAATTTTATCTCTGGCATTGGAAATTTAAGGAGATAGGGGTTTTAAGGGTTTTGGGGGCCAGGGGCTTCAACAAGCTTTACCCTAAGAACTTCTTCTAGATACCCTCTTGTTCTTTCTGTTACAACAGGATTGTAATGTTGGATGCTTAATGGGCAGTCTTCTTGAGACTTATCTATTGTTACCTCTGTTACTCTGTCTACTCTATATTTAGCGCCATGGGGTAATTTTTTTAGACAGACTATTCTTCCACCAGTGGGACTTCTTCTATCCATTCTGTCCCATAAATCGACTTCAGAATCTGCAGGGCGATAGTGTTTTATTTCATTAGTCATGTCTTTTTTTAGAGAGAAGAACTTTTAAGTTTAGTTGTTATTTGTTATATATGGATAAGAAACAATATTTTTTAGAGATTTTTAAGAAGGCAGAGAAGAGATATGGAAAAAGTGATAAGAGACTTGCTGCAGAAGGATGGGAGAAAGACTGGCAGATTCTAATTGTAACTATAATGTCTGCACAGTCGCGAGATGAGACTACCATTCCAATTGCTGAAGAGCTTTTTAGAAAATATAAAAGTCTGGAAAGTTTATCTAATGCAAGAGAAGGAGATGTACTGAAGATATTTAGGAGTTTGAATTATAATAGGACGAAGGCAAAGAATGTAATTGCTGCCTCTAAGTTTATTGTTGAAGAGTTTGATGAGAAACTTCCTGATAGTGTTGATGAGCTGGTTAAAATACCGGGAGTTGGAAGAAAAACTGCTAACCTTGTTCTATGGGAGGTGCATAATAAGCAGGGGATTTGTGTGGACACCCACGTTCATAGAATCTCTAATGTTTTTGGATTTGTGAAAACTAAAACTCCTGCACAAACAGAGAAAGAATTGGAGAAGATAGTGCCTAAGAGATTGTGGGGGAAAGTTAATAGAGTATTTGTTCTTTGGGGAAAGGATGTTCCTGGAAAGGATAAAGAAAGGTTTTTAAGAAAACTAGACGAATTGTAGACATGAGGTGGTTTTTCAGAAGACGAGGTTTGGAAGAAAACCGGATTGTAACTGAATTAAAATCGGAATATGTGGTAAACCTTCCTGAAGACCTGAGCAATGGGAGGAAGTCTGTTTCGGGAGAAATATACAGAGGAATAAACTCTAAACCTGACATTCCTGTAATTTTTGATTTTTCTGGAGTAAAGAAATTTGATAGCAGTGGGATAGCTCTTGTGTGTTCTTTAATGATGGAGTATCCAACTAGAAAATTTTATCGCATGGGGATGGATGAAGATATTGAAAAATGGTTCAAAACACAGACTCCTGGAGTTTTTAGAACTCATTTACAGCCTTATAATTTAACTCAAAGATGTTTTGCTGAGCCTATCAATTAACTTTCTAAAAATTTATAAGTCTTGGAATTTTAAGAAAATTGTGGCAGGTAAGCGTGTTTTTATTATTCATGGATGGGATGGAAAACCAGAGCATGGCTGGTATCTCTGGTTGAGAGATGAACTTGAATCTAGAGGATTTAAGGTTGAAGTTCCGGAAATGCCTAATTCTGAAGAGCCCGAAATTAATTCTTGGGTTGGCAAATTGAATGAAATAGTTGGTCAGGTTGACGAAGAGACTTATTTTGTTGGGCATAGTGTTGGATGTCAGACAATCTTGAGATATTTGCAAATCTTAGATGAGAGCAGTAAAATCGGAGGGGCTGTTTTTGTTGCTCCTTGGATGCATTTGGATGAAGAGACTATACGGGAAGAGGGAGAAGAAGTTATAGAGATAGCAAAGCCTTGGATGGAAACACCAATAGATTTTGAAAAGGTGAAGAAAATGAGCAAGCATTATGTGGCAATATTCTCTGATAATGATTATTATGTTCCTTTGAGTGATAGAGATATTTTCAGAGAGCTACTTGGAGCTAAAATAATAACTGAACATGATAAAGGTCACTTCACAGAAGATGACGGGATTAAGGATTTACCTGTTTTGTTGAATGAATTCTTGGATATTTATGGGGAACAATAAATTTTTATACTGCTTTCTCTAAGATTTTTTATGGCTGAACAAAAGATACAGATGCCCGGTGTTTTTGGCGGGTTGATGAGGTATGATGAAGAGTATAGCAGTAGGTTTATGATTTCTCCTAAGGCAGTTATTGTCTTTTTGGCTATAATGGTGTTGATTGTTTTTGCACTGAGGATTTTCTTACCCGTGAGCGGATAAAAGGAGGAAAAAAAGAGGTTATGGGGAGTTGCAGAGATTTAAGAGACCAGATGGATAATCCGGATGTGCATGACGCATTCGCAGCTTTGATTTCTGGGAAGAAAGGGTATAAGACTGTGATTGAAAGGAAAGTTGAACCAAAGAGGTGTTCTGCATGTTCTTTTGTTTTAAGTGGAGACGAGAAGTTTTGTCCTGAATGCGGGAATAAGATTTAATTTTGACTTTTCAGGAATTCATCAATGGCTTTCTTGCTGGGAACGTAGATATTAGATGGAAGATTTGAGAGTTCAAACCATCCCCATTCTGTAATCTCTTCAGGCTCCAATACTTGTGCTTCACCTTGAAAGTCTTTGCTTTGTATACAGATTGTAACGAAGTGTTTGTTTGGGATGATATCATTGTTTACTCTAATTATAGAAAGTCTTTCTTTGTTTATCACTATTCCAGTTTCTTCTTTTACTTCTCTCTCTGCTGCGTCTTGCCACTTTTCTCCAAAATGGATTTTTCCTCCAGGCATTGTCCAAGTTCCTTCTCCTTTTAGCTCTGAGGAGGCCTTTTCTGGGTTGTCATTTCTTTTTCCTAAGAGAATTTTATTTTCCTTTAGAAGCATTACACCTATTCCGACTTTTGGAAAGGGATTGTCCATGAAGGGATTGAGTTGGAAAGATATAAATAATCTTGCTTTCAATTCTGGATATGATACCAGGACTTGGAGGAATGAACCCTAAGAAGATGGCTTCTTTGATGAAGCAGATGGGGATAAATCAGGAAGAAATTGACGCCAATAGAGTAGTTATTGAAAGAGATTCTGGTAATATAGTTATAGAAAATCCCTCTGTTCTGAAGGTGAATATGCAGGGAAATGAGATGTGGCAGATTTCTGGAGAGGCAAGGGAAGACGAGGCTGGCTTTTCTGAGGAGGATATAAAACTTGTTATGGAAAAGACAGGGAAATCAGAGTCAGACGTTAAAAGAGCTCTTGAGGAGACAAAGGACATAGCAGAGGCAATAGTTCGGCTAAGTTAGTTCACTCTGGAATACTAACAGCAATTTTTAAGCGAATCTTTAGAAAGGTATATATAGTTCGGGGGACTTTTAGTGTCTACGTCTTGGGGTGATAGTTGTGGGGATGGATGAGATTATCAAGGAGAAAATTAGCGCAGACCACCTGTTATACGTTAGCCTGAAATATACAAAAACTTGCGATGTTATAATAAATCTGCTCTTGAGATGGAAGGTTATGATAGAGATGGCTATGGATTCTTTAGTTGTAGATTCTAAAAAAAGGAAGAAATGGAAGCCAGTTCCTGATGCTCCAAGAGCTAAACTTATTCAATTAAAGAAGTTATATGCAAATGAAGAAGTTGTAGCAAAAACTCTTGAGTTGTATGAATTCTTTAGGGATATCGAGAGTTTGAACAAAGTTAGAGAAAATGAATTTAGGAAAGGTGTAAACTTAAAAGTAAGCTACAAAGATCAAACTGTTAATGTGAACTTGGATAAATTAAAAGAATATTCGGATTTGTTAGAAAGGTTTATAAGCTATCTCAAATAATTCTATTTTACTTGACGGTCAATGGGCAAAAAATGTCTAAAGTTATCACAGTTATTTCAGGCAAAGGGGGAGTTGGAAAAACAACTACTGCCATAAATTTAGGATCTGCTTTAAGCAAATTCGGAAAGAATGTTATAGTTGTCGATGCTAATTTAACTACTCCTAATATTGGATTGCATCTTGGAGCACCTATTGTTCCTGTAAGTCTTAATCATGTTCTTCTTGGAAAGGCTAAAATTTCTGATGCAATATATGAACATGAGTCTGGAACTAAAATAATTCCAAGTTCGTTGTCTGTAAAGGAGTTGAAGAGACTAAACTATTCAAAACTGAATGAAGTTGCTAAGTCTTTGAAGAGAGTAAGTGATTTTGTAATATATGATTCTGCTGCAGGATTGGGAGATGAAGCTGTAGCAAGTATTGGAGCTGCTGATGAGCTTGTTATTGTTACAAATCCTGAGATTCCAGCTGTCACAGATGCTCTAAAAACCATTAAGTTAGCTGAGGATCTCGGAAAGGAAGTTCGTGGGGTGGTTATAACAAGAGTAAGAGGCATAAAGACAGAGATGTCCATTGAAAACATAAGGGATATGCTTGACTTGCCTGTTTTGGGTGTTGTTCCTGAAGATAGAAATATTCAGTCAGCTTTGGTTGGAAAAGATGCTATAACAAACTCTCATCCAAACTCAAAAGCTTCAGTAGCTTATAGAAAGATTGCTGCTAAAATCGCAAATATGGACTATAAAGAGCCTTCAAGGTTTATGAGGATGTTTTCAAGAAGATGAATTTTGACGAAAAAGGACAGCTAAGGAATGAAGATTCTGAAGATGTTACTCGTCAAGTTGATATTTCTACAAGAGGTTTTGGGTATAAGGGTTATTTGGATAGGGTTGATTTAGACGCTGTCGTTCAGGCTGAAGCTGCTGATTTTGATAGAAGACATAGAACCGTTTGGAGAGATGGATTTTATTATAAGACTATCTGATTTTGCTTCCAACTTCAACGTCTTTTTCAGGTTCTAAAATACAGACTATCTCATCGCCTTCTGATGCAGCCGCAAGAATCATTCCCTGACTTTCTATTCCTCTAAGGTTTGCGGGTTCAAGGTTTGCTACGAATATCGCTTTTTTTCCTTCAAGCTCTTCTGGTTTATAATGCGCTTTTAAACCTGCTACAATAATTCTGTCTTTTTCTTCTCCTAAGTCTACTATCAGAACGTAGAGTTTGTCTGCGTTTGGATGATTTTCAACTTTTACTATTTCTCCCACTCTTAAATCAAGCTTTGCAAAATCTGTGTAGGGGATTGTGTCTGTCATTCTATCTTTTTGAAGAGTATCTCGGATTTTTTAATTTTTATTATTTTTAATGGTTTGCTTAAATCTTCTAATGAGATTTTGAATCCAAATGTTTTCGCAATTTTTTCGCATGTTTCAGGGATGAATGGCCAGAGTAAGATGGAAATATCCTTTATAGCGTTTGCAGCTTCGTAAAGAACTTTGGAATCTTTTGTTTCCCAGGGCTTTTTCTCTTGAAGATATTCATTTGTTTGATCTACAAATCTTATTATCACATGCAGGGCTTTGTCAAACTCAAGAGATTGCATATGCTTGTTTATTTGAGTTTTTAATTTATCAGAGAGAAGAGAAACTCCCTTTTTTTCTTCCAGCCCATATTTTTCTGCAAGAGTTGATACTCTGCTTATTAGATTACCTAATTTATTAGCAAGCTCGTTGTTGTGGCGTTCTACTAACATCTCTCGCGAGAAGTTACCATCGTCGCCGAATGAAGCTTCTCTAAGAAGGAAGTATCTTACTGAATCAACTCCAGCTATTCCAACAAGCTCATCTATTTTGAGAGCATTTCCTGCAGATTTGCCCATCTTCTTGCTGTTGATTGTCCACCAACCATGAGCAAAGACTTTTTTTGGCAACGGAAGCCCCGCAGATTTTAACATTGCTGGCCAATAAACTGTGTGAAACCAAATTATGTCTTTACCAATTATGTGAACATCAGCAGGCCAGAATTTTTTCAATTTTTCCGATGATTGAGTCGCAGAGTAATAGTTTAGAAGAGCGTCAAACCAGACGAAAGTAACGTGTTTTTTATCAAATGGAAGAGGTATTCCCCAATCGAAACTTGTTCTTGAGATTGAGAAATCTCTAAGTTCTTCTTTGACTCTGTTTGTTATTTCAGTCTTTCTGTTTTTTGGAGAGATAAATTCTGGATTATTTTTGTAAAGATCTAGAAGAAATTTTTGATATTTTGAAAGCTTGAAGAAATAAGATTCTTCTTTTAATTTTTCTAATGGCTTTTCGTGAATTGGACAAATTAGATTCGGAGCATCTTTTTCTGTGTAGTATGCTTCACAGGCTGTGCAGTAATATCCCTCATATTCTCCTTTGTAAATGTCGCCATTGTCGAAGCATTTTTGTAGAACTTCCTTTACTATTTTTTCATGATCTTTGTCAGTTGTTCTTATAAAACGGTCGTATTCTATGTTGAGTTTCTTCCAAGCTGATTTGAATTCTGGTATTAATGCGTCGATGAATTCTTTAGGTTTTTTTCCTGCTTTTTCTGCAGTTGTTGCAAGTTTCTTGCCGTGTTCGTCTGTTCCTGTCAGAAAGAAGACTTCATCTCCCTGAAGTTTATGCCAGCGTGCAAGGACATCTGCCGCTATAGTTGTGTAAGCGTGTCCTAAGTGGGGAACGTCATTTGGATAGTAGATGGGTGTTGTGACATAAAATGTTTTTTTCATAAATAAGCAAAATTAAGAAGGTATAAAAATCTTTATGGATGAGGATAAACATAGCGCCGGTGGTCTAGTGGTTATGATGCTAGCTTCCCACTACAACCTTTGAAAAAGGTTCTAGGTCCATGAGAGCAAAGCTCTCGGTCCATCCAACTCTTACGAGTTGTATGAGTCCAAAGTGGCCTGTAGGAAAGAGCTGGCGACCCGGGTTCAATTCCCGGCCGGCGCATCTATATAGCGAATAGGAGAAGCAATAAACCAATTATCAGTTCAATCATTCCAATTGCTCTGAAGGCGTTCTTGTTTTTCAGGAGCTTTTTTGTGATTGACTGCGTGAACTTTGGATTGAAAGTAACTATTGCTCCTTCGATTATCATTAAGAAGGCGATAAGAGAAAGGACTATTTTGTAAATCATTATAGTTTTTGGGAGCTGAAGTTTATAAAACTTCATTTATGAAGAATAGTAAATTTTAAAAGTGCGTCTGTTTATAAGAAAAGATGTTTAAAGAAAAAAGCCGCTGCCTTAAATGTAAGAGTAAGGTAAAAGAAAGCTTTGATTTCTGTCCTTTTTGTGGATTAGATTTGAGGAATCCTGAGGAGGATATGAGAAATTATGGAGCTTTAGGAAAGAATGAATTCATAGGTGGAGCTCCAGTTGTGGGAGGATTTGGAGGTCTTGGAATAAGTGACAAACTGATAAACTCTATTTTTAATAGTCTTGTGAAGAGTCTTGAAAAACAGATGGGAAATATAGATCCTAAAATTCAGAGCGAGACTCCTAAGGGTATAAAAATAAAGTTTGAAGTTCCAAAAAAAGCTCCTGTTCAAACCAAGGTTAGAAAAGAGATAACCGAAGAACAGATAAAGAGAATGGCTAATCTTCCAAGAGTAGAGGCTAAGGCTGATGTGAGAAGATTAAGTGATAGAGTAGTCTATGAATTGGGAGCATCTGGAGTGCAATCAACAGATGATATTTTCGTTTCTAAGCTTGAGAATGGGTATGAAGTAAAAGCAATTGGAAAGAGCAAAGTTTATGTTAATAGCTTGCCTGTAGACCTCCCTTTGAAAGGATTGAGAGTCTCTAAAACAGGGGTTAGCGTAGAGTTTGGAATTGACTAGTCCAAAAACTTAAAAACAGCTTTTTTCTTTTGATATTAGAGATCGTGTAGCTCAGTCTGGTTAGAGCGCTGCTCTGATAAGGCAGAGGTCCCCGGTTCAAATCCGGGCACGATCATTATTCTACGGATTTGAACACTGCACGAATCAAGATTCGTTGGCCTTAATTTCTTACGAAATTCAGGAATCCGAAGCACGATCATTATTTTCTGGATTTGAATCTAGTTTTTTCTGATGAGTAAAATAAAAATAAAATAGAAATAGTAAAAAAATAAATTAACTTTAAGCTGTTATCTTCTCAGCTATTGTTCCTGTAGATGTCAATACAACAAGACTATCACCCTTAGTGTAAGTTATTGTCAAGTCACCCTTGTAAGTGCTTCCTTCAGTCAAGACTCCTGGTGAACAATCTATATTGAATGTTGCACTTTCGCTTGCTGGAACGCTCACTGGACCTGTCCAAGTACAATCTACTGATGGGTCTGTTCCATCAACAGTTATTGCTGAAACACTGTAATCTTCACCACCATTATTTCTCAATTCAAGTGTTATACCTGAAGGATTTCCTGTAAGATCATCATGCGCTGCCTGGATGTTCCAAGCGTTTGCGTAGAATGGCGGATTGACAACTGCAGCTCCTGTAATAAATTTACCAGGGCTGAAGACACCAAAGTAGGCTAGAACTCCGATAGCAATGATTGCTGCTAGAATTGCCCAACCATAGGTCATCAAGAACTCCATAGCTGCTTGCCCTTTTCTTTCCATTTGTTAAACCTCCTTTTACCTATTAACTATTACAAATAAGGAAGAACTATCCTATATAAATATTCTTGTTATCGTATACAGATATTGGGATTTTATTAGTTGCAGTTGGATTCTAGGCCATTTGCCTGATATACCAAGAGATGTTCGGTGTCCAGCCTGAACCATGAAGGCATTCCTTGAATATTACAGGATTCCGGACTTAATTCTGAAAAGTATATGTAATCCACTGCAGACTTTGATTTGATGTTTATCCCCTGAGAGCTAAGTTTTTGAAGGTTTACTAAGGACTCTATACCATTCTGATTTGCTACTGTGACTCCTTGGAGTCTATCTAGGAAACTTGGGGCTGTGTCAGACTCGATGTAGTATGATTCAAGGGAGTGATTAAGGAGATTCGAGACATTGCTTCCTTCCACAAATGTTTCAAAAGGAGATTCTCTTATTTTGTTTATCACAAGCCCCTGAGTGTTAATTGTGTAGAAAGGATCTTCAAAGTCTTTTATTGGAATAAATGCTTCGAAGACTTGAGTTTTATTCCAGGTGGCAAGGTCGTTATTATCCTCCATGAAAAGTGAAGTTCTCAGACTGACTTTCACATTCCAGGGGTCTGTTTGAGTTATAGTAAGGTTTGGATTAGTCATAGTAATGTTGATGTTAAGCTTCCTGGCCTTTTCTTGTATGTTACTTGAGATGTCGTTGAAGGTTGCTCCTATCATTATTTCTTGAGGGATGTCATTTATTTCTCCCTCGAAAAAAGCCTCCTGGAAGGTATTGTCAATATCTGAGTTATATCTCCCAGTCTCAAGAATTTGCTTTTCTACAAGGAATATTGTTCTGAATCCTGAGATGTACAATTGTCTAGGAAGGTCTTTCTCTATTGAGAATAAGAAATTGTCCATTGTGGTTATTCTCTTTTGGATAGGGTCCCTGTTTTTCACATCGGAATAAAAAGTATATGTGACAAGAAAAAGTGAAAGTAGTACAAGAACTATTATAGTGAAGAACATACCTTTTTTGTTCATATCCATTTTCTCACCTGTATCTCTGTAGACCATGGGAATGGTATTCCCTGTATCTCTGAAAAGTCAATTTGTAGGTCCTGTTCTGTAAATTGCAAGTCTATCTTTTGATTTAGGTTCAAATCCAGTTGTTTTAACAACAAATACACTGCGGTCTGGATTGCGTCATTGATGTTATAATAGACGTTTTGAGAAGTGTAGGAGCATTCTTCTTCACCAGCATAATCACTTGGTACTGCAGTAGTTATGTTTTCTCCGTTTTCAAATTCTATCTTCCAAATGCATCCTTCTGCTTGAGTAGCTATAGGAGAGAAAGCTGATGCATTCTTGAAGATTGTGTAGATTATTTTGTTATATTCTGAGCCAGAGGTTGAGTTTTCATGAGATGTTCCCGTAGTGATTTCTACTAAGTTGTTCTCTAATATATAGCCATTTGGTATTTTTATAGAGTAAGGGTCTCCTAATTCAGTGTAGTTCTTCCCAAACAGAGTCAGGTTGTAAAAAGAGGCATTATTTAGTATCACATTTTTTGTCCATTTGGACCCTGAGTAGGATATGGCAAATGCTTCAAGAACTGTTGAATTGTAGGGGATTGAGAATTGTCCTTTGTTCGCATCATCAAATTTTTTCTCGGAGGTTATTATGAGTCCAAATGGGTTGACTGTGGAATTATATCCATATTGGATGAAAGAATCGGCGAAGATTTTTGTAGTGATGTTTCCCTCTAGTTCAATTGTCTGCTCGCGGTAAAACCCTTCTATGATATCGTTAGCTATTTCTTCGTAGAGTTCAACTATATCATTAACATCTGCAAAATAATAACTTCCGTTCCCGCAGGAAGCTATCGACTGAAGAGTTGCTTCATCTGCATTCTGACCAAATCCTACGGCATGAACAGTTATGTTGTAGTTATCAAATGTCTGACATGCTGCTAAAATAGCATCTTGTTTTGCATCTCCCGTGTTTTGCTGTGGGCATTGTCTGTTAGCGATGCCGTCACTGAGGACAATCATGGCTTTTTGTCTGTCCGAGCTTGAGCCTTGAAACCCTTGATTAGCTTTATTTATTCCGCAGCAGACGCAAGTCTCTCCATTAGCAGACCAGCTTGAAACTTTGGACTTTAGGCTGTCTGCATTATCTGAGAGGGCATGATAATCGTTGTCACTTGCTATATCTCTGTATCCTACTAGTCCAACCTTATTTTCTGTGTAGTTCAAGAGTGTGTCTATGAGTAGATTGTTAGCTTCTTTAGCAAGTGAGATTTTTTCTGTCCAAACACCTCCACAGGCTGTGCAAGTTTGTTCACTTCTGCAGTAATTTCCACTAAAGAGACAACACCAGAATTTTGGATTCGAATTGCAGGAGTCTGCCATGCTTCCTGATATGTCTGTCACTGAAAACACATCTGCTTTTGAGCTAAAGTTTATCACATAAGAAACATTTTCCAAGCCTATTCTAAAGGGAGTTGTTTTTCCAGATAACCTTTCATAATCTAAGATTGTTGAAAGCTCATTGTCAGATAGGGTTATAGTCTCTTCACCTTCTGTTTGTCCTGAAAATATAGTCTTATTTCCTAAAGTCATGAAAACTGTATAATTAGAGTCTAAATGGAGTGAAATATCCAAACTATCAAAATTTTCTGGGAGAGTAAGTCCATCGTAGATATTTATAAGGCCAGTCACACCGGGAATATTTTGTTTTTCAATCTGACTATAAGATTCAGAAGCTTCATAAGACAATTTTAGAAATCCTCCTGCAATGTAGAGGTTTGTTCCTTGGATGCTGAGAGTATTTACGCCAGAGTTAAATGATTCAACAGGAATTGAGTATTTTGAGGGAGTCAGGTCATCTACAGATTTTTGATATTGTCCTGCGAATTCTCCATTAACGTATAAGTCAAAATCATTATTTACTGCTATTTCTAATTCAGATGAAGTTATATTCCCAGAGTATTCGATGTTAGCAGTCAGATTTCCATTTCCAATATATCCTCCGAAGTAAAAGTATTTGCTCTGGAGACTGCTTGTCAAAAATGCTCTTGCAGAGTATCCAGTTATATTCTCTCCAGCCTGGATTCCGCTTACTATTTGTCTTGCAGTATCAATTTGTTTTGCCTCTTCTATAGGTGAGTAGTTTTTTGATGCAATAAGTGTATTCTCAAACCAAATCCCTATGTTTTCGTTAGTTGTCAAGTCTTTCAGTAATTCGCCAGACATTGTCTCAGCAAGGCTTTTGTTTGTGACATAAAACTCTCCCAGCTGTTCTAATAAAGTATTGTCTGTATTTGTTATAATACCTTGAGTTATCAAATCTTGTACATAGACGTTATCAATCTCACCGACTTTTAGAGAAGACAGAGTAGTTATCAAATCCTGTTCGATTTTGCTTTCGCTCTTCGACTGCTTTGTAAAGGGTATTGCTATCAGGACGACTAGAAATACAAGAAGCAAGGCTACTAACGCATCTGTACTGAAAAACACTGCTTTCCTTGTAGTCATTCCCATATGTAGAGGTTTAAAGTGGTAGGTTTATTATTGAAGATTGTAAATCTTGAGATTTTAACGAGATTTTTGGGAGTGACTGGTTTTATGCCGATGCCTTCAATCTGTTCTGATTCGATTATAATAGGTTCTGTGAAATTCATAAAGTAATCATATTTTATATCAAAAAGAGCTTTTGTTTTTCTATAGTCTGATGTGGAAAGTGTGTAGAAATTTTCCAATTTTTCTTTATCAATCTTGCTTTCATTTAGAAGCCCTATTGTTTTTACATTATCGATATTCCAATCTGCAGGAAAACCTTCAGACATTAAATCTTCAGCCATGGAATTCCCTTCATATAAAAGGTCTTCTAATTTTTGTTCGTAGTCTTTAGAAGAGTTCAAAGTGTAGACGAAGAAAATCGCTATTGCAAGGAAAAAAACCGATGAAGCTATTAGTAAATCAAAACCCCAAGCCTGCCCTCTTTTGTTCATTTATCAATCAGCAGATTTAATTATTTAAACTTCGTGTTTAGATGATTCCTCTGACAGGATTCTTGCCAATTTCTATTCCCTTTTTCGTTATAGAAAACGGATGAATTTCTTTTGAATGGTCTGTTCCTCTCATCTTGAGTATTTCTATGAATCTTTCTCTTTTTAGTATTTTTCTAACAAAGTGAAGTAGAGTAATAGAATCTGATTCAAACTCGAGAGTTCTCGATGCGATTTTTTCATCTCTTAGAGGTTTTCCTTCAAAAGTCAATATTGTTGTGCAATCCCATCTTTTTAGCATATTGAATAATTCTAAAGCAGCCTCTCTTTTTTTAAGTTCGTCATCAAAGAGCAATGCGAAGGATGTTATGCTGTCAATTACCATCCTTTTGATTTTCTTTTTTAGGATTATGCTTTCAATAGCGCCTCCTCCCTCTTCCAACATTGTTTTGACTTTTATAGGAGTGTATTCTAGGAAAGTGAATTTGCCACTTTTTTCATATTTTTCCAGATCCCATCCAAATCTTTTCATGTTGTAATAGAACTGGTCTTTTTTTTCTTCAAATGTAACATAAAGACAATTCTCATCATTTTTTATTCCTTCAGCAAGGAATTGAGTTGCAAAGATAGTCTTCCCGCTTCCAGGACCTCCAACAATCAGGTTTGTAGAATTCTTCTCAAAACCACCTTCAATCATCTTGTCAAGATTTGGTATTCCGCTTAAAACTCTAGATATTCGAGTTGGAGTAATTTTTTTTTGATGTCTTTTAATGCTCTTGGTGTGAATTTTTTTTTGTTTAGATTTTTTAATCTTTTTAACATCTCTTTCTTTCATAATCTTATTCATCTTTTCAGGTATAAAAACATTGCTGACATTATCCTACTAAACCTGAAAAGTAGCTCAAAAGGAAATATTTAACTACAAAAAATATTGTGACGCTGATTAAGATGAGCGGGAATACATACTTCATACCTTCTTTTTCTTCACCCATCCTTACTAATCCTATAACTAACGATCCTAGAATGTCTGTCATTATCAAAAAGATTAATGAAAAATAGGTTATGAAATTGACAGATATTGTTATTTTTGTAAGTGTGAATGGTAAGGAGACACTTGATTCTAGAGAGGGGAGATTTGACAATATGTTTGTAAGCACTTCTACAAGGACTGACGAAAGGGCGAACAGGACTGGAGCTCCAACAGCTATTGCAAAGAATATGAATATCACATACATAAGAACATTGGAAGCAGATTTTTTCTCGACAAAGTTTCTTTCCTTCATGTTTATAGCTGTTTGTTCTAGAAGGACTGCAATATCTCCTCCAGATCTTATTCCGGAGATTATTATCGAGGTAATCTTTTTTATGCTTTCAGAATTGATTCTTTCTGCCATTTCTTTAAGGGCATTATCAATCTGCTTTCCTGTAACGAGATCTTTTCCAAGCTGATTTATTTCTATATCAAGAGGAGCGAACTCTTTACGGGAGCTAAGGAGAAGGGCTTTGTCTATTGTTATGCCTGCTCTAAGATTGCTTGCCATCAACTGAAGAAAATCAGGGAAGACACTTTCCATTCTTTTTATCCTGCTCTGGATTTTCAGCTTTTCTCTTGCTATGAAGTAAAGAATTAACAGGACGAATGAAACTATTATTGTGCTAATTGAAAACCAAATGCTTTTTGAGGAGTAAAGGACAACCATTCCAATAGCCAATGCTATTCCTATCGAAGGTAATGCTCTCAATGGTTTTCTTTCTCTCTTTTTCATTTTACAGTAAACTTGGCCTCGCAGATTTAATTGCACCTAGGAAAACAATCTGGATTAAAATGACAAAAATAAACAGAGCTACAAACATAAGAACTGTGAGGGTTTCAGGAAGGCTGACGAGGGAAGATATTATAGTGAGGAAAGTTATTGCCAATGCAGGGAGGATGACTGATATTAACATGTAGAACATTATGAGGGGATTCAATTTGTTTCCATAAGTCTGTATTTGAAGAACTTGCTCTTCGTTCAGAGCTTTTATGCTATCTCTAATAACCAAGGCAATGTCGCTTCCAGCTTTCATTCCGTTGCTTATCTGCCAAAGAGTTCTTCTAAAATAAAGAGAAACATTTTTCTCTCCTAGTTCTTCCAAGACTTCTATCTGTGGGAATCCTGCATTTATCTTTCTAACTGCTTTCTTGAACTCCCCACTGAGCTCTTCATAACCTGCAGAAGAGATATTAACCAAAATTGTGAAAAGAGGTATTCCAGAGGTTAATTGCACTAGTATGTCTTCCAGAGCGGAAATAAGATTTTTTTCAATATTCTTCTGCTTTCTTGAAGAATAGACTTTTGGATAGACTAACTGGCTGAATGATACGAAGAGTGAAAATACTAAAGCTAGAATGAGTGCGTTCCCAAATGGGTTGTTCACATCAACAAGATAAAGAATAGTTGAAGAGATAAGGTACAGCACTGCAAAGAAGACTAGAAAGCTTTTGATAGAAACTGCGATATATTCTTCTCTGGTGATTTTAACATCTGCATTTTGTAAATATGCTTTAAGTTTCGATCTTTTCTTTGGCTTTACAAACTTAGTGAATGGTTTAGAGGTTTTCCTAAGTCTATCTATGCTTGATATTGTAAATGGAATTCTAAACTTCATATTTATTTGCCTATTATCAGTTCAGGAGAATTCTTTTTTATAGCTTCCAGCAAATGAGGTTTGCTCTTATAATATGTGTTTATTATCTTTCCTACTTTGTCCAAGCTTCTTATGCTATTCTTAATCATCCATGAAAGAATATTCTTTTTTTCATCTAAATCTTGCTGAATTTCTCTCTGTCCCATTCCTGTATGTCTGCTTAAGTCTTCAAAGAAACGGGAGCTTTCGCTGTGCTTTATTATTTTGTCTTCTTCAGGAAGCCATCTGTATAAAATATTTGCATCTGCTCCATCTTTACTTGTCTCAAATTCAGATATCTGTAAAACTCTCCTTATTCCTTTTCTTCTGTCTCTGAACATTACAAGGTTAAGGTTGACGGCTTTCAGTAAATTCGGAGGCACGTCGATTGGAGGATTTATCAGTCTGGAGATTGTTTCAGTAGCAGAGTCTGCGTGGACTGTAGCATAAACACTGTGACCGGTATGCATGGCTTCGAACAAAACCATTGCTTCTTGGTGTTTTCTCATCTCTCCCAAGATTATTCTGTCAGGTCTCATTCTTAGAGAGTTGACAAGAAGGTCAAGCATACTAACCTCACCCTTTCCTTCAGGATTAGGAGTTCTGGTGACTAAGGGCGTCCAGTAAAGGAAGTCAGGCAACATAAGCTCTCTTGTATCTTCTATACTTATTATTCGGTGGTTCGGAGGAATGAAAGGCATGCATGCATTAAGGAAAGAAGTTTTTCCTGAAGCGGTTCCTCCAGAAATTAAAACGTTCATCTCATATTCAATCGCCAGCCATAACAATGCAGCAATATCTAGATTGCACGTCTGGTTCTGAATCAAGTCTATTATAGTATAAGGATCACGGGCAAATTTTCTTATAGTTATAGTGTTACCATCAGTGTTAATGGGGTAAAGGACAGCATTTATTCTATCTCCAGTAATCAGGTGAGCATCTAATAAAGGAGAAAGCACTGTAATCTGTCTTCCTACTCTTCTAGCAATTATGTTTGCATAATTAACTATTTCTTCTTCGGTAGGGATTGTGATATTGGTTTCAAGCCATCCATACTTTTTGGAGAATACTCTAACTGGTGACTTTGAAGAAGGGATAACTATTTCTTCTAGGTTGGGGTCATTAATAAGAAATTCTATTTTTCCGAGACCTAACATGTCTTGCATTAATTTGCCTATAAGGAATTCTTCGGTTTCTTTTTGGATATGTGGGAGTTTTTCTCTCAGAACTTTCGTTGCATCTTCCATGAATCTTTTTTTGATTACAGAGTAGGACTTTGAGTCTGCAAGCTCTTTCATAGTTATTGTTGTGAGAGATATTAAGTCATTTCTTATCTCTTTAAGCAAGGTTTCTGTTGCGATGTTTATAGACGGAATGTCTAGACTATATCTAAATCCGGTAGGTTCTTTTTTTATTTCAACATTCACTTTTGCCTTATCTATCTCTATAGAATATTTGTCTTCGGAATGAGCTGTTGCAGACACATGAGTTTTGATGTGATGTTTTAATGGTTTTGTAATTTGATGAATTGGTTTGGCGCTATTAGAATGTATTTTGTGCTCATGTCTGGAATTAGTCTTGTCGTGAGATATCTTCTTTTGTTTTATATGACTAATGTGCTTATTGTTTCTTTTCTTTTTCATTTTCCACCTCGTTTATCATTATGTGCGGTTCTCCTAATCTAGGGTAATCGACTGTAGCCAAATCTCCATTCTCTAATATTTCCCCCCATTCTTCAGCTGTTTCTTTTGTTACTCCAAAACTTTTTGCAATGGCTGAAACTCCAATCCTCTTTTTTTCTTTGAGCAAATCGTAAAGCAAGTCGATATCCGTTTTCGAATCGTCTGTTCTTAGGACTTTACCCATCCCTAGTGATTCATTCCTTATATTTATTTTTGTCCTTGCGACCATAAAGATTGCTAGAGATAGTAAAAGGCCCCATTCTATTATAAGAATCATTTGCGAGAGTGGAAGAACTTTTGGATATTTTTCTTTCAAGTCTTCTTCAAAACTATCTGTAATATTTACGTTTCCTATAGCATGTCCTGAAATCCCTATAGTTTTAGCTAAAGGCATAGATGTTTGATAGACTATTATATGTACAGTTACATGGAAAATAGAGACTATAAATATCAATGATAGAAACAGGCTCAGAGCTCTGCCATTCCCCTCTTTTTTCATTATATTATCTGGGCAAATTATTTTATAAACCTTGCCGACTAGTTTTAGAAATGAAAAAGGGGCAGATTAGTGTAGAGTATCTGATTGTCATAGGCTTTGTTGTTTTTCTTGTTATTAGCATTGTAGGTATAGGGTATTTTTACGCTTCAGGAATAAGAGATAGGATAAGAGTCAATCAAGTCACAACTTTTGCTAGCAAACTAATCTCTAGTAGTGAATCTGTCTTTTATGCAGGGGAGCCTTCCAAACTTACTATTACTGCTTATCTACCTGTGGGGATAAGAAGCATTGAAGTTATTGAAAATGATTTAATCATAAGTATGACTACTAACTCTGGCATCACCACTATGGCTTTCACTAGCAACGTTCCTATAAACGGTATAATTTCTACTGAAGAAGGTGTAAAAAGAGTAGAGGTTATCGCTACAGAAAATGAAGCATATTTTAGCGAGACATAAAATGAGAAGAGGACAGTCTGCAGTGGAGTTTATGGCATTAGTGGCTGCTGCTTCACTTTTGTTGATAGGATTCCTTGTAATATTGCAGGAACAAATTGGGGAGAAGAAATTCGAGGCTACCGGTCTGGCTGTGAAAGAGGTTGCTGTGAGTGTGCAGGACGAGATAAATCTTGCTTCCGAGGCGAGAGAAGGCTACCAGAGAGAGTTTTCAATTCCGAATACTATAAACGGTTTCGAATATGAGATAAATATAACTGAAGAGCAAGTTTACATAAGAACTGTTGATGGAAATCACGCTCTTGCTTTTCCTGTTGGAGCTGTCACCGGAGATGTTGTAAAAGGAGAAAATTCTATTAGGAAGGTCAATGGGGAGATTCTTTTAAACCAGTAACATTTAAAAAGCGCTTTCCTTAAAAATGGTCATGGCACAAGGAATGTATCATTATTTGAAAGAATCATGGAAAAAGCCGGATATGGAGACTCTTCGTTCAAGAATGATTGAATGGAGAAGAGGAAATGCTATCGAGGCAGTTGAGAAACCTCTTAGGCTTGATAGAGCAAGAGCTTTAGGATATAAGGCTAAAAAGGGTTTTGTTGTTCTTAGAGTTAGAATCCTTAGAGGCGGAAGAAAGAGAAAAAGAGCTGGAGTGAAAGGTAGAAAGACAAGAAAGCAAACTAATAGAAAGGTTTTGAAGATGAGTTATCAATGGGTTGCAGAGATGAGGGCTGCAAGAAGATACAAGAGTCTTGAAGTTTTGAACAGTTACTGGATTGGACAGGACGGGATACATTATTTCTATGAAGTTATAATGGTGGATCCTACAAAGCCTGAGATAAAGAATGATAGAACTATGAAATGGATAACTACTAATTCTAATAGTAAGAGAGCTGAGAGAGGTCTAACAAGTGCTGCTAAGAAGTCTAGAGGACTTGTAAGGGCTGGAAAGAGTCCAACTTTGAAGGTAAGGCCAAGCTTGAGAGCATGGAATAGAAGAGGTAAGTAAATGGTTTCTCGTATAGGAGAGGTAGACGGATTTGAGTGTACAACACCTAATATTTTTTTTAGGGATTTTAGATTAAGAGCCGTTGAGCCAGTTGTTCCTGTAGGAGACAGGCAAGAGGACGTTTATGATAGTAAGAGGGGATATGATTCTAGAAGAGACAGATATGGAGGCTTTTCTAAATGGTATGGAGAATGTTCAAGAAGTGTGACTGCAAAACCTACAGTCATTTATGGGCCTGATGCTTCTTCAAGAGAAACTGAAAACGGAAGTTATAGAGTCAATCTTGTTGCTTAGCTTTATCTTTCCAGTTTGGATCAAATGGGAATTCCCAAGGTTTTTTTCCTTTTCTTATAGCTAATAATAACGGAAGTCCTTCTTCATTTGTTTTTCCAGTGTTTTTTATCAGGGAATTTGGAGGAAGGCTGTATGTTGCTTTGCATTCCGGATATTTATCACATGCAACAAAATATCTTGAGGTTTTTTTAGAATATTTTATTGTTAGATTTCCAGTTTTGCAGACGGGGCAAGGCATTATAGTGTTTTGTTCCTTTTGCATCTCTCTGAGCTCTTGAGTTCCTTCGAGAAGAGACTTCCCTATGTCTAGTTCGTTAGACTTGAATCCTTTTGAAATGTCAGTTATAAGTTTTTCAACACTCGCAACAATTTTTTCCCCTTTTTCCTTTAAAGATTCTGGAGAAGATTTAGTGTTCTGTATTTCTTCCATCTTTTCTTCTAAATCTCTTGTAAGATTCTCATCAATAATAATAGGAGAGTGTTTTTCAAGGGTTTCAATGAGTTTTATTCCTAAAGGAGTTGCTTGGATAGATTTTCCGTCGAGATATCCTCTGTTGAATAGAGTGTCAATAATCAGAGAACGAGTTGTTTTAGTACCAAGACTTTTTCTTTCAAGTATAGTTATCAAGGATGCAGGAGTATATCTTTTAGGAGGTTGAGTTTCTTTTTCCTCAAATTTTATATTATCTATTTTCACTCTTCCATTTATATCCGGAAGGGATTGTTCCTCTAGTCTTGCAGGATAGACGTTCATCCATCCTTTTTCTTTTATGTTAGCTCCTGATGCTGTGAAGTTCTTCCCTTCACTTAGAAGAGTAATCCTTTTTCTCATAATCTTTGCATCTGGAGAAAAACAGGAAATGAATCTTTTGACAATCAGTTGGTAGATTTTTTCTTCGTCTTCTGCTAGCTTTCTGAACTCTCCTGTTGGGTAAATAGATGGATGTGCTGGGTCAGATTTCTTCCCTTCAATAGGGATTTGTCTTGTAGCATGTTTTACTTGAGGGAATTTTTTGCCTAATTCCTTTAATATTTGTTTAGGATTAATCTCCTTTGGTATTTTTTGGGATGAAGTTCTTGGATATGAAATAAGTCCGTCTAGGTATAATGATTGAGCTACTTGTAATGTTCTGGAAGGAGATATTTTGTGCCAGTTGTATGCTTCTCTTTGAAGTGTTGTTAAATCAAAAGGGTGTGGAGGCTCTATAGACTCTTCTGCTTCTTTTGTTGAGGCGTCTCCTTCTTTCAAGTTTTCAAACTCTTTCAATTCAGATTTGTCGAAGATATCTTTTGGGTGTTTTAATAGAACGTCCTTTACTTGAGCAAAAACTTGCCAGAAAGGTTCTGATTTGAAATTTTGTATTTCTTTTTCTCTATCTACTATTATTTTTAGTGCAGGGCCTTGAACTCTTCCAATTGAGAGAATTTTGAAAGAGCCTGTACGCTTTATCGCAGACATTAGAGCTCTTGAGAGATTTATACCATAAAGCCAGTCAACCTCATGTCTTGCTTCTCCGGCGTATGCTTGCCCCCAGTCTAAATTGGATAGGGGATTTTCATAAGCCTTTAGAAGCTCTGGTTTTGTAAGAGTGGAGTATTTCATTCTTTTTGCATCAGTTTGTTTTGCTATGAATCTAAGCACGTTCCAGCCTATGACTTCTCCTTCAATATCATAGTCTGTTGCAACAATGAAAGATTTTGCTTTATTTGAAAGTTTTTTTAATAAGTTGTAGTAATTTTTTGTGAATGAAACTTTTTTGTAAGAAGGTGTCCATTCCATTTTGAAGACTGGCCAGCCGGTTTGACCTTGAGAATATGTTAAGTTAAAAAGATGACCTACAGCCGAAGCAACAACAATTTTTTCTCCGTTGTGCGTGACTTCATAGTATGAAACGCGATTTTCAGTATATTTTTTTGCATTTCCTAAAGCTGAAGCAATCTTCATCGCGGCTTGAGGCTTTTCAGTTATTATGAGGATAGAATCTTTTTTTGCTCCTTCTATTTTGACATTATCTGCTTTTGGTTTTTTTCGTGAAGCTCTTCTCTTAGGTTTTTCAGGCAAGGAGGCAGGAACTGGTCTTCCAGGCCTTTCAACTTTAGTAAGGTCTTCTAGTTTTGGCTTTTCCTTTACTGCTTTTTCTACCGTCTGCTTGGCTTCTGAATAAGGTATAAATGCTTCTACTGCAGCCATGTTTCTTTAGAAATTAGAGAGTTTTAAAATATATAGGTTTATGGATAAGGATTATAAATTAAAGAAAACAATTAGGATTATGGAAAAGAAGAAGCATGTATTTTGGGAAAGTCTTTTGATTATCGCATCTGTTTTGGTATTCAGAAGTTTATGGTTATTAATGGACGAGGTTGAACTATTTTGGAATCCAATTGTACTTGTTATTTTCTTTATCATTGGAATGATTTTAATGGGCTGGGCTGTCTACAAGATTACTCATTCTCATTGATTGAGCAACAGCCTTAAAACCTCTGTTTTTCTTTTTTAGTTATGGTATATGAGATGAAACCTCTTTTTGAGGAAAGGATGAGGGCTTTACTTGGGGACGAGAAAGATTTTGAGAAGTTTAGCAAGATTGTGCACGAAAAACCTAGAAATTTTATAAGATGTAATACTCTTAAAATCTCTTCTGAAGAACTATTTGAGAGACTGAAGAAAAAGTGGGATGTTGAAATTCCTTTTGAAAATCATAAAGAAATAATGCTTGTTAAAAGTGAGCTTCTTCCAGGGGAGCTTGGGAACGCATTAGAACATCTTTTAGGCTATTACTATATACAGGAGATATCAAGTATGATGTCTATAATTGCACTTAATCCAAAGCCAGGAGAGTTTGTTCTGGATTTGTGCTCTTCTCCAGGAAGCAAGACAACTCAAATGGCTGCAGCAATGAATAACGAAGGGACTATAATTGCTAATGATATTAGACTGGATAGAGTGAAGATACTAGCTGCTAATCTTGAGAGGTGTGGAGTTATGAATGTTATTGCAACTAGGAATGATGGAGTCTCTTTATGCCAGAGGATGAGAAAGGCAGGATATAGATTTGACAAGATATTGTTGGATGCTCCCTGCTCCGGAGAGGGGACTCTTAGAAGCTCTCCTAAAACGTTTTTGATGTGGAATGTGAAAGTTGTTGAGAAGATGGGAAGGGAGCAGAAGAAACTTTTTGCAAATGCTATAAAATGTTTGAAAGTTGGAGGGGAGCTTGTGTATAGTACTTGCACTCATTCTCCTGAAGAAGATGAAGCTATTGTTGATTTTGCTTTAAGAAATTTTCCTGTTGAAGTAGAAAGAATAAATCTACCTCTTAAATGCAGGCCTGGAGTTGTTTCTTGGAGGAATAAAGAGTTTGACAAGAATGTCGAGAAATCTTGCAGAATTTATCCTCAAGATAATGATTCAGAAGGATTTTTTGTGACAAAGTTTAGATTGATTGATGAAGTTAAGGAGGAAGTTAGGGAATGAAAGATAAAATAATAGCTTTTTTGATGAAGCCTATGAGGATTGAAGTGGCAACTGCAGCAATTATAAGAAAAGGTGATAAGGTACTTCTTGCTAAGCGAGCAAAGATGCTTCCTGAAGGGGGTAAATGGTGTCTTCCAGGAGGGCATGTAGATAAGTGGGAGAGAGCAGAGGACTGTATCAAAAGGGAATTGAAGGAAGAACTCGGAGTGAATACTAAAAAAGTAAAACTGGAATTTGTGCATGAAGAATTTGTAAAGCGATTGGGATTACATGCTGTTGTTTTTGTATATTCAGTCGATGTCGAAAGAAAGTTCAAGCCGAATTGGGAAGTAAACGATTATGGATGGTTCAGCAAAAAAGATATAGAAAAACTGGATATTGCATTCACGCATAAGGAGATGTTCAATAAATATGTGTTTAGGGGGAAAAAATGAATGTAAGATTTTTGAAACCTGGGGAGAAGAAAAAACTCTTTGCTGAGTTGAAAGAAACATTTGGAATAGATAAACCTCATTTTTTGCTCTTTGAGACTGGAAAGGAAAAGATAAGAGGATTTGCTGGGAGCATGAGCAAAGAGGAGATATTGAAACTTGGAGAGATAACAAATGTTGAAGTTGTTGGACTTTATCTATTCAAAGATGAGGGTTGGGGGTATAGATTAAGCCACGACGCTGTTCATATTCTTGCTGGAGACATCAGTAAAGGAATTATTGAGATAAATGAGGGGGAATTAGGGAAGTGGATAAGAGGACACGATTTAGAGATTGTTGCTGAAAAAGGAGCTGTTGTTTTAAGATTCGGAGATGATTTTGTTGGATGCGGGGTGTCCAATGGGGAGAAGATATTCAATTATGTTCCAAATGAAAGAAGAATTAGGAGCAAGTAATCTATTCTACCAATCTTAGGATAGGTTTTATCTGTTGAGTAGATTTGATTCTCTCTGATTCTTCATAGCTGGTTTTTCTTTTTTGAACTTCGTAGTCGGAGTAGATACGTCCAATTATTTCTTTCTGACCTGGATAATATTCTCCTCTGTCTTCGCCATCAATATCTGTAAGTTCTATTATTTCTTGTGTCATTTAAGCTACATCTCTTCTTTTAATTACTATTTCAGGTTTAATAGACTCTGCTGTTGAGTCAAGGCTTTGGTTGTTATTTGATACTCTTCTGTTTATATTTTCTAGAACTCTTATACATCTGAAATATCCGCCCTTGGTTATCTGATTTCCTTCTTTAGCAAGGTTAAGTCTGTCTATTACGTAATCTTTAGCTCCATCTACTGCTGGATCATATACTGCAATCCTTCTTCCTTGTTTGTCTTTAAACAAGACAAAATCTTCATGGAATTCTATGTAATTCATATTTAAACTGAGAGAAAAAGGTTTTTAAATCTTCGTATTGTAGTTACTATATAATAGTTATAAGATTAAATAAATAGTAATTAAGGGATAGTAAAATGAATCAAACTGAAATTGAAAAAATCAAAAAAGCTGGAGAAATAGTCAGGGCTGTGATGTCTTACGCGAGAGAGATAGTAAAACCAGGAGCTAAATTACTTGAGATAGCTGAAAAGATTGATTCTAAGATTGTAGAACTTGGAGGAAGGGCTGCATTTCCAGTTAACTTGAGTATCAACGAAGTTGCAGCGCATGCAACTCCCTCTTGGAACGATGAATCTGTTGCTCATGGTTTGTTGAAAGTTGATGTAGGAGTCCATGTTGATGGTTTTGTTGCAGACACAGCTTTTTCTGTTGATTTGGAAAACGATGAGGAAAATAAAAGGCTTATTCATGCTGCAGAGATTGCTTTAGATCACGCTTTAAAAACTGCAAAAGTTGGAGCGAGGTTGAGGGATGTCGGGCTTGCAATTTTCCGTGCAATCAATAATGAAAATTTTACTCCGGTGATAAATCTTTCAGGGCATGAAATAAAACAATATGACTTACACGCAGGGCTTAGCATTCCGAATTATGATAATCAAAGTGAAGTTAAACTTGAGGAAGGATTGTATGCAATAGAGCCGTTTGCTACCAATGGGGTTGGAAAGGTTCGTGATGGAAAACCCTCTGGAATTTATCAAATGCAAGCAGATGGAAATGTAAGAGATAATTTTGCAAGAGAGGTGCTTGATTATATTGCAGAAGAGTATAGCACACTTCCATTTTGTTCAAGATGGATTTACAAGAAGTTTGGAGCGAGAGGCTTACTTGCGCTTAGGCAGATTGAACAGGCAGGAATATTGCATCAGTATGCGCAACTTGTTGAAACTTCCGGCGGAAAAGTTGCACAAGCAGAGCACACAGTAATTTTGACTGAAAACGGCAGTATTATTACGACGCTCTAGTATACTATTTTTACAAAAGTTATTTAAATAATGAATTCTCCTAATTGTTACTGAAAGGAGGTGTGTTATGGCTCGTAATAAAAGAAGCGGCAATATGCTGGGAAGCTGGGCATTCTTGATAGGCGTAATCCTTGCAGTAGTGCTTGGAGCTTTTGGACCAGTTAGCCAAACAATGCTATTTGTCCTAGTTGTAATTGGACTTATAGTTGGATTCCTTAATGTAGGTAGCGAGGAGACAAGTCCTTTCTTGATGTCAGGAGCAGTTTTAATAATAGCTGCTGCACTTGGAGTTAATGTGGTTAGCGTTGTTCCAATGCTATCCTATATCCTAGAAGCTTTGTTGGCAATATTTGTTCCAGCAACAATAATCGTTGCAATAAAGAATGTTTTTGCTCTAGCAAGGAGATAAACTTCAATTAATTTTTTTTATTTTTTACTTTTAATTTAATACTTACTTTTTGTTATCTAACATTGGACTTTCGTATATCAATCATAAAATTAGAAATTTCATCTCTGGTAATGTCGTTTTTAGGCATATCTAATTGGTAAACTCCGTGTTCTTTTCTTAAGAGTTCTGCTCCATCAGCAGAAAGATAAATGGTGTATCTCTGAGGAGTCTGATCTGCAGTTTGGACAATTCTTACATAGGGTTCTTGTTTTTTATCAAGACGGATTGTGAAAACTGCGTGTTTTCCTTCTCGAGGATTACTTGTTGTAAAAATAGGAACTCCTTGAAGGATTGCAGATACTTCATAGTCTTGCAAATGAATGCATACTAAATCCCCTTCAAATTGTATCTCCTCGTTTACTTCTCCTTTAATTAGCTCTGCTCTTCCCATGAGCCCTGGAGATACGAGGGGTTTAAGAATTTTTCGCGTATTTTATCACGAAAAATAATTGCCTTAATTATATGTGAGGCGCGAAGCGCCGAGCGCGCCGCATATAGAAGTTGAAAATGAGGTTAAAAGGGCGTTTAAGGGTGATTAAACGTAAGGATTAGAATTTTATCTGGAGGTAAATCTTGGAGATTCTTCCTCTTGGTAGTCTTCTATAAATTTTTTTATACCCTCAATGTTTATTCCTTCAGCTCTTGCGCTTTCTAATGTTTGTGTTCTGGCAATTAAAGAACCTACTCTAAATAACCTGCCAGTTGTGGTTTCGGATTTTTCATCAATCATTACGTGGGCTACCCTGCTTAAAGAATTTTCAAGTGAGTTGTATATAATTCTGTCTGCTACATACAATCCTAAATTTGCGAATAAGTAAGCTCCTGTTCCTAGCAACAATGCATTTTTTACGACCTTTCTTGCGAGAGTCATTTTCAGTGTTAATTTTATTAATTTTTGACTTAAAATAGTTTTGTTTGGGTTGAACTTGAGATTATTTCATCAAAGGTTTTATGGAAGAAAAATAGGATTGTGTTGGCTATTGGTTTTATCTGTTTGTCTATATAGTGCTCATAATCTATTTTGTGTTTGTGTTTTTGTATAGGTTCTGGCCCTGCTTCAGTCATGTAGTATTTTATCACATTCGAATCAAGAGTTTCTAGTTGCCTTGCTGCTTTTACGTGAGGAGGAGTTGTTTTAGTGTATTTTTCTAAAGATTTTCTTATAGATTTTGAGTAAATTAATTTGTCATCCATTTTTCCTTCTTTTATTTTTTTAACATAATCTTTGATGAACTGGGCGAATTCTTCTTTGTGAAATATTTTGTTTAGGAGTTCTTTCTGGAAATCTTTCGCAGCTTCTGTCCAGTCTCCTCGAATTGCTTCAAGTCCAACTATTTGTATATTCTCTTTTCCATTTTTCTCTATAAGGCCGGCGTATCTTTTCTTTGAACCAATTTCAGAGTCCGCTTTTCTTAGAGAAGGCATTAGGAATGAAATATACTGCTTCTCAAATTGAAGCTCAAGATATGATTTTCTCTCATAGTTATTTTTTACATAATCCTTGTAAAATTCATTAATGTAATTTTCAATCTCTTTTCCTATTTTATCTGCTTTTTCTTTTCCTACGTCTGTGTGTACAAAAACAGAATCTGTATCGCTGTATATGACTGAATAACCTAATTCTTCTACTTTCTTGGCTGTTAGTTGGATTATGAATCTTGCGAAAGAAGTTATTGCGCTAGCCATTTCGAAGTTGAAGTATCTGCAATTTGGAGAAGCCAACACCCCCCAGAAAGAGTTCATTATTATCTTTATTGCATAAGAAGCAAGCTCTCTTTTTTCGCTTTTCGCCTTTTCTCTTGCCTGATGGAGCCTTTCAATTATTTCTGGGAGGATTCCTTCTTGATTTATGAAGCAGGCGTTGTTTGGAGATTCTACAACTTTAGATTTATCCTTTTTCTTAGGAGAAATTTTTAGGAATGAGGCAGGGTCTATGTTGAAAGTCTTTATTATTGAAGGATATAGAGATTTGAAGTCTAGGACAATAACGTTGTGATAAATTCCTGGAGTGGATTCCATGACGTATCCGCCTTTAAGGCGCTCTTCTTTTCCAGAATATCTGTTTGAGGGAGAAACAAGTCCTTTCTTATGGGCTGCTCTGATGTATAAAGAGTCGAATGCGGCTATTGAGGCTGTTAATCTGTCTAATTGCATGCCAGTTAGTGTGGAACGTTCTATTGCGAGGTTTATCATGTCTGTTTTTTTGACAATATCATAAACTAATTTGCAGTCTTGTATGTTGTATTCAACAAGGTCTTTGTGTTTTTTGTTGTTGAACATTTCTTCAATTTGTTCGTGACGTTTTTTTCCTTTCAAGAGTTTTCCTTCTCCTAAGATTTCTTGAGAGACATCTTCTAAAGTGAATGAATCAAATTTAGCGTTTTTTATAGATGGAGCTTCTTTTATGAAAGGATCTCTTATTAATGAAAGTGCGTCAAGAATTTGTCTTCCCGAAATGTCAACGGAGGAGTTTCTGAAGAATCCTGTCTCAATTCTTAATCTTATGTTTTGATTGTCCCTGCCTATGTCAAACGGAATCTTGTGTTTTTCGAATCTAGACTTTAAGTATGCAAAGTCAAAATCAATTATATTCCAGCCGATTATTATATCTGGGTCTATTTTTATCAACTCTTCTTTGAATTTTGAGAGTAACTCAACTTCCGTTTTACAACTTACAGTATCTACTATTTTTTGTTCTGTGAGTGCAAAATTTTTTACATAGTTTTTAGAGTAAAGTCCTATGCAAAACAAGTCTCCATTAGTTTTAGAGGTTGTTTCTATATCAAGGGAGAGTATCTTTAGTTCCGGCTTGTATTCTCCTGGTTTGAGTTCTGGCTCTAAGAAGAATTTGTCTACTCTTTCTTCTGTTGTGGAATCTCCCTTTATCTCTAAGGTTCCTAAGAGATTATGCTCTATCATAAACTGGGTTGTTGGTTTGATGTCTGCTTCAAAAGTAGGGATATTTTTTTTCTCTAATACAGAAAAAAGTTTTGAAAGTTCTGACTGAGTGTCTGAAGATATCTTGACTACAGGGTTTCCTGCAAAATTCTTTAGAGAGGTTTTTTCAGTTTGGAACTTCTTTAGCAAAGGAGATGCTTTTTTTAAATTGGATTCTTCAATGAACAGGTAAGGACGAAATTCATTTAAAGTGGAGAATGATTTTCCATCTTCTAATTTTCCGAAAAGTTGAATAAATGTCTTGTCCTCTAGAGTTTTGTGTCTGGCATCAACAATGAATCCTTTCATAAATTTTTAGAGATTTCTCGTGTTATATATTTGATGTTTTGTAAACGAAAGCTTTAAAATTGGTTTATCTGTCTATTTTTATGTTGTCAGAGCGAGTAGTCATAGCAGGGATGGATTATGACAGCTATGATGCTGATAATGACCCTTCGGGAGATATAGGTCATGCTTTAGCAAGTGCAGAAGTGGCAAGAAGGGGCGGTTCTCTTCTCGAGACGCGTTCTCCTGGAGCAGATTATAATCCTTCTACAATGAGAAAAATAGCCGTTACTGCTTTAACGGGTTTTTCTAGAATTAGTTCAAGTAGGAAAGGTGCTAAGTATTATAGAAATAGACTTGTAGCTATAGAAAGAGCTGGTTTTGAAGTACCTCCATTTAATGGTTTGCCTAGAAATCAGGTTCGAGCGTTATATGGAGAGGTTTTACACGAGATTCGTAAGAGGGCTGGTCAGCTTTGTCCTGATGTACTTGACGAGGTAGACAGAATTAACAGTTCAATAGAATACACACGAGATTTGATGAGGTAGTTATTTATACGGGTTTTTTCTTGATTTGACATGGGATTACAGATAGGAGATATAGTTCCAAGGAAGGAGATAAAGTTTGAAGATTTGTCTGGGAAGATTATAGCAGTGGATGCATTTAACGCTGTATATCAGTTTCTTTCTTCAATTAGACAACCGGATGGAACTCCTTTGATGGACTCTCAAGGAAGAACCACTTCTCATCTTTCAGGATTATTTTATAGAAATATAGCTTTGATTTCTGAAGGGATGAAACTTGTATATGTTTTTGATGGAGAGTATCATTCTTTGAAGGGAAAAACTCACGAGAAAAGGGGAGCCGCAAGACAGCTAGCTATGGAGAAGTACGAATCTGCAAAAGATGAGGAGGATGTTGAGACTATGGGGAAGTACGCTAAAGCTTTTGGAAGGCTTGATGAAAGGATGATTGAAGAGTCTAAAGAGTTGCTTGAAGCAATGGGAGTTTCTGTTGTGCAGGCTCCTGGAGAGGGAGAGATGCAGTGTGCTCATCTTGTGAAGTTGGGAGAGGCTTATGCTGTAGCATCTCAAGACTATGATGCTCTAGTTGTTGGAGGAAAAAGATTGATACAGAACCTAACTTTAGCAAGGAAAAGGAAGTTAGGAAGTGGGAGTTTCGTGTATATAGCTCCTGAAATGATTGAATATGAAAGAGTTCTTAATACTCTGGAGTTGAATTCAGACCAGCTTATATGTCTTGCAATATTGGTTGGAAGTGACTTTAATCCAGGAGGAGTTAAAGGCCTAGGTCCTAAGAAGGCTCTTGATTTAGTTAGGAAGAGAAAATATCCTGTTGAGATATTCAAAGAAGTTGAAGAAAGGTTTGGAGAGCTTGGGTTTAACTGGAAGGAGATTTTCGAGATATTCAAAAAGCCTAATGTTTCTGATGCCAAGTTGACTTTTCCAAAGTTAGATGAGGAGAAAATAAAGGAGATTCTTGTTGAAAGACACGACTTTTCTTTAGAAAGAGTTGAGAACCAGCTTGAGAAATTGCGACAGGTAAAGAGGCAGTCAAGCCAGAAGAAGCTGTTTTAGTGTAATTGAGCAGTGGTTACAAAATAGAAAGATTTATAAACCAGATTATTTCTGATTTATTATGGTAAGACGAAATAGAAGAACACCTACTGAAGCTGCATCAGCTTCAGCAAGCAGACCATTTGTAGCTTTAAGAAGAGTTGGAAGTTCACTTGGAAGTTCACTTTGGAATACTTCAAAAGCAACTGGAAAATTTGGATGGGATCATAAGAAAGGATTAGGTATTACTGCAGGACTTTTGACTCTAACAGCTGGAACTTATTGGGCAGGAAGTAAATTTTACAATTTTGCTCGTGACGCTTTAACAAGTAATGAAGTTGTTTATGACGGAAGTTTTGATAATCAATATGGATCAAATATTCATTATGTTGAAGAGAATAGTAAGACAAGGCTCGATGTAGAAAATAGAGGGTGGAGATGGGAAATGTATGATACTGAAGGAGCTACTTTTATTGATTGGAGTAATAATGATAATCGAATCAATGAAAGAATGGGTTCCGATGAATTAGAGAGGTTGGTTATAATTGCTCCAAAGAGTGTTAGAAAAAATAATCAGAATGATAGATGGGAATTCACAAGAGATATGATAAGTGAGGAGACTGTTGAAGGACAGATGGCTGGAAAAGCTTTTGCGCAAGCCGATATTTATAATAGAGTTGCTAAGGCTTTTGTAAGAGACGAATTAAGAAATATCTATACGGAAGAAACAAAAAAGGCTATTGAAGTTCTTAAAGATGGACTTACAGTTCCTTTTTCTCCTTAATTTTGATGACTTAAGACTAATAAATTTTTTCTAGGAAAGCTTTATAAAATATCTGGTATTGATTTGGGGATGAATAAAAGAGGGTTTGAGTGGGGAAGTCTAGCTCCTTGGTTGGTTTTAGGTGCGATACTGCTTATAGTTTTGGTTGGAACTGGATTCATTAGTGGTTTTGAGTATTCTTATAATTTTGAGGGGCTTACAAACGAGATAGGGAACACACAAAGTTTTGCCGATTTATGGAACGATTCTTTCCAGTTTTTTGATTATATTTTCGGTCAGGTGCCATCTGTTTTAGTTGAAGGGACAAACCCTATTAGTGCTTCTATAATTATTATAGGTATCTGGTTCTTGTTCTTCTTTATATTTGGAGATATTTTGTTTTTATTTGGATCATTTACTAAAACAGTCAGTTGGATAATAGCTGGAATTTTAACTTTGGTAATAGCAAATCTTAAGATTGTGACTTTGGCAACTGTTGCAGCTTTAGGAATAACAGCTGTGTTTGGAGCTCTTTCAGTAATAGCTAGCATTGTTTTAGTCTTTGGACTTTTCTTGGTGTTTCACTTTTCATTTGGGGCGTGGGGCAGAAAAGTTAGGCAAGGAATAATTGTTAGAAGAGCTGAAGATCAAGCGCTTCGAGCTGTCGCAGGCGGAAAGAAAGTTGCTTCAGGTGCAACAGTTCTTAAGGATGTTTCGGATGCAGCTGCTGCTGGAGAAAAGAAGTAAACTTATTTAAACTATTTTTACAAATTAACTTTATGAAAAGAGTGTGTTTTGTATTACTGGTATTTTTGATTGTTGGAAGTTTTGTTTCTGCACAAGCTCCTCCAAATTTGCCTTTAGAGGATGAGATATTCAATAATACGGAAGCATTTAGAGAACGTGCTGATCGTCTAGGCGAATTTACAGAGGAAGAGAGATGGAATTATTTAGGACAGGAATGGAAGGAAAATTTTTTGAAGAATGAGGCTGTTTCTAAATTCGATGAGGGTATGAGGAAAATAAATTTTTTACTTTTCTTTCTTTTTGGACAGGATTATGATTTTTCTATGATTTGGCTTTTAGCAGTCTTATTATGGGCTGTTTTCTTTTCTACATTTTTTGATTCAATAGTTGTCTTCTCTCCATTTTCTAAACTTACGGCTTTTATGTCAAGTTTCATACTAACAATTATTGCAGGTCATTTAGGAGTCTTTAGGATTATCTCAGATATTTTGTTTGCTTTTGTATTTTATAAGAATGGGATATGGGGATGGATTATTCTTGGAGTGTCTTTGTTAATTGTAATATTCTATTTGATATTCTCATACAAACTTTTCAAGAGAATAAAACTTCATTTCAAGTTAAAGGAAAGAGAAAAAAAGCTTCAACAGATGGAAAAAACCGCAGAAAGCGGTATACAATTATTTGATACTATTAATGAAGGGATAGCAAATAAATCTTCGGAAGGGAGCGGTTAATGACTTTTGAAGACTTGTTTGCATTCCAAAATCCTCAGATTGTAGCTGTCGCATTGGGAGTTCTTGCATTCATTTTAATTTATTATGCGTCTGAAAGAATTTTCAAACATACAGGAGCTTCAGTCTTAATTGGAGGAGTTTTTGGATTATATCTTGTATATAGGTATTATGATGACATGTCTGGAACGGCAATCAATCTTTTCAAGACTTTATTAATTTTGATACCTGTTTTTATTGTTATTAGAATTTTTTTAGGCTATAGGAAACATAAGAAAAGAAAACGCTAGTATTTTAAACAATCTTTCTCTTTAATTAATATGCGAGGAGTAGACGTTTTAGGGAATATTGCAATATTAAAATTTGATAGAGAAACTAGAGCTAGTGAGAAGAAGAAGATTGCTGCTGATTTTCTTGTGAAACATAAATCTGTAAGAACTGTGAGAGATTATTCTGATAAATTTTCCGGGAGACTAAGAACTCTCAAGACAAAATGGCTTGCTGGAGAAAAGACTACTGAAGCATTGTATAAGGAGACTGGATGTGTTTTTAGGCTGAATATAGACACTTGTTATTTTTCTCCACGTTTGTCTAGTGAGAGGAAAAATATTGCTGATTTTGTGAAGAAAAATGAGAAAGTTCTTGTGATGTTTGGAGGGGTAGCTCCATTTGCAATTGTTATTGGAAAGCTATCTAAATGTGTGAAAGTTGTCTCTGTTGAGCTTGGAAGGGAATGTTCTAAGTATGCTTTGCAAAATGTTAAAAGAAATAAGTTAGATGGGAAAGTTGATATTATTCAGGGAGATGTTAGAAGAGTTATAGGGAAGGGGAAGAAAGTTGATGAATTGTTTGATAGGATTGTGATGGCTCGCCCGAATTTAAAAGATAGTTTTTTGGATGTTGCCTTTCCAATGATAAAGAAAAATGGAATTATTCATTATTATGGTTTCTATGCAGAAGATGAGATTGGTAAGATGAAAGAATTGCTTGAAAACGAGGCTAAAAAAGCAGGGAGAAAAATAAAGACATTAAGAATTGTGAAAGCTGGGGATATAGGCGTTAGAAGATTTAGGTATCGGGCTGATATAAAGATCTTAATTTAGCCCTTATTTCTTTTTTTCTATTCAATCTATTTTTTACATGCTTTATACAGGCTATAGGAGTTTGCATATAACGAACCTCCTCGTCTCTGAAATCTATGCTAAAAACTCTTTCTAGACTTTGGTAAAAACTCATAAATTGGCAATCACTAGCTCCCTGATGTGATGTTAGATAAGGTTTTCTCCTATTACTATTTTTTCCAAAAATTGCTCTTTCCAATCTTGAGACTCTATACTCAACTGTTCGAGTATTCATTGATGGTTTATTTATTGTAGATTTATAAATTTGATTATATTCTTCTTTCAACTTTTATAGCAGTTGGAGCTTCTCCGCCATGCCAGGTGAATCTTGGTCGCATTCTCATTGGGTAGATTCTTTCTGAGTTGTCATCTAAGATTATTGCGGAACCCTTTAGCGAGGGGAGGTCGTCCATGCTTTTCTGAATATTTTCTAGAAGATAAGTCTGCATGATTTGGTTTAGGGCTTCTATATCAGGTTTGGAGGTTACTCTATGAGAGATTACTATGTCAGATTGAGTCATAACATCATTATGTATTTGTCCAGGTTGTTGGGTTGCAAGAACTACTGATATTCCAGGTTGTCTTCCTTCTCTTAATAGTTGTATGAGTGCATCTGTTGCAGGAGTTTTTCCGTTTTTCGGAAGGAATTCGTGAGCTTCATCTATGAATAACCATACTAATGGCATCTGTCTGGTTTTTCTATAAGCCAGATAATCTGCGCCATGCTGGATTGCTTCAATTTCCTCTTTTTTTCTGGCGTCCATTCTTTGATTGAAAAGTTTTTTTGATACAAGTCCTATAACTAAAGCTCTGACATTGAAAGCTCCGGTAGAATTGTAAACTGATAAGTCAAGCACAGAAGTTGTTCCTTCACTTATAAGGTCTGATATCTCTGTTCCTTCCATACCAGGTTTTGCAAATATACCCCAAGTATTTGCTGCTTGAAATAATGCGAGGGCAATGTTCTTTGTGTCTTTAGATGAATTGTTGTCAGATTCTATTTCGTTCTGGATGTCCTCTATGTAGTATTCTTTTTTGCTTTTCTTTAATTTGTCAACAGATTTTTGTATTAATACAGATTCTTGGGAAGTCATAGATATATTGAATGTGATTACCCAGTCTTCTGCTTCCAATTCAGATACTTTTAGAGCAAAAGTTTCATCAATAGGTATCTGTTTTTTTCTATACTCTTCTGCTTTTCCTGCAGGGGCAAAGACTTTGACAGGTAATTTTCGTGTTTTTAGTTCCCAACTATCTAGGAGACTTTTCTCTTTTTCATTTTCAAATTTCATAGTCCAGAATATGCCCATAGTATCAAATATCAATGAGGCTATGTTTCTTGAGGTTTCAGGGTCAAGAGAGGAAAGCTCTTCAGTCATGACTCCTAAAGTGTAGGATTTTCCGCTTCCTCTTTTACCTGCAACTAGGACTACATGACTTCTTGCAACATCCATGAATATCCTATTTGATAATGAGCTATAATTGCCCATCTTCACATAACCCTTACCAAGTTGTATTATTCCTTTATCTCCAAACTTTTCTTTGTCTGACTTGTCTCTTCCAAGGATTATGTCGTATGGCATGACGTAAAATGTTATGTAAAGTATATAAATTATGACAATCGACGCCAAAAGGTTTTTAAATGTCTTTTGGTCTAATCAGCTAATGGCTGAAGGAAAAGAAAAGAAGTCTGGGGGTTCTGACACTATTGAAATTCCGGTTGGAACTTATTTTAACAAATTGAGAGGTAATCCTTGGATGCTTGCAAGCATTGTTCTGGGTGTTTTATTGGTTCTTGTTTTGGCATTTGGTGGAAACGGCACTAATGTGAGCGTGAGCGAGTCTCAAGTGAAGGAGAATGTTGTAAGCTTTCTAAATTCTAAGGTTTCCGGAGAGGTGGAAGTTGAATCTGTAACTCAAGAGAATGGACTTTACAAAATAGTTGTGGTTTATCAGGGAGAAAAAGTTCCAGTCTATGTAACTCTTGATGGGGAGAATTTAGTTTCTGATCTTATACCTCTAGAGGAGTCTATATATGAAATAGACAATAGTGGAGTTAATACCGGAGAGAGAGTTGAAGTAAATGTTGGAGATTCTCCTGTAAAAGGCAATCCTGATGCTCCTATAACTATTGTTGAATTTTCAGATTATCAGTGTCCTTTCTGTGCAAAGTTCTATACTGAAACTTTGCCATTGATTGAACAGAATTATGTTGCTAGTGGAAAAGTCAAGCTTGTTTTCATGGACTTTCCGTTGTCATTCCATCCTGATGCAGCCTCTGCTGCAGAATCTGCTAGATGTGTGGGGGAGTTAGGAGGAAATGACGCGTATTTTGCAATGCACGACCTTCTTTTTGAGAACCAGCAAGATTTAAGCGAGGAGAATTTGAAAGCTCTTGCTTCTAGTCTGGGTTATGACATTTCAGAGTGTTTAGAATCAGGAAAATTTAGTGCAGATGTTCAGGCAGATTTAGCATATGGTCAGAGTTTTGGAGTAAGTGGAACTCCAGCATTCTTTATCAATGGGGTGAGACTTGAAGGTGCTTTGCCTTACTCCGCATTCCAGCAAGTCATAGAAGCAGAGCTTCAGAATAATCTCTAGTTGAAGTGCAGAGCTCAAAAAACTTATATATCGTACTTGTCTGTTGATTTTATGACTTATGAACTTCCTGAACTTCCTTATGAATTTAACGCTTTAGAGCCATATATCGATGCAAAAACAATGGAAGTCCATTATACAAAACATCATCAGGGTTACCTTGATAAATTGAACAAGGCACTTGAAGGCCAAGAAGAGCTTACTAAAAAAGATGTTGAAACTATTTTGAAAGACATAGACTCTGTTCCTTCTGAAATAAGACAGGCAGTGGTAAACAATGGAGGAGGGTATGTGAATCACTCATTGTTTTGGCAGTTAATGTGTCCGGCAACTGAAGCAAAAGGAAGACCATCTGGAGAGTTAGCAGAAGCAATAGATGATAAATTTGGAAGTTTTGCTGATTTCAAGATTCTTTTCACAGAGACGGCATTAAGTAGATTTGGAAGCGGATGGGCTTGGCTTGTTTTAAATGAGAAAGGAGAACTTGAGATTGCCAGTACTGCGAATCAGGATTCTCCAATCATGTATGGAAAAAAACCTATTCTAGGATTGGATGTTTGGGAGCATGCATATTATTTGAAATATCAGAACAGAAGGCCTGAATATCTAAATGCGTGGTGGAATGTAGTTAATTGGAAAAAAGTTGAAGAGCTTTTCAATTCTTTAAAGTAAGGCGAGTTTTATTATCTTCTTGATAGTTCTTTTTCTTAGCATAACTTTACTATTTATTTAAGAAATCAATTTCTTCTTCTGTGAGTTTAAGATGTTTGTGAGCTGACGGATTGTTTTGCAGGATTAATTTTATCGTTGGAAAGTCTTTCAAGGCACGTTTTGCAGAACAATGAGAGTAACGGGCATATTTTTGAGCAATCGTTTTCTTTTTTACATTTTTTTGATTTGAAAGCCAGATTTTCAGTATTCTCTGAGGTCTTTCATACTTTGTGAAGCCCGATTTTGGAGAAGATTTTGCATATGATATTCCTGCACTTTGGAAGATATTTTGATACTGCAAAAATCTCCAGAACTGCTGTCTATATATTCTTCCTCTGAAAATGTCTGCTTTTGACAGGGAAATATACGCCTTTGCTAGAGATTCTCCTTGATACTCTTTAGGAATGTTCTCTTCAATCCAGAGGAATATTTCATCTAATGATAGTTTTGTGTTGTCAAACAAGTCTAGGAAGTCCTGTCTTTGCTGGAATATCAGTTTTAATATATTGAATATGCTTTCATCTCTGTCTCTTACTTCTAAGTAGTCTGTTGAGCCCGAGCTGTCTAATACGTGTATCTGAAAATCATTCAATGCTGCCCTGACATCTCCTTGAGATTTAATTGCAAGTTGTCTCAAGAAGTGAGTGTTTTCTTTTATTCCTTCTTTTTGTGCCACTCTTTCCAATAATCTTACTATTTGTTCTGTGGACAGAGATTTCATCTCCACGAGTTTGCATTTAGGTCTTAGGGGCGAGAACTTTGTCTGCCAGATGTCATTTCCAGTCATGATGATTGGATGAGAAGTTTTTGATATTATTCTAACGAGTTCAGGAACCCCTCCTATGTCTGTTCCAGTTACACCATCAACTTCATCCATCAGTAATATTTTTCCTTTTTTGAAAAGACTTGCCTGTGCTGAAGCAGGTTTTAATATCTCTTCCAACTTCAATCTGTTTCTAAGATCTGAAGAATTGAGCTCGAAAATTTCAAGATTGTGCTCTTTCGCAGCTGCCAGAACCAAGGAGGTTTTACCAATACCAGCAGGACCGTGTAGAAGAAGAGCTTTTTTCTTTGGAAAACCCTTTAAGAATGATTCTATTTCTGTTTTTGCTGTATCCTGGCCTATAATATCCAAGTAAGACTTTGCTCTATATTTTTCAATAAGGTTTAAGTGATCCATCTTTATAGATTATGTTGATTTGCCTTGGCCGGCAAGAACAAAAGATGCAAGCAATGCTTCCAATTGCACGAATTCATCGCTTCCTTCTACTAATCGAAATTCAATTTCTCCTGTTTTCTCTGTTAATCTTACTTTGATTTCTGGCTCTATAGGGAGATTCCATATCTCTTTTTGTATGGCTTTTATTATGTCTGTTCCTGAAACACTTTCACGAAGCATGACGTCAAGTAACTTTTCTCTAGATTTTAGGAAGTCTCCGGTTAGGGCATAGTCAAGAACAACTTTTACGTCTGCGGGTTTAGTTTTGGAGGTTATTATTTTAACCATTTCTGCATTGATGTCTGGAGAGATTGCTGCTGTTGCCTGGAGAAGGTTTATAGCTCTTCTACAGTCTCCTTCACTTGCTTCGTATATTTCACCTACTGCATCATCCTTAAGTTTGAGATTTTCTTTCTCAGAAATCTTTCTCATGACTTCCACTATATCTTTTTTTTCCAAGAGTTTGAATCGTAGAGAGACACAACGAGATTGTATAGGGTCAATTATCTTGCTTGAGTAATTACAGGACATGATGAATCTGCAGGTGTTTGTGTAGTTTTCCATAGTTCTTCTTAGTGCCTGCTGGGCTTCTTTTGTTAGAGCGTCTGCTTCATCAAGAAATATTACTTTGAAAGGCACGTTTCCAAGAGCTTTTGTTCTTGCAAAGTCTTTCACTTTTTGTCGGACTACATCTATACCTCTTTCATCAGAAGCATTTAGTTCGAGATAATTTTCTTTCCAAGTGGAACCATAAAGCTCCTTTACAATTATAAGAGCTAAAGTTGATTTTCCTATACCTGCTGGACCTGCAAAAAGTAAATGAGGAATATTCATCGCTTGAACAAGAGATTTTAGTCTTTTTACAACCTCTTGCTGGCCAACCACCTCTTCAAATTTTGTAGGACGGTATCTTTCTGTCCATATATCACTCTGAGCCATGCACGAGAGTGGAGTGAGGGGTTTTTATAAATTATGGTATTGGCAATTAGATATCGACTATTATTTGCTTCTTTCTCTATGAAGTCTTCTCTTTCTTTTCTCTTTCTTTAGGCGCTTTCGCTGCCACTTCCATCTCATCTGTCTTTTTTTCTTCCAACGTCTTGATGATCGCTTCATGTTAATTGTCTCTGGGAATTTGGCTTTTTAAACCTTATTTATTCTACGTTTAGTAGTATAACTTTATTTTTTCAATCTCTTCTTTAAAGACAGAGGATTTTTCCTGCCCAAGAAGGTGAGAATATTTGTTTATGCTTGAATTGATTGTCTTGCCTAGACTGCCCAACTCTTTGACAAGCACAGCTATTTCCGGCTCTTGTAGAGAAGTCTTGGAGAGAATTCTCCAGCCCTTTATATTTCCAGGGCTAGTCATTGAGTCGTAAGCAAGAGATTTCATAATATTTTCAGAGTCTATTATCTCGTCATATGAAAGGCTTTCAAGCAGAGTGGTTGTTTTTTTGATATCTAACTTGGTATAATCTTTTATTACTAAATTCGTTTCTCTTTCTACACCCATGAGAAGCTCTTTAAGCCGGGTTTTTATGAGTGTTCCTTCATTGCCAAGTTCCAAGCTGTACTTTTTTAAGTCTTGAGATATCTTCTGTATGAGTCTTCCCTTTTGGATGAGAGTTATGGCTTTTCCTAGATTGGGGTAATTTCTAAGTTCTAGTTTATTTAATTCCTCAGAGGTTTGGTCAAAAAGCTCTCTCTGTTTTTCAAGAATTTGAATTTGCTCGTTTGCTTTTCTAAGGACTTCATCAGTATTTTTTAAGGTGTATCTCATTTTTTTATAGAAAAGGGTTATTTCATTCTTTCTTTCAGATATCGCTATAACAAATGTTCCTACCATTTTGGCAGTCCTTTCTGCCGCTTTGTGCCTAGTTCCAGTCTCGTTAGATTTTAATTTTTGGTCTGGAGCTAGATGGACATTTGCATGAGTTATCTTTTTCATATCTTTGGAAAGGACTATTGCTCCATCCATCTTGGCTAATTCCAATAATCTTTGAGGGGTGAATTTCGCATTAATCTTAAAACCTCCATCCATTATGTGATTGACAAGGTCGTTTCCTACAACAATTATAGCTCCTTTTCCAGCTTTTACTATACTCTCCAGCCCTGTTCTAAGATGAGTTCCTGGAGAAACTGTTCGCAAGAGACTTAGGAATTCTTCTTTTGTTTTTCCGTTATGTTCGTGTGGAACTATAGTTATCTGAACCTCTTTTTTTTCACCCATAGGCAAACGTACAACGTCTGAGATTTTAAATTTTCTCGTGAATCAGTAGCATATATAAATCAAAAAATGCTTACTGGAATGTGTTTGGAAAAAAGGGGTTGAGCGAGGTTGTAACTAGTGTTTTGCTGATTTTGATATCTATGATAGCTATAGGAGTAATAGCTGTTTTAATAATCAACTTTACAAAAACAACAAATTCAATAGATGTTGAGAAATTTTCTGTTTATCTTGAATTTTCTTCAGTATTCGTCAACGAAACTGAGAATACTATTTTAATTGGTGTCTATAGGTCTCCGGGGGAGGGGAACATTTCAGGAGTGGCGATTGTTATTGAATACAATTCAGGACTTAGTGATACTTTTAGAATACCTATTGAGTTGAATGAGTTAGAGTCTAAAAATGTAAATGTAACTTATGATTCAAGCAAGGGAAATCTCACCAAACTTTCTCTTGCACCTATCATCGATAAGGATGGTGTAAAGATTATTGGATTTATAACAGATGAATTTGATTTTGGAAAGGGAGCTAGTGGGACTGGAGGAGGAAATGACGACGATGGAGAATTGTTGGCGTGCAATAATGGAGCTGATGATGATGGTGATGGAAGAATAGATTTCATTTCATCATTGAATGATTATGGTTGTGATGATGAATTTGACAATGATGAAAAAGGTAATTGGGAGTTCACAAGACCTAAGAGGTTAATACATTTCCAACTTGTTGGGGGCTCTGCTAAACTTCCAGACAGGGGGAATATCAATCCTAATGTTTGGAACGATACCGATGGTTGGAATGTGGTTCTAAAGAATCATATAGAGCCTGTTAGAGTGGAACTGGGAGATGATGCATTTGATTTAGTCATGTGGCAGATAGGAGGAGGATGGTCTAAGTATGCTGTGTGGCTTCCTGGAAATGGTACAAGTGAATCAACTTCTTACTCTGGATTTTTATTTGAAGCTTTGCCAATTGGAGAGAGCAACATATCTTCCAGCATCACGGATTATTCAGTTCTTAGAGATTATGTAAATGCACATGGGATGAAAATGATGACTTACATAGGAATGCCAAGATGCCAGCCTAATCATAATGACTCGAACACTTTCATCCCTGTATTTGAACATTGTTATCCAGAAAATTTTGAATATTATCAGGGGGAATTAATGGATGGAAGCTTCATTGGGATAGGATATGATTATTCTGGTGGGCATACAAGTGAAGACTCTGATGCTCTTCAAACAAATTATGCTATAATGAAAGATTTAGGTGTTGAACCTTATACTGAGGCTGTTCCAGACAGAAATCATCCTTGGATGCTTGGATTTAGTGTGTGGGCTGATGAGAATAGATGGAACTTTACAGAAGGAGACATATACAACAGATACTATAAGGAACGGGAGATAAACGATGCCGGGGGAATAACTATTCATGGAGTGAGGCAACCTCCAAACGGCACTTGCTGGGATGAGACTTATGAAGACGCTGTTTGTATAAATCAGTGGAGATGGGATAATTCTGTGAGATTGCTAAGGCAAAACAAATACATATCAATCAATCTTAAGAATTTGTTAGATGCAGATTATGATGTTTCTTGTTTGGCAGAATTAGCTAGGAACAATAATACAAACTATTGTTAGACAAAGCTATTTTTTTTCATTTCTATTTTTATCTTGCTTTCTAGAATTTTAGGATTTTTTCTGCATATGTCTTCAACAACAGTTGCACTCCTATGCGCAGGAAGATATTTCATTCCCTTAGCCATTAAAGCTCTTTCATGCAACTCATGTAGGATTATGAATTTTATTTCAGCAGGAGAAAGGATTTCATCAATCCAGACTTCGTTGCTCGGAACGAAGTGATAGACTTTATCATGTCCTCCTTCTGCGTATTCGTCATAGAACAAGTCTCTAACAATCTCACCATTGATTAGCCATATTTTTACAGAGGTAGAATATTTCTTAAGCAACTTTCTGTGAATCATCTTTAACAAGTCTTCTTTGTGCTGACATTTCTTTCTCAATTTCTTTACATATGCAGATTTGAGTCTTTCTGCCCTTTCGCGTTTGTCTGCTATTTCTCTTGCTTTTCCAAAGCTCATACCTTTTTGCATCAATCTATGTTCTATAAGCATGTGATCTATGTAAAAGTGTAGCTCATCCTTTCTGTTTTCTCTGTCTATCCAGAACTCATTATTAGGAATATATTTTTTTTGGAAGTGCTGAGCAAAGTTTACGAAATCTTCATCAATGTTTTTTCTTATTTTTTCTCCATTGACAAGCCATACTTTAAAATCTGATACTTTCCCTACCTTCTTTACATAAAAACTATTTTTCACCATCTTTTTATAGAATCTATAGGTTTTTGCTATTTTTAAATTTTGATTATAATCAATGCTCCTGCCGAGATTCGAACTCGGGTTTCGGCCGTTCTCCATCGTTTAAGAGAAACTCTTATCAGTTTGGAAAAGCCTGTCCTAGAGAGGACAGAAGGTATTGTCTCAGCGACTAACCTTCGGCGATTCGAGAGGGCCGCGTCCTTGGCCTCTAGACTACAGGAGCATTCAATTAAACAGATTTAGTTCATTTAAAAAGATTTGTAATAGCTAAATCAGATGGCGAATAGAATCAGAAATCCTACGAAATGCAAGAGGTAACTAATTACTGCAAGAGTTCTGAATTTTATCTTTGTGACTCCTGCCACCATCGAGACTCCTAGTTCATCAGGTAATGGAGAGGCTATAACTATTCCTATAAATGAGTAATAAAGATATATTTTCGCCTTATGTAAAGGGCTTTTGTCTATAAGGTGGTTTAGTTCTTTTATAGCTGTAGATTTTTCCAATCTTTCAAACTCATCTAGTACGGAGATTTTTATTGTCTTGAATATCAGCAAATCTCCCAGGAGAGTGCCGAAGCTGGCGACTATAGATGCAAACAATATTGAGCTTGGGTCAATTAGAATAAAGAACCCAGTCGCGAAAGGAGCTAGGAATCCAAATGCGAAGAATATTCCTGCTATGAATACAGACAATATGTTCACGCTTGTAGGAATAAGAAGACCTATGTTGGAGTCTGTGAATATAATGTATGCTGCTATAATGGAAATAAGCAAAACTGTCAATTTTTTGTATTTGTATCTGAAGAAGAGGTTTGAATGTCTTTTCTTCTTTTTATCACCTTCTCTTTTATTCATCTTTATTTGTGTTTTTTGTTTTTAATTATTAATAAAATTGTCAGAACCACAAAAAATAACGCTGTTCCTATATACAAAAGAAAATTCTCTTCGGGATTTGGGAAGAAGAACAAAGAAGTTATTCCTAATAGAATTATTAGAGCAATTAGATTCATTTTCATATTAAAGTTAAAATTTGAATGTTTAAAGTTGTTATGTTTTTTGTTAGTAGTTATATTTTTATATTTAGTTTCTTTACAGATTCATGGGGCAAAAAAGTAGGAAAGAGGTTGTTGTGGCAGTCAGTGGATATTTTGATCCATTTCATGTAGGACATTTGGAAATGTTTAAGCTTGCAAAACAGCTTGGAGATAAACTAGTGGTTATAATCAATAATGATAGGCAGGTTGTTCTTAAGAAGGGAAAGGTTTTCATGCCTTTTGATGAAAGGGCTGAGATTATAAAATCAATTAGATATGTTGATGAGGTTTTTGAGTCCATTGATGAGGACAGGACTGTTTGCAAGTCTTTGACAGCATTGAAACCGGATATTTTTGCTAAGGGAGGAGATAGGAATTTTGGAGAGGTGCCCGAGACTCCTATATGTAGAGAGCTTGGGATAAAGATGGTTGATGGACTTGGGGATAAAATACAATCCTCTTCTAATTTGACAGGACTTAAGCAGATAAAATAGCCCTACCAGGATTCGAACCTGGGTTTCAGGAGCCAGAGTCCTGCGTCCTTGACCACTAGACTATAGGGCTATAGATTAACATAAATTAATGTGCTTAAAAAAGTTTATATTCCGTGTTTGTTATCTTTTTAAATGTTAAGACGGACTCATCTTGCCATTGGTTTCGCAGTTGCACTTTATTTTTTGCCTTTTGTCACAAATGAGGTGATTTTTGTACCAGTAGTTCTTTTAGCGAGCATTCTGCCTGAAATAGATGCCTTAACTTTCAAAGGAAAGAGAATCTTTAAAGGGAACAAACCCCTTCAGGGTCATAGAGGGATTTTTCATACTTACACTTCTTGTGTAATTATTTCTTTATTGTTTGCTTTTTTCTACCCCATCTTTGCCCTACCTTTCTTTTTAGGGTACTCTTTTCACTTATTTGCAGATAGCTTTACTAAGGAAGGGATAAGACCTTTTTGGCCTATGAAGGCGACGTCTTCAGGAGTTGTGGTTACAGGAGGGCAGATAGACAAAGTTCTCTTTGTTACATTCATAATGGTAGACATTATGTTATTGATAGCCCTATTCGTTTAAGAAAGATTTTTATAGAAGTTAATTGATAGTTTTGTGGGGAAGAAGATATGGTATATGGCTGGCTTTTGGTAAGTGCTCTGGTAATCATTGGTTTAGTTGTTATTTTCAAATCTCAAGATTTTACTTATAGCTTTTATGTTGTGAGAAAATATCTGGCAATCTTTTTTAGTATAGGGTTGGTTGTATTTTTAGTTTTTTCAATATTTAATGTTGCGAAGAACAATGACTTAAGCTTTACAAGTGTTGATGGAATCACTGCTGCTGCAAAAACGTATTTTCTTTGGTTCAGAGGTATATTCTCTAATGTCGGGAAGGTCACTGGATATGCTATAAATCAGGATTGGCTCAATACTACTGTCGAAGATTCGGATAAGGAAGAGAAAAAAACAGGTAAAAAATGAAATTAACTATTGTGGTGTTGAAGCTTCTGTTTTTAGGTGCGTTGTTTATAGTGAGCAATCAAAATCTTCATCTTGCAGATTCGACAGAAAGAGGAGTTTTTTTTGAGGACTACTCTGTTTGGCTTGAGAATCTTTTTGGTCATGGGAAAGAAATTACTGCTTTCGTAGTCAAATTTGAATGGCTACCTTCTAAGAACAGTTCCTCTGAGTTTGATCCTATTTTTAATGAATAGTTAGCTTTTTATACAAATATATTTTTATTCGCGTAAGCCTCCGTAGCTCAGCCGGTTAGAGCGCTACATTGGTAACTTTTGAGGAATCCAGAAATGTAGAGGTCCCGGGTTCGATTCCCGGCGGAGGCTTTTAGATAGGTTTAAAAATTAATAGGGACTAGCCAAGTAACATCACAATGAGAAAGACAATCAGACGAGCACGAAGAAGGAGAAAGCTGAATCACAAGCTCAATAACTAACTCTTATTCAGAGATTTGTAAATATATTCCAAATCAATTTCAAAGACTGAAAGGGGCATTTTTAGGTTCCAGGTTCTAAGAGTGTTTGGATGGGTTTCTCCAATATAACCTATTTCCTTATCTTGAAACATTATTTTTCCAGATCTTCCAGGAATCAATCCAGGAACATCAGATTCCTTTAGGGCGTAATCGATGCCTAAAGATTTGAACAAGCACTCTAGATGCTGTTTCGATTCTGTGAAGTTTCCAGGTGTCAAAGCGACGAAGAGGGAATCTTGCTCTTCTACTCCAGTCTCAGTCTTATCATTTAACCTGAAAACTCTACCTATTTCGAATATTTTTTGAGGGTATTCGGTATCAATGTTCTCTGAAAGTATTCTAAGTCCAGGAATGAGAAGATTTGGTCTTAATATTTTATATTCTGTTTTTGAGTCTTGCATTTCTATTTGATTTAAGAGTTTCATTTTTTTTGCTTCTTCAGTCTTTATCATATGATATGTTGATATCTCTATCAATCCAAGTCCTACGAGAATCTCAGCAATCTTATTTTTTACTCTGCTTTCTTTTGATTCTTCTCCTATTGTTGAAAGGTTAGGTATCTCTGGCTCAAGATTGTCATATCCATAGGCTATAGCTATGTCTTCAATCAAGTCCACTTCATGCAGGATGTCTGTTCTCCAGGGAGCGATTACCACATGCTGGTTTTTGTAATCATGTCCCATCTTTGCAAGTAGGCCTGGAATATCTTTTTGCTTAAGATTCAATCCAAGAAGTTTGTTAGTGTTTTCAAGAGATAAGGGCATTGTTTCAGAGTCAAGATTCGGAGAAACAAAATTGTTTTTGTCTATAATTTGCATCTGGTAGATTTTTCCACCCATGTCCGAAAGAGTTGTTATTACTATGTTTATTATTTTGTTCAGGATGTTCTGGTCGTGTCCCGAGCACTCTATAAAGACTGAATTTGTTTCTGAAGTTATCTTTCCTGTTTCACTGCTGTTTATCACGGGAGGGAGTGAAAGTATTTTGTTGTTCGAGTCAACGAAAACAGGAAATTTCTTGAAGTCCTTCAGAAGATGAGCGTACTTCTTTCCAGTAGGATGCCTGTTAAGTATTTGTCCAGCATTCAATTCTTTTTCTAGACCAAGAGGGACAAATTTGATATCTGCGGGATTTCTCGCTTCGTATTTAATTGGCAATTTTATTCTTTCAAGAGGATAGATTCCTATTGCTGCTTTTTTTCTATCTCTCCCTATTGTGAAATGAAGTTTTTCTTGAAGGTCTATCATCTCTTTAATTTTTTCATCATCGAACTTTAAGTTTCTCACAATGGCGCACGCAACATTTGGACGTACATCCTTTACACTTTTCTCAACTTTTACTCTATAATCTTTTTCTGGCTTTTCTAGCTTGTATTTTTTTAGACCGGTTTCCTTTCCTAAAAACGCTTTAAATCCTCTGAGAAATCCATGCATAGGTATTAAGTCAGGTCTATTTGGGAATACTTCTATTTCTAATTCTTTGCCATCTATTCTCTCAAGGGGCGTACCGAACAGACTTATTTTTTCTATAACTTCATCAGTCAACTTCACGTGCTTTTCAATATCTTTTCTTGAGAATGTTACGTTTGTCATTGCAATACCACTCCTTTTTCTCTTAGCATTTTGATATCGTTTTTGTAGAGGTCTCTTAAATCTTTTATTTTGTTTGCTTCCATCATTAGTCTATCAAATCCAGGGCCCCATGCAAGCACTGGCAAAGCTGTTCCAAGCAATGGAATCGTGACTTCTGGTCTGAATATTCCTGCTGCAATCACTTCCATCCACTTCTTTTTGTCCTCATTCCATACTGCTGCTTCAAGGCTCGGTTCAGTATAAGGAAAATACGCTGGTTGTATTCTAAATTTTTCGTAACCCATCTTTTTAGCGAATTCTTTAAGATATCCTATTAGGTGTCTGAAGTTAGCATTGGGATCTATAACAATCCCTTCTGTTTGGTTGAACTCAAAACCATGAGACCAATCAACTGTCTCGTTTCTAAAATTCTTTCCTATTGCGAAGAACTTTGAAGGAATATCTTCTTTTTTTAGATGGTATAGGGTTTGAGCAGATAGACAAGTTGTGTGCGTTCGTAAGACTACTTTTCTAGACTCTTTTTCATCCCAATTATATTGCCAGCCTCTTGAGCCTTCAATGCCAGTCTCATGCGCTTTTTTGACAGAGTCTACAACTTTTTTATCAGGTAGTTTTCCTTGAAGCCGTTTTATGAAAAAAGTATCGTGAAGCTCTCTTACGGGATGATCTTGGGCAGTGAAAAGTGCATCGAAATTCCAGAAAGATGTTTGTACATAATTACCAGACATCTCTTTGAAGCCAAGGTCGAGCCAAATTCTTTTACCTTGGTTTATAGATGAATTGACAAAATGTCTTTTACCTCCATATACTCTTGGAACAGGAGCTTGTAAATCGTATCTTCTGAATTTTTTGTTCTTGTTCCAGGTTTTTATCATGTCTGGTGTGACTTCTTCTAAAAAGTCAGTTTTCAAGTCTTGTCCTGCAATCTTTTTTCCAAGCTCCGTCAGTTCAATGGAGGGTATTTTCTTTTCGACTATTTCTATTATCTGCTTTCTGTTCTTTAGACTTTCAAGGGCTATTTTTTGAGAGTCATCTAAGCTTTCTAAATCTAAAGGCAGTTTTTCAAGAAGTTGTTCTTCAGGGAATTTTTTTGAGAGAATTTCTTTTGAACCAGTGAGCATTATTCTCCCATTCTTGATTTCAATGAGAGCTTTTTTTTTCAGAGTGCCAAGAGAAACGCGAAATTCGTTTGTCGAAAGGGCTGACGATTTTTCTGCATCCTCTAGAGATATCGGTGATTTTGATTCAAGCATCTGGATAAGGTTTCTTTCAGGTAAGTGATTTTTTTTATAATAAGCTCCGTTTGTTCCCACCTCTATGATTATTTTTCTTTCAGTTTTCAACTTTAAAAGATTTTTATTTTCTAAGAATTTGAGAGCTCTCATAACTGTTGTTCTGTCTAATGAAGATTTGTTTACTATTTCATCTATTGAGAACTTTAGATAAGGTATAATTTTTCTTTCTATTGGTGATAAAGAGCTTATTATCTGTTCCATTTTTTAAACAATTTCTTTTAAGTTAAAAACATTGTGTTATAGCATTTTTGGCTTGGGCTGTGGAAGATCCTAGGGAGAGTAGAAGATGGAATCCCTCTTTCTTGTCTCCTATGACTTGAAGAGGAGTATTGGCTTTTCTGCATATAACTATGTTTTGCCTTATTTTTTCTAGACGTTCAGCTTTGTTTTCTATATCAAGAGTTCTTATTTCATTCAAATCGATTCCTATAGCTATGTTTTTTTGTGTTGCAATTTTAGCCAGAACATGATTAAGACCAGAGTTTATTTGTCTTAAAGATTTTTTTTCAGAAGATTTTTCTGGAGAAAGAAGGACATCAAAACCTCCGTTTTCTAGAATTTTTCGGTTGAATTTTTCATCTTGGGATTTTACCACTACAGGTTTCTTTGATTTTTTTATCAGACTTCTTGCCTCATCAATGTTTTTTGTGTCTATCATCCTGAGATTGTTGTGCCTACAAATTTTTTCTTCTTTATTAGTTTATTCATGTTCGATAAATTTTTTCCAACGAGATAAGTGTCTATACGATTTTTTTTGATGATTGATGCAGCCTTTTGGTCGAGCACGAAATGTTGCCCCGGAAGATATTTTATCTTATTTGCCATCTTTTCAAATCTCTCCCAAGATATTTTTTTTATGAACTTTGCAGATGTGTTTTTTTTAGGATCTGAAGTGTATAGCCCCTTTACATTTGTGAGATTTATGAACTTGGATTCGAACATTCCTGCTATTTGTGCGGCAGTGCTATCAGAAGTCTCATTTTTTGCATATTTCAAAGCACCACATATGACTATAGGATATTTTTTTAACATTTTTTTTATTTCCTCTTTCGATTTTGGAAGTTGTTTATTGGAATCATGAAAAAAGCTCATAACTAATCTTGCATTTTCTTTTGTCGCATTTATTCCTGCGAGAGCCTGTTCTTTTTTACTAGCTCCTTTTTTTCTTAGGAGAGATATTTGTTTTCTTGCTCTAAATCCCCCTCCACAGACTATCACAAAACTATTTTCTAACAAGTTGTTTTGAATTACCTTTCTAAACTTTTTCAATAGAAGAATATTCGGTTTTTCCCCGGGGATTATTAAGCTTCCTCCTAAGCTTACAACTACAACCTCTTTTTTCATTGATATATCAAGATTGTGGAATTATTAAATTGTTTTATGTCAAATGTTCCATGTCAATAAGTTTTTATACTTGTTCTGTCTTTGATAGACTTGAGAGTGACAATGGGGTTTCCGGATACTAAGCCGTTAATGAATTTTCTGATTCTTTTAGGGGTAGTGGTCTTTTCAGTGATTTTGACTTTAAGTTTCAATTCAGAAATGCTTGGCATAACTGCGAGAGCTACCGATTCTCAAGATTCAACACAGGGTGAACCTTCAAATGTGGAAGCACAGGATGAACCTTCAAATTCTGCAACCTCTTCCCAGACTGCTACGAAGAGATCTATAGTACGGGGATCAACAAGTGTCGATTATGAAAACAGTGATTATTCGGTAGAGTTTATTGGAGATTCTGGTCAGCTTTCAGGAATAAATACTATAGTTGTAAGTGAGCCATATCCTCTGAATCAAAAGGTTGCAAATCAGTTGATTAATTGGAAATCTACTATTGATGTTTCAAAAGATTTGTCAGACTCTAAATTAGAAGTAAATCTTCCAGCTGGAGCTAAGTATGTGAGGGTTGTTGGTCCAGAGGCTAGTGGAATTTCTGTGGGAACTCAAGAATTCTATGGGGATTTTTCAGATGTTTTTGGTACAAGACAAGCAGCTACCAAAGGAGTAGTCTCTATAACGAATATTGCAGAGGGGCCTTATGAGGTTCTCTTTTCTACCGGAGCTCCATTTGTCTTAAGCGTAGAGACTACAAGTCCTGGAGAAGCGACTGTTTATGTAAAGAATCCAACAAACCTTGATCAGTATGGGGTGAGTATAGTCGCAAAGGTTCAAGGGGTAAAAAAAAGCTCAGCATTTGAAGTATCCTCTTCGGATGGAAGAACATACTCTTCGGAAAGTTATGACACCGATGGAGATGGTATTATAGAAGTGGTAAAATTTGTAGATACTCTTCCAAAACTTTCTGAAAAAGCTTTCTTTGTGGATGAAAAAGAAATTGAAGAAGGGGAAATCATAAAAGAGGAGTTAGAGGAAGATTTTGAACTATCTTCAGAACTTCCGATTTCTTTGTCTCCAGAATGTGAACAAGATATTCAGCTAGATATCGCTGATGCTTGCGAGATGCATCCTCGGACAGATTCGATATTAAAAGGAGCTTTAGAAGTCGGAGTAAGGACTGCTTCGTATTCTTTTGCGAATTCCGATTGTCCAACTTCTTTTGATTTAACTGAGACGTGTTCTTTGGCTAAGGAAGTTAATTTAGTAGAAGAGAATGTTTTGGAAAGTCCTTCAGAAAATGGCTTGAAGGTAAATGTCGTTTCCAAGAGATTCAAAATCATGGATGTAGAGACTGGAAGAGCAGTTGCAGTACTTCAGTTTGATACAGAGGATGGAGTGAATATTATCTTTGAACAGTAAATTGTTGAGGATTTATTTTTTGTATTATGAATCTTCCTCCTACGTATTCTGATACTATAGCTGTAATAAGGAGGTTTTCATAAGCTGTTTTTAGTATTCCTTCTATCAGAGGAATTTTCGTTTCTCTGGAAAAACTTTCTATGACGTTTCTTATCTCTTGCTCTGTCAGAGTGACTGGAGTCATAAGAGTTCTTCCACCTTTTCTTACAGTCACATTTTTATCTGGACCATGA
>CAYJQB010000001.1:395495-461744 GCA_964372205.1 Candidatus Woesearchaeota archaeon | reverse complement strand
ATGACATTCAATTGTCTGAACCCAAGGGTCAATTATCAAGAAATTTAATTTTCCAAGATCAATAAACCCTGGCTTTGGCTGTACAATGGGGATAGGCTTTGGAGGAGGCTGTCTCTCTCTATTCATCCCACTTTTTGGATAGATTTTTGGAGTAGGTTTGATTGGCCTTTGGATAGGTTTGACTGGTAAATTTTCTCGTGGCTCTCCTATTTCTACTATATCTGTGTTCTGTTGAGTCATCCAGACAGTTTCGTATTCAGACTCAGGTTCAATTCTAGGATTTAATTTAGAATTTTCAGCTCTCGTTTCAAACTCTATCTTTTCTAACGGAACCTCTTTTGTTGATTCTTCTGGTAGTATCCTCTGTTCCAAACTATAGTTCCCGGGTTTCCAGGCTGCAGCAATTAGATGCATTACAAAACTTCTGAGGAACATTTCAGGAATCTGGCTTTGGTCTTTCATTATCTGGGGAAGTTTCTTGGTGGAGGTGGACCTCTAGAAGAAGGTAAACCACTTTGGCCGTAGAGTTTTTCTCTCATTTTTCCTTCCATCAATGTTAATCCTTTTGCTATAAGTTTATTCTGTTCAAGAAGCTTGTCTATTTTGTCTAGAAACTCCTTATCTTTTTCAGTTGCTTGAACGTGTGGTTGGGAAGCGAAAGTTCTTGCTGCCATTTCAAACAAATTCAAGAGTTCTGTCAGCTGGTCAGAAAGTTTATCGAATTTTTGTGCAAGATTTGTATGTATTCTCTGAAGTTCAACTAAGTTATGAAGTATTTTTTCTTCTAGTCTAGGGGCAGATGATACTTTTGTAGAAGGTGTTCCTCTTTTTTTTGGCATATACTATAAAAGGCGGATTTGTTTATAAATCTTGTCAATAGCAATGTTTAAATAATAGTTCAAAGTAAGGTAGTAATGCAAAAAACTGGATTCGCGCTCTTTGCGTTTATGTTTTTATTGAGTGTCATTTTTGTTAGTTCTCAGGTTCAAGCAGCTCAGATTTCTGAAAAAGTTTTGGAAGATTTAGAAAGTAACGACCAAACTAGAGTGTTGATTGTTCTTGAGTCAGGAATATCCAAGACAGAATTTTTTAATCTTGCCAACAGTGTTGACTCTGAAAATAAGGATGTGTTTTTCCCTTATGTTATTAGCGCGGAACTTGCAAAGTCTGAAATAATATCTCTTGCAAAGGATAATAGAATTTCTAGAATAGAATTAGATTATCAGTTTGAGGCAAATCTACAGGATTCTGTGGGGATTGTGGGGGCTGTGGACTCTTGGGAAAAAAATGTCAATTCAATCCCTCTTGATGGTACAGGAGAGACAGTCTGTGTTGTTGATACAGGAATAGACTTCACTCATCCTGATATTTCATCAAAAAATGTTCTTGGATGCAACCTTGATTGCGTCTACGGAGATTCTGAAGGACACTGTAATTATAATTGTACAGAGACTGATTTGAATGGGCACGGAACTCATGTTGCAGGTATTGCAGGAGCTTCAGGAGGCATAACTGGTATTGGAAGAGGAGTTAATTTGATTGGAGCTAAAGTCTTCGAAGGTAATTCAAGCTCTAGTGGGAGTATTGTTCCTATGTTGAGAGCAATGGATTGGTGTACTAAGAATTCAGATGATTATAATATTTCTGTAATCTCTATGAGTATTGGGACCGATGGAACTTTCACAGATTATTGTGATTATTTTTCTCCTATAACCTCTCAGATTGTTAATGCAGCAGTTGCAAAAAATATTTCCGTTGTAGTTTCTTCAGGAAATGGGGGCTCCAACACAGGAATTTCTTTGCCTGCCTGTATGCAGAATGCAATTCCTGTTTCTGCGACTTTTAAGAATGATGATGTATGGAGTGGTTCTAATTATAACGCTCTTGTAAAGTTGTTCGCTCCTGGAGTGGGAATAAACTCTACAACAATCGGACCAAATCGTTACAGCATTAGAACTGGAACGTCAGCGTCTACTCCTATGGTTTCAGCTTCAATAGCGATTTTGAATCAATACATGGACTCTTTGTCATTGCCTGTTTGGGAGCCTAAGGATTTTGAGAATCTCTTATACGAGAATGGCAATCAGTTTACTATTGATGGTTACAACTTTACTAGGTTAAATGTGAATGACGCATTACTTTCAATAGATTACTTGGTGCCAGAAGTTAGTCTTGTTTCTCCAGTGGATGACAGCAGAATAATTTCTAGAAATCCTCCAATAAATGTTGAATTTGTGTGTAATACGGCAGACTGGCAGCTTTCAGAGTTGACTTTAAAGGTGTTTGATGAATTTGGGAATCTAGTCTTCACAGAGACTAAGAGTGTTGAAGGCATATTCAGCGAAGGGCATTTCTTTGTTGACTTAGGAATAGGGACTTATGATTGGCATTGTGAGTCTGTAGACACTAAGGGTAATGAAGGAGTTTCCCAAAGCTATAATCTTACAATCTCTCGTTTTGGAACTTCAGGTTCACTTAACAGATTGGTTCCTTGGAACATCACAAAATATCCTTAATTGAATTAATTAATTCTTAGTTCTTTAATACTTTCTGACAGGTTAGGAACTTATAATGAAACCTTGTAACAGCACCTTTTCTAAGGTTTTTTCATCTCTCAATGGACTAAAATATGTTTGTAAGGACAGATTCTTCATATATACATTTGTCTATCTGAACCCTCTAAATGGTAATGAATTATCAATATACCAATCAAAGTTATTTAAATTATATCTCTAAAGTATATTTTGTTAGATTAAGATATTTATCTAGTGATGGATTGAAGGAGAAGTAATGGGTTGTTCAGATGTGAAATCTTTAACTTAGATGAATGATTGAGATGCTAATGATTGTTTGGGATATTTAGGAGATAATGGCAGAGTAAATAGGTGTATAAAAATCATTGCAGTTAATATTTATAAGTCTATTCAAACGAGTTTAAAGAATGCTTAGAACTTCTTTTTTGGATCCTTGCTCACTTCTATAAACTTGTACACTAAGAAGATAAGTATCATTACTATCAAGCCTATTATTGCGTAGAACAGTATTTTGACTTGAGTCTGTTTGCTTATTGGTTCCATTAATAATCTCTCACTTCCTACAATAGTTCCCTCATTTTCTACTGATTCAAATACAGAATCTACAGCTTCCTCAGATTCTCCTATGCTCTGTGTTTCTCCTAAAGATGCCAGAGTTACATATGCAAATTTTTCTTCACTCACATCATCAAGTCTTATTGCTATTGTGTACATCTCTATCTCAATTTTTTCTATTTGTTTTAGGTTCAATATCTTAGACCTTTGGATATTACCTCCCGATATCTCTATAGTTATTCTGTCAGTCGAGACCTCAATAACTTTTATAGAGTATAATTGTCCTCCAACAGCGAAGCTGATTACATCTTGATTTATCAGGATGACTTGAGTGAATTCTCCTTTTTTGAACTCATCTCCTGAACTGATTAAATAATTTGTTGCTTCATCGCTTGTGGAATCCTCCCTGTTGCTATAGCCACTCCCCCCACTGCTCCCTCCACTGCTTCCACCGCTACTGCCTCCAGTGCCATCTGCATCGCCGTCACCTTGTCTTCCATCTTCAGGGTCGCATATGTCTCCTATTCCGTCTTCATCGGTGTCTAATTGTCCTCTGTTTATTATATTTGGACAATTGTCGCAGGCATCCGGCCAACCATCTCTGTCTGAGTCTATATTGTCATCAAATCCTTCACATTTGTCTTCACTATCATAAACTCCATCACCGTCACTATCTTCCTCAGACCCACTTCCATCTCCAAAGATACAAGCATTGGTGCAAAGGTCTGTATCTATATCATTTCCATCATCACACTCTTCACATTCTCCTGAAAAGAAATCACATCCTGTTGAGAAAATATATCCGTCCCCGCAATATGCCAATTTACAATAGTATTCGTCGTTGGAATCATATATACATTCGTCGCTATTGTCTGTATTTCCATCATCACACTCTTCATTAAAGCCAGGGGGGTTGCCTCCTTCTATGCCTTTTCCATTTGGAGTCTGTACATCTCCGTCTCCACAGAAAGTCCACTTACATGTTGTAGTGCATTTCTCAGAACCATTAGGACCATCATCACATTCTTCTCCACCACCTACAAAATCATTTCCACACACACTGTTATCTCCTATAGTACCACTTGGAGTAACTGAGTCTGGCGTGTTTTCTTCACTAGATTCTTGTGTTATTGGAGGATTTGCTCCTCCGTAACCTGTAAGGAACACTCCTTCCATATAGAATAACTGCACTATGAATGCAATTAGAATTAGAAGCATGACCATTACGAGAAATAGAATCCACCGAGTCCTTCTTTCCATTAAAATCTGAAAACTTTCCCTCTTTATCATTGAGGTAAATTAGTCATGAACTATATATAAATCTTTTTCACAACTTAAGGGAAAGACTTTAAAAGAATATAATGAGTGTATCTTTTAGGGTCTATAGGATAATGGTAGTCTGACTGCCTCCAGAATTTAAATTAGGGAAAGCAGTAGGCGGGGGTTCGATTCCTCCTAGGCCCATCTAAGGAATCTCAGGTCCACGCAGATTTTCAATCCGCGGGAACTTCAACTCTTACGAGATTGAAGTGTTCGATTCCCTCCGTGCCCATATCTAAACGTTAATAAAGTCTTGAGTTTATTCGTTGATGATGAAGGTAATTCTAGATAGTAGTTTTATTATTTCTTGCGTTAGAGAAGGAATTGATTTTATACAACAATTGTCAGAACAGGGTTTTGAGTTGATTGCTCCAAGAGAGGTTTTGCAAGAGATGAAAGACTTGAGAAACAGCGACAGGTCGTCTCAAAAGGATAGGGTTGCAATAGACGTAGCCTTGCAGTTAGTAGAGACTAAAAAATTAAAGAAGATGAGCTTTGGGCAGGGGAAGGTTGATGACTTCCTAATCCAAAAAGGAAATGAGGGCTATCACATAGCTACCTTAGATAAACTAATCAAGAAAAATGTTCCTAAAAAAGTTGTAATCTTCATTTCAAAGAAATCTGTGGGAGTGGAATAGAAAAGCTTTAAAAAGCTATTTTTTCTCAATAAAACATGTTTTATCTGGCAGAAGTAGAAGATTATGTAAGAGTAGAACCAAAGCATTTTGGTTTGGCAACAAAAGATGCAGTCGAGAGACAACTAAATGAGAGTTATGTAGATAGTCTTACTAAAGATCTTGGATATGTTATCACAGTAGTGGATATTGCAAATGTTGGCGAGGGAACCATAATCCCTGGAGATGGAGCCACCTATTATAAATCTAAATTTACCGCATTAGTCTGGAAACCTGAGCTTCATGAACTCGTTTTTGGCACTATTGCTGAAATAACTAACTTCGGAGCATTTATGGATCTTGGAGTGATGCAGGGGATGATACATATCTCTCAGACAATGGATGATTTTGTTTCACTTAGCAAAACAGGAACACTTTCTGGAAAAGCTTCTAAGAGATCTTTGAATATCGGAGATAATTGTTTGGCTAGAATTGTTGCCATAAGCTATAAGCTTGGAGAGCCAAGAATCGGATTGACAATGAGACAACCAGGACTTGGAAAGGTTGAATGGATTGAAGAGAAGAGGAAAAAAGCTGAGAAAGACTCTAAGAAGTCTGAAGCAAAACCGAAGGCTACTAAGGGAGGAAAGAAGAAATAATGGCAGAGAAAGCATGTAAAAAGTGTAGAGCAGTCTATGAGGGAGCAAAGTGTCCTATTTGTGAATCAACTGAATCAGTAGATACTTTCAAAGGCAAGATAAGCGTTTTAGACCCAGAGCAGTCTGAAGTAGCAAAAGAGTTAAATATAAAGAAAAAAGGGAAGTTTGCTATAAGGTTAAGATGAATATTTTAAGAGAATTTAGAAACGATCTTTTGAAGAGAAGAGAAGTCGAACTTGCTTTGGAAAGTGATAAAAATCCGGGAGTTCAAAGAGTTTTGACTGAAGTTGGTCAGAAATACGGAGCTTCTGAAGAGGTAATTTCTGTAAAATCTGTACATGGAAAGTTTGGGTCTGGAAGATTTATAGCAGAGGCATTTATTTATGATACTACTGAAGATAAGATTAAAGCGGAACCAAAAAAGAAGGAGGCTAAGAAATAATGGCTAAAAAGAAGGGCGGAGCAGGAGATAAAAAGGGTAAGAAGGCACACAAGAATAAGCCTACTGGTAAGAAGTATACTAAGTATAAAATTGAGGGAAGCAAGATAATAAGAGCGCAACATTGTCCAAGGTGTGGGCCTGGAGTTTTTCTGGCTGATAGTCAGGGAAGAAAGTATTGTGGGAAATGCCACTATACAGAGTTTGCAAGCAAATAATTCTAGAGTTAATTAGTATATCACCTCTATAGATTCGGATAAATAAATCTGCCTTATCAAAGGTCTTTCTTGATCATTTTGAAGAATCCTAAAAATTCATTTTAACCCTTGAAGAGGAGACCCCACCCAACAAAATAGGTAGATGAGATGTCCTCTTCTGGGGAAAAGAGGTGATAACATTAAGGCGAACTTCTAGTTTTTAAACCTTTCGGTTATGTTGTGACTTTCAAATAATTACAACATTTTTCTATAAGTACGAAGGGATTTAAATGAAAGGAAACAATGTGAGAAGTGGAAGAAAAAGAAAAGGTAAATCAGGAGCAGATACAGGATTTATTATTCGGGGAAAAGCTAGGTTGGCAGGCAATTATCTATGATTTGATAAATTCAGAACAACTAAATCCTTGGGATGTGGATCTTGTAAAGCTAACTAATAGATATCTTGAAAAAATAAAAGAACTTGAAGAAGCTAATTTTTTCGTCTCAAGCAAGGTGCTTTTGGCAGCTTCCCTTCTTTTAAGAATAAAATCAGAGATTCTTCTTAATCAGGATTTATGTGACCTTGATGATATTCTGTTTGGCAAGAGTGAGGAGAAGAAGTATGAACAAGAAAGGATTGAGTTAGATGATGATATTCCTGATCTTATTCCAAGGACGCCACTTCCAAGGTTCAAAAGGGTTACGTTGCCAGAACTTATGGAAGCTCTTGGGAAGGCTATGAAGACAGAGCATAGAAGAATAAAGAGAGAGATTTTAGTGAAACAACAGGAAAGATATGCCGATCTTGTCATCCCAAAGAATACTGTTAACTTGAAAGATAAGATTGATGAGATGTACTCAAAATTAAAGGGTTTTTTTGCCAATTCTGATAAGCAAGTGGCATTTTCTGAACTTGTAAAAGACTTTGATAAAAAGGAAGATAAGATTTATTCTTTTGTTTCTCTTTTACATCTGGATAATCAGCAGAAAGTGTGGCTTGAGCAGGAAAAGCACTTTGAGGAGATATGGGTATTATTGAAGGAGATGTATCTTGCTAAGAATCACGATATGCTGAACAGATTGTTAGAAGAGATGGAGAAGCTGGAAGAAGAGCACGAAGCTGAAGCTGAAAAGGAAGTCCAGCAGGTAGAAGAAGAGTTAGATGACTAGTGATTCTACTTCAATTTAGAAAATAATTGTTTTTCTGTAAGAAGTTTTTCAGTTCCTTCTTTCATGTCCTTGAGCTTGAATTTCTTTGCTTTAATTTCTTCGGAACCTATGAATATGGCATAAGGAATTGATTGGGTGTTTGCAAAATCTAAGGCTTTCGCAGGCTTACCAAAAAAGGTGAGGCAGGATATATCCTCCTTTCTTAATTTCTGTGCGAGCTTTATTGTTTCTTTATCTTTATCGAAGGAAATTAAGATAGCGTTTGTTGGCTTTGGCTTTGTTTTTGCCAATTCTGTTAATCTTTCTAATCCAAAGGAAATTCCTACCGAAGGCATTTCTTTTCCAAGATATTTTCCAACAACATTATCATACCTTCCTCCTCCACCAACGCTACTTTTTTGTCCTTTCACTCTGATTTCAAAGATGTTTCCTGTATAATACGACAACCCTCTTGCCAGCACAGGACTGAACTCAAATTCAAAACCATACATCTTCAGATTGTCCTTTAAAGATTTGATTTCTTCAGCTCCTTCAAATAGGTTGTCTATGAAAAACTGAATGTCTTTTTCTAAAAGTTTGAATAAAGTTAGGACTTGTCCAGTATCAGCATATCTTTTAAGATTGCTCTTTACTTCGTCCTCTCCGATTTTATCAATCTTGTCCAGCTCTTTCATTACAGCTTTTTTGTTTTCTATTTGAACGCTTTCTAAAATCGCGTTTAGGAGCTTTCTATTGTTTACAATCACATCAGCATCAATATCTAGTTCTTTTAAAACATCTAGAAAAACTGCTATACATTCTGCATCGGACTTAGCGGAAGAATCACCTACTATATCTATGTCGCATTGGGTGAATTCTTTAAAACGAGATGTTGATACAGGTTCGTCTCTGAAATTCTTTCCTATTTGGTATCTTCTGAACGGAAGCTTTAGATTAGGGTTTTGTTTGAATATCCTTGCTAGTTGGAAGGTAAATTCATATCTAAGTCCAAGGTTCCTTCCAGCTCTGTCTTTTAGTCTAAAGCGGTCTGAAACAGCTTCGTCTTCAGCTTCAAGAGAGTCTGTTCTCATAAGTTCATCAAATTCAACTGTTGGAGTCTCGATAGGTAGGAATCCATAAAGCTTGAAATACTTTTCAACAACATCTTTTACAGCATTTCTTTTCTGTGATTCGGGAGGGAGAAACTCAGGAAATCCTTTAACTTTTTCTGGCTCAAATTTCATATCAGAGAGAGCCGGATTTGATTTATAAGTTTTGTTAGATTCAGGGTTCAAACTAGGATTTTGGCTTTCAACAATGCCGATAGTCCTTTGTTTGATTTTCCATTATTGTAGATTAAGAAAAAGGCTATTTAAAGATTATGAAAGCGGAAGGAGCTACAACCTCTCCAGGTTCTAGGAGTCCAGCACCAAACTCCTCCCGTTTTGTTTTATCTACAATGAAAAGCGGAAGGAGGGAGTCGAACCCTCGTCTTGCGAGCCACAGTCGCACATTCTAACCGTTGAACTACAACCGCCATATATTTTAGTTCTCAACCATTATTATTTTTAAAGGGTTGAGTATTTGTCTGATTATAAGAGTAGAAACTATAAGAATTAAATTCTTTTTGGACAATGGGGAAACCCCCTGATTGTAGCTCTTATCATGTTGATTTGAGAGTGTGCAGGTTTTTAAAGTTTTTTATTCGATAATAATCTTATCAAATTTTAAATAGTATGGGATGTTTTAGTTTTGATGGCTGATTTTAAGAACAAAAGATTGATGGCAATTTACCTTATGATACTTCTAGTTTTTCTTTTTTCTGTGGCTGCTTATTTTGTTGAAAGTAAAGATTATAGTCTTAGAAGGACTGCTCTTATAGGAGATGGTATATGCGGAAACATGCCTGGAGAGTCCGGGCAGGACAGTTGCTGTGCTCAAGCTCATGAAGATGATATAACTATTCAGTGTGTTGGACGATGGCAGTATATCTCAGGAATAGAAGAATGCCAGTACATCTGTGAGGGAGAGTTGCCTACTTGTCCTAATGATGAGAATCTTTGCGAAAACGGGTATAATGTGACAAGAAGTCCTAAAAATGATTGTGATTTCAATGAATGTCCTGCTGAAGAGAATATCAACGGAAGCTCAAGTTAAAACTCTCGCTTTAATACTCACATGAAATTCAAATTTTACGCTTTCAAATTATCATTTTACATTTTATTAGTCTTTTTAGCGCAAATTTTTATTTCAGGATTCACAGAATTCTTTATTCTTGATGAAAACTTTTGGAATGAACCTTGGAGATTTTTAACTTCTATATTTCTTCATGGGGGTGTGGGACATTTAGCCTACAATCTTTTTGCTCTAGTGTTGTTCGGGAGTATTCTTGAGAAACTGATTGGGGGAAAAAGATTTTTGATGATATTCTTTGTGACTGGCATTCTTGCAAATTTAGTATCTGTGAATTTTTATTCTTCTGCTTTAGGAGCTTCAGGGGCGATATTTGGAGTGATTGGAGCGCTTATGATAATAAGGCCTTTATTACCTATCTGGGCATTTGGTCTTCCAATGCCTATATTTGTAGCAGGAATAATATGGGTGACTGGAGATGTAATAGGAGCTGTTGGATTTTTAACAGGCAGTCCAATGGATAATAATGTGGGTAATATAGCTCATCTATCAGGAGTTATTTTCGGAATACTTATTGGGATGTTGCTTAGGAAAAATTTTAGAAAAGCAAGAACAAAAAAAGAGAAGATTGTATTTGATGAAAGATCTATCAGGAATTGGGAAGATAGGCATTTGAAATAAATTTATTAATGTCTATAAAAATAACTTATAATGGATAGAAATACAGCTTGGGAACTTGTTAAAAAATATAATTCTGAAACTTCTGATTTGAATCATTATCTTGAGAGTGAAGCGGTTATGAGGGAGCTTGCTTTATCTCTTGGAGACGATGCAGATTATTGGGGAATGCTTGGCTTATTGCACGATATTGATTGGGGACTTACAAAAGATAATGTGACGGAACATTTAACAAAAGCTCCCCAAATTTTGAGAGAAGCTGGATTTGATGAAAATTTTATTGAAATAATTGTCTCTCATGGATATGGGTATGATTGCGCAGGACTTCTTGATAAAAAAAGAAGTGAGAAGATTGAGCACGCGCTTGCTTGTTCAGAGACAATAACTGGACTTATACATTCTTATGCACTGATGAGGGAAGGAAGAGTTAGTGATATGGAAGTTTCAGGACTGAAGAAGAAGTTCAAAGATAAGAAATTTGCTGCAGGAGTAGATAGAGAAGTCATAATGGAATGTGAGAAGCTAGGGCTTAGTTTGGAAGAATTTATGGAGATAGCTATATCTGGAATAAAGAAAATAGCTGAAAAAGTAGGCTTGAGATAGTTTTTTAAAAGACTCTTTTTTAGGTTTTATATGGCTGTATTTGTCTTTGCACAGACATGTGACAGGACTTGGTATTCAGGCAAGCCTATGACAAGATATGTTCTTAGACCAGGTATTATCGATTCTTTACGATTTGGAAGAGATGAGTATTCTTCTGCTAATAGAGAAGACATCGAAAGAGAGATTGCGGAATTGAAGGAGAAAGGTGTTAGGGTAGTGGATAATCATTTGCCTTTTGGAATGACAAGAAGGGAAGAAGTGGATACAGAGGTTGGAGAATTTGGTCTACAATTTCATTGTACAGTTACAAGAACGCCTCTTAGAGAGTATGCTGCTTAGACTGGAATTATTTGTGACAAATTATGCCCCTGCCGGGATTCGAACCCGGGTTTCGGCCGCGAAAGGGCCGCGTCCTTGGCCACTAGACTACAAGGGCATATGATGTTCTGGCAAAATTGACTTTTAAAGCTTTTTATAGGTTTATTTTTCCGTTACTATTCCGATGGTAAAAAATGTAATCGGAAGACATAAAAACCCTCGGAATAAGGTTATTGTATGGGAGTCAATGATTTGATTTTCAAAGAGTTTGTGAAGAACGGATATGCCGAGGCAAAAGGCTACAAGGTATGGGATATTTCTGACAGAAGATTTTTGTATCTTACGCCTAAACTTGCAAAAGGATTTCTAAGATTAAGAAAGTTTGAACCTTATAGGAAGCAGGTTGTTGAAAGAGAGATAAACTTGATGAGAGAGAACTCTGAGAAGATGGTGAAAGACTTGAATGATGATGGTTTCAATCTTGTAGATGTCTATTGCGGTGATGGAACAAAGGCTGCAGAGTTTATCAAAAACTTGAAGGGTTTTGGCAAGATAAGATACTGTCCTGTGAATGTAAATGAGTTTCTTACTAATCTTGCAATAAAGAATGTCCAGAAAAATAAGTTCAATAATGTTGTAGAATACTCTTCAAGGATTTGTGAATGTGACGCACACAAATTAGGAGAGCACTTCAATAAAATGAGAGATGATAAATTCAAAAGAAATGTGGTTCTTCTTTTCGGTTCTGTTCTTGCTAGTTACCAAGTAAATGACTATCTTTATGGATTGAGCAAGAATATGAAAAAAGGAGATTATCTTATAATTGGAAATGGGATAAGAACTGGAGAAAGATTAGTCTCTCTTGAAACTTATAAGCATAAAATATGGGACAAATGGTTCATTAATTTGATGAAAGGTTTAGGATTCAGTGCTAAAGATGTGAAATATGATGCTAGATTTGGGAACTCAAGAGTTGAGATGTTTTACAAACTTAACAAAGATAAGGAAATAAAGCATAAGGACAAATCTATAAGCTTCAAGAAAGGCGATGAAATTTTGACAGCTATTCTTTACAAATATTATGCTGAAGAGCTAGAGAAATTTTGTAAGATGTATTTCTCAAAGGTAAATCTTGTAGAAGATAAAGATGGTGAGTATGCTCTTGTTATTTGTAGGAAATAATGGATAATCAACTTCAAATTAGAAAACTTGCTAAAGAGTATTTCAGTTTAACACAGCTTCTAATCCTCTGTACAAACAACCGACAACTAATCCTGCGTATGCTACGTTCATAACGTACAATCCAACAGTATTAGCAATTACTGCAACACCTTGAGCAAAACTATATTCTTCTAAATTCCTTTCAGTTGGTAAATTCCTATCTCTATATCTTTTAACCCCTAAAACCGGGGTAAAATCAATCAATTTAGGATTTACATTATCTGAAATTTCTCTAGCTCTATCTTCTGATACTTTTTTTGGAGGCTCTATATTAATCCTTAACATGCAATTTTAATCCAAACTTAGATTTTTAAATCTAACTAAACAATCACTTTCTCACATAATTAAGACTTTTTAGATTGAATAGAATTGTATACGGAGCTACAATGAGCCTACGGAGATTTGAACTCCGGACCTCTGGCTTTCTTAGAGTTACTCTATGAAATCTCACACTCTAACGAGCATGATTCCTATAAGACCAGCGCTCTAACCAGGCTGAGCTATAGGCTCATTTATAAAATTAACTAGGGAGGTTATTTAAAGATTAGTTTTTTGGATATTTCATGCTACTGGGACTTGTTGGAAAACCCAATGTTGGAAAATCAACGTTTTTCAAAGCAGCGACTTTGTCAGACGTCCTCATTGCTAATTACCCTTTCGCTACCATAAAACCTAATCATGCTATCGGATATGTGAAAATACATGATTTGGCTGCTGATTTTGGAAAGGTTTCTAATCCGAGAGAGGGGTACGTGAAGAAAGGGTGGAGATTTGTTCCAGTTGAGATGTATGATGTTGCAGGACTTGTTGAAGGAGCTTCTGAAGGGAAGGGTCTTGGAAATGAATTCCTTAATGATTTAGCGGGAGTTGATGCGTTTATCCATGTTGTTGATATGTCTGGAGAGACTGATGCTGAAGGGAAGCCAACTGGTTCTGGAATGGAATATGACCCTGCGAAAGATATAAGGTTTATTGAAGCAGAACTAGACTTATGGTATTTAGGGATACTTAAAAAAACTTGGGAAAAGTTTGCTAGAGCAGTAGAAGTGCAGAAAGGAAAGTTTAGTGAGGCTGTTGCAAAGCAATTCTCCGGACTGAAGGTTTTGGAGGATGATGTCAAATCTGTCTTACTGAAAACAGGTCTTCATCCTGATAAGCCAAGTCATTGGTCTGATTCAGATTTGAGAACATTTTCTACTGCATTAAGGAGAAAGAGTAAGCCAATGATAATTGCTGCAAACAAGATTGATAGGCCTAAAGGAAAGGAAAATTACGAAAGAATAAGAGATGAGTTTGATTATCCGATTGTGCCTTGTTTTGCTGATGGAGAATTGGCCTTAAGGGAAGCAGATAAACATGGGCTGATAAGCTATGTTCCGGGAGAAAAAGATTTTGAAGTTGTAAAAGGATTAAGTGAAAGTCAGAAGAACGCTCTTGATAACATAAAGAAAGTGCTTAATGAGTTCGGAAGCACAGGAGTGCAAGAAATTCTTAATACGACTATTTTTGACATGCTAAAATATGTTGCTATCTATCCTGCTGGAGCTAAACTTTCAGATAGTAAGGGGAACGTTCTTCCGGATTGTTTTTTGATGCCTCCAGGAAGCACTGCACTTGATTTTGCATTTAGACTGCACACTGATATTGGAAAAGCATTTGTCAAAGCAGTTCATATAAAAACGAAGCAAGCTGTTGGAAAAGATTATGTTCTGCAGAATGGGGATGGATTGGAAATCCTAACTAGATAAAGTATATAAAGGATTTCAGATTATATTTGTTATGGAAAAAGTAGGTTCTAGTGTCTTTTATGCAATATTTTTTGTGTTAGTGTTATCTATCTCTTTGTTCTCAACAGGACTTGTTATTGCTCAGGGCAATGACGATGATGATTCTGATGATGACGATAACGGAAGGGATGACGATTCTGAGGATGACGAAGATGACGATTCAGGAAGGGGAGATTCTGATGATGAAAGAGAAGTTGAACAGGGAGAAATAGATTATGATGATGATTCCGTTGAGGGAGAGATGGGATTTGGAGAGGGAGAGACTGTGGAATCAAGGTATGTTGAAAGAGAAAGGTTCAGGTACACTGATGCGAATGGAGTCATGTTTGAATACAGGTATGAGTACAGAGAAAAAGAAGATGGAAAAATAGAGAAAAGATTGAGGGTAGAAAGAGTTGGAGATGATGACATTGAGGTAGAGATAGAGCAGGAGCTTGAGATTGAAGAAGAGATTGGAGATGATGGAGAACGAAAGCTGAAGGTGAAGGCTTCTAATGGGCTTGGGAGCGAGATAAAGATAATGCCTGATGTTGCTTCTGAGAGAGCTCTTGAGAGATTGAGATTGCACACATGTTCGTCTGAGAATAATTGTACTATAGTTTTGAAAGATGTTAGTGTTGAAAGAGAAGAAGATAGATTTGCTTATGCGCTAAAGGTCAAGAAGAAAGTCAGATACTTTGGAATATTCCCCGGAGAGAGGGAGATTGAAGCTGAAGTTGATTCGGAAACTGGAGAGGTTGATGTAAACAAGCCTTGGTTTGTTTCGATGGTTGATGAATCTACGCCTAATCCTGCTGTCGTGGAATAAACCTTGTTAAATTTAAATAATCTTATTTCTTCAAACTTTTATGTTTAAAAGAGGGGTTTCTTCGGTTGTTGTAACAGTGTTGGTAATTTTGCTGGCAATTGTGGGGACTGGAATTGTTTTTGTAACTGTGAACAGTTTTATCAAAGACAGCACGGATAACGAAGACATTGTAGAGTGTTTGTCTTTGGACTTAAGCGCCTTCAAATGTGAGGTTGATGTAAGCACGAATATCACAAATGTAAGTGTAGTTAGAGGTCCGGGAGATGCCAACCTTTCGGAGATAAGATTTGTCTTTGAATATTCTAATGGGAGTATTTTGATAGATAGAGATGCTTCCAACTTTGGAGAGCTAGAGACAAGAATATTTTCCTTTGGCTCAAATGAATTATCGCAACCCCTCAGTGTAGACGTTGCAGGGATTCTTGAATCAGGAAGCATCTGCCCCCTTACAGGTTTCGAGATAGTTTGCTCTGGCGTAAGAGGAGACAGAGACGATGGGGATGATAACAATAATGATGGGAATGGTAGTGTCTACACTGGATGGATTGTTTTGAATGGTGGAAATCCAGTAGATGCTGAAGATGGATTTGAGGGTGAAGGTCTTCCAGCATATGACCTTTACAGAGACAGAACATTTGTTGACAGTAATGGAAATCTTGTTTACATGTATTATGGGTCTGATCCTTTCTTGTCCATAAATGACGTTTGGAGAGATTTGAGGATTGGGAGGATTACACCAAATATTGATTGGGAAATTCTAGGAATAAATGGATGGAGTAGTTCTAGTAACGTGGAGCCGGTTTCATTTGGAGGAACACTTAGACACATAATGGCTATGAAGTTTATCCAGACAGGAAGTGGTTTATTCGGAATAACCTCATCAAATATTCATATAGGTGGGAAAGGACTCGATATACATGGAGGCGTATTCTATTTTAACAATCTTGCAAATCCACAATTCTGGGCTTCAGACGGATTTATGGAACATCTAGGACAGTCATTATTGGCTAACTGGGGAGGAGCTGGATGGAACAATTTTGACTTTGATTTCAATTATCAGAATACTATTGGAATATTGATAATGAAAGAAAAAAATAACGTTTTCAAACCTGTTAATCTGATTGCTGCAAGATATGATTCTTCTTTATCTAGTTGGAAAAACTGGAAGGCAGATGGCTGGACAGGAGAGTATTCTTCAGATACACCATTTGCTAGAGATTATGAGTTTCTTCCATTTTATACAGATTCCGATTCCGCTGAACCAACTCCGAGAATAAGTAATATTCCTGGAACTGACCAGTATGTTGTTACTTATGTGGATTATGATACTCCCCAGTATAGTTTAAGAGCTGTATTGTATGACGACTCTGAAGCGAGTTGGAAGATATGGAATGGGGGTTCCTGGAGCACAGATTATGGTTCTTCAATAGATATTTTGATAACAAACAACGGTGCCAAATACGCAACTCTTCAGGCAAGAAAAAGGATAGAATTCCAGGGAGATATTTATGATTTTTATGCTTATCCTGAATCTGGAAAGACTTTTTATGAGACTGTTAAGTACGATTCTTCTTCAGCATCTTGGGTTGTTGATATAGTTTCTACAGAAAATGGAGAGGTAATCCCTTCTGAATATAACAAAGAAGTAATTGCTGAATCAGGAGATTTGTTATGGATAACTTACAAAAATGATTCTGGAATTGTCCTGAAGACTTTTGATGGGAATAACTGGTTTGATAACGGAACAATTTATCAAAGTTCGACAGCATATCCATACGCTCTAGAGTTCTTCAATAGTCTTCCAGTGCTCTTTTATATAGAGGAAGTTGATGGAATGAAGAGATTGTTTGCTTTATCTTTGAATAATTCTGTTTGGGATAACCAGAATGTGAGAAATCAGAGAGTTTCTCCTGCGCCTATAGAGAAATTGGATGACTCAATGGGGTCTGAAGTCGGTCAATGGGATTTGGACGTGTTCTATTCAAGCTCTCAAGAATACGGGCCTGGATATTGTGGACATATGGCTATAGATGAAAGTAATGTTTATTGTCCAGGATTGCCTGTTTTTGATGATTTGGTAGGGATATATCCGTTTAATTACAACTCTCCGGCAGACTTTGCTTCCGAAACAGCACATATATGGTTAGAGAATGGTTCAGGGACAGATTACTTTTTTGGAGGTGTTGGAGGGATGGCTGTGGATAACATTAGGGGGAAAGTTTACGTGACAGATCAGTTGGTTCAGTCTGTAGGAGTAAATGTCTATCCAAATAGCAGAATAAATGTATTTGATAAAACTCTAAATGAAGGAAACCTTGTTGATGGAAATGATGGAAGTTACGTTCCAGGAAGAGTATCCAGAATAAATGGAGAGAGGATAGCTTTTGCAAGCGATGTTGCTGTTGATGAATCTAATGGTTTCCTATATGTTACTGAATCTGGGAAAAATAGGATTGTTAAGTTTGATGTAATCAATCTTCAAAGCGGACTGCCAAGATTTTTAGGAACTTTTGGAGAGACGGAGCTTGATTTCCCAATGAGTGTTGATGTAGATACCTCTGGAAATGTATATGTCTCCGATAGCAATAATCATAGGGTTGTTAAATACAATAGCGCAGGAGCCAAGGTAGATGAGTTGGGAGGGTATGGTAGAGAAGAGGGAGAGTTTATTTATCCTTATTCTATTTCAGTTGATAAGGTCAAAAATTATGTTTATGTTTCTGATCCTTACAATAGGAGACTGCAAGTTTTCGATTTAGAAGGCAATTTTGTTTATCAGTTCGGCGAGTGGAATACTCTTGATGCTAAATTTAAAGTCAGCAACTTCAATCATATTACTGGTGTGGTAGCGCAGGACAATAGTGTGTATGTAGGCACCTTCAGCCAAAGTTCTGTACCTAGAGAGGGAACAATAGTAAAATTCTTAATGAATCTTCCTTAAGCAAGGGCTAGATTTCTTTCAGGAGATTCTATTCTTTGTAGGACATAACCTTCAACAGCTTGCATGTAACTTAGAAGTCTTTCAGTTGAGCCTTCAGTCCATTCAGCATAATCTTTTCCTTGAATCCCCGCTCTCAAGCATCTTTGTCTGTCTTCTACAGCACTATTGAATTCTTCCCGAGTCAGTATTCTTGCTGTCATTTTTTGATTTCTAAATTGAGTTTTTATTATTTTTAAATTTGCCTATGAAAACTTAAATATTCAAGTTATTTCGAAGAGGTATGGAAGAGAAGGGGTTTAGTTATTTTCTGTTGTCTTTTGTTATATTCTTGCTATTGATAGGAGTTATAGGTATTGGAGTATACTATTCTGAATATTATGAAGGAGGCTCTTCTGGAGGAAAGAAAGAATCTTCTATTGTGTGTGATGTTGAAATCAATATTTCCAGCTGTGACGTAGATTCGACAGGAATCGCAAAGATTAATCTGGAAAACAATGATGAAAGCATGAACTTTTCTGAAGTCTTGTTTGATTTTCTAAACAATGGAAATAATGTTTTCTTGAGAAAATATAATGTAGTTCTTGATGAGGGCTCTTCAAAGACTTTTACACTTTCAGACTATAGAATAAACTATCCGACTCTAGTGAGGGTGTCTTTGAACTTCTCTGATGGATATTATTGTATCATTCCTGGATTCATACAATGTGGGGAGAATACGGATATAACATAGGCTGTTTAGCTGAACTTTCTAAAGGAAAAGTCCAGGATTGTGCTTAAATTTTGATAGTAATCTTTAAAAACCATTTTCTTCTAATCAAGCCATGGGTAAAGTAAGAATCAAGCTAAGTAGTGTTGATATAGAGGCTTTGAATTCGATAATTGGAATGATTAAAGAGATTTCTGAAAGAGCAGGAGTCGGAATGAGAGGACCAATACCTCTTCCAACAAGAAGAATGAAAGTTACTACAAGAAAGAGCCCATGCGGAAGCGGAACAGCCACATTTGACAGATTTGAGATGAGAGTCCACAAAAGGATAATAGATTTACCTGCAGAAGATAGGATTCTTCATCCAATAATGATGCTTAAAATTCCTAGAAGCGTCCAAATCAAGATTGAAATGAAGGATTAATTTTTCAATAATCTTTAAATAAAGCATATTTATCAGATTTTCATGAATGTAGCTGTTTTTTTAACGACTCAAGGGAATGGATTACTTCTTAGAACTTCTGGAGACGGACATGAAGTTCCAGAAACATCTATTGGGGAAGGCGAGACGGCTGATAAGGCAGTTAGAAGATTGACGGCGCCATTTGGAGAAAGAATTTCAGGATTGAGATTGGCATATTACAGAGCTAGGAATGATGAATCTGGAAACTCTCGTGAGCATGCAGTGTATCTGGGAGAAGTCAACGGAGTTAGGCTAGAGGGGTATTCACCTTTTTCTTTAGAAAGAATAAAAGCTTTTCAAGAAAAGGGAGAGCTCAAGATATTCGAAGGAGAAATTTTCTTTCTGGAATCTAGCCATTTAATTAGATAAGTTTTATATAAACAATATTTTAATGGAATCTATGAATTCATTTATTATTAAATTCAAAAAAGTAAATTCTGAAGCAAAGATACCCATATATGCAACAGAAGGCTCTGCGGCATGTGATTTTTATTCTGTTGAAGATGTGATTTTGAGTCCTGGAGAGACAAGAAAAATAAAGACAGGGATAGCTATTGAAATACCTGTTGGCTATTTCATGAAACTTGAAGGGAGAAGTGGATTATCTTCTAAAGGAATAATGAAAGTTGGAGGGGTTGTAGATTCCGATTATAGAGGAGAGATTCACATTATACTTCATAATGCTTCTAACGAGCCTTGTAAAATAGAGAAAGGAGACAGGATAGCTCAAGGTTTATTGATGAAGATAAATACTGCAAAATTTATAGAAGTTGAAGAGTTGAGCGAAACTGCTAGAGGCGAAGGTGGATTTGAATCAACCGGACGAAGATAAATCAGGAACAATTGGATTTGTTTTTTTAAGGAATTCTGCTCTTTCTCTCTTGTTAGGAAATACTTGTTCTGCTACCGTATTTCTGTCTTCTCCTCTGACGACTCTTCCTAAAGCTTCCATGTCTAGACTTGACATCATTGTTGCATCTAACTGATATTTCCTAAATGCTTGAGTTGCTCTTGGGGCTATCGGCTCTAATATTCTGTACATTGCGTTTGCATAGTCCTGTATTTCTTGTTGTGCATGGGAATCCATTCTTAATCCTAAAAAGTGGAATAGGTTATGCAAGTCTATTTTCCAATACCATTCTGTGTATATACTTACAGGAAGACCCATTCTTGCAAGCTCTCTTGAGACTCCTTTTTTTTCTAGTTCTAGGTAATCTTCATATAGTGCCTCTGCTCTGTCTAGATAAGCTAAGAAGTCTTGGGCTGTTTGGGGGTCTATTGATTCATCCCCTCCTTGTCTGTTTGTAGTGGATTGTCTTCTTACATCTTCTGCATTTGGGTGATAAAAATCTCCAGGCATAATGGAATATCTTCCAGACATCTCGTTTACACTTGCAGTCCTATGCCTTATCCATTGTCTTGCTGTTATGATAGGCATTCTGCAGTGCCATTTTGTCTCAACCATTTCAAAAGGAGTAGTATGTCGATGTCTCATCAAGTAGTTTATCAAGCCTTCTTCTTCAGAGACTTGTCTTGTTCCTTCTCCGTAAGATACTCTAGCTGCTTGAGGGATTGCATAATCTGCAGTCTTTCCTTTTGGAACAAGACGAGGCATGACGTCTATAAGTGCAACAAAACCATGATCTAAGACTCTTGCTTCTATCCTTGAGTTCCCGTCCATGACATCTACCATCTCCCCTTCGAACGGCATTTGTCTTATCCCCGAATCTTTTGAATACTCTGGCATTTTTCTTTTTGCATATTTTTTTATTTAAATGTCCGTTTACTTGAAAGTATATTTTCAAGCATAACAATTCTTTATAATCAAGTTAGGAAAAACTAGTTGATGGTTGAGAGAAGAGGTTATAGGGGACATAGTTATGGAGGATATATTGCTTGTATAGATGGATCGGATGGAAGTGGGAAAAGTACTCAAATACGAAGGTTAGAAGCTGATCTCAAAGATGAAGGTTTTCAGGTAGTAGTTGCTAGAGATCCGGGTGGAACGCGTATTGGTGAACAAATTAGGGAAGTTCTTCTCAATAGAGAGAATGCCGAAATGGGAGTTTCAACAGAATACTTGTTGTTTAATGCTTCTAGGGCACAGATGATTGACGAGGTTGTCAGGGATCCATTGGCTGCTGGAAAGGTTGTAATTTTAGATAGGTTTGATTATTCTACATGGGCTTATCAGTTTTTTGCAGGAGGATTACAGGACACTCTGGATTGGAATACTTTTAGTTTTGTTCAGAATGCAGTTACTAGAGGCTTAAGGCCAGATACAACACAACTTTTGTTAGCTACGCATGAGACTATGAAAAAAAGGATGGGGCTTGCAGATGATAGGGCTCTAGCTAAGTTTGCGGATAGATTAGAATGTAAGGGAGCAGCGTTTCACGCTAGAGTCAGGGAAGGATATATGGACGTTGCACAGAAGAGTCCTGACAATGTTAGAGTAATAGACACAGATGACATGACTCCCGATCATGTGTATGCTATATTAAAAACAAACATTAGAGGAGATATGGAAGCTCTTGGTTTGTGGAATAGTCTTAGAAGCTCAAGAGCTTAAAGTTTAAAACCTATTAATTTCTTAACTCTATATGCCGATGTTGGGCAGTGGTAGCCCGCTTGCTTGGAGAGCAAGTTTCCGCAAGGATATGCAGGTTCGATTCCTGCCATCGGCGTTATTTTGCAATTAGTCTTTCACAGCTAAAGATATCCAAGCCATTAAAGCCATGAAGATGAAGAAACTCAAAAACACGAATCTGAATGGCAGAACTATTAGGACTAACGCAGGAATTATTTTTGCTACTAATTGAGCGATGTCTCTGGATGTGCTGTAAGGTCCGAAAAATCTTGCTGTTTCTTCTTTTGTGATGACTTTAAGGAAGTAGGCTTCTGTTGTTGGCTCGAGCATTGCAAGACCTATACTTGCTAGAACTATGAATGTAATCTGTAGAGCAAAGATATCTATGAAGAAGGAGAGGGCTGCAAAAACGGCTGGAATTGCGAATCCAACGAAGAATAACTTTCTAAAACCTGTTCGTTTTGACATTTTACTAAACTTATGCTCAAAGACTATAAGTGGGAATGCTGCTCCAAGCATAAGATATCCTATTTCTTTTGTGCTAAAACCTAGAGAGGACATATAAAGAGGCATGTAGATGTAGATGATAGCCCACCACATAGAGCTTCCTCCTGTTAAAGTGTAAGCCAATAATCTTTTTTTGTTTGAGAAAAACTCTTTGAGGTTTGAAAGAGGATTGACTTTCTGTTCGGAATATTGTTCTTTTTCAAAACGTGTGAAGAAGAATATGAACATAGCTAGCAAGCTTATTGCTGCAGAGACTAGAAAGACAGGTCTGAGCCCGAGCATGTTTGCAAGATATCCTGCAAGAACGGGCCCTATTACCCATCCAAGATTTACAAATGTCCAGTTCAATCCTTCTTTTTCAGTTAGCTCTTCATCAGAGGCATTGCTTTTTAGTATAACGCCGAAACTTGTTATTCTTATTGTGTGTAGGACTGTTATGAGGATGGAGATGAAAATCACTGTATAGATATCTCTTAAGAAGTAGAGTGTTGTGTAAAATATAGCAAATATAGCTAAAGATGCAGCAAAGAGTTCTCGTTTATCATCTTTATTGAACAATGGTATAAAAGTGAAATAGGACACTATTGCTATGATGCTAAGGAGTCCTGAAATAAGACCAGTCATAGAAGCGCTATTCACAAAGCTGTTGATGTACAAAGCCCAGATTGTTGTCACAAGAGCTCCCGAAAGGGCTATAAAAAAGTTTAGATGGGCTAGAGCTATAGGTCCTTTGCCAATTACATCTTGAATGAGAAATTTTCTTATTGGTCCCATTAGTTGCCTCTTTTCAACGAAGAATAAACTTTTCCAACACTAAATTTTTTCTTTGATATGACTATTATCCATCTTTTGTAATGATTTTTTTGAAAATGGTCTTCCCATCTCTCCATGAAATCTTTTTGAGATATCTTGAATCTTTTTCCGTTCCAAGAATCGTTCATTATCAAACTCTTTTTTGTGTAGCCGACTACAAGTGCGTAGTGTCCTTCTTCTGTTGAGGGTTCTATGTAGTTCACTATTACTGGCAGGCCTAATTGAACGAAATGTTTTATCTCGTTTAGAGACGAATTTTCATGGACATAACAATGGAATCCGTTCTTTCTGGCAGTGGAAATTAGGTTTTGATGAGTGGTCCCATTTCTGTTAGTTTTAGCTTCTCTCACGAGAGAGTTTTCTTTTTTGTGTACTCCAAAGAAATCAAAGACCATTTTCAGGGCAACAGGTCCACAGTTGACAGTTGTGTGCTGTTTGAAGAATCTTACTTTTTTAATTGTGACCATATTCACCTCTATAAAGTAATCTTTTTCAAATTTATAAATCTGTCTAGCTCACAACATAAGATTTATAAAAAGAATATCATAATAAAATGACATGAGGGGAAAAATATTAGTTCTTTTGGGACTTTTAATCCTAGCTGTACCTTTTGGACTGGCTAAAACAGATGTGAGTGTCGAAGTCCAACCTTTCAATGATGTTACTGTGCTTATTTTAGATTCTGCAGAAGAGTATTTTCTTCTTTATGCCTATGAGGGGGACTCTGGACCTTATGGAGTTATCAATTTCAGTTTTGAATCCGAAAAATCGACTGTCGATGTGAGGATAATTGAGGAGAGAAGAGGAGAGAAAGTTAATGACATGACTTTTGAAGGAGTTTCTGCATATAGCACTATATCATTAGATGTTTACAATGAGACTGAAAATTTTGATGCTTTAGAAGATACTCAAGAGTCTAGCACTGACGATGGAAATCAGAGCGAAGATTTGAATGGAAGCACACAGGATAACTCTTCAGCTGATGATTTGCAGGAAGATGTCAATCTTGATGCGGAAAACGATGGGACTGCTCAAGGAGTAACTGGACAAGTAGTTTCTGAGGATAATGAGGGAACAGGAAGTTCAAAGCTATTCTATTATCTAATGGCTGCGGTTGTTCTTGCAGGGATAATTGGTTTCTTTGTTGCTAAGAGATTAGGTTCTGCAAGTACAAAAGCTCCAAAAGACTCTAGTTTGAATAGAAGAGGTGTTGAAGTTTATAATCCTAGATATGAAATTGCTACTATCAAACCAAAGTCTGCAAGTCCTTCTACTATTGAAGATGCAGAACAGAAGATTAAGGACCTTGAAGAAGAAATAAGGACTGTAAAGCAGACAGAAAAACTTATAGAGGCGCAGAAAAGGTTTGAGGAAGCCAAGAGGGATCTTGAAAGGCTGAAGGGTGAAGGGCAGTAATAATCAATAATTCTTTAAAACTAGCTTTTCTGATGTATTTGTATGCCCAGATGGCACAATGGTACTGCGTGAGTCTCGAAAACTCATTTCCTTCGGGATATCCCGGTTCGATTCCGGGTCTGGGCGTAGTTTACAACTGTAACAATTATTAACTATCGAATAGAATAAAAAGATAGAATCTCACTTACTCTTATGAAAATCTCTAGTGGAATCAGCCCCAAAGAAATTTCTGATCTTGCAAAAAGAGTTGTAAAGTTATTGGATAAAGAAATTGACGATGTTTGGTTTTTCTGTGGTTGGAGGAATAAAAAACCTTGCAAGGGCTTCAAATCATTAGGAGAAGAAGACCTTAGACAAATAAGGTCAAGTCTTGCAGGTGCTAAAAGAAAACTGGATGAGTTATTGTTTGTTTTTCCTCTTGTACGATTCAAGAGAAAACTAATAAGAGCGGAAAGTGGCATTCATTTTAGTAGATAGCTCAGTTGTTAAGTTTTATAATCTGTCTGTTCCGGGTGCAGTAAAATATATAAATAAGTAATCTTTAGGGATTACTATGAAAACAATAACAATAAAATTACCAGAAGATGAGGCTAAGGAGCTTGAAGAATTTTTAAAGAAAAGGAACTATTTTTCTAAGTCTGAGTTTATTAGGCACTTGATTATCGAGAAGCTAGAAAGTTATAAAAAAGAAAAATATGGTTGGCTTGTTCTCGCAGAGAAGTCCTTGAACAAGATGTGGGATAATAAAAAGGATGAAGTTTGGGACAAATACTTATGATTGAGCAAAGAGATTTGTTATTAGTGCCATTCCCATTTTCAGACCAATCGGGAAGAAAGGTTAGGCCTGTGATTGTCGTTAGCAATAATGAATTTAACTGCCATTCTGAAGATGTTATTGTTGTTGGCGTGACTTCTAATGTAAAAAAGGAAAGATATTCTATAACCTTAGATAACAAGGACTTAGAGAGTGGAAATTTATTTACAAAATGTGCTATAAAGGTTGAGAACATTCTAAGATTAGAGAAAGAGTTGATAATAAAAGGGATAGGAAGGATAAAAAAAGAAAAGCTCAATGAAATTCAATCTATGCTTGATAAAATTTTAAGATAATTCTATTCTCTAATTTGCATTTAGTTTTAGGTTATTGAAGTGAGCATTTTTGTGTAAAAACCCAAAAGCGAACATTTAAATGCTCTGATTAATCCATAAAATACATGAAAGGCAAAGTAAAATTCTTTGATGCGACCAAAGGCTTTGGATTCATAATTGGCGAGGATGGCAATCAATATTTTGTCCATAGTTCAGCCTTAGAATCTGGAGTCTCCTTGAAAGAGGGAGATGAAGTTGCGTTCGAGATAGAACAAGGAAACAAAGGTCCTAGAGCTGCTAAAGTTAGCAAGGAATAGGATTATTTTTGAGCAAGTTTAGTCTATTTGAAGATTTAGATGATTTTGCAAACCTTTAAAAAGATTTTTTTTATGATTCCTAGAATGAAAGAAGTGCGTGACAATCTTATAGAACAGAAGAATCTTGTTGAAGAGAAAATAAGAGATTTAGATAAGACTCAAGTGAAAGAAAAAATTATGGAAGCTCTAAAGAAAATAGATAATGTTAACGAATCTCTTTCAGCTCTCCAGGATTCTTTGAACGTGGTTTGGAAAAAAACACAGCAGATAGAAGAAGAACTTAAATCAGCATATTCTATATGAATCTTTTAGCCTTTCTTTTTCAGAGTCTTTCTTTGGCGTCTTGAAAATATGGCTAGTAGTGAGTCGTCTAGCTTTTCGGTTCCGAGACCCTTTGTTTTTTTGGAACTTAGAACACTTCTTCGTAGAATGTCTTCAATCTGTTCAGGGAGAGTCAGAAGATTCTTTTTAGCTCGTTTATCTATGCTTTTTAGAACTTCGGAATCGAGATAGAGAGTCACTTTGTTTTTATGTTTTATTCTAGGTCTTAGTGATGCGAAAGCTTCTTCAATCTGTTCTATTGGCCAGCCGTTTTTTATCAAAGGTTCTTTTATCTGATAGTCATCGAATCCTTTCTCTCTCGCTTCTTTTATGAATCCTATGAGTTTTTTATTTACCATTATTTATTTTTTTACTGGCAGGAGTTGATGAAACGTATACTTTCTGGACTGCAAAGCTTTTGTAAATGCCTTCTAGAATGTCAGTCCCTGCATAACCTGCAAGCAAAGATAGACGAGGGTCAAAGTTGAATATTATTCCCACAAATATTCCGATTATTATTGCAATTAGGACTGTAATTAGATAGTATCCCCAGAGAATCTTTCTCCTTAGTGAAAGAGCTTTTAGGAGCCCAACAACACCTCTAGTAAGACCTCCAATACCTCCTAGCAATGCTGCAGTTAGAATCGGTTCCATATCCCTCTTTTACTATTTGGAAAAGAAAAATTTCTATTTAAACATTTTGGAATCTTTTCTTTTTTTGTCAGAGACTATTTTTCCGTCTTTTAACTCTATTACTCTTGAAACATATTCAAGGTGCCAGGGTTCGTGAGTTACCATCACAATAGTCTGGCCGTATTTTTTATTCAGGTTTTTGAAAACTTCAAGGACATGTTCAGAAGTTCTCGTGTCTAAATTAGCACAAGGTTCATCTGCAAATAAAATGCTTGGTTTTTTGGATATGGCTCTTGCAACAGCAACTCTTTGTTTTTCTCCTCCGGAAAGCTCATCGGGAACTCTGTACAATTTGTCTGTAAGTCCTACTTTTTCTAGGGCTTCTTTGGCTGTGGCAATTGATTCTGTTTTTGATTTTCCTTCCATGAGAGAGAGAACGTACACATTTTCAAGTGCATTCATCTCGTTAATTAGAGCGTAATCTTGGAATACATATCCTAGTTTTGTAAGTCTATAGTATGTACGCTCTGCTTCCGGGAGGTCTTCAACATTAAGCCCCTGGATAGAGTATTCTCCCTTTGTTGGATTATCCATAAGGCCTAGAACTCTTAACATTGTAGTCTTTCCGCTTCCACTAGGACCTATAACTGCTACAAACTCTCCAGGATGAATCTCAAAACTAACTCCGTTTAGTGCTTTGACTATAACATCTCCTTCATAATGTCTTTCCATGTCTGTTACTTTTATTAACACATCATTCATTTTATCTTCCCCATATAGTTTCAAGGATGTTCTGTCTTGTTACAAACCATGCTGGAATGAATCCTGCTATGAGAGACATGCACCCCATTATTAATATGCTTTCTATAAGGTCGCTTATTCCTATAGCTGGTGCAATTGTTAGGGTTTCATAGAACACGATTGGGTTAGATTGGAGATATAGAGTGAGAGAGAGGAACATGATAAGACCGAGGATTATACCAAGACTTACATAAAATAGACTTATTAGGATGTAAGAAATGCGAATTGATGTAGGAGTTATTCCTATTGCTTTTAATATTCCAATCTCTCTCTTTCTGTTCAAGGTGTTTATGTAAATTATTATGAATATCAATGCTGCTCCTACAATAAGGCTTACAACTTTCGACATCAATCCAAAGAAGTCCATGCTTTGTATTGCTTGTTTTATGAGGGCTTCTGCTTTTTCCTCCCAGGTGAACACTTTTTCCTTCACTCCTACATCTAATATTTTTTGTTTGATTTCGTCAACTTTTTCAGGGTTTTGCACTCTTACCATTATAGTAGATGCTTTATCATCAGTGTTGAAGACGTCTTCAAGCTCTTCGTAATGGATTAGAACGTTTAGGTCTGTTATCTCTATAGAACCTTCGTGAATTCCTTTTATCTTGTAAGTTCTTTCTACACCGTTGCTATATGTTATGTTGACTAGTGAGCCTACAGATACTCCTTCGAGACTATCATAAATCTGAGATGCTGAACTTTTTCCTGCTATTATTGCTCCAACAGATATTTCATCTCTTGAAAGGTCCCCTAAAAATTCTCCCTCACTTATTATCTCATGGTATTTGGAAACTTTTTCTTCGTCTTTTGGAAGGATTCCAATAATATTTGTTCCGACAATTCTTTGTTTGTAACTTATAGACCCTCCGGCATCAAGTCTTTTTGTTGCCTCTTTTACTCCATTGACACTTCTTATTTTCTGGAGAACGCTGTCTGCATTGTTTATGTACAGGTTGTCTTCTGAAGGTTCTATGAGAATATCTCCATATGTGTAATCCTGGACAAACCCTACAAAAAAGTTCATCATTCCGTTTACTAATGCTGGAAGAAACACAAGGTTCATAAAAATCAGCCCAAGTACGAGGACTATCAATATGGAAGTTTTTTTATTTCCCCTCTTTATGGAGCTTGTTGCGCTGAGTAACCCAACTTTAATATCATTTAGCATTATATCCTCATTTATCTTTTGCCATTTCCTCTAAGGAGTTGGTGAATTATCCTGTCTTTTGCTTTTTTTGTTTTGTTGAAGTAGTACACTCCTGCAACAACGAGCGCGACTAAGATAAGAACTAATATAATCAATCCAGTATTAGAAGGTTTTTCTAGTATGCTCATATTGACATTTGTCTTTATCTCATTAGGTCCAAAGTCGTCTGTGTATGAGATTGTTACAGGGATATTGTATTCTCCTGCTTTTCCTGCAATAAACGTCAGTACTGCAGGCCCATCTTCATCAGGGTCGAGAGTTCCTATGAAAGATTGTTTCAAACCTTTGAATGGGTGATTTGCATAAACGACTACTGATTTAGCTGAACCTTTTCCAGAGTTTTCTATTCTTAATGTAAGTTCTGTCAATTCATCCTCCACAGCTAGTGCCGGATTTGTTTTAGCAGAAGCAATAGCCATTTCCGCTTTGTCCCCTATTACAGTCACATAAAAACTACCATCTTTTGTGAATGTGCTATTTCCACTAGTATATGTCAACTCGTTTTTGAACTGATATTGTCCTGGAGAGGCGTCTTCTGAGACTTTCATGTGGTAGACTAGGAATCTATTACTATTGGAATATCCGAGCTTTCCAATGTTTATAGAGAGGGGCTCATTCACACTTATGGATGGACTTATGTCTTGTAGTTCAAAGTGAATATTATCCGGGACTTCATCACCACAATTATCTATTAGTAATCCGACAGTAAATTCATCCCCTATTTTTATGGATGTAGGACTTATATCAGTGGCTTCAGCAGTAACACACACCCCTCCTACTGAACTCACTAGTGGAGTTATTGATATTACAAGAAGAATTAATGTTAGTTTTGATATATTATTTAATCTCATTTTTCACCTCACTAACTTGAAATAGAAATTCTATTTAAATCTTACTTAAAATTGGGCCGTCGGCTTTGTCTTCAATCATAAAACCGCGTTCTTCAATCATTTTTCTTATTTCGTCAGCTTTACTCCATTGCTTCTCTTTTCTGTAGGATTCTCTTTCTTTTACCAAATCCCTTACTTCTTTAGGTATAGTAAATTTTTCTTCTTTCATTTCTCTTATTCCAAGTCCGAGGATTTCATCAAAATTTTCCAGAAGTTTTATTCTTTTTTTTGGAGAGAAATCAAAATCATCTAATGCCCTAAGAAATACTTCTAAAGCTCTTGGAGCGTTAAGGTCGTTGTTTATTGCTTCTAAGAATTCTTTTTCATATTCTTTCGACAAATCCTTTCCTTTTTGGGATTCTTTTCTTAACTCAATAATCTTTCTTTTAATTTTTTCGTAAGCATTTCCTGAAGCTTCTAAGGCATCGAGGGTGAAGCGTAAGGGTTTTTTGTAGTGCGTTTGCAAGCAGAGATACCTGAAATATTCTGGTTTATAGCCTTGGAGTTCGAGTTCTGATATTGTGTAAAGTCCTCCAGTTGATTTGGAGACCTTTTTGCCTTCGTTGTTAAGAAGGAATGCCCCATGGAGCCAGTAATTTGCAAATTTCTTTCCGGTTACAGCTTCACTTTGAGCGATTTCATTTGTATGGTGTATTGGTATATGATCTTGTCCTCCTGTATGGATGTCAAAATGTTCACCTAGATATTTCATAGACATGGCAGAACATTCAATGTGCCAACCAGGAAAACCTTTTCCCCAAGGACTATTCCACTCCTGCTGTCTTTTTTCTTCTGGAGAAGAGAATTTCCACAAAGCAAAATCAGTTTTGTGTTTTTTTTCTCCTAGAGAGACTCGTTTTCCCGCTTTCAATTCTTCGATATTAAGATTTGCAAGTTTTCCGTAATCTTTGAACTTATTGCTGTCAAAATATATTCCATCTTTAGTTTTGTAAGTGTAACCTTTTTTCTCTAATTTCTTTATTAATTCTATCTGCTCTTTGATATGGTCAGTTGCCTTAGGCCATTTTGAAGGAGGGATTATGTTAAGACTTTGTAAGTCTTTAAGGAAAACATCAAAGTAGTATTTTGCAATTGTGCTCGTTTTTTTCCCTTCTTTTTTTGCAGCTTTTTCAAGCTTATCTTCTCCTTCATCAGCATCGCTTGTAAGGTGTCCTACGTCAGTCACGTTGATTATATGGTTTACCTTGTAATTGTTGTAGAGAAGAGCTCTTTTTAGTATATCTGAGAAAATGTAGCTTCTCATATTGCCAATGTGTTGATACCAATACACTGTAGGCCCACAGGTGTAGATTCCTACTTGAGCTTTTTTTATTGGCTTGAAAACTTCTTTTTTTCTTGAAAGAGTGTTATAAAACTGAATATTCATAATTGATTGAGGGTTTTAGATATTTTAAGGTTTTCCAGTTCCAGTAATCAATCCAATCAATCTTGATAGTCCATTTATTTGGCGTTGATTTATGGCTGGAATTAACTCTGCTCCATTGACTCTTGCTCCAAGAGAGACACAATCGTCATAAGGATTAAATGAAAAACCCCTGCTAGATAATGAACGAACTGTATTCCTAAACAAATTTTCTTCCGAATCTAATTCCTTTGGTCCAGAATAACATATTTCTTTTGTTCTTGGAAATATTGCTAATCCATATGTGACAGACTCCCATAGCGGAGCTTTACATTTTATATCTTTTCCAATAAATCTCCATGCATTTTTTGCAGAGACAAGCCAACTTTTTGCATTTTCTCTGTCCCAAGAGTCATTTTGAGCTGTAGAATACATATCGAAGGCAACTAGCCCCCTTACTCCTAGAAAACGTCCATCAGTGGGAGTAGAAACAATCAATGGAGCTTCCGCTGGAAAATACATGCCCAGTTTTCCTGATCTTACTTCCGGCGGGTTCATCTAAATCTCCTTCCATCTTAAATAATTTTTTACAAAAGTTTATTTTGTTATTTGTTTTTAAGGAAATGCCTTTTTAAGTGTTTGGGTAATTTTTATTTTATCCAATATAGATTATATGTTTTTGACAAAGTTTTCAATTTCATTTAGAGATTTTAGCTTCATGAATTCATCTCTGTATTTTGCAGCTCCCTCGAAACCTTTTATGAAACTTCCTCCGAGATATTTTATTCTTCCCATATCTATGATTTTGTGTTTTTTTACTAGAGACAGGTATTGTTTGAATGAGATTATTTTTTCTTTTTGAGTTGTCTCTTTTTCCTTTCCTGTTTTTAAGTAAGAAGATATCTTCTTGAAGATGAAGGGGTTACCAATTGCTGCTCTTCCTATCATTATTCCGTCACAATCTGTTTGATTTATCATTCTTTCTGCATCTTTTCCTGAGAAAATGTCTCCATTTCCTATCACAGGTATGCCAAGTTCCCTTTTGACTTTTTTTATCCAACTCCAGTTTGCAGGGATGCTTGCTCCTTGGTTTGCAAGTCGAGGATGAAGAGTTATAGCGTCTGCTCCAGCTTTCTCTATAGTCTTCGCTATGCGGAGAACATTATTTTTCTTGAAACCTAGACGAATCTTTGCTGTGACTGTCAGATTTTCATTTTTCAGTATTTTTATCATGTCACTTATTTTTTCTGGATTGTTAAGGAGGTAACTTCCTGCTTGATTTCCAGTTATTCTGATGCTGGGACACCCACAGTTGATATCAACTAGATTGTAATCCTTGAATATGTTTAACTTGGAGAACTTCTTGAATTCTTCGAGGCTATTTCCAGTGACTTGGAGGCCTAGGGGTTTGTCAGTCTTCGAAGTTTTCATAAGCTCTTTTGTGTGGGCGTTTTCATGGAGAATAGCGTCTATGTATATCATTTCGGTGTAAGCCATTCCAGCTCCTTGTTTTCTGCATAATTCTCTGAATGCGAGATCTGTAACGTCAACCATTGGAGAGAGAAAGAGGTTATTTTTAATCTGGATATTTGATATCTTCATTATCCTAAAAAAGGAAATTTGTTTAAATATATACTCCTTTGAATTGCAATGATTTTAAGAGTGAAAGTTATACCAGGCTCTTCTTACGAGAGGTTGGAGGAGATTTCGGAAGGAGAGTATGTTGCACATATTAAAGAGAAGGCAGAGGATGGAAAGGCAAATAAAAGATTGATAAACCTTCTTGCTAAAAAGCTTGGAGTTAATTGGAGAGCAATAAAGATTAAAAATCCCAAAAGCAGGAGTAAGATTGTAGAGATAAAATGAGGTATGTCTATGCTCCTGATTTACAGGAAAGGATGAAAGAAATTATCGAGCTTCTGATGATGAATCATATAGATGTTGAAAGAGTTCAATGTCTGAGAAGTTTCGGGAGTAGCACAAGGAGGACAATTGCTAGATGCCATACTATTGGAAAAGTTATGCAAATGGCTATGAAGACTAAAGCTCATTATGCTATTGAGTTTCTTGAAATATTTGATAAAATGTCTAAAGAAGAACAGGACAAGGTGATTATTCATGAATTGATGCATATTCCTAAGACTTTTGGAGGAGGATTCAGGCAACACGACTATGTTTGTGAGAGAAATGTAGACATAATGCATGAGAAATTTAGAAATTTAAAGAGGTTTTAAACTACTGAATAATGACAAATAATCGAAAGGTTTTTAAGGAATGGAGTTTACGTGTTTGTATGAATTATATAAGGAAGAAGTATGGGGAAAATAAGTTAGTTGGCGTGGCTATTTTGATTTTGAGTCTATTGATTGTTGGATTTTTTGTTAGTGATTACATTTTTGCAGTTCATGCTTCTCCTCCAGGATTACTTCCAGTAGTTGGCGAGAGTATCGGAAAAATCAACTCGACTAATAACCAGAGAGTTATTGTTTTGAATGAGTGTGGAAATCTGGTTGTTTCAGGAGCAGTTTATATGTTAAAAAAAGATATCGTCTCTCAGGGAACTTGCTTTAATGTTATGGCTGACAATATAGTAATTCAGGGGAATGGTAATAGTATTGCTGGAGATGGAGGCGTTGAGGACTACGGAATTTATTCAGAAAATCATAATGGTTTAAAGATTAATGGTCTCAAAATAGAAGATTTTGGTATAGGAGTTTATCTCTCTTCTGGTGTTGTTGATGCAATGATGAACAACATTGTTGTTTCAGGAGCAACAAACATGGCTGTTTATGTTTTTGATGCTGATGAAATAGTTTTAAAGAACTCTGAATTCACAGGAAATTTGGGTTCAGAGACAACAATGTTTTTGGCAAATGAGGAAAGTGGTGGTAACCCAATTCATTTAAAAATATTCGGAAACAATTTTCATCAAAACGAGGGGACTGCTATAAGGGGAATCGGCACAGTTGTGGATATTCACGACAATGTTATAATTGATAATGGAGAGCAAACCCAGAGTGCAATTAATAGAGGCATTTGGGTAAGATCTATTATAGAGACGCCTGCCCCAGGTCGCGCAAAGGTGCCCGCAGGAGGAGTTATTTATAATAATAAACTTCTAAGGATTGGCGGTTCTGGCATTGTTTGTAGCGCTTACGACCAAAATGTTTGTGAAATATATGATAATTTTCTGAAAGATGTCTATGGACCTGCTGGAATAAGTTTCGGGTTTACTGGTTCTGTAGCACATGATAATCTAATTATAAATAGTCAAAATATAGGAATCGATGTAATAAAGAGGTATGTTAGAGATGTGTATGTTATTGATAATGTTGTTGTTAATAGTAAAATAGGTATCTCAAGCGAGCCGGGACTTTTCAGTAGCTCAGACCAATCTGTTGAGAATGTTACAATAGAAGGAAATAGAATTATGGGCTCTTACTTATATGGAATTTTTATAACTGGAACAAGACATCATAGTTCTGGACATGTCATAAGAAATAATGTAGTTTCTGAGACTGTAGGAGATGCTTTCTATATTAAGGGGAGAGATAATCTTCTTTCAGATATCACTTTTGAAGGTAATGAGGTATCTGGAACGGCAGATGATTTTTATGATTTTCATTTTGAGGGAATTGGAAGTTTGCCCGGAAAAGGGTTCATTTTTAAGGATAATCTTTTTGGAAAGTATTCCTTTGAAGTTCCAGGTCTTTCAGAAACAGGTTTTTATAATAGAGATTTTGGACAGGTTGAATTTATTGAAATTATCCAAGGCTCCGGAACAAGTTTATCCGATGAAGTGATTGTTCAACAAAATTTTGTGAGCATTAGTGACTTGGAAAATCAAGGATTGAATGTTCCTGCTGAAGTAACTTTTTACAATATGGAAGGTAATTTTGAAAATCCAGAGATATTTAGGAATGGAGAAGTTTGTTATGAGTGTGTCGCTCTTACAGATTTGAATGAGGAAACTGTTATGTTTAAAGTTCCAGGTGCCGGAAGCTATTCGATTGGTAGCTTGTAACTGCAATAGAAGTTTTTAGGAATTGCAAAGAGTTTAAGAATTCTTTAGTCTATTAAAAGAGGTGAGTTCGGAAGAAGAAATTAAGAACTACTAAATAATGACAAATAAAAGAAAACTATATAAACTCAATTTCATAGATAAATGGATGTATTATCTCCGAAGAAAATTTAGAGAGAATAAGTTACAGGCATTTTTTATATTACTTTTAAGTGTAGTTCTATTAGTTGTAGCAGTCTCTAATTTTTCTATGAACTTAGTAAGTACTTCCCCTCCTGATGGAAAACCGGTATTGGGAAATTCAATTCAAATGGTAAGCCCAGGTGCAATCGGAAGTTCTACTATAAAGTTGAACGCATGCGGGGTATTAAACAAGCAAATGAGGCAGTATATTCTTACTTCAGATATCAACTTTGACGGGGATTCCTGCATAAAGATAACTTCTCCTAATGTTGTTTTTGATTGCAGAGGTTATTCTGTTCAAGGAAGTAGTGGCGGAAAGGCTATAGAAATTCTGGCAAGCAATGTTATAGTAAGGAATTGCGATGTTGGAGTGAATAGTCTTGATGTAGATTCTGCAGCTATAAATGCAATCGATGTAAACAACATAAGGATATTAGATTCTTCAACTCATGGCTCTTATAAGGGGATATTATTTGAGAATGTTACTGACTCAATAGTCAGAGATTTCTATTCCGAAGGAGATTACAAGAGCGTAGATATTCTTTCCGGTAGCAATTATAATAACTTTGAGAATATGAAAATTATTAATCCAGAAGATATAGGAGTTCATGTAGTTTATAGCCATTATAATCAGTTTAGGAATGTAGAGGTTAGCGGAGCGTTATATGGAGTTTACTTGAGATTGACATCTTCTTTCAATACTTTTGAAAATCTTTACAGCCATGATAATGAATTAAGGGCTTTTGTCTTGACGGTCGCAGGACAGAATAACACCTTCACTGATTCAGTCTTTGCAAATAATGAATATGGAACTAAAATAAACGGGGCGGCAAATCTAAAGATAATCAATTCAATCTTCTCAAATTCTGAAGTCTATCACGTTTTTTCAGCTAGCTCGGCAAACAGGGGTCTTACTTTCATCAATACTCAATTTATCAATGGGGATAGAGAACCACAATATGATATAAGGTTTGATAATGGAGACCCAGAAAATATTGTGTTTGAAAATACATTAGTTAAGAAATACATTTTTGCAGATGGGCTGACAAGCATGAAATATGTTGAAGACGAGTTTGGAGAGGTAGACTTCTCAGGAGGAGTTTTAGAGGGTAGTGGAAGCGAGTTATCTAAAGATATAGACTTATCCTATAATCTTGCTGTTATTGCTTCGGATGGCAATCAAGGACTAGATGTTCCAGCAACAATAACATTTTTCAACATGCCTGGGAAATTCAAGAATCCTGTTATTTTTAAAGATGGAGTGGTATGTTCAGAATGTTTTCCAAAAGCTGATTTGAATGGAAAGACAGTCGTTTTTGACACTCCTGGAGCTGGAAGATATTGGATTGGGGAAAACTTGACATCTGTCAGGGATTAATTGTAGGAGAACTGTTTCTGTTTAGTCAATTTGAAGGAAAATACTTATAAATGCAGATTTCTAGTTATTAAGAGGGTGAATGAGGGTTCTCTTACATCTCATTCCTAATAAAAAGATGGTGCATAAGAAGTATACTTACAAAAATGGAAAAAGATTTGGTCCATACTATTATGAAACAAAAAGAGTGAATGGGAAGGTAGTCACAACATATCTCGGATCTCAATTGCATTCTAAAAATAAATTAAACTGGATTTATCCGGTTGTTGGAATTGTTTTATTACTGGTTCTCTTACTTGTTTTTTTTGTTCTTCCAGGAAGCTTTACAGGAAAGGTTACTTTGGACATGAAATCCAGTTACAATTCTGGTGAGCTTATAACTGGGAATTTGAACTTGAATCTTAAATCTGGTGAATTGCTTCCTATTGATTCTGTTTTAACAGTTTCATTAGGAAATGTTTCAAAAGAATTTCTTCTTTCTGATTTAGTTGATTCTGATACTATTGAGGGAAATTATTTTGCGGAAGATACAGGAATTTCGGGCTCTGGGCAAGGATTTGGAATTATCGGGGAAAAGGAAACCTATCCAGAGATTTCTTTTGAGTTAGCTATTTTAGAAAGTGTCTCAAACTCCGATTCCTCTTCTGACTCATCTTCATCTGATTCATCGAGCGATTCAGACAGTTCCGATTCAGGAACAAGTGACGAAACAAGTGATTCTGGGGATAACATTGGGGGAAGCGATACAGACTCAGAAACAGACTCAGACTCAGGAACAACAGATACAGATTCTGGCAGTGATAGTGGGCAGGAAGATTCTGGGGAAGGAAATTCTGGGGATACTTCAAGCTCCGATTCCTCTTCTGACTCATCTTCATCTGATTCATCGAGCGATTCAGACACAGACTCAGACTCAGGAACCGGAGATTCTGGAGATGTTGGAATAACTGGAGGAGCCATATCGGACAGCTCTAATATTGTTTCAGGGATAGTAGTTATTGGAGAGGATTTTGAATATGCTCTCAATGAGGGCGAGAGTGTCGAACTTGTTTCTGGAAGTGTAATTATAAATGGGGAAGTTGTTGATGATTCAGTCATTCAACTAAAACTTACAGATGGAAAGGTATTTGTTTCAACTTCTTATTCAGTTGTTGAAGAAGGATTTGGAGAAGAATATCTAGGAGAGGAAAGTCTCCAGCTCCAGATTGACATAGCAGAGTTTGGACTTATCGCAGAGGAAAACTCGATATTTAGCATAAACCTTGTTTACGGCAGTCAAAGTGTAGTAAATGCCGAAAAAGACATTTCTGTTGAAGAGGTTGTAGAAGAAACTGAAATTGAACCAGAGGTTGAGGAAGGTGCCGGAATAGGAATTTTCAATGACACAATAATCAACGAAACAATCAATGAGATTATAACCAACGAGACTTTAGTCAACGAGACTATCGTTAATTATACTCTTGTGAACCAGACAATAGGAAACATCTCTATAAGGACTGTTCAGTATGGAGCGGTTCTGGGGAAGCCAGTCAAATGGGTTAAGAATGTGAGTGTGGACACAACAGGCAACCTGAATCTAAGTGTGGAAATACCCATTGAAGCAGAAAACATTTCAGTTACCAAGATAGCTAGGGAAAAAGAGGAAGAAGATGAAGCTGAAGAAACTGTGGGAGAAGATGAACTTGAGAATGAATCCAATGTTGAAGAAGTCACAGTAGAGGAGTTTGAGAATGAATCCAATGTTGAAGAAGTCAAGGTAGAGGAGTTTGAGAATGAATCCAATGTTGAAGAAGTCAAGGTAGAGGAGTTTGAGAATGAATCCAATGTTGAAGAAGTCACAGTAGAAATAACCGGAAATATCGTAACTGGGCAGGTGACTGCTGATTTAGAGCTGGAAAACGAGCCTGCGATAGTGAGGGTATTCAAGAGATTCTTGAGATTCACCGGATTTGTTGTTGAAGAAAAAAAGAAAACTCAGGAAATAGCTGTAGAGGTCAATCAGACAGATAAAACAGTAGAAATAGAGTATGAGACTCCTGCTCCTTATGCACTTGAAGAAAATATCGGGAGTGGAAAGAGAGTGAAAATAGTCGGTCCTGAAGAAGTTCATTATGAGAATGTGCTTGCTTTCACGCAGATAGATGAGGCTTTGAATGTCAGGAACAAAGAAAACATAAGGGTATATTGGAATGAGAATAATACTTACTTGAATGTTGAAAATGCCCTAGATAGTGATGGAAATGGGATAATAGACTATGTTGAATGGGTTGTTCCTCACCTTTCTAATCAGACATTTGATATAATAGTTATAACAAAAGCAGAGCACTTAGATGGGAATAGGACATTTATTTCCGATATATATGAATCTGTGAAAGCTCTGGATGGGAACTGGAGTGAGACAATTCCATCAGGAGATTATGTGAGAGTCGTCTTTGAACAGAACTTGACTTCTGATAGAGATATAACAATCTATCCTAGGGTTGTTTCTGGAAATCCAAGAATCCAAGTTTATGAAATTAACGGGGGAGAAATAATTGCAGAGTTCTCTAATCTAATCAATAATGGATACAATAAAGTAATATTGAGCAATCTTATTGGAAGTCAGGATACTTTTGATTTACTCGTATTGGATGGAGATGTGGAGTTTGACCATATAATAGACCCGGTTACTACGCTTCAACTTAACGCTGATTATGTGATTGCAGATGTAGAGTTTGTAGAGGATGGTGGAGGGTTTGATGAAGCTCACGGACTTCAGATGATGTGGGATGTTTCTAGTATTCCTAATGGTGCAATTATAATGGATTCGAGGTTATGTTTATATATTGAGGCTAAGACGGGGTCTCCAGATAATGATGTAAGACTTTGGTATATCAATGATCAAAATTGGACTGAATCAATTAGTGCTACAACTATTAATTCTCAAACAAAACTTAACCAAACAGATGACATCTGGACTGTAACCACTGCTGGAAGCTACTCTTGTACTAATGTCACTATTCAGCTTTTAGAGAGTTTTGAAAAGGGCAATGAGAATTTTACAATTAGATTGTACGATGTTGATTATCCAAATATTGTAGCAGCGACTATCCAGGGAGGGATTTATTTGGATTTAGGACTTGATCCTACTTATTATAGGTTTGACTCTAGAGAGCATACTACTTCTAGTCAAAGACCATTACTTAATGTCACATACAGTGCTCCTCAAGCTCTTGTTGGTGCTGCAACAGGAACAGGTAATAACGTAACTATTGAAACAGGATTTAGTCACCTTAGCACGAATGGAACGAATCTTTTATTCTATTCCTCATTTGATAGTTCTAATGATAGTGCAACCGCCTATGATTATCATAATGATAGTCACGATGGTGTATTGGTTAATAGCGCAAATTATACTTCTGCAGGGTTTATAGGCAATGCCGTAACATTTCCAAAAACTATCGACAATAGAGTACAATTTGAAGCTGGCGATTATCTGAATATAAGCCGCAGAAACTCAACTATTGTCTTTTGGTTAAAAGCAAACGATACTTCAATAGAAGGTCTTGCTAGCACAGTGGATGGTAGTGCTACTGCTGCAGGTTGGGCTCTTGGAAACTCAAATGGACAAACTATAGGCCTAAGAATTCAGGGAGGAACTAGTGGAACTCAACAGACATTATCTACTACTTCTTTAACAAATAACAGATGGCATCATATTGCAGTAATCGTCGATGATACAGGAGCTACACCTTATGCATATGCTTATATTGATAATGTGAAAAACGCGGTTAAATTTTATGGTACACAGACGAGCCATAACTATTATGATGGCGTTAATCAATTATTTCTTGGAGATTGGTCTGCTTGGGGGCATACAAATTCCACTATTGATGAACTAATGATATTTGACAAAGGATTGTCAGATGCAGAAGTAACTGCCATTTATAATAATCAGAGTGCAAGATTTTACTCTCGGGGAGAGCAGATATTTACAGAGTTGAACGTTTCTGGAGATGGAACAGAGAATAGAGTCAATGTTACACTAAATCAGAGTTTGTTGTTTGGGGCTGTAAATTTTTCTGTTCAAATAGGAGATTCAGGGGCTGGAAGTTATTCTTATGGAGCTGAAACACAGATTTCTACCACGACTGGAACTGCTAATGATATCACTATAAGTACACTGCACAATATTTCCGTCAAATTAATCTATTGGGCAGATGCAGACAAATTTTATACTCCGATTTTACAGGGTAATATCATTTTGGATTCTTGGACAGGAGCCGCAGCAGACTCGACTCCTCCAGAAGTGACTATAAATGTCCCTGAAAATAAGACTTACGGTTCTTTCGATCTCCCTATTAATTTCAATGTGAGTTTGAACGAACAAGGAAGCGTCCTTTATAGCTTGGATGGAGGTTCAAGTAATACTACTATGTTTTCAGGGACAGGCGCAGACAAAATAGGGCAGTATTTCAATTCTTCAATATCCTTCTTGGTTGAAGGGAGTTATGTGTTTACAGCATTTGCAAATGATACATCTGGAAATAAAAATTTCACACAGAATGTTACTTTTTCTTATGATGATTTTGCATTGAACACTTGTGCAAACATAACCACTGCGAACTCAATATATACTCTTCAGAGCAATGTTTCAACAAGCAGTAATTGCTTTGTAATAAGTGCAAATAATGTCACTTTGGACTTTAATGGATTTACTTTAGATAGTTCATCTTCTGTGGCTACTCTTCGGGGAATAGATATAGGTAATTTTAATGATACGGTTGTAAGAAATGGCACCTTGACCGATTTTGCAACGCAGGTTTATATCAACGAGGGAGATGGTGCAAAATTTAATAATATGAAGTTTTCGGGTACTCTTTCAAGCATTGGGCTTGGAGATTTGTTTTATGGAATTAGAATAGACTCGGACGCAAGAAACATAGTTGTAGAGAACACAACCTTTGGACCTATGAGTGCTACAGGTCTTTTATCTTCTGCAGAAGGAATTTATATAGAAGGAGGGCAGAATATCACCTTAAGAAACAACACATTTACTTTGCTATCTGGAACAAGTTCGTCATCAGCTGTACATCTGATTACAGGGGTTAGTGATGGTTCTATAGACACAGCTAGAAGTGAAAGAAATCTTCTTGTTAATCTCAAGGATAAAGGCATGTACCTTGAAGGAGGAAGGCTGACTTCAATGTATGACGAAATACAGAACACTACTTCCCCCATACTGATTTCTTCTGGACTCGGAAGTCAGTTCAATCATACTTTCATAAACGGTTCAGATGTGTCTGCTAGTTCAGGTGTTGTTGCACTGATTGGAACAAGTGTAGATGAGACAGTTCTTTCTAATTTAACCATAACTGGAACGGCTTCAGGAGATTATGATATTTACATAGTAGATGGTGCTGACAGCACTAGATTAGTAGAATCTGTTCTAAGCAGGTACGATATAGGTAGTGCAACTGGAGCATATTTCATTTATCAAGAAGACCAGAATGGTCAAATAAGATTTTTGAACATAATGAATGCTACAGGAGAGAACATCACATATGACTTCCAATTGAACAATAACTTCGCATTTGTGAACTCTACAAATAGCGCAATAAATCTCTCAGCAAATATCACTTTCTTCAACATGCCTGGAAGCTTTACTAATCCTTTCATCGCAAGGGATGGAGTTGAATGCACGAATTGTTACAATTTCACCTCTTTGAATGATGCTACCGTGATATTCAATGTAACTAGCTGGACTAACTATAGTATTATGGAAACTCCTGACGTTTTAGCACCAAATGTAACAATCCACATCCCTTTGAATGCAAAAACATATTATACTCCAGATCTTCCTTTGAATTTTAATGTTAGCTTAAATGAACAAGGAAGCGTTCTTTATAGTTTGGATGATGGAGTAAATAATCTTACTATGTTTTCAGGAACAGGTGCAGATAAAGTTGGGCAATTCTTTAATTCTTCAAACTCTTCAATCGCTGATGGAACCTACATTTTCCATGTGTACGCAAACGACACAGTGGGAAATAAAAATTTCACGCAAACTGCGACATTTACTTTTGAAAATACTGATGTTGACAGTTGTAGAACTCTTGATTCTTCAAAGACTTATACAATAACAGGAGACTTAACTTCAACTGGAACTACTTGCTTGAATGTGACTGCCAACAATGTTAGAATAGAGGGGCAAGGGCATTTAATAGATGGAGATGACTCTATTGGAACTTTCGGAATAGTCACTTCGAGAACTTCTAATCTTACAATAAATAATTTGACTGTTAGAGATTATGATTATGGATTGTTCCTGGATACTTATGTTAATGATACTGTAGTTGAAAATATCACCGTGACTTCTACAGGAACTTATGGAATTTATTTTTTCATGGTAAATAATACTTTAGTAAAAGATGTGAATGTTAGCACTAATGATGGAAGGGTAATTTTTATTACGACTAACACGACTGGGAAGTCAATGTCAGGGTCTATATCAGAGAGCTCTTTCATAAACAATGTAGATGATTCTGTAAATATTCAAAGTTTGGTAGGTGTTGTTAGAGATAACTTTGTTTCTGAAACTCAAGGGTTTGGGATACTGGCTTCAGCCGTAGCCGGTGTTAACAGTGAGGTGAGCGTTATAAATAACACTATTGAAAAAACCCAGTCTGGCTCATTGAGCTGTTCTTCAGGAGTTGGATTAAGTTGTCAAGTATTTAACAATACATTGAGATTGAATAATGGTACTAATGTAATTAATGTGAGAGACCGCATGGTTGTGGATGGAAATATAATTCATAACAACACAGGATATGCTGTTTCGAGGGCAAGCGCGGGTTCAATTGATGACGTGATTATTAGAAATAATCATATATACAATAATTCTAGGGGAATATCCATTGTGACTTTAACCGGCAGTGGAGCTAATAATTATTTGATTCAGAATAATTATCTGAACCTTAATGGTTACGGGTTTTATTTAACTGGGGATTTCACCAACAAAAACCATACTTTCACAAATAACACTATAAATGGATCTATCAATGATGCAATCTATCTGAATGGAACTAATGTAGGAAACCTGACTTTCAACAATCTTACAATCACAAGCACGAACGTTTCAAAATTCGATTTGAATGTTTCAACGGCCGGAATAAATGATTTAACATTCAATAATACTGTCATAAAGAACTATACTTTCACCGGAACAGGAAGCACTGCAAGATTTTTACAGAATAATCTTGGGGAGATATATTTCTTTTTGGGAATAAATGGAAGTGGAGGAAATCTCACAGAAGATGTACAGATAAGGAACAATCTTGCAGATGTCAAATCTGCTAATAATATAGGACTCAATAAGAGTGCAAACATAACCTTCTATAACATGCCAGGCACGTTTACTCATCCAGCCATATACAGAGACAGCTCTGAATGCACAGATTGTTACAATTTCACCTCTTTAAATGACGCTACAGTGATATTCAATGTCACCAGCTGGACTAATTATAGCATAATGGAGAGTAAGTTCATAAGTCAATGTGGTGTTTTGGATGCGTCTCAAACATATACAATAACTGGAAACTTAGCTTCAATAGGAACGGACTGTTTGAATGTGACTGCTCATAATGTAAGGATAGAAGGAGCAGGATTCACAATAGATGGAGACGATACTGCCAGCACATCTGGAATTGTGGCTGTAAGTGTGAATAACTTAACTGTAAATAATCTCACTATAAGCGATTATGCTTATGGAATAAATATCAACCTTTACGGAAATGTTAGTGTTATAGAAAATGTTACTATAACTTCAACAACTACTGCCGGAATTTATTTATTTTTAGTTAATGATACAACCATTAGGAATTCTAATATTAGTGATAATTTACTGAGTGGTATTTATGTTAGCTTAAATACGTCTGCATCTTCTGCTACAGCAATAGATTTTTCCAATATAAACCTGTTTTATAATGGAGGTGACGCTTTTAATATTTATAGCGCTATTGGAACAATTAGAGACAGCTGGGCATTTCGTTCTAATGAATCTTCTTTAGATCTTAGCGCAACCACTGGAATAAGTTCTAATGTGACAGTTCTTAATAACACCTTGGAAGGAGCAGCATCTCAATCATTATTATGTAGCAATATCGCGGGAAACAATTGTGCAATCATCAATAATACTTTAAGATATAATACAGGAGCTCAGGTAATAAGTTTGAAGTCTGATACTCTTGTTGAAGGGAATATAATTCATAATAACACTGGAAATGCAATTTCAAGAGTAGGGTCACCTTCAATAAACCGTGTAACTATAAAAAACAATCACATATACAATAATTCAATAGGTATTAATATGGTTACTGCAACCACAGGTTCATCTTCTAACTTTATAGTCGAAAATAATTATCTAAACTCAGTTGGATATGGATTTTACCTTACTGGAACTGCTGCCAACAACCATCATATTTTTACAAATAATACTATTAATGGTTCAATTGATGATGCTATTCTTTTAACAATAGGAGCGAATATAGGCAATTTAACCTTCAATAATCTTACAATCACAAGCACGAACGTTTCAAAATTGGATTTGAATGTTTCAACGGCCGGAATAAATGATTTAACATTCAACAACCTAGTCCTTGCAAATTACACATTCGCAGGAACCGGAAGTATAGCTAAATTCACAAACAATTTGGATGGCGAGATTTTATTCTTTAATGGAATAAATGGAAGTGGTGGAAATCTCACAGATGATGTAAGTGTCGATTTCAATTTTGCAGAGGGCAAGTCTGAAAATAACTATGGAATCAATGCTAGTGCAAACATCACTTTTTACAATATGCCAGGAAGCTTTAGATATCCTAAAATCTATAGAGACTCTGTTATTTGTACTTCTTGTTATAATTTCACCTCTTTGAATGATGCTACAGTGATATTCAATGTTACTGGATTTAGCAATTATAGTATCTTAGAATCGAACTCTTTACAGACGCCAGTTCCGAAAATTAACTCGACATATGGAACAAATTACACTACTGAAAATCTAACAGGATTTGATAATCTCATAGATCCCGATGGAGATTTTATCAATGTGACTGTCCAGTGGTTCAATAATTCAGTATTACATCTGACACAAGATTATAACAATAGTTATGCAAATGGCACCTTGTTTCAAGCAAGTCTAACTCAAGGAAATACTACAAAACACCAAAATTGGACCTTTGGAATGAGACTTTTTGATGGTCTTACTTACACCTCCTGGGCCAATTCTTCTGCCCTAGAAATCAGGAATACGCCTCCATCGATGCCTATTCTCAACACTCCTCAAGATGCGTCGTCTACAACAGATAGGACTCCTAATCTTGGGTGGCTTGGGCTATCTGACGTAGATGGCGATACGAAGACTTATGAGATAAATGTCACTTGTGCTCATACATCTGGAGGAAGCTGTGTAAACAAGGGAGATGATACAAGACACATAACTGGGATATCTGGACTTTCTCACGATTTAGCTTCTGAACTTCTGTACTTATATGATAATGGTTATCAATATAATTGGAGTGCAAGAGCATACGACGGAGAGGATTATAGCGATTGGAGCAGTTTCAGAAGAATTAATATAAGCGCATTAATAGAAGTAAGTCTACCTGTTGATTCTATAAACTTTGGAACTCTGGCACATCTTAGTACTAATGAGACTTCAGATGATTCTCCAGCTCCTTTCTTGATACAGAATGATGGGAATGTTCTAGTTAATGTAACTATAGGTGCTACAAATCTTTGGAATACGGCTCAGAATCCAAGTGCTTACTATCAATTCAAGATAGCGAATTATACTGCAGAGAATGCCTCTTTCAATTGGGTCAAGTCTATAGTAACTTACACTAATATGTTCAGCGATGTGTCTCCAAGTTTGGCAATAGCTTATCTTAACAATACTAACGCTACTGACACCGCTGAGATAGATATTAATGTTACAGTTCCTTCAAATGAAGGTCCGAATGCAAAGAGTTCTTCAGTCACTCTCACTGCAAGCTTAGCTGATGAAGGGGAGGCAAGTGGATAATGGTTGATAAAAAAATACTCGTTATAGATTTGGTTTTGATAGTTGGAAGCCTGATGATAATAGCTGGAGTTGTAGGGTATGCGAGGCCTCTTGTCATTGCTCCTATTGATGAGCTGATTACAACAAACAATTCAGTTCTTTTTGTATTTGAAAAGGGAGAAAGAATTCTTATAGACGATAACATCGGATTTTCGTCCCCCCAAGTCTATGAAGTTATGGACGACATCGTTATAAATCTCAAACCGGGGTTCTACTACTGGAAAGTTGAGGGGGCGTTGGATAGCGAGATAAGACAGTTGACGATTCAATCTTATCTGGATTTGAGACTAAAGGAATCTCGAAATGGAGACTTTGAGTTAGTAAATGCTGGAAATGCTGAGCTGAATGTAGAAGTTTACGAGGATGGCGAGCTGAAAGAGAATGTTGTTGTAGGCATTGATGAATCTCACGAGTCTGATGGAGATAAATTCGTAGGGAGGCAGAATGAATAAGAAATTGATATTTCAAGTTTTGATAATCTTGCTGATATTTGGAATAGCAAAAGTTTCTGCTATAGGAGTCACCCCTGGAAAGACTTCTTTTGATTATACTGGAGGAGAATCTAGAACCGTGGAAGTTACTGTTGTTAATTCTGACAAGAAAGACATTAACATAGCAGTGCTTGTCCAAGGTGAGCTTGCTCCTCATATTTCTGTTTCACAAGTTTCTTTCAAGATGGCTGCAAGTGAGACAGAAAAGAAGATTACATATGTATTGAAAATGCCTCAAGGGATGAAGCCTGGGCCTCATCTAGGGGAGATTGTTATAGTCCAATTGCCTGAACAGCTTCCTTCAGGAGATGCTTTCGTAGGAGCCTCGGTTGCAGTAATTACTCAAGTTCAGGTATTTGTTCCTTATCCTGGAAAATATGCTGAAGCGGACATGAGTGTTGCTGGGTTCGACAGTCCTGGAAAGGTGACTTTTGTGATACCTATTCATAATAGGGGAGACTTAGATATCGTGAGAGCCAGAGCAATTATAGACATTTATGGTCCATTGAACGAGAAAATAACCTCTGTTAGCACAAATGAGATATCTATAATGAGTGAGGAGAGGAAAGAAGTTGTTGGCGAATGGATGGCTGATGTCCCTCCTGGGAGATACAGGGCTGTTGCAACAGTGATTTATGACGAAAAGACAGCTCAAGTTGAAAAGCAGTTCAATGTTGGAAATAAGATTCTTAGTCTTGAGCAGGTAGAAGTCAATGATTTCAATCTAGGACAAATAGCTAAGTTTGAGATGCTCGTAAACAATGAATGGAGCGAGTCGATAGTTGGAGCGTATGCCCAGATGTTTGTTTATAACGAGGAAGGAGAGATTATGGCAGACTTCAAATCAGCAACTTATGACATAGCACCTCTTTCTAAAGTGCTGATGGTAGCGTTCTGGGATACAGATGGAGTCAGGACAGGGACTTATGATGCTTCAGTATTCTTGAAATACGGAGAACAGTCTTCCCAGCAAGATCTTAAATTAGAGGTTTCTGATAACAATATCAATGTAATTGGATTGGGTTATGTAATATCTGAAAGGGACGGAAGTTCCGGAGGTCTTTTCAGTAATAGTCTGATGGTTGTACTTATCGCAGTAATAGGAGTGTTGGTGCTTATCAATGTAATCTGGTTTTTGGTCTTAAGAAAGAGACTAAAGAAGAAATAATGTTTTGCATAATATATATTCAAAATTAGGGAAAGATTTATAAATAAATTCTTATTAGACATTGTAGAGAGGTAAAATGGATAGGACACAAACGATTGTTGTTGCATTGTTGATTATTGCAATATTATTCTCTGCAGTGTCTGTTTTTGTAAGTATTAATGCAACTAATTTCAAGATTCCACAAAAGCAAGTGACTGGACAGGTTGTCAGTGGAGGCAATGGGGGAGTCGGTTTAGCAATTGAAAATTCATTTAGTCAGGGAGGGGAAACCAATGGCTGATAAAAAAAGAGATAGTCTTATAGTAATTCTTGCCATTGTTGCAGTGGTTGTTTCGGTTGCAGCTGCTGGTTTGACTTATTTTTCAATAGTTGATTTGACATCTAGAATATCTGGGTATGCAACTGGAACAGCAAACTTAAGTGTTGAAACAACAGCACAGATTAATTTTACTAATGCGACATTAAACTGGGGTTCTGGAAGGGTCAATGCTGGAGGGACTGCTGCAGCTTTAAGTTCGGAGTTTGGAACTGTTACTGGTGGAAACTGGACAGCTGTTAATTATCCTTTAGTTATAGAGAATATTGGAAATGTCAATGTCAGTTTGAACATTACTGGTTCAAAGACTGCAGCTCAGTTCATTGGAGGAACAAGTCCTGTTTACAAGTGGAATGTGACCTCTGTTGAAGCAAGCAGTTGTCTGAATGCTACAGGAGCTTCTGATGCAGGACTTCCTTTAGGAATTTATTACGATGTTAACACTACTTCGTCTCCATTTTGCTCAGTGTTCCAATTCAAAGATACTGCAGACACAGTGAGAATACATTTCAACTTGACGATTCCTTCAGACTCATTCACAGGAGCATTGGGTGATATTATAACAGCAACAGTTATTGCAAATTAGCGAAAGTTATAAAAAACATTTTTTCTATTTATTAACATGAAGAAGGGGTTGTTTGCAAGTATATTTTTCTTAATATTATTTTCTAGTATCGTGAGCGCTTCTTTAGGAATATCTCCTGCTAAAAAAGAGTTAAACTTTGTTCCCGGGCAGAAAATAATCATCCAGTATTCAGTTTTCTCAGATAATCCTGATAAGAAACTTACTTTAGAACTTTCAGGAGAGTTGGAACCTTACGCAACTATCAGTACTACAGAAGTAATCGGGGGAGGAACTTTTTTTGTAACTCTTGATCTTCCAATGTCTATGGCTAAACCCGGGCCTAACCATCTCGGAGTAGAAGTCAAGGAAGAGCCCCCTCAAAACCAGTTTATTGGTACGGCTGTAAACATTATTTCTCCAGTGATTGTGAATGTGCCCTATCCTGGAAAATATGCTGAAGTATCTTTGCTTATTCCAAACGGAAATGTTAATGAGAAAATTCCTGTTGAAGTCAAGGTGGTGAATAGGGGAGTAGAACCCCTCACACTAGGGACTAATGTAAGATTTTACGACTCTAATGGGGATGAGATAGAAACTATGGACTTTGATTCTGTAGATATTGGTGTAGGGGAGGAGAAATTTTTTAGAAGATTTTTGGATACAAATGGCTATGTAGCAGGAAACTATATTGCGGAAGCAGTTGTTAAGTATGGTGGGGAGGAAACAAGGCTAAACTCTACTTTTAGAATAGGTTCACTTTCAGTTAGAGTAGTGAATTTTACAAATGAACTGCCTAAAGGAGGAATCTATAAATTCTATGTGGAACTAGAAAGCCAGTGGAACTCAGATTTGGCAGAGATATACGCAGATGTTAACTTTACTAAGGATGGCAATAGCATTTTCTTCAGAACTCCCTCGATAGACTTAAAAGCCTGGCAGAGAACGTCTATAACCGGTTATGTTGATACTAGTGAGATGGAAGGCACTTATAATACCAATGTAACTCTAAGGTATTCAGGACAACAGACTAGTGCAGAGGGCACTTTGAGAATTAAAGAAGGCTTGAACGTTACTGTAGTCTCCTTGATTGTAGCAGGAATTTTGGTAGTTCTAGGAATATTCTTTGTAATCTGGAGATTTTCTAGGGGAAAGAAAAAAAGATGAAAAAGCTATCTTATTTTGTATTCGGATTCGCTTTGATAATACTTATTATCACTTTGGTTGTTAATTTTTATTATAGCAAGCCTTTGGAAGAGTTTGTTCTTCTTGCAACAGTCAATATTACTGATAGATTAGGTTTTGATGTCAATGGAAGTGAGTTATCCTTCGGCAAGGTGATGCCCGGAGGAAGCTCTTCACGAATTGTCACGTTCACTAATGGGTACTCATTTCCTGTTCTTGTCAAAATGACTTCGGAAGGAACTATAAAGGACTTGCTTTCATATCCGGAGATTGTTTATGTTGAATCTGGAGAGAAAAAGCGAATAGGCTTCAGTGTTTTTGCTGAAGAAACTCCAGAGGGGTATTATGAAGGGGAAGTCAAATTTGAGGTAACTTCTACTAGTAGAATTAAAGATATATTCGGTTAGGCATATCTTTTTATATCTAAAACTGCTTTTTAAACTTATGAAGAGGGCAGTAGTAACTTTGCTTATTATTCTTATAATTTCGAACTTATTTGTCATATTCACTCTTTCTTATTCTATCATGACTAACCAACCTTTGACTGGAAATTTTCTTTTTAACGTTGCAGGCACACTTGCTTTTTTTGTTGAAGGCGCTCTTTCAATTGACGCAATTGTCATCCATCAACCTTTAAACACTACTCATAATTTTAACATAGGGGATAATTACTCCCTTTCTTTGAATGTTTCTTCCAATTTTAGCGTAGGGAATTGGTGGTATAGCCTTTATGATGTTCAACATTCAGAATACAATGTAATGAATGCATCATTCACACCGAATACCACATTTGAAGCGGTTAGATGGTCAAATATCCTATATGTTTATGCAAATAAATCTGATGGGACTAAAATAGTAAGTGAGGAATTGATGTTTTATATCAATGTCTCAGATTCTGCTCCGGTTCTATCTAACCTATCTTCTGAAATACTAGTCTGTGAGGGAAGTAGTCTGACTTATAATTATACAGTTCTGGATCTTGATGAAGATGACATAATAAACTCCATCTCTCTTATAAATCCATTTTTTGTTTATCCTCAGTATTCTCCTGGTTCGAGATATGAAATATCGCCTCAGATAATCTCTGGAATTCTTTCAAAGAATAGAGTCGGATTATATGAACTGACTGTTTCAGCGAATGATGGGACTTATGTTGACAGTGAAAGAACGAATATTACAGTCATAGAGATAAACAACGCTCCAGTTATGTCTTCAATACCTACAAGGACTATCTGGACACAAGGAGACAATTCTACTTTGTTCCTTGAAGTTGAGGTAACAGATACTGAAGATGGACTATCAAGCTCTGGAAACTTCACATTTAATATAACTCTCACTAATGGCTCTGCTTCTCCTTTCGGAATAAATGATTATGGAGAAATAAACATAACTGAAGGGTCTTTAAATGTCGGAGTGTACGCCACTACTATCTGTGCCGAAGATATCGGATTGTCCAATCCTCATCAAAATATAAGCTATTGCGGACAAGATGGAGGATCTTTGTCTGATTGCAGTAGCTTCTCTTTGACTGTTACAGATGATAACAGGGCTCCAGAGATAACCAACTATACTCCATCAGATATTTATTTGAATGTGAGTGGAGAGGTGGAACTAGACTTCCAAGTCACAGAGTCAGATGCTGATGGGACAGAACCAGACACTCTATGGTATGTTGACGATTCTCTTGCAGAAACAGATATAGGTGGATTGGTGGATAACTTTTCATATACCTTCAGCTGTGGAGTTTCTGGAAACCATTCTGTGAAAGTTGTTGCTACAGATGGTCTGTTGACAGATTCAGTAACTTGGAACCTGACAGTTAGTCTTGTCACTTGTTCTATCACTTCAGGATCTACGGGAGGCGGAGGAGGCAGTGGAGGAGGTGCTGCAGGAGGATGTGGTGAAAAGTGGGGTTGTGAAGATTGGAAGAGTTGCAGAAATGCTGAAGTAGCTTTAGACTCTGGGGTATTGAACAAGGAGGAATTTGTGGACATCTCTAATGATTGCCTTGCCAATGGCTATCCTGGAGAGTCATGTGGATATCAATTAAGAGAGTGCTTTGATGTGAACTATTGTAGCACTTTCTACTTTTTGCCAGGAAGGCTTCAAGCATGTTATTATTTTGAAGGTCCAAGTTGCTTTGATGGAGTGAACAACTGTCACGATGGTTCATGTGAGATTCTTGTAGATTGCGGAGGTCCATGCAATTCCTGCCCTACCTGTGATGATGGAAAGAGAAACCAGGGCGAACAAGGGGTAGATTGCGGAGGTCCATGCCTAAATGTATGTAAATTGAGGATTCCTTTCCTTGAAAGACCAGAGATAAGATACTTTTTAATATCCTTCATCTTAATATTAATTGCTTTAGTGATATTCATGCTAAAGGAAATATTTAAAGCGGAGGAGAGAGTAAAAAAACTCAAATAAAAATGACTAATAACAGCACTTTTTGGATTCTATTTTGGGCAGTTTTACTTATTATGTTTGCATCAATATCTATAGCAGAGAATTCGGGAACCTCCGGAAATGTCACTTTGCGTATTTTTGATGATACTGATTCGGTAAACAGATATAGCAATCTAAATGTGACTTTTTATGCAAATCTTACTAACTCGAGTTCAACCTCACTTAACGCTACTGTAGGGAATGCGGATTGCGATATCATTTATAATTTTACAGGGACTCCGGAATCTTTCGTCAATATGGACTATAATTGGGTATTAAAATACTGGCAGACTAATAGAACTTTCAATTACAAAGGAGGGCATAGCTATACAGTAAACTGCACAAGCGACTATGGGAATATAACTCTCAGTGATTCTTTTACAATTCTGAACACAGCTCCAACAATTAGTCTTGACAGGGGAGGGACTTATATTGACATAGACGGAGACGATTTCAATACTGATTATTTCTCTTGTACAGAGGACATATTATGCGTATATAACTTTTCAGCGAATGTTACTGATCCGGATGTGAATGATAATCTAGTGTATGGGAATCTTTCTTCTGCAAACTCGACACTCACAAACTTCACTTTGAACTCTTCAACAGGCGTTTTAGAGGCAAACATAACCTATGGGGATATTACAGGAACCAAACAGATAGAGCTTACAGTTCAGGACTCAGAAAGTCCTGTTCAGAATGGGATACTTAAACTAAATATAAGCTCTGTAAACGATGCTCCAGTCTTCACTAATCTTGAAAATAAGTCTTTCAATGCCACGGAAGCTTTCGAATATGTGATAAGCACTTCTGATGAAGAGAATAATACTCCTTATAGCTTCAACATAACTTTCTTAAGCTGTGCTATAGCTCAATGGTCTAATGAGACTGATTGTATTCTTTTTTCAGAGAGTGGTTATTCGTTTGATAATCCTGCTGGAAAAATAAATATAAGCTTCACACCAACTAGAAATGACGTTGGTTCTTATATAATAAACCTCACAGTCACAGATTCCGGAGTTAGTAATTCCAGCACCAGTCAATTGGCTAATTTTACGGTTTTGAACATAAATAACGCTCCTTATTTCCGGTATGTATGTGATAACGAGAGAAGTGCTGTCGAAGACACGGAATTTAGTTGTTTTATCAATGTTTCTGATATCGATGAGAACAATAATCTTACCATTTCTGTAAATGAGACTTGGTTTTTGTTCAATAGCACTGGATTAAGTTCTGCAAATATGAGTGTAAACTCTACAACGGAATACAACGCCACTTTTATAGTGAAATTTAACGCAAGCGATGTAGCGGTTGGAAACTGGTCTCTGAATATAACTCTTACGGATACAGCTAATGTTGAATCTACCAACTCTACAATAATAAACTTCTATGTTTCAAACATAAACGATTCAGTATATTTAGCAACTATCAGCAATATCACTGCCTTTACAACAAATAATTATACAGTTTATGTGAATGCGACGGATGACGATATACTTATTCCGGGCAAGTCTTTATATAATGAATCTCTTGTATTTTCTTCAAATACTAGTTGGGTGGATGTTTCTACATACGAACAAATCTCTGGAAGTAACATAACTTCAGCTCTCATTCAGTTCAATCCTAATGATGCAGGAGGTTCTGGAAACTATAGTATCAACATCTCGGTGCACGATGCGAATAATTATTCTTCTGATTATAGCATTTTTATTATTAATGTTCTTGGGAACACAAGGCCTCAATGGAATGAGAGCACCAAGACAAATCATTCTTTGATAGAAGGAACTGAATTTTATCTGAATCTTAGCACAAATGCTACAGATTCCGAAGGAGACCCTTTGAATTTTTCATTCATAAATGATACTTTATTTCCTTCTTTTTCAATTGGAGGGACTACAGGAGTAATCAATTTTACTCCCGTGGATTCAGATGTTGGGCAACATATAGTAACCATAAACGTAACTGATGGAGCAGTGATAGATTCTCTTGAATTTAATTTTACGGTTTCTAACATAGGTGACAATCCGTCCATACAATCTCCTCTTAATGTGCTGAATGCCACTGTAGACTCTAATTCAAACATTAATGTTTCAGAGGACAATCTTACTACTTTAGTTTTGTGGGTTCATGATGATGATGTAAGAATTCCAACTTTACAAAAAGGTTTCTATAATGAGTCATTGAATGTTACTGTGACTCTAGTTGGACCAAACACTAATCTTTTTTCATTTGTAGAAACCGAGGATTTTCCTACAGATGCATTTCCTCAAAGAGTTGAGTTTGATGCAGTGTTCACTCCAAATAAAAGTGATGTGGGAGCCTACAATATCACCCTAAATGTGACAGATTTAAGTTATAAAAATTCTTCAATAACATTCAATCTAACAGTTGAAGAGACTCAGCACGGACCTGTCATAACTTCAGTTAGCAATCAGTCTGTTAAGGTTAATTCTACTCTATCTCTTGACATAAACTCTACAGATTCGGAGGATGGAGGCGATTCGGCTGGGATATTACGTTATATCTATACTTTTTTGAATGGCACAGACTTTATAGATAATGATGAAACCATCTTTAACACAACAACTGGAATACTGAACGTCACTTTCAATGATACTGAGAGCGGATCTTATCAACTTAATATAACTGTTAATGATTCTTCTGGACTAAAGGACTATTTCACGTTCTGGATAGACGTCTATAATCCCCCTACTTTGAACAGTCCGACAACTTATACTATATACAATCTGACTGAGAACATTACCGGATATATTCCTATAAATATCAGTCACATGGTTGCTAATAATCTTACTTATACGTTTACTTTAGAGAACTATAGCGAATACAATCAGAGTTACTATGGAAATGGAATAGTCCTGAACTGGACTTTCACTCCTAACTTCACTCAAGAAACTTATGGAGCTGTACAGAATATAACAATTCTTGCTTACAATTCACTTTTCCCTGAGTTGAATGTGACTCAAGATATTGGGGTGAATATAACCCATACGAATTATCCTGTCAATTTTACTACAAATATCTCTGACCAATCTATTACAGGAACATCATTAAATATAGACCTTTCGGATTACTTTTTTGATTATGATTATTCAGATGTTAATTATAATGAAACCGTGGAATTTACTATAAGCGATAACTCTTCTGCTATTACTTCTTCGGTTTCTGATTGGACACTGACAATTTCAACGGCTTCTACTAGTAGTGCTGTTTTCAATATAACTGCTGAAGACAAGAATTCTTCAGGGGATACTTTGAGTTCGAGAACGAGCAACAATTTTGTTGTTGATTTCACTGTAGAAGAATCTTCAAGTTCTTCATCAGGTGGAGGAGGTGGAGGAGGTGGAAGCAGGACTGTATTACATATAATTGTTCCAGACCCTGTTTCTGTAGTGAGGGGCGAAGATATAGTTTTGCCTATCCAATTAGAAAATGATGGAACAACATCTCTGAGGGGAATAAAAATCACCGGAACTTCAAGTTTCAGTGATGGAACAGAAGCCAAGCTTCTTGATTTTAGATTCGATCAGACTGAAATAGGGACTTTATCTTCAGGAGCAAAGAAAGATTTGAATATGTTTATCTCTACTGAAGATACTGAGATAGGATTCTATGAAATTACTATCAATGCAACAGTCACAAGTCCTAAATTTAGTGACTGGGGAAAAATATACATAACTATCCAGGATTCTGAAAACTTTTTAGATAGATTAGTGTTCACACAAGAACTCTTTGCAGATAATCCAGAATGTCTAGAGCTTTATGAGTACATCACCTTAGCAGAAAACTATGCTCAGGAAGGAAATTATGTTCTTGCTGAAACAAACATCCAAAGAGCTATTCAAGGGTGTAAGGATTCAATCTCTCAGAGAGGAGTATTTACAAGCCCTCAGTCCAGATTTTTAGAATACGACACTCAATTCTTTTATTTTGTAGTTGCTACTCTTGCCTGTTTTATTTTAGGCTTGGCATATTATGTATATAAGAGAATAAAACTTAGAAAGGGAATAGAAGCCTACCTAAGAAAGCTTTAATAAGATGTTTTCAATCTATTAATTGAGAGAGTGATATGGTAAAAAAGGGAAGAAATTATCATAAAAAGAGTAAAGTGCATGAGGGGTCTAAGCATGCCTCTATCCAAAAACTTAGTTCTGTAGAGGTTAAGAAGAGTCAGGAAGCAATCCAAAGAGTTAGAGAGGAAATGTCAAAAGCTCTTATAGGACAGCAGGATGTTGTTGACGGGCTTATAATGGCTTTGCTATGCAATGGACATGTTCTTTTGGAAGGAGTTCCAGGTATAGCCAAAACTCTTGCAGTAAGGTCTCTTGCTAAAATAACAGGAGGAACTTCTAACAGAATTCAGTTTACAGTTGATCTTCTTCCGACAGATATTATAGGGATTACAGCTTATACTCCTGGAAAGGGATTTAGGGTTGAGAAAGGTCCCGTTTTTGCTAATTTTCTTGTTGCTGATGAAATAAATAGAAGTCCTCCTAAAACTCAGTCTGCTCTTATAGAAGCTATGCAGGAGAGGCAGGTGACTATTGGAAAGCAGACATTTGAGCTTCACTCTCCTTTTTTTGTTATGGCAACGCAAAACCCTATTGAACAAAGCGGAGTATACTCTTTACCAGAAGCTCAGATAGATAGGTTCCTTTTCAAGATTTTAATGGGTTATCCAAAATATGAAGAGGAAAGCAGGATAGTTGAGAATAATACAACTTTGAGTGATTTTGACACATTGGGGTTAAAACAGATTATTACCACCCAGGAGATTCTTAAATTGCAAAAGATGACAAAGGAGGTTTATTTGAGTCCCAAGGTAAAGAAGTATATACTAGATATTGTTTTCAAGACAAGATCTAAAGATTTTAAGTATGGAGAGTACATAGACTGGGGTTGCTCTCCTAGAGCGAGCATATCATTATTTATTGCTTCTAAAGCGCATGCTTTGATGAGTGGCAGAAATTTTGTTGTTCCTGATGATGTTAGAAAAGTAGCTCTGCCAGTCCTTAGACATAGGATGATTCTTTCTTACAAAGTCACTGCAGAAAACATAACCTCTGATAAGATAATAAGCCACATAATTCATAAAGAGGTTAGTGCATAAGAATGGTTGAAAGAAAATTGAATGTGGACATTCCTAAGGCTATCCAGGAATTTGAGTCGTTATTAAAAAAATTTTATCTTAAAGAAAAATTGTATAAGACAGTTTTTAGAGGAAGAGGACTGGAATTTGATGGTTATAGGGAGTATTCCCCCGATGAAGATTCAAGCGAAATAGACTGGAAGGCAAGTGTAAGGACAAATAGGGTTCTAATGAGGAAGTACATAGAAGAAAGGAATCTGAAAGTGATATTTGCTATAGATGTGAGTGAAAACATGGTTTTTGGCTCAACAGAAAAAGTCAAATGTGAATTCGCAGTCGAGGTAGCAGCCGCATTTGCGCATCTGATAAGTAGTGCTAATGATGAAATAGGGTTTTTGTTATTTAATAAGGAAGTTTTGGAGTATATTCCCCCTAGGCCTGGGACAAACCAGTTTAGTTATTTCACACATTCAATTTCAAATCCAATGATATACGGAGATTCATCAAACATAAGATCAGTCATAGGATTCCTTCTTGAATCAATAAAGGACGTGAACGCTATAGTGCTGATATCCGACTTTTCACACTTTAGCGAGTCTTCAATGAAAGATCTTACTTTGTTAGGGAACAAGACTGAGGTGATATCTATCATTGTAAAAGACCCTCTAGATAAGACTCTTCCGAACATGGATGGAGAGATTGTGCTTGAAGATTCTTTGACTGGGCAACAAGTCTTAGTGAATCCAAAAATTGCAAGAGCAGTATATGAGAGAAACGTTGCTCTAAAAGATGAGAAGATTAGAAGAGTTTTTATTGATAGCAACGTGGACTTCGTGGAGCTTCTGACTAGCAAAGACTTCAGTATACCTCTTTCTCAGTTTCTTATAGAGAGAATAAGAAAAGGGAGGATTATTGGATGATACAGATAGTGTTTACTAAGAGCATATATCTTTTTTTTCTTGTAATAATTCCTCTAATCATTTTAATTCATTTTTTTAGCTTAAAAAAGCAGAGGTATAGAGCTTTAAGATTTGCGAATTTTGATGCGATAGCAAGGATTAGGGGTATAGAATTCTTCTCCAAAAATCTGGTGATGTTGTTACTGACTCTTTTAATATTGGCTTCTTTAATATTCTCTTTAGCCGGGGCAGAAGTTCTTACTGAAATGCGAGCAAGTCCTCATTCTTTTGTTATAGCCATTGACACTTCTCAGAGTATGAGTGCTGATGACTTTTCTCCTAACAGACTAGAGGCGGCAAAGAGAGTTGCAATGGAATTTGTGGACTTTTCTCCAATAGAATCTAAGATAGGAGTGATTTCTTTTTCAGGAAATTCTTTGATAGAGCAGGAGATAACAACTTCTAAACCGCAGTTAAAAGAATCTATAAACGGGATTTTTTTGAGTGGGATAGGTGGAACAGATATCTATGGAGCAGTTACTTCTGGAACTAATCTCTTGGTTAATGAAGAGTCAGGAGTGATAATACTTATGAGTGATGGGCAGTTGAATGTTGGGAGTGTAGAGGAAGCAATTGAATATGCAAATCAGAGGGGTGTTGTAGTGCATACTTTGGCTATAGGTACCGAAGAAGGTGGTGAGGCAGTATATGGAAACTCCAAACTTGAAAAAGAGGCGTTACAGGCTTTAGCATACAATACAGGAGGTAATTTCTATGAGTCTCTTGATGAGATTTCACTGAGCAACTCCCTTAGGAGTGCATACGAAGAGAGCAAAATAAAAGTTAGGTTGAACATGCAAGATTATTTGTTGGTATTTGCAGCAGTTTTGATATTCTTGCAGTATTATCTGATGAATACAAGGTATAAAGTGTTACCTTAATTTTTCTTCTTTTATAATCTGTTCAAACTGACTTATAAGGTTTCTGATTTTTTTTGCTCCAACCTTCTCACCAGAATAAAATATATTTATGAAACTGTCGCAGTAATTTGAGATTCTTCTTTTATTTTTCTTCTTGAAGAAAGATATTATTTCAGAATATTCAAGTCTAGGATTTAGATGGAATTTTTCGTGGAAAAATCTTCTTGATAACTTGTCAAGTTCATTTATTTTTGTAGAGGGAGTTTTAGTTGAGCCCTTTATTCTTTTTACAGCTTTCAGATATATGCGTTGTCTGTCGCTTTTTTCTACTTTTATCTGTCTCTTTAATTTTTTTAATATAAGCAAGGCTACTAGAATCATCAAAACGAGGAGAATAGCAACGAGTCCTAAATTGATTATGTCTGACATCTTATTAGATGAGATTCTCAATATAAAAATATAATGATTTTTAAACCAATGACTGTTTATTACATCATGGGGTGGAAAAGGGTAACTATCAGAGGCAAGAAGGGAAGTAGAGATATCAGAGCTTATCAAGTAGGATTCTTTAGAAAGGGTATTGGTTTGATGTTCAGGACGTCTGATACAGACATTCTCTTGTTTTCTTTCAAGAAGGCTACTAGGGCATCTATAACTTCTTGTTTTGTATTTTTTCCTTTTTTGGCCTTATGGCTCGACGATAAGAACAAAGTTATTGAAAGTAGGATTGTTAAGCCTTTTAGGTTAAGGATAGCTCCCAAAGAGAAGTTTTGTCGACTTGTAGAGATTCCTGTTAATTCTAAGAACATGAAAAATATTGACTTTTTCGTCGGCAAAACAGAGAAAAGTTTAAATACGTAATTGCGTAATATATATTATCATAGTTAAAAGGAGGTGTTTGGAATGGGAAAAGTAATAGCCAGAAATGTTGTTGAGAGAAAAGCTGGTCATCTTTACTATGTGGATGCTCAAGGAAATGTCTGCGAAGCTAAGATGGCTAGAGGTGGAAGGAAGAAGAAGTCCACTGCAAGAAAGGCTCCGGCTCGTAGAACAACAGCAACTAAGAGAAGAAGATAATTTCTCCTAAGTTAATTTTTTTTATTTTTATACACATTTTTATTTATGTATTATTATTCACCAGATTGCATAAGCTCTCTTATGTAGTTGATGGCGAGCATGCCCACAAATAGTCCGTTTTTTCCTCCGAGATTGTGAGGAATATATCTTCCATCTTCTTCATCTAGAAGGTCTAAACCTCCATGGATTCCAATTCCAATATTTGTTAGACCGAGTCTCTCATCCCATAATAGTCTGATTTCCAGAGCCTCTCCAGATAATGAAGTCTGTTTCATGAACTCTGTCAAGTCTTCTCTAAATTTTTCTACATCCTCTTTTCTTCCTTGACCGTAGAATTTTGGAACTAACTCTCTATAATTATGAGGAAGCTTAATGTCTGGAAAGATTCCATCCCTGCTTGATTGAAAATGTGGGAAATACCATGAAGGGGGAAAGCCGTCATCCATAAAATATTTTCTTTCAGATTATTTATAAATATGATTCATTTTGAAGATATATGATATTAGGAATAGAATGCACTGCTCATACTTTTGGAGTTGGGATTGTAAGCAAGGGAAAGATACTTGCTAACGTTAGGGACATGTATCGCCCTAAAACTGGAGGCATAATTCCTATGGACTCTGCACAACATCATAAAGATGTTGCAAATTTGATTTACAATGAAGCGCTGGAGAAAGCAAAAATTTCTGAAAAAGACATTGACGCAATTGCTATATCAAATGCTCCAGGGCTTGCTCCTTGTCTTCTTGCAGGAATGAGTTTTGTTAAGAAAAAGGCGGAGGAATTAGGAGTTCCATTGATTCCTGTAAATCATTGTATTGCACATCTTGAAATAGGGCAACATGAAGGAGCTAAGGATTCTGTTCTTTTATATGCCTCGGGGGCTAATACGCAGATAATAGCTTTTGCAGCTGGGAAGTATAGAGTGTTTGGAGAGACTCTTGATTCTGGAATAGGTAATTTCATTGATACTTTTGCAAGGCATTGTGGAATTCCTTTTCCCGGAGGACCTGAAATAGAAAAGAAAGCAAAGCAGTCTACAAATTTCATAGAATTGCCTTACTCAATAAAGGGGATGGATGTTTCTTTTTCAGGGATGCAGACGAAACTTAAACAGCTTTACGATTCTGGGAAAAAACTTGAAGACCTTTCATATAGTCTGCAGGAGCACGCCTTTGCTATGTTAGTTGAGGCGGCGGAGAGAGCTCTCGCACACACAGGAAAAAATGAGCTTGTTCTCGGAGGAGGAGTTGCCTGTAATGCAAGACTCCAGGAGATGTGCAGGATTATGTGTGAGGAGCGAGGGGCTAGGTTCTTCTGTCCAGCAAAAGAGTTTCTCGTAGACAACGGAGCAATGATAGCTTACGCCGGAGAGATAATAATGACTAATAGCAAGAAGAAGTTTAATGTCAAGAACAATAGCCAGATTGATATTGCTCCGAGAGAAAGAACGGATGATGTTGAGGTTAATTGGAGATAAGTTTTTTAAGTTGGAAGTTTTTTAAGTTTTATGAATATCGGATTTCCGATGAATAAATTAGATGGTTTTGATTTAGAAAGTAGAGTTGGAGATATCAAAGATGTCTGGCTTGAAGAGAATAATTCTTGGAGTACAGGAACCGTTTTATGGTCTACAGCTGATCTTCCTGAGGTTTTGTTGAAAAATCAAATATCTGATTTAGTCTATCTAGGCTCGCCTATAGATGCAGTAACATCTAGAAGTTATTTAGACTCTTTGGATTCAAGTACTAGAATTTATGATTTATTCAATGTCGACGATCTTAGATTTTTTCCTGTGGAACCTAATGGTTTGACCGAAGCATAACAATAAAGAAACCTTTAAATACCCTCTTTATCAAATCTAAATAACCAATGAGGCAGAAGCTGAGGTAATCGGTTTCTTGCTGATAGGGATGGAGTTAAACATGGACATATACAGTATTGTTGAAAAGGCCAGGAAAACTGGAAAAATTGATAAAGGGACAAATGAAGTCACAAAAGCAATTGAGAGAGGAACTGCTAAACTAGTTGTTTATGCAGGAGACGTCAATCCAAAAGAGATTGTAGCTCACTTGTCTGCTCTTTGTGAAGAAAAAGGAATCCCTTGTCAAGAAGCTGATTCAAAGCAAAAGCTTGGAATAGCAGTGGGAATTCCAGTAAGTACCAGTGCAGTTGCAGTTATAGAGGCAGGAGATGCCGATAAAGAAATTGCAGCTCTAAAGCCTAAGAAGTAATAATCATTTAAGATGGCACAAAAAAAGCAGAAAGTAAAGGAAGTAAAAGGAGAAACAGTTAAAGGAAGTCTTACAACAGAGCCAGTTAATGCTGTTGTTGAGCAACTTTTTGGAAGGACTGGAGCAAGAGGAGAGGTTACACAAGTTCTAGTAAAGATTCTTGCAGGAAGAAATGAGGGAAAGACAATGAGAAGAAATGTAAAAGGTCCTGTAAGGATTGGAGATTGGCTTACACTAAGAGAAACAGAGATTGAAGCAAGAAGAATAAGAAAGAATATCACAAAAGGAGCTCATAGTTAAAAATGGTTGCAAATAGAGAACAATTAGGTTTGGAGACACTTGGTGTTGATGATGCTACTGAAAGATTAAAGGGATTTTATCCTGACGACCCAGATTTAGTAAGAAATACTCATTATTCGAAGAGCTTGCATCCGTCTGGAGCATGGGTTTTTAGTCATAACATTGACAATAAGGGATTGGTAGTTGGAAGGAGAGACGAAGTTCAAAGGATTTTTGACGATATGAATCAAGCTGGTTGGAATGTTTTTCAAGATAATATTCATGGTGATTCTGAGGGATATTTTACATTTTTTTATCAGTATGGTTCACCCAAGGAGGAAGAAAGATAATGGTGAAGTGTGTTTTTTGCGGAAAGGAAGAAGATGATTTCAGAGGAACATTTTTGTTCAAGAACGATGGAAGCACTCATTATTACTGTTCTAGCAAGTGCAGGAAAAATCAGATTAATCTTAAGAGAGATAAAAGAAAAGTAAGATGGACAGAATCTTTCCATCTAGTGAGAGAAAAGAAGATAGCCAAAGACAAGGAAAAGGCTGAAGCAGCAAAGGCTAAATTGGCTGCTAAGTAGTTAGATAGATTAGGATACTTTTTAAAGCACGTTTTTTTGTAAAAAGGATGGCATTAAGAATCAATGATAGTTTTTGTGCGGTAAGACAGGGAAGATCTTGCGTAGAGATGAGAGTAACGAATATTGATTCGCAAAGTCAGACAACAACTTTACAGGTAACTTATCCCAACTCAGTTCAAATAGGAGAATTGACATTGAGTCTTGGAAGGGAAGAAAGAGTGCCTGGCAAAGAAGGAATGACAGTTAAGGCAACTAGGATAACTTTAGAATCAGGAGATTATTCGGTTGTTCTACAGGGATGGCCTTCAAGAGATTACAGATTTGAGGTTAGAAGAGCTTAAGTAGTGCCTAAAGTAGTGGTTAAATAAAAATACCTGGATTTTCTCTAGTTTTTCATGTAAATTTTCATTTATCGTCGATAAATCGGTGTAAAGATTTATAAACTAAATTGCATTTTTCTGAGTAGAAAATATAAGGAATAAGGTATGGTGGCTGATAAAAAAGACTATTCTGCAGAAAAAATAACGGTTCTGGAAGGCCTTGACGCTGTTAGAAAGAGGCCTGCGATGTATATTGGAAGTACTGGAAAGCAAGGGCTTCATCATCTTGTTTGGGAAGTGGTGGACAACTCTGTAGATGAGGCGATGGCAGGCTATTGTACTGAAATAGGGGTTACTCTAAACGAGGATGGAAGTGTAACAGTCATTGATAATGGAAGAGGGATACCTGTAGATATTCATCCAGTGTATAAGATTCCGGCTGTGGAAGTCGTTGTCACTAAATTACACGCAGGTGGAAAGTTCGACAAGGGAAGCTATGCGATATCTGGAGGGCTTCACGGAGTAGGTATCAGCGTTGTTGCAGCTTTATCTAAAAAGATGATTGTCACTATAAAGAGGGATGGTCAGGTTTATCAGCAGGAATACAACATAGGAAAACCAGTCTATAAGTTGAAGACAATTGGGAAATTGGATAGTGAAGATGATACTGGAACTGAAATCACTTTCTGGCCTGATGATTCTATATTTTCAACTGTGAAATTTGATGCTTCTGTCTTAGAGACTAGATTCAGAGAAATAGCTTTCTTGAACAAAGGAGTTAAAATAAAATTGACTGATGTCGTTTCAGGAAAGAAAGAGGTTTTCCATTATGATGGAGGAATTGTTGAGTTTGTTAAGTGGGTGAATACGAATAAAGAAGCTTTGCATAAACCTATTTATTTTACTAAATCGGAAGAAAATGTTGTTGTGGAATGTTCAGTCCAGTATAATGATGGCTATCAGGAGAATATTCTTGGTTTTGTGAATACTATTAACACTGTTGAGGGAGGAACTCATGTTATTGGATTTAGGACTGCTTTAACAAGAGCTATCAATGATTATGCAAAGAAGAATAACCTTATCAAGAACGGAGGACTTTCCGGAGACGATGTTAGAGAAGGATTGACTGCTATTGTTTCTGTTAAAGTTCCTGAACCTCAATTTGAAGGGCAGACAAAAACAAAATTAGGTAACAGCGAGATTAAGGGGATTGTTGAGAAAGTAGGTTATGCTTCTTTAGTGGAATTTTTCGAAGAGAATCCTCCTATAGCCAAGAGAATAGTAAGCAAAGGTCTTGATGCACAGAAAGCTAGAGAAGCTGCAAAGAAAGCTAAGGACCTTGTAAGAAGAAAGAATGCCTTCTCCATCGGAGGACTTCCTGGAAAGCTTGCAGATTGTTCTAAAAAGAGTTCTGAAGAAACAGAGCTTTATCTTGTTGAGGGAGATTCTGCAGGGGGAAGTGCTAAACAAGCTAGGAACAAAGAATTTCAGGCGATTCTTCCATTGAAGGGAAAAATATTAAATGTTGAAAAAGCAAACATCGTGAAAGTCTTTTCTTCTGAAGAAATAGCTAATCTTATTACAGCAGTTGGAACAGGAGTTGGAGATCAATTTGATATTGAAAAGTTAAGATATTCAAAAATCATTATTATGACTGATGCGGATGTAGATGGAGCACACATTAGAACTCTGCTATTGACTTTCTTCTTCAGATTTATGAGGCCTTTGATAGACAATGGCAATTTGTATATTGCAGTTTCTCCTCTTTACAAGGTCAGAAAGAAAAAGGATTATTATGTTTATTCGGATGAAGAGCTAAAGAAGCTTTCAAGTAAATTTGATGGCAACGTTACTGTCCAAAGATTCAAAGGTTTAGGAGAGATGAATCCAGAGCAGTTATGGGA
>CAYJQB010000001.1:0-395485 GCA_964372205.1 Candidatus Woesearchaeota archaeon | reverse complement strand
GGACACTACTATGGACCCTAATACAAGATTGTTGAATAAAGTTCTTGTTCAGGATGCTGTAAAAGCAGATGAAGTTTTCAGCAAGCTTATGGGCACGGAGGTTGAGCCTAGGAAAATCTTTATTTCGGAAAAAGCTCATGAAGCGGAGGTAGACATCTAATGGAAGATGAAAAAGAAGATGTTGAAGTCTTAGAAGTTGATATGGGCTTGGGAGATATTGATGAGATGATAGGGAAATTGAATGAGTTGATGGAAAGCAAAGGAAAAACGGAGATAGACATTGCCGACGATATTCAATTAGTAATAAATTACGTTGAAGAAGATGGAGGAGAAGAATGACGCCAAAGAGCAATGATGAGAAGATTGACGAAGAATTAGATGCTATGGAGTCTCAGAGAAGGAAAAAAGAACAGATTGGTGATGAGAAGGGAGTGGCTGGAGCAGAAATTGTTGAAGAGATGGAGAAGGCGTATTTAGATTACGCAATGTCCGTCATTGTCCAGAGAGCTTTACCATCTGTTGAAGATGGATTAAAACCTGTTCATAGAAGAATTTTATATGCTATGCTTAGAGAAGGTTTGACATCCGATAAGCAAACTTCTAAGTGTGCAGGTATTGTTGGAGAAGTTTTGAAGAAGTATCATCCTCATGGAGACTCTTCGGTTTATGATGCACTTGTAAGGCTTGCACAAGATTTCTCTTTGAGGTATCCTCTTGTGTTCGGTCAAGGTAACTTTGGAAGTTTGGATGGAGATTCTCCTGCAGCTTACAGATATACGGAAGCCAAGTTGAGCAAGATTGCACATGAGTTGCTTGAAGACATAGACAAAGATACTGTAAGTATGACTCCTAATTTTGCAAACACTGCAGAGGAACCTGAAACACTTCCTGCGAGATTGCCTAATTTGCTTTTGAATGGAGCTATGGGTATTGCAGTAGGTATGGCAACTAATATTCCTCCTCATAATCTTACGGAAATTTGTGATGCTATTGTTGCATATATTAACAAGCCAGAGATAAACGTCGAGGGTTTAATGGAGCATGTCCAAGGACCTGACTTTCCAACAGGAGGGATTGCAAGTGGGTCAGGGTTGATTGATTTTTATAAGACTGGAAAAGGCAGAATTGTTATTAGGGGAAAGACGGTTATAGAAGAGAAGAAAGGCAAGACAAATATTGTGATTACTGAAATACCTTATTTGGTGAACAAGGCAGATTTGGTCACCACTATAGCTAAGATAGCGACTGAAAAAAAACTTCCTGATGTCTCTGACTTGAGAGATGAATCTGCAAAAGGGGAAGTAAGAATTGTTCTTGAATTGAAAAAAGGGGCTAATCCTAAGTTCACTTTGAACAAGCTTTATACTCTTACTAGATTGCAAGACAGATTTGACGCGAATTTACTTGCCCTTGTTGGTAGAAAGCCAAGAGTCCTTAATTTGAGAGATGTTATTGAAGAATATGTTAACTATAGAAAGAGAGTTGTTATAAGAAGAAGCAAATTTGATCTCAAGAAAGCAGAAGACAGGTTGGAGATTGTTCTTGGTTTGTTGATAGCTTTGAAAGATATAGATGAAGTTATAAACATTATTAGAAAAGCTAAGAGTGTTGCAGAAGCTTCTGAATCACTTGTGACAAGATTCAAATTCAGTGAGAGACAAGTAAAGGCAATATTGGATATGAGACTTTCACAGCTTACAAGACTTGAAAATGATAAGCTGAAGGATGAGGAAGCAAAACTTAGAGAGATAATCTCAAGTCTGAACAAAATTTTAGGAAGCGAACAAGAAATTCTTAGTGTTATAAAGAAAGAAGTTTTGGAATTAAAGAAGAGCTATGGAGACGAGAGAAGAACTAAGATAATCAAGAATTTCTCTGAGATAAAAGAGAAAGACCTTGTTGAAAAGAAGGATGTAATTGTTATGATAACTAATTCAGGATATGTTAAGAGGATGGATGTTTCTGCATATAGGGAACAAAGAAGAGGTGGAACTGGAGTAACAGGCACTGATTTGAAGGAGGAGGATTTTGTCAAGACTTTAGTAACATGTAGCACACATGATTATTTGTTGTTCTTTACATCAAGAGGGAGAGTTTATTGGCAGAAAGCCAATGATGTTCCAGATGGAAGCAGGCAAAGCAAGGGAAGAGCAATAGCTAATCTTTTAAATTTGAGAGATGAAGAAATTGTTAATTTGAAGAATGTTGATAAGTTTGACGAGGGTTACTTGATGTTTGCGACAAAGCTTGGAATTGTTAAAAAGCTACCTTTGAAAGATCTTGCTAAGCCAAGAAGCACTGGAGTTAGAGTAATGAATCTTCCTGTTGATGGGAGTGATGTTCTGATAAATGTAAGAGAAGTGAAAGAAAAACAGGAAGTTTTGCTTGTTACAAAGAAAGGACAAGCTGTCAGATTTAACTCAAACGATGTAAGGTCTATGGGAAGAGCAAGCTATGGAGTTAAGGGGGCTGAGTTAGGAAAAGGAGATGAAATTGTTGCTCTTGAATCTGTTCCTTTGGATGGGAAAACAACAATCCTCACAGTTACTGATAAGGGATTTGGGAAGAGAAGTTCTCTTGATGAGTATAGAAAGACTTCTAGAGGAAGCAAGGGAGTGATAAATCTTAAGATATCCGAGAAGACTGGCGCCATAGTAAAATCTCTCTCTGTAGATGACAAGGATTCTGTAATTCTTACAACAAAGAAAGGAATGACTATAAGACTTGCTATGAAGCAGTTTAGAGTAATGGGAAGGGCAACACAAGGAGTTCATTTAGTAAGATTGAAGGAAGGAGACAGAGTTGTTGATGTGGTTGCTGTTCCAAGAGAGGAAATTGTTTTTGATAAATCTGAAGAAAGTTCTGAGGAAAAACACTAACTTTTAATAATCTATTATTCTTCAATATTTTATGAAAAGAGGGCATTGGGCATTAGTAATCTTTAACTTGCTTTATGCCATTCCTGCTGCGATTTACTATGCATCACAAAAGAATTATGAGTTTTTATTGTATGTTGGGGTGGTAATAGCTTTATTTTTTCTAGTTGTAGGCACATATAGAAAGACAAGATTTGATTATACGATATTGTGGATGCTTTCTATATGGGGATTATTACATATGCTTGGAGGTAGCTTAATCATCGATGGATCAGTCTTGTATAGATATCACGTTTTAGATTTGTATCAAGGACAGATAGAAGAGTTCTTTATCTTAAAGTTTGACCAGGTTTTGCACTTTTATATTTATTTTGTAATGAGCTTTGTCATGTACCATTTAATCAGTCTGGCAAGTAGCAGGAAAGTTCATCCTTGGGCAGTAGCCTTTTTTGCAATTCTTGCATCTTCTGGAGTTGGAGCTCTTAATGAGATTGTTGAGTTTGGAGCGGTTGTTTTCCTTGGACAGACTGGAGTTGGGGGATATTACAATACCGCACTTGATTTGGTTTTCAATTTCGCGGGGGCATTAATTGGTGGAATTCTTGCAATGCTCAGATACGGAAAGGCTAAGGCTTAAAAAGCCAGGTTTTGTAAGATTTTTATGAAAGATGGAAGAAATTATTGTGAATTGAGCCATGTGGGAAAGGTAATTGCAATAGGAACTAGTGTAGCTCTTGGAACAATTTTTGCTACCGGTGTTGGAATTTATTACAACTGGAGCAATAAACCTGACTCAGAATACACCATCAGGATGCCTGAATCTGATGAGGCAAAAGAGAACGAAAGAAATACTAATTCGGATTTAACGGACAGATTCTAAGGAAAGCTTAAATAGAACTTCTGGTTTTACAATACATGAACAAAAGGGGACTTTTCGGCATCAATATTCTTCTAATAGTAGTCTTTTTTGTATTGGGAATAGTAGTTGGAGGATATGTAGTCTTGAAGACGCAGGGTATTTTAAAAGATGTAACCTCATTCGTCATCGACGAATCTGATAATACTGATAATGCAAATCTAGATGACTCAACTGATTCTGACGATGAAATAGTTTTGGAAGATTTTAATGATTCAGATGATTTGGGTAATTTTTCATTTGATGAGCTGAATGGCAGTAATAACTTGACTTTCAATTCAAGCTAATTCTCCCAGAAATACTCATTGCAGAAAGCACAGTTCCTTTCTTGTGAGCATGGTCTAAAACCTTGAGAGTAGCATCTTATTATCTCTCTGGCAGTCTGGAGCATTTCTTCTTTGACTTTGTATAGGTTGAAAGACATTCTCTTTGAGTTTATCTCTTTGGCATTTCCATTGTCTTCAAGAACGAATTCTATAGGCTTCTCTTTTTTTAGCATATCTAGAGTCAATTTTCTAGGAATTCCGAATTTTTGTGCGGCTAGAGCATAGAAGCCGAGTTGCCAATTTCTATACTGGGGCTTGATGTCTGATGAACCTGTTTTGTAGTCTACTATCTCTATTCCATCCTCGTGGAAGTCTATTCTATCAGCAATACCAAAGAACTTAAGACCTTCAATTTTTGCATCTAATTTCTGTTCTGTGAGCGATTTTTCATTGTATTTGTCCTTATTTCTTATGAAGAACACTCTTATTATTGGGAGAGCTTCTTGAAGGTTTACAAAATTCCATTCTTCATCCATTTGCAGAGCTTTTGCAAGGTCAAGGAATTCTTTTTCAGTCTTGTAATTTGCCTTTACCCCTTTCTCTACAACTAAGTGTATAAATGAACCTAGTTTCATGGCGTCCCAGGATACTGGAGCAGGGTCTGGCATGTTGTAGATATATTTGTATTCATACCTTTTTTGGCAATCGCAAAAAGTTTGCAGGGCAGATGGAGAAAAAACTATTTTGTTTATCAGCGAATCAGAAGACCATGAATCAAGGCTAATCTCTTTAGTGTTTTTTGTTTGTTTAATGAATGGTTTCACTTCTAAATCCTCTATGAAATCAACATCAGGGTTTTCTTTATATTTTATTTCCAAAAGAAATTGAGAAGGATAATGTTTTCTGCTTCCATATTCTTTTGCGTAAGTCAGATATAGTCTTTTTTTGGCTCTTGTGAATGCAACATAACAAAGTCTTCTTTCTTCGAAAAGTTGGTTTTCCTCTTCATGCTTGTGTATTAGGAGGTCTATCTCTTCAGGTTTTTTCCCAGCAATAAGAGGTTTTATCTCTGGAGAAATAGACAGTGGAATTAGGGTGCTCTTTATGTTGGATATCGGAAATCTCTTTTGAGCAAGGCTTCCTATTATTACAGCTTCATATTCCAAGCCTTTTGTAGAGTGATTTGTCATTATTCTTACTCCATCTTTTTGAGCTTGCGGGGCGTCAATTTCTATGCCTAAGTTATTAACTATCTCTATATGTCTCATAAAACTTTCAAGGTCAAGTTCATTTTCTGGAAATTCTTCTGCTATATTCAGAAACTTTTCCAATGCAAGCACATTTTCTTTGTAGCCGGGGTGTTCGGGAGTGCTGAATTCAGTCTTGCTGTAAATTCGCATAATCAACTCTTTTAAATTCAAGTTAAGATGGGGGATGAGGTCTTTTATTGTTGTAATTATTATCTGCATCCTGATTTTTCCATCGTCTGTTAAATTTATTTCAGAATAATCGTTAAGCATTCGCAGGCTGGGACAATCATCTGTTTTTATAGATTTTAGATATTTGCTGATAGTTATCAAATCCTTCTCGCTGAATCCTGATTTGAATACCAAATCCCACCAAGCTTGGTCTCCTCCTCTGGACTTATTCTTGAGTTTTTGCAGGATTGTCATGTAATTAAGAACTTTTCTTATTGGAGGAGATTTCAACAATGATTTTTTAGCAACAGAAGTGTATGGAATGTCTTCTTCTTCTAATGCTGTTTTCAACATTCTTGCTTGCTGATGTGTTCTGAACATTACGCATATTTCCGTCAAAGGAGTTCCTGCGTCTATTTCTTCTTTTATCAGCTCAATTATTTTTCTTACTTCTTCTCTTTGGTCTAATAACTCATAAGTTTTGACGTTTTCTCCTTCAGTATTTTGGTGATTTAGGACATCAAAGTGTTCAGAGTAAGAATTTATATTCTGCCTTATTAGATTAGATGCAGTTCTCAATATCTTATTTGTTGAACGATATGATTTGTCAAGGATGAATTTATCCGTTTCTTGGACATCAAAATCTCTCATGAAGTTCACTAGATTGTCCTTATAGGCTCCTCTAAATCTATAAATCGACTGATTCATGTCTCCCACTATAGTGATATTTCTATCTGGAGAAAGTTTTTTTATCAAATCGCATTGGAGCTTGTTAGTATCCTGAAATTCATCTATAATTACGTAATCGAATTCTTTTGCAATCTCCGGATTTTTGTCTAGCAATATCAATGCATTCTTATTTAAGTCCGAGTAATCCTGAAAATTCTTTTTTTGTTTTAGCTTCTCGTAGGCTTTCCATGTCTGGAGAAATTTTTTCATTTTAAGTATTTGATTTAAATCTTCAAGGTCATAAGTTATAGAATTCTTTTTTTCATTATTTTTGTTTATGTGAGCAGTGTGATATGAAAGAGTAAGGCTCTCTATCTCATTTGATAGCTCTTCAAGACTTTTGTTGTTTAGTGAATTGATATAGCTTTCTAAGTCAGTGAAATCTATTCCTAAATCTTTAGCTATTCCTATAGACTCTACGTATTGATGGCAGTTATAAGGAGTTGTCTGAAAACTTTTATGGAGCATTATTTTTGCATCGTCTGGGAGAAGAATCTTGAATTTTTCATCTATTCCTATAGTCTTTCCATATTTTCTTAAGATGTCTGCACAAAACCCGTGAAAAGTTCTCACTATGGGCTGGCTTTCTGTAGAGGTGTTATTTAGGATTCTAATTGAAAGAGATTTTACTGCTTCATTAGAAAATGTTAAGCAAAGTATTCTCTCTGGGCGGAATATTTTTTCATTGACAAGCTTTTTTATTTTTTCAACAATTGTGTAAGTTTTTCCTGTACCTGCTCCGGCGAATATCACACAAGGACCAGTTATTTTATTTATTGCTAGTTGCTGATTATTCATGAAAGGAGAAATAACGAGAGGTTTATAGAATTTATGCTTAATTTTTACAGAATCTCACCGTAACCAATAAGTCTCCAGTGACCATTGATGTTTCTGGCTATTCCTACGTTGTTTCCTTTAAATGGCACTACTGGAATTCTTAAAGAAAGTTCTAGTTCGTTCCCCTTTATTTTTTTTACTAGTCCAACTGTGACTGCAGTGTTTATACTTAGCATTAATGTTTCTGATGGTTTTATTGGAGAGATGTTATTATCTGAAAGAACACTCTTAAAAAGTTCGTGCTTTACTTTTAGTTCACTTGTTATATCTGGAAGTTTGCCTGAGAGAGATACAATACTTCCTGAAAGAGTATCACTTTTTCCAAAAGACATATCTAATTCGGTTTCTATGGCAAGGCTTCCTCCGGGATGGATTTCATCGAGCTTTTCAGTTCCCTTGAACAAACTTCTTATTTTTGTTTTTAATATTCTATATTTGATTTGATTTGCCTCTTTTACTGTAATTCCTGGCTTTATCTCTATTTCATCGCCCACCTTTAGCTTTCCTTGTTTTAATGAGCCTCCAAGAACGGCTCCGTGAAGATTTTGAGGAATTGTCCCAGGTTTATTGATATCGAAACTTCTTGCTACCATGAAAATTGGTATCTCCGATTCATCTCTTTTAGGAAGAATTATTTTGCAAAGTGCTTCGTAAAGGTTTGACATATTAACATTCTGTTTTGCAGATATAGGAATTATTGGAGCATTTTCTGCGAAAGTTCCGTTTATGAGTTTTTTTATTTCTGAATAATTTTGCATTGCTTGTTCTTTTGATACTAAATCAATTTTGTTCTGGACAATTACCACATTTTGGATGTTCTTTGCTTGGAGAGCCATGAAATGCTCTTTTGTCTGAGGTTTTATCCCTTCGTTTGCTGCAACAACCAATATAGCTGCGTCCACAATTGCTGCTCCACTCAACATAGTCGCCATTAACATCTCATGTCCTGGAGCATCTATGAATGAAACGTATCTTACAGGAGAGCCTTTTTTTTCAACATTATATTCTTCTTTATCTTTGTATATTACTGTATCTGCATAACCTAGCTTTATTGTAATTCCTCTCTTTAATTCTTCAGAGTGAGAGTCTGCCCATTTGCCAGTCATTCTTTGTAAGAGGGTTGTCTTTCCGTGGTCTATATGACCTGCTATTATAACATTTATAGTCTCTAGTTCAGTTTTCATAAAATTACCTAGAGAAAAGGGTTTTAAAACGTATTGTTAGTGCTTAGAACAGTATAGGCAAAAGCCGACACAGTGTAAAGAAAGCTTTTCAAAGTCTCGTATCCAATGCATCTGGTATAAGCATCATAAGCTTCTGGAGAATCTTCAGAGATTCCCTTACTCTCTAAAACTCTTCTAACAGCGAATGGTGAGAATCCTGGGGCGATTGCTAGAGCAGTTGTTACTAATCCATTTTTGATAGATTTTCTTGGTTCGTTTTCTGACATTTTAAATTACCTCTAAAAATTATTGAGCTGGTGTTGTTTCTACTGTTGGAGCTTCTGCAGATTTTTCAGCAACTGGCTCTGGAGCTTTGTTCTGGTCAGGGAAAATTTCAGCTAGAGATTTATGGCCTGCCTTTATGACTTTTAGATTGATTTGGACTGTTTTGTCAGAAATTTCTTTTCCTCTGACTGTTTTTCTTAATCTTAATCCTGAAGGTGTTTGAACTTTCTTTTTTCCCTCTCTTTTTGGTTTTTTGTGCATTCCCCAGCCTTTTGTAAGGAGAACTCTTCTCAAGGCAGAACCTTCTACATCTTTTTTATGAGGGAATCCTGATATGTCAGAGGCTCCTGAAATTTCAAGCTCATAACCTGCTAAGTCTGCAGATATTTCTTGGCCTTTTATAGAATCTCCAAGCTTTTTTCCAGAGAGAGTCTCACTATCCAGCTCTAATTTCCAAGCTTTTCCTTTTTCTGAAATATTCAACTTATGTGGCATGGGAATAATTGATAAAAGGGGTTTTTAAATTATTTGGTTAAACTTATTAAATTTCATCGCCTTTAGAAGCCAATTCACTTTCGATTTTTCCAAGCAAGTACTCATGCCCAGAGCGAATTGTTTCAGCAGTATCCTTGCACTTTTTCTCTGCTTCGAGTTCTACGAGTAATTTATCAGAATCGTTTCTTCTTAATCTCCCAGAGTATATTTCATCTGCTCTGTTGAATCTATCTGAGGAATATATAGGGTTTAGTAATGTGGTTCTATTTCCAGCTCTGTCTGTGACAACAACAGCTCTTTGAGAGCTTCCGTCTTGGCCAGGTACTTCAATTAGGACTGCATTTTCAGGAGCTGATGTGTATTGCACGACTTTTTCTGTTGATTCACGTGTTAAAACGTTTTTTACTGCTCCACTCATTAATCCAATTATTCCTGCAACGGAAGCTGTGGCTAAATTATCAAGAGAGTCAAATGCACTTGCAACTACATATCCCCAGGCACTTAATCCTACTCCGTGAACAAACATGTCATACAGAAAATTCGTATCTGAAAAGTCAGAAGGTCTTCTTCTTGGAAGTAATGGGTCTCTTTCTGTTTCTTTCTTTGTCATGGAATTTTTAGAAAATCTCCATATATAAATCTTTTTCTTAAGTAGTCACTGAAAAGTTACTAGAATTATGAGGCGTGGTGGAATCCTATACGACGTATTCCCATTTCAAGAAAGTGTCTTGGACTCATATACTTGAAAAGCTCTCTGAAGTCTTTTGTTGTGACTTTTTCAACAGGTCTGACTTCTTTGAATGATGACGAAAAGACTATCGCTACCCCGAGTCTGATTATACCGCTTATTAGGAATACAAGTATGAACGGACTTAGGGCGAATAAGGTGATTGCAGAGAGATAGCCTCCAAGAATTGCTCCTACAAGTCCTCCTAAAGCTCCAAGAATTCCGTTGTAAGTAACACATAAAGGCATTTTTTGTTTAGTTACTGCTTCATACATAAACACTCCTGCAGCTAAGTTGAACCCACTCCATACTAATCCTGAAAATATTTCAATCATTATGAGATACATCACTAGAATTGTAAGATTGTTCTGTAATACTAAAGAGAAAATCCAGAGTATTGGAACAAGAGAAACAAGGTAAGAATTTATCTTTAGGACTTTAACATTTCCATGGACATCAATGAATTTTCCCCAATAATTTGCGAAAAATAAATGTGAAACTATTGAAGCCATTGTGACTACAGTGAAAGCCGTGTAGAACTGGTTGAAACCTAAGTCTTTTAACATATACACTGTGAAGAAAGGGGACGCTATAGCTGTTGCAAAAGACATAAGACTTAGGAAAATTACGAATTTTCCAAAATTCGTAGAAGGCATTTTTTTCAGGAATTGGAAGATGCTGAAATAGTCTTTTCTGTCAAATTTGTATTCTGGCTCATATTGTTTTGTGAAGAATCTAGCAGATACGAACCTTCCAACCATTGCAGTAGCGAATATGAAAATAAATCCTATGAATATGCTTCCTATATCTTTGAAAAAGTCAAGAAAAAATCCTGCAAGTAAAAGCGATATCAAAGCCCAGGTTCCCGTTGTTGTGTTTCTCTTTGCGAAGTATTCTCCTGATCTTACTGGAACTATGTCTCTCATCCAAGAGCTCCAGGCGGGTCCTACAAATGCTCCAACAGTTATTAGGATAGTATAGAATACTAGAAGAAGGATTGAAGCTGTTAAGGAGTTTATTCTATTTGTGAAGAAAAGAAATGACAATGCCATAATTGGAAGCCACATAAATGCCTGCCAAGTTACTCCAGCAATAAGCAGTTTTTTTCTAGTAGTTTTTTCTATTGCTTTTATGCTACCTAATTGTGAGAGATTTCCTATAAGATGTGGCAGGGAAGTCAAGAGTGCGATTATATTGTTGCTTGCTCCAAGGGCTACTGCAAAAGGTGAGATGAATTTTACTCCAAATCCGTCCATCACGCTTGTAGCTCTTCCTTCTTTGATGCTAATATGCCTTGCTTCTTCTTTCAAAGTCTCTTCCTTAGAATTATTATCTGGAGTCATCTCTCACCTCTCTATACAGAATAATGTTGGAGATTTAAATATATTCAATAATTTTTTGAGGCTATGCCCCCCAATCGTCTTTTTTCTTTCTTTTGATTTCTGCTATCTCTTGTAATACTTTAAGCTCTGCGGAGGATAGAAGGTCTTTGTTTTCTTTGAAGGCTTTGAACTGTGATTCTGAAATCTGGCTGTAAAGATATTTTTTATCTCCTAACTTTCTCTCGAAGTTTACTCCAGGGAGGGAAATAGCAACTTCCATGCCTTCTGTTGCCTCTTCAACAGATGCTTTGTCTGCTTGAATTGATTTTACTCTTGCTACAGATTCGTCTGTCTCATCTATCAGCTGAAGATGTGTTTTTAATCTTCCAGCAGAGACTCTGACTCCGAATATAGCCGGATTAAGATTTCTGAAAAGATAGTTATGTAATATTTCCAGTTTGCAGATTGTTGCTAATCCCATTAGTCTTTCTCTTTCAATCTCTGCAGCTTTTTCTTTTCTCCAGAGTTCCACATTGTCAATCAGTTTGTATACTACTGCGTCCGTTATTATTTTTATGTTTTCGGCTGTGAGTTCCTCTTCAATATCTACATTAAATCCTACAATCACTGCATCTAACGGGTTGATATCAAGATTAGCTTTTGCAGAGATGACATCTTTTTTTGTTATGGGGCCTATTCCTGCTTTTACAACTTGGATGTTTGATTGATTTAAAAGAGTTAGAAGAGCTTCCAAGCTTCCAAGAGAATCGGCTTTCGCAATTATTCCATGCTTATCTGTTCTTATCACATCTTGCATCTCTTTTTTAAGCAAATCAGAAAGTTCATCAAGATTGTTTCTAATTTTTTGAAATGGAACTCCTGGAAGAAGGCCTTCTTTGTTGGTGACTCTTAGTCTAACTCCTGTTGCTGCTGTAACTTCTGTTTTCGTCTTGTATTTTGTTGAAAGAGGTAGTATTTCTTCCAATGAACGGATTTTAGTTACTAAAGGCTCTCCATCTAAGGTTCCTATTGCTATTTCATCCCCTTCCTTGAGCTGTCCATCATACAATATTGCTTCAATGTGTTCTATAGATTTATCTTTCTTTATTTCTAAAATGACTCCTTTCGCATCTTCTGATAAGGTTATTTTTTGTGTGAGGAATTTTTGAGATAGTCCACAGAGCACAAAGAGAAGCTCTGAAATGCCCTGATTTGTTCTTGCAGATGTTGGAACTATCGCAACTTCTTTTGTGAAATCAGAGATTTCATAGAACAATGAAGAATTGAAGCCGTGAGATTGTAATGCACCTTGGAAAGTCATCAACTCTGTATCGAACTCTTGTTTTACATGCATTGGGAGTGCATCTATAGAATCTTTTACGGAGTCTTTTTTTATCCATCCAGATATCGTGTCTACTTTATTTAGAGCTATTACAAAAGGAGTTTTATTTGTTTTCAATATGGAAATAACCTCTGCAGTTTGAGGTTTTATGCCTTCTTTTATGTCTACAACAAGAATAGCTATATCTGCTAAGGAACCTCCTCTCTTTCTTAGATTTGTGAATGCTGCGTGTCCTGGAGTGTCTATAAAAAGAAACCCCGGGATTTTCAAATCAATTCCTGATTTTTCAACAAGGGGGCAGGCTTTTTTTATCTGTTCAAAGGGGTATTTTGTGAAAGATATTTTTTGAGTAATTCCTCCGGCTTCACCTTCTTGAATACAGCTACCTCTAAAACAATCTAGTATAGATGTTTTTCCGTGGTCTACATGACCTGCAACTGTGATTATGGGTTGTCGTATTGCCATACTTTATTGATAGGATAGAGCTTTAAAAAGTATTTCTTTTACAATAGATTAATTTTTAAAGACTGAATAATCAGATTTTATATGGCTAACGAAAGAAAGCCGATAGAAATTGATCTCCAGATTGTGGAGACTTTAAAACCGCAACCTATAGAGACGACTCCAACTTCGAATGGGGACGGGAGAGGTGTTTTTACAGGTTCAAAGGTTAATGTATATCCTGTTTATTTTCTAAGGGTTGAGCAATATGACCCTCAGAGAGATATTGCCGTTGTAAGACTATTGACAGCTCCCTCTCAAGAGATGATTGGGAGAACTGTTAGTGGTTTGACGAAGAGCGATCTTGAATTTATTGTAGACACTAGCGTCCAGGATGTTGCTAGTCGTCCCGAACTAAGTAATTATCAAGGAAAACGTACTAGATTGTATGCCTATTCTCCAGAACTGCTTAAAAGAGTGAAAAGAAAATAAAAATAGTTTATTTTTTCTTGAATATCTTATTGTCTAGGCACCAATTATCAGACCCGTGCAATAAGACTGAAATTGTTGCCAATAGCAGGCCAAAATCTCTTATTGATATATCGTTATATCCTATGGTTACTATGACTGCTATTAAATGAAGAGCTGCTAGAGTGCTTGCAATTCTTGTTAACATTCCAAGAAGGAGCATTGCTCCTATTATCGTATTGAACATTCCTGTAAAAGAGATTATATTGTTAAGGGCTATTCCAGAGACTGCAAAAGATTGAGGCAGATATGCGGTCCAGAGAACTGGATTGCTTACTTGGCTTATTCCTACCAATAGAAAGACTATTCCAATTCCATATCTTACTGCTATTGGGGCGTATTGCTTTGATTTAAAGAGGGATTTCATTGTACAACAATCGTTCCCCAGTTGGAAGACTGTAAATGATCATGATAATTCCAAGAGCCAATTTCATTGAATGTAAAACTATAGGATTCTCCTTCTGCTAAACCTTTACAAGCATCAAATATGCTATCTTGTTCAGATGTTCCACATTTAGAAATGTCAGAACCAGGGTATACTTTATGAGAAGGATGAATTGCACTGGCAGGCCATGATTTTCTAGATATTTTGTTTGTCCAGGTTATTGTGTCTCCCGAGTTTATTGTGATTGTCTGGGGAAAGAATCCTGATTCCGTTATTTCAACAGTATTTAATGTGCTTTCGTCAATCCCTGTACCTTCTTCTGTCTTAATCTCTCGGATTCCGCCATCTGTATTTCCTTGCTCATTGTCTTCTCCATCAATATCCGGGATACCTTCTTCATTCGAGGTAGTTGAGTTATCTTTATTGATTGACATAAGGAATATTCCAAAAAGAACAACTACAACCAGAACAAAACTGATTATCACACCTTTTTTCATCGGCTTTTTAAGATTAAGAGTTATTTAAAGCTTTTTGAAGAGCAGAACATTTATAAATACTATAATTTATACTAATAATATAAGTTATTTAGATTATAATGCTAACTGAAAAAGAAATTGAGGTTTTGAGACTAAGAACTCAAGGATTTACCCAATCAGAGATAGCTAGGAAGTTGAAAATTTCACAGCCAGCTGTTTCATCTTTCTATAATAAAGCTCTTAAAAAAATAGGGGAAGCAGAAGAAACTATCAAAATTAAAAAAGAGATTGGGGTGAAAGATGAATAAAAATTGGTTTTTTCTTATTCTTTTGATACTACTTTTTCTTCCAGAGGTATCTGCCGAAGTGACTAATATAACTCAATGTGGCACAATTTCTTCTGGTGATTACGAATTGAATGATAGCATTTCAGGAACAGGGACTTGTTTGACAATTAATGCCGATAACGTTGAAATTGACTGCAAAGGCTATTCTATAAATTATGGTTCAAATGGAGTCAACGGAGGAATAGGAATTAATGCTGTTCTTGGGACGGTTTTCTTAAACAATATCACAGTGAAAAACTGCGTAATTCAGGATACGAATGCTCTTGGAACCACAGGATACGGGATTCTTTTTACAAGAGTTTCTGATTCTTACATCCAGAACAACTCAATTCTAACAAACGGGACAGCCACAAACCATGCAATTTATGCGACTATAAGTGAAAACAATGTAATTGAAGATAATAGGATAAACGCTTTTGGAACCTCAACAGGTAATTTTGGTATATATTTGCTTTATCAAGCTAATAACAATATCATAAGAAGAAATAACGTGACTGGGACAGGAACCACTACTAGTTATGCCGTTTATCTTTATGGGTCGGACAACAATACTGTGGAAAGCAATAATCTTTCTACAATTTCAACTCTTTCGACAGGAAATACGAATGGTCATGTAGTCTACTTATATGCAGGATCTAAATACAACAACATTAGGGATAATTATATCTACGGGGCAGGGCAGGCAACGAACTATCATGTATATCTAAATTTAAACAATAACTATAACTACATAACAAACAACACCATAATAGCCAATGGTGTACAAGGATCAAATGTAGGAGTTTACATTCTTGGAAGCGATTTTAACGAAGTGCAGGAGAATAATATTTCCACTTACGGAACTACTAGTAACTTTGGAATCTCCTTAGGAGTCTCTTCATCAAACAATCTCATAAGAGGAAATTCGATAATCACTAATGGTACAACTACAAACAACTATGGGATTTCTTTGACAAGTGCTTTGTATAACAATATCACTGAAAATGAGGTTTTTGCAAAGGGAGGAACTACCGGAAACATAGGCGTTATTCTTTCAAGCTCTCAAAGAAACTCTATCTCAAGGAATAACATCTCGACTTCTGGAACTACTACTGGATATGGAATCTATCTGACTGGTTCAGATTACGATACTATATTATATAACAACATCACCACTTATGGAACTGGTGCCTCCAATAACGGAGTTTACTTAGTGAGCTCTACTAATAATAATGTTTCTCATAATTCAATAGTCGCTAATGGCCTTTCTTCTGGAAATATAGGGGTAAACCTGTATACTTCTTCAGGGTACAACTTCGTTTTCAATAATACAATCACTACAAACGGAACTACTGGAAACTATGGAGTTCTTTTACAGACTGCAAATAATAACACAGTTGCGAATAACAACATTTCAACAAGTGGAACCTCTACCACAAACCATGGAATATTGTTATCAACGAGTGCGAATCAAAATAAGCTATTGTATAACAATATCACCACATACGGAACAACCACAAATCACGGAATCTCTTTAACTACTGCCTCAGATTCAAATAGGATTATTGGAAATAACATCCTTTCTAACGGTTCTATAACTGCTGCTGCTACAACAACCTCAAACTATGGAGTCTCTCTCACTACCCATTGTTATAATAATATAATAGAGAATAACACTATGACTAATGATGGTGGAAGATACAATTATGGACTTTCTGCACTTACGAACTCAAATAACAATCTATTTAGGGGAAATATTGTAACCACTGGAGGAACTGGAACTATTAATGCAGGATTGTATTTTTCAGAGGCGAGGGAAAATACTGTTGAAAACAATGTTTTTTCAACATACGGTGGGGCTGGAAGTGCATACGGAATGGAGTTTATCTCAAACGCAAAACGTAACTTGATTAAAAATAACAACATTTCTACTTCTGGTTCAAATTCTCACGGACTTTATTTTTCAGCTACCGCTCCAAATTATCCTGACAATAACACCTTTCAAGAAAACAACTTCGGAGATTTAGGGGGGAATCAATTGTACGTGTCAACAGCAAGTATTAATGATATTCACTTAGTTAATCAAAATATAAGCACTTATTATTTTACTGGGACAGGAAGTTTGGTGAATGTAAAGAATACAAGCGCCGGGGAGATAAAGTTTTTACAGCCCCTAACAGGGACAAGCCAGAATAATTTCAGCGGAAGAGTTTTTGTTAGAAGCAATTATGTATTTTTTGATTCAAGCGTGAGCGGAATAAACAAATCCGCACAGATAACTCTATACAACATATCTACTACTTCTACTGAATTACGTATTCTTAGGGATGGAGGGGTTTGTCCTGCAGATATCTGTCAAAATCTTACTTCTCTTCAGGCTGGAAATGTTACTTTCAATGTTACTGGTGGAGGAAGTTATTCAATAAGTGCAGTTTCTGAAAATCCTAGTGTTGAGCTAAACTTTCCAGTGAATGGATATAATGCTACGGGCAATAGCATCTATTTGAATTTCACAGCAACTGATGACATTTCTTCATCTCTTTCCTGCAATCTTTATTTGAATTCTTCTTTAAATCAGACTAATAGCTCTGTATTATCTGGAGTTTTAACGAACTTTGTTTTACAGAGCATAGCTGAAGGAGATTATTCTTGGAGTGTTGAATGTTACGATGGTGCTGGCAATTTAGGGGCTTCCGAATCAAGGGAGTTTAGTGTTTCATTTTCAATACCCACAATCACTTTGGATTATCCAGTAAATAACTCATATCTTGATGACATAAGTTCGGTTCAGTTAAACTATACAGTTTATGATTTAGGTCTAAATAATTTGACTGTTTGGTTATATGAAAATAATTCTTTGCTTTCCATAGATTATAATATCTCAAATGGGACTTCTTTAAGCTATACTCTTTCCGGAGCAAGCTTAGGTGCTCATAATTGGAATGTTATAACAAGCAATGGTTTAGAGAATTCTTCTAATGAATATGGATACTTTACCTTGACAAATATGTCTTTGAATTGTGAATCCGGAGGGCCTTATCAAAGTGGAGCATTAGTCTTAGTACAAGGAAATTTATCTGATGGACTTTCTCCTTTAAGCTCTCAGACAATCAATGTGAGTATATACCAAGATGGAGTCGTCGGAGCTTCTAAGAGTCTAACCTCTTCTAATGAAGGCAGTTTCCAGACTAGTTTTCCAGACCTTTCAGATGGAAGTTATGTTTTGAATGTTACAGCATCATATCAAGGAAATAATGAATCATGCACTGATAGTTTCTCTGTTGGAGGGTCGGCGTCTTTAGTTCTAGACAAGATAGCCAGTTTCTATAATCTTACAAATGGAACTATTTCATATAACATTACACTAAAACTAACAAACAAAGGAAGTGGTGCAGCAACATCAGTAAATATAACCGATACGGATTCAATAGATGGCTCTTATGACATTGGAACTCTTGAAGGTGGACAGACTGTGCAAAAGAGCTATTTATCCCAATTTACAAGAAATTCAACTACCTATTCTTATTCTTTGGTTGTAGCTCAGTCTCAAGGAACTGATTCTTACTCAAGTTCTACTATTTACTCTAATTCGACTCAGATTAATCTAACTATTCCATCCGAAGAATCTGGGCAGCAGTTGACTCTAGTCAAAAATGCATACTTTAATTCAGAAAATTCAACTGCTGTTAATTACACTCTAACTGTTGAAGTTATCAATTCAGGTGGGTTGGACTTGAGTGACATAACTCTTTTGGACTCCGACCTAAATTTGAATAGTTTGATAGATTTAAACAGAACTGAAGAGTACAGTTACCAATCATCAGTTATTGTTGATAAGGCTGCGTCAAATACAGAAAAGCTTTTTGTAAAGTCTACTGCGACAGTTAGTTCGGTGACTTATGAGTCAAATCAAATTAACGTTCAAATTCCAGGATATGGTGGTCCCGCAGATACTATAGTTTATGCTCCAGCCTCTGTTTCCAGTTCTACCTCATTTGAGTCTATTGTCCAGATAATAAATCAAAATCCAGACATCGGGCAGAATTTTGTTCTGGACTATTGGATAACTACTGATGACGAAACTATAAATTACACTTCTGGACAAGTTACAGTTTATGTGGCGGCTTTAGAGTCTTTGAATAATACGGTCAGTTTAGTTTCTCCTAGCTCTCCAGGAACTTACAGATTAAGAGCCTTGGTAAGTTACATTGGAGGTCCAGACTATGCATATGACAGCTTTGAAGTCGTTTCTTCCGGAGATGATTCTGGAGGTTCAGGAGGGGGAAGCTCTGGCGGTGGAGGTTCGGGAGGAAGTTCACAAAATAACGATTCTAGTGATGACGAGAATGATGACAGCGGAAGTACTATTACTGGAGAAGTTATTGATGAAATAGTTTGTAATCCTCCTTATATGCGATACGGAGAAAGCTGTTGTCTTGATTCTAACAGCAATAACGTTTGTGACGAACATGAATCCGGAAGCTCAAGTTCTGGAAGTGACGAATCTTCATATATCTCCGATTTGATGGAATTTGTTAGTGATACTAAGGCTCATGTTACAGGATTCTTAGTTTCTAGCCGTTTAGTTTCAAAAGAGAGTTCATACTTTTATGCGCTCTTTGGATTCTTAGCAACTATCACTGCTTTAGTAATCTATAGTAGAAGTATTTCTGTAAGGCGAAAAATGAATTTGAATAGACTACTAGCTACAAGAGGAATGAAAGTTTATGCCGAAAATGGGAACTATTTCGGAAAAGTCAAGGACGTATGTTTGAAGGATAAAGATCCAAAGATATATGGGTGGGTTATAGTTCTGGACAAGAAGACTGCGAGGAATTTTGGGAAGAGGGAGATATTATTAAGGCACAAACATGTCAAGTCCATGTCAGAAATAATGATTGTTGAAGAAAATGTCTATAGTCACTTAAATAGTCAATAGTTAGATGTCTTGTTCTTCTACGTCTTCAGTCTCGCCTTGCTCTTCATCAAGTGACTGCTGTTTTGTTTCTTCTTTCAAATCGGCTTCATCAATTGAGTTTATAGCATCTTTAAAGAGCTTGAATTGGGATGCAGGAATTCGTGTTCCAGCCTTTGTGAAGCCTGTGTATCTTTCAGATTTAACAAATTCTCTTATTGTTAGACCCTTTTTTCCACCAAAATCATCAATCCTTATTACAATGTCTGTTTCAGGGTTTTTAGGTATTTTTTCAATGTCCTTTTCCATTTTATTTTGAATTTTAAGGAGTATTTAATGGTTTTGGTTAAATTGGCTGGCCAAACTGATCATACATCAAACAGCCATCTTCATCGATATAGGAGTTTCTTTCTCTATCATAAATTACTCCTAATTCTTCAGCAGTTTGAATGTTATGAGGGTTTCCAGGGGAAAAATCAGAATCAAATCTAGGAGTTTCAGCCTGTTTCTCTAATCTTTTTTTATCCATTCTAGGTTTTTCCATTTTAAGGGTGGTGCGGCCTCGCCGCGTGAGAACCGCACCTTTCATCCCAGCCAAATGCGAGATGAACATTATATGAGTCCAAATACTTGTTTAAGACTCGATAATATCGGCAAACAAACATATTTAAAATTAATCCTCTAAAGAATTATTATAAGATGGTGAGCCTTATTTTCCAACTAGCGACTATTTTAGGTATAGCGGCAGTTTTAGCTTTGATAGCTAAGATGATAAAGCAGCCTACTATCATTGCCTATCTAGTCACAGGTATAATAGCAGGACCTTTATTTTTGGGACTGATTTCATATGATAATGTCATGGAATCTATTTCTCATATAGCAATAGCCTTTCTTCTATTTATTGTCGGAATAAGCCTTGACTTCAGAATATTGAAGAAATTCGGAAAAGTTTCATTTGTTGTAGGAATAGGACAGGTAGTCCTCACGACTTTAATAGGATTTTTCATAGGCCAATGGTTTGGGTTTGATTATATCGGCTCAATATTGATTGCTCTTGCTCTTTCATTTTCTTCTACTTTTGTCGTTGTAAAAATAATAACTGACAAAAAGGAGCTGGATAGTCTTCATGGCAAAATATCTCTTGGTATATTGATTGTTCAGGACTTTGTTGCAGCTCTTGTTTTGACTATTGCTCCTGTATTGAAATCCGGAACGGAATTTATAATTTTAACTCAATTAGGCAAGGTAGCATTGCTTATAGGCGCAGTATTTCTTTTTGCTCATTTTATAATACATGGGTTGCTTTCTGTAGCTGCTAAAAATAGCGAGATATTATTCTTGTTTGGTCTTTCATGGGCTTTGCTTATTGCTTTCTTGTTTGATTTTGCTGGATTTTCCCTTGAGATAGGGGCTTTGATAGCTGGAATGTCTCTTGCTCATTCTAAATATAGTTTGATGATAAGTAGTAAGACTCAAGGACTAAGAGACTTTTTTGTTCTGTTGTTCTTCGTATTTTTTGGAAGTTTCCTTATAGGACCATTCACTTATCAGACGATTTTCGCAGTAATAGCATTTTCAGCACTTGTCTTAATAGGGAATCCTATAATCATTATGGGGCTGATGAAACTCTTTGGATACACAAAGCGTACTAACTTTTTCACAGGACTTACTCTTGCTCAAATAAGCGAATTCTCTTTAGTTTTCATTCTCTTAGGGTTTAAGATAGGTTTGATAAGCCAGCAAATACTTTCAATAATAATAATGGTTGCAGTAATAACTATAGCTCTTAGCAGTTACAGCATGTTCTATTCACACTACCTGTATAGACTGTCTTCTCCGTTACTAGGGATATTTGACTCAAAGAGGGCTAAGGTAAGTGTGCATAAGAATGCAAGATATGACACAATTTTGTTTGGATACAATAGAATAGGGTTTAGTCTTCTGAATGCTTTAGGAAAGGGTAAGAAGAGTTATCTAGTTGTTGATTATGACCCTGAAACAATCTCTCTTTTGACGAAGAAGAAAATAAACTGCGTGTATGGAGATGCCAACGATGCTGAATTGCTTGAGGAGGTAAATCTCAAGGATGCTAAACTGGTGCTTTCAACAATCCCTGATTTAGATGTCAATTTAGTGATATTGAAGAGCTTGGATCTTTCAAGAACTTCTTTCATGCCTACTGCACATTCGATATCTGATGCAGAGAAGTTGTATGAACAAGGAGCAGATTATGTAATCATGCCTCACTTTTTAGGTGGAGAATATGTAAGTGATCTTCTTCTTCAGACTGGATTTGATAAGAAGAAAATATCTTCAGAAGGGAAGAAGCAGAAATCAAGACTTGCAGAAAGAGCTGTTGAAGGCCACAGACATCCTACTAGTGATTATCACGGAGACTAATTTTCTTCGCTTACATTTTTTTCTGAGAAGTTGTTTGTTATGAAATCGAATATTCTTAGGATAAACTCAAGGACTATTATGAATCCTAAGAAATACACTAAATGGAAGGAGAATTCCTTTATCTGTAGTAAGCCTTCAATCATTCTTGGGAAACTGAAGAAGTTAGGAGTCAATACAAAGATAGAGAGTATTGTGAGAGGGAACAACTTGGCAAGGTCTCTTGAAAGTTCCTCCTGATAGTAAGATAGGATTCTTACTGAAGCTACCATTGCAGCAGCGATTATTAAAACATGTCCTGCTGTTTGTTGTTCTGACAATACTAAGACTATTATTGCTAAAACAGCTAGCCAGAAGAAGATTAGGAATGGAAGGATTATTACATACTCTAGCAAGTAGAGGACTGAGGCAATAAATTTCCTGAAGAAAGGATGTGATGAGCGATTGTATCTTCTCAAGTCAAGCTGTAAAAGATCTTTTTTTGAGAGGCTTCTGTAAAAGTACCAAGTGAATATTGAGTAAAGAGATATAAGAACAGAGAAAATTAGCAAATTAAGCAGAGAGGCATATTCTGAAGGAAGCAGATTCATTAAATCGGCATAGCCGGATGCAAAAGCACTAGTCACCATGTCTAAAATCCCCATTTTATCAGTAAATCAGAATTATTTATAAATCTATAGCGAAACTCTCGATCTAGAATTTCTTTGTTCTTCTACTTCGTCTAGAATTTTCAACAAGGCTTCTCGAGTTCTTTCTGGAAGGTTCGAATCTTCTATGATTAATCTATGTCTTAGTAGCCTAAAATCATCAGGGGTTAATTCGTCCCACACTTCGACTTTTTGAGTTGAGGGGGTGTAAGCTCCACTGATAATTCCTCTATCCATTCCTTCATATTCTAATCGAGCTAAAGTTTTGTCTTTTTCTTCTATAACGCTAGTTACTAGAGTTCCCTCTTGAACACCAATCTTGTATGTTCCTAGAAGAGTATTTTTCCATTCATACATGATTTATCTTGTGGAGTTTATCTTAAAAATCTTTCCGCGAGAAGTTTTAAATATCGGCGTACCTTTTTTTAAATATGATAGACATTAAACTTATCAGAGAGAGTGAAAAGCTTGTTAGGGAAAATATAAAGAAAAAATTCCAGAACGAGAAGCTGAAGATTCTTGACAAAATTATTGAAAAAGATAAAGAATGGAGAAAGATAAAGGCTGATGTCGATATCTTAAGGAGTGAGAGGAATAAAATCTCAAAGGAAGTCGCAATTGCTAAGAAAGCAGGAAAATCTGCATCAGTTTTATTGAAAAAGGCAGGAGAAATACCTGGAAAGATTGATAAACTTGAAGAGAAGGCGAGAAAATTGAGAGAGGAGATAGATGTTGATATTTCAGTAATACCTAATATAATTCATGAATCTGTTCCAATTGGAAAAAATGATAGGGAAAATGTAGTGAGAGAGATAATTGGAAAGCCTGAAAAATTCGGTTTTGAGGTTTTGAATCATGCAGAAATTGCTGAAAAACTTGGTGTCATTGATTTTGATACGGCTGTCGATATATCTGGAAAAGGATTTTACATCCTTAAGGGAGATTTAGCTTTGTTAAATCAGGCGCTTATAAATTTCGCAAGGGATTTTATGACTTCAGAAGGCTATGAGTATGTTGAACCTCCATTGATGATTAGGACTGATGTATTAAAGGGTGTTTATTCTGCATCAGACATAGCTCAGATGGCTTACAAGATTGAGGGAGAGGATTTGAACTTGATTGCAACCTCTGAACATCCTGTTGTTGGAATGTTTATCAACAAAAATTTAACACATAAAGATTTGCCTGTTAAACTTACAGCTTATTCAATGTGTTTTAGAAAAGAGATTGGAAGTCATGGCATCGATGAGAAAGGACTTTACAGGACACATCAGTTCAATAAACAGGAGATGGTAGTTTTGTGTAAGCCTGGAGATTCTTACAAGTTTTATGACGAGCTTCTTAAATTAAGTGTTGAATTATACAAAAAACTAAAGATTCCTGTGAGGGTTTTAGAATCTTGTTCAGGAGATTTAGGGGATTTGAAGGCGAAAGGAGCCGATTTGGAATTCTGGAGACCTCGTTTGAAAGAGTATAATGAAATTGGTTCTGTAAGCAATTTAACGGATGCTCAAGCTAGGAGATTGAATATAAAGTATTTTGATGAGAAAGGTGAAAGACAACTAGTTCACACATTGAACAATACTGCAATAGCAACATCAAGAGCAATGGTAGCTATATTGGAAAATTATCAGCAAAAAGATGGAAGCGTGAAAATCCCTGATGTTCTTGTGCCTTATATGCATGGTAAGAAGTTTATTGGGAAGAGATAATTTTCGATTAGAATGAAATACTAAACCCTAATCCACCTAAGAGTCCATCTTCAAAGCCGTCTTGCAGACCTTCTTGCTGAGTTAAAAAGACTTCTAGTCCGATATTTCCCTTTTGAAATCCTAAAGTTGCTCCATAATTTACAAAGGCAGGTCCATTGAATCCGTAAAAATTATCCATAGTCCCAGCAGTTATTTGAGGTGTTAAACTTATTGTGTTTCCATTTTCCATTTTGGCAAGCTCAAATCCCTTTGAGACATTTAATTCATACAGTCTTCCTTGATTCGAAGTTAATAATTGAGTTGCTTTGATGGAAGCATTAAAAGGTCCCGAATAGACAATTTTACCAATAAGACCCTTATCGTTATCTCCAAACCTTCCGTCAGGATATTCCCATATGAATGCTTCTCCGTAACCTGAAAGTTTTCCCCCTAAAAAATCTTCTAACAATGGGAATGAATATGTGACTCCGGCATCTATTTCTGAGAAGGTTCCTGTTTTCAGGTCAAAATTTGACCATCCATAAATTTCAGCAAGGTCATCCTTCATTAGAACATTAGGTCTTGAGATACTTACTAATGATTGATTCACGGGCCCATCACTCATAGCAAATCCTGATGCCCTATATTCTGAAGACAAAGTATTTTTTATGAAAATGTTCAATGGATTCGAAACTTCTCCAATAGCTTCTTGTGTTTTATTGTAATCCACTCTAGCTCCATCAGAATCTAATTTCGGTTGATAGTTTAAATCTTGTGCGGCTACAGAGCTTGCTAATGTTAAAGTAGCTAGTCCATTTTTTAGTCTATTCATTAAATTTCCTTCATTTAGTAGTTTTTAAATATTTCTAATATGTTACCTTTTCTAAATAGTTACATTATAGAAAGGTTTAAAAATGGTATGACTTTTTCCTACTTAGATGAAATATAAAATAAGCATCTCAGTGGAAGAGGACACGCTTGATAAAATAGACAAAGGCGTGAAAGATGGTACTTTCAGAAATCGAAGTCACGCATTTGAATTTTCTATAAAAAAAGCTATTGGGGGTAAAGAAGATGGCAACTAAACTAGCAATACCCAGGTTCGAAGCAGGTGGAAGATGCTCTAATTATATTGCAGATGGCTCAGATGGATTTGTCTATTCAATAGGTAGAGGCTTTGCTGCTAAAGTGCCTGCAGGTCCTAAAAACTGGAGAGCTATGCAACATTATGGATATGTAGCTGATTCTCTTCTTGAAAAAGCAAGTCATGAGTTCAAAATTGGCGAAAGGTTGTATCAAGGGAGTATTTCTGTTCCAAAACCTGAAGGAGTATTCCTTTTGGATGTTCCTGAAAGAAATGGAATGTTACATAGAAATGTACCTGCTTATGTCATGGCGCTTGTTGAAGGTGTTAGACTTGACAAAATCAAGAACAAAAGACAACAAAGGAAAGCAAGAGAGCTAAGGGATGCCGAAGTTGACAGGGCTAAGCAAGTCTGCCATCCATCAAGAGACGCTTGGACAGACTGCAATGCATTGCTTTTGCCTGAAGGGAAGAGAGTTGTCCTTATTGATTTTATTGGTTGGGAGTTGAGAGTATGAGTGAAGAAAGAAAAGTAATTTTCTAGGACAATTATCTTTTTATAATGTGGATTCTGGATATTAATCCATGAGATACAGAGGTGTCCATGAAACAAAGAGGTACATAAGCAGAGTTGCTGGAATTCTTTTTTCTGAAGATCCTATCAGAGCAGAATTTGCGCTAGAGAATGTTTTTTATGAGCTGTCAGGGAAGGTGGTTATGAGTGCCTTTACTAGGCCTGAAGACTTTCTTGAGGGTGTTATAAAGAGTGCTGTCATGTATGTCGGAGAAGATAGATTCCAGGCTTTAGAAGCTATTTCTAATGCAATTAGTGGAGCGAGTTCCGTAAATGGACAGATGACTGAATTTCTTGGAAAGATGTATCAAATGAACGGAAGAAAGAGACTTCCCGATATAGAAGGATTGGAGAAGTTGGCTAAGAGAACTTTTTCGATAAGATGATTATCTTCTTTTCCAGAAACTCTTTAATCTGATTAAATATTTGATGAATGCAGGAATAATACCAGTTATGACTAAGGATTTGTATTCAAGAATTCCGTCGTATTTACCTAGGGAAATCACCATAGGTCTTCTTTTTGAAGCGAATTTAAGGAATAGTTAATTTTTTAAATACTCTAAATTCATGATTCCTATGGCAATAAACTCTAGGCTGTTAGATTATATTGGAAGAGTTTCTAGAATGTATTTTCCTGAGGAGGTTCAAGAAATGGATACGGCTTTAAGACATTTTGTTGATGTTTTGGATAGGAATATCCCTTTTGGAAATTTGCCTCTGCACAATCAGATCGCAAGGATTAAACCAGTGATTAAGATTGCAGGACTTTATTCTGCTTCTAAACGAGAAAGTCATACTGGGAATGCTTCTGTAATTGATATTGCAGGAGTCATTGATTTTGAAGAAGGAAGTTTATTGCGTCCAAGGTTTTTGGAGTTATATGGGGAGGTAGCTAATTATTCAGAAAAGCATGAAGGAGCTTTGCCTGTTTTGGGACATGATTATTCTCATATTAGTCCTAGAGTTTTCTTAAGAGGAGTTACTAGAGCTGTTTTAATTAATTCTAGTTTGAAAAGTAGGCTTGGCTTGGATAAAAGAATTGTTGAAAATCCACATCGAGTCGGTGCTTCTGAAAGAACAAGAGGAGCGGTTAAAAATAAGCTTAGAGGTCAAGATTTTACAGAATCTTGATTATCTCCGTTTCCACATACTTTTGAATTCTACCAATCTTTTTATTACTGCTGGAATGATTCCCGTGAGGACTAACGAGTTGTGTTCAATTATCCCATCGTATTTTCCCAACGAGATAAGCATCGGACGTTTTTTTGACTTGTAAGATTCCAAAGAGTTATTCGATTCAATGTTTAATATATTGTTGATTACGATTTTAGCTTGTTTTTCTGCAGTTTGAGCTATTTTTTCTTCTAGAATTGATGTGACGTCTCCTGCTGCGAAAACGTTACGATGATTTTCAACTTGAAGGAATTCGTTTACCATTACACTGCCTTTTTTCGTTAAATATTTTGAAAAAGTTGGCTTGAGAAATTCGGAGTTTGGAACTATTCCTGTGCAGAAAAAGAAAAGGTCTGCAGAAACTTTAGTGCCCTTATCTGTGACAATAGCATTTCCTTTTTTAGTTTCTGCTTTTTCATTTAGAATTATTTGCACATCACGTTTTTTCAGGAATTTCTCTGCTTTTTTTATAGATTTATGGTGATTTCTTTCCATAAGAGTTTCACGAGAGTGGATTATCTTTATTTTTTTGTTTTTGTAACAACATAGCTCTGCCGCAAGTTCCACTCCTACAAGTCCTCCTCCTATAATACATATTGATTTCGCTTTTTGTATTTCTTGATAGTTATCTACAATATCTGATGCTTGATAGGCATGAATGATGTTTTTTGCAGAAATAGATTTATTATATTTTGAACCAGAGGCGATTACAAGATAATCAAAAGGAATTTTAGTCTTTTTCAAAATTACTTGGTTTTTAGTTATATTTTTTACTTCGTCTACTACGACTTTTGTGTTTTTTAGATAATTTTTATGAGGGACTTGGAGTTCTTTTTTATATTCGATATCAGCTGCAACTTTCAAAATTCCCGGAGTATACTCAAAGAAAGGTTTTTTGTCTATCAATGTAGTGTTAAATTTGTTTTCAAGAGCTTTTGCAATCAATGAACCTGCAAATCCTCCACCGATTATTACTAACCTTTTCATTTTGTTCTATGGCTATTATTATTTATAAATTAGAATGTAATAAAATAAAAAATAAAAATTATGTTCGTTTATTTCCTTTTTTTGCTTGCGTGAGCGCCTAACAATAGATAGTTAGATGCCAAAGCTAGATGGATAACTATTTGAGATATGTCTGTTCTGAATGCTGCAAACGATGCAACCACCAATACCACTATTGGAGCCCAGATAACATATTCGAGTTTCCATTTAGCCAGAATAGCTATACCAGAGAGTATTTCTACTATCAAAAGTAGCCAAGCAAAAAATGTTGCTGCAGGGAAGCCGAGACTTCCTAAGAATCCCGCTACGTCAAATGACACAATTCCAGTCATTCCTGCAAGTTTAAACAGACCCGGAACTAACATTACTAGTCCAAGTAGTACTCTATTGATTATTCCTGCGTATTTCATTAATTTAACCTCCTTTTATTTATTGAAAATTAACTTTTGAATTTTTAAAAATTTAGTTTATCTCACTTTTTTTATTATAGCTACTAGAACTCCCAGAAGAGTTAGAAGGACTACTACCCAACCAGCTATAGTAGTTATAATGGGAGCTATGAATCTTACTCCTAAAGTGCCATCAATCATTCCAAAGCCAACGGCAAGTGATACTAGAATTCCTGTTATCCAGATAATTAGATTTAACAAAGAACCAAATCCAGAATCATAACTAACCTTTTTTGCCATTTTACCCTCTTAGAGATTTGTTATAGACTTTTGCTAGAATCCACCCAAGGATATAGCCCATAGCATAAGTTTCTATAAGTCCAATGAGCAATGTCCAATCACTGAAAGAAAATCCTAATGGATACTGCTGAATGATTATATTTCCATTGAATCCACCAAACCATACCATTACAGCGTAGAAAGCAATCATGATGGCACTTACAATTCCTAAAGAATTTCCGAGTGCAAATGGGTTTAGTTTTGAGCTCGGACTAAACATTTTAGCTATTCTCTTCACCCTTCTTATTGTTCTTCTTTTCACCATCTTATTAATATATATTTTAGGATGATTTTGTATTTAAAGGTTATGTTTATCAGTGCTTGCCTTTTTGCTTTGCTATCTGCATCTCTCTTACAGCTTCAAGGACTCTAGTATCTGGAGAAAGAACTTGAACGTAGTCTTCTTCAAATCTCAGGCCTCTGTATATTTTTTGTAAGAATTCTCTGTAAGCCTTATCTTTGTAAAATTCCCAAAAATATTGAGGGTGAGTTTTTTTCAATATTTTCCAGAAAGTATCATTTGGATTAGGATTAGGATATTTAGTGAAGATTATTGAGTTACAAGTCTTTCCTGGAAAGTCTGCTCCTCTAGAGCATTTAGTTGTGAAGAGCGTGCTTGAAAGACCTGACTTGAACACCTCTATTGAATTTCCTTCCTTGTCATTTGCTTGCAAGTCTATCAGTTTTTCTTTAGAGATTATGTTATTCAAGTGTAATCTGTTTACCTCTTCATTAGAGGGAAGATCTTCGAAGGCGTTTACATGTATTAAAGTTGGTTTTTGTGCTTTTTCAAGGCATTTTGATAGCGCTTCCAAGTATTCTTCTCTTGAGTGTTCCTTTGAGCTGAAACTAGTGTATCTGCAATCAAATTCTTTTCCGGTTCTTACTATTTCAATTGTTCCTGGGAACTTAACCTCTGCCTCTATCACTTTGTAGTTTTGCACTCCAAACACATTTTTGAGTATCTGATCTGAATGAAATGTTCCTGACATGAGCACCATTGCTTTGTTTTTATCTACCATTTCTTTGAATTTCTGGGAGAGGTTTGTGGTGACTAAACTTGCATATAACTCATCTTCATATTTTCTATAAGTAAGGTAAGTTTCAGAAGTGAATTCGTAGAAGTTTCTTACCATCTCTATAAGCCTGTTTGCATAACTTGTTTCATCAAAGAGTATTTCATCTTCAAGCTCTGGACTTTCCAAATAGGTTTCCATTATCTTGAACAATGGAGTGTCTTTAAGCTGATAGACTTGGTTTTCATCGACTCCTAAAGCTCTTTTGTTTATTTCTTCATTTTTTATGATATTGGAAATATCTTCAATTGTATCTCTTACAGAAACTTTGTCTGAAGGAATTCCTTTCAATGCAACATTTAATCTTGAAAGATTTATTGACATCTGTGTTGAGAAGCTGTCTAAGAACTCGTCTGCCTCGTCTATTATCTCAACGTCTGTGTGAGGTTTTCTGTTCAAATCTGTCTCTATTTTGTACTTCGCAGAGTTGAATATAATTACATCCGAGTCAACATAGGCTTGATATTGGTCATAATAAGTACAACCTGATTTTCTATGATAAAATATGAAATCTTTTCCACCTAAACCTTTGTATTTTTTCTTTTTTGCGTCGGGAATGTAGACTTCTATTTCTGCAGGAAGTATAGGGCTCCAGTATGGATTTGCAGGAGCTATTGAAATCCTCCTCATGTTCTTCATATCAAATTCATTTCTTGATGATATAAATGGATTGTTTCTATAATAATTTTTTATTGTCTCATGGTTTTTTTCGTTTAATCTTATATTTTCTGGAAGAGACGGATCTGCGCAAGTTGTTCCTGGATTGAGCATTGATTTATGATTATCTCTTCCAGTAATCATTGTTATTTTCAGCCGTTGTCCGTTTGATTTCAATAGATATTTTTTCTTTGTGTAATCGTCTCTGTATTGATTCTGGAGAGTTTTGAAAGGGACTACTATTGAAGCTCTGCCGAGTTTCCTTGCGATATTCAGGGCTATTGCTGATTTCCCGGTTCCACACACTCCCTTTATGAAGATTATCTTGTTACCTTCTTTTATCAGCTTCACAGCTTCCTTTACAATATCTTCTTGCGTCTTTTTATTTGAGAACTTTAAGGGAGAGAGTTTTTCTTCGTCGGTGTAGAGACTCCAGTCAGCTTCTTCGAAAATGTTTCCTATTTCATGATTTGGATTTTCATGACTTTCACCTTTTGTTTTTGCATCGTGCTCTCGGATTTCTGCTAATTTTGCTAGAAGAGCATCACCACCACTTTTCATAAAGCTATTTTACAAAGAAGGTTTAAAAGTGTTTATGTAAAAATGGCTATAATTAGTTGATAACTTCTGCTTTTATGATTTTTACTTCTTGCAAAGGTCTATCGTTTGCGTCTGTTTGGACTTTAGCTATTTTGTCCACTACGCTCATGCCCTCTATGACTTTTCCGAATGCTGGGTGTTTGCTGTCTAAGAAGTTATTATTCACTAAATTAATGAAGAACTGGCTTCCACCTGTGTTTGGGCCTGCGTTTGCCATTGAAATCGTTCCCCTGTCGTTTCTATTGTTTGGAAGAATTTCGTCTTTTATCTTATATCCTGGGCCACCCATTCCAGTCCCTGTTGGGTCTCCACCTTGTATCATGAATCCATCAATAACTCTGTGGAATATCACTCCGTCATAAAATCCTTCTGACACTAATTTCTCAAAATTTCCTGAAGTTATAGGCATGTCTGGATTAAGCTCTATGACTATGTCTCCTTCAGTTGTTTGTAATTTCACTTGCGTTGCGCTGTTTTCGTTTATCACGTTTCCGGTTATTGAACCTCCAATAGCTATAAATAACAACCCTAAGATGAGGAGTGTTAAAAATATTGTGGATCTTTTCATGTTTTAATTTATATTTTAAGGTTTATAAAACTTAATAGTGGAAATAATATCTTGATGGCTTGTAGCCGAAATATTCATCTCCGTATCCGTAATCGTAGTAATCATAATCTTGGTAATATCTGGAGTATCTTGAGCCATGTTCCCAATAGTCGTATAGTCTGTTTTGAGAAGGGTAATATCTACCATAATCATAGTCCTCACTTGATCTGTAATAAGAAGATTTCCAAGGAGTTTCTTTTACTATTTCTACGGATTTTCCTCCAGGATAGTAGACTGTTTGTTTGTAGTAAGTATCAACTTCTGGATGATAATAAGAATGTGCTGAAACTGCCTGTAACGAGATTGCCAGAATTAAAGCTGTAAGTGTAAACATCAAGATTTTCTTCATAGGAATTAATTACATCCGAACTTTATAAAGATTTGTCTTTTGGGAATGACATTCTGTTTAGATATATTTTAATAGAAGAAGATATTGAGATTTATATGAAGAGAGACGAGGTTGCTGTTATAGCAGTCTTGGTAGTTATTGTTCTGTCTATTGCACTTTTCTCTAATAGGGAGACTGGCTATCCCGAGCCGGAATTTTCTTATCAAACTAATATAGTTGAATCTGGAACATATACTGATGACGTGGAATCTCAGAATTATATTGAATCTATAGCTCACACTATTTTTATACAACAAGTATTTCCAAAGCCAAGTCCATGCACTAAGGTGAATTATACCATTATTAGAAATGGGAATGTGGTAGACATAATTCCTGTTAATGTTCCGAAAGAAGACGATGAATCTGTATGTGCTACAGTCATCGCTTATGACCTTGTTGAATTTCGAATAAGACTTCCTAAAGGAGATTACACAATCAATTTCTACTCTTGGTGGGACAAAGAAGAGCCTGCGTTTTCCAAGCAGATAAGCTCCGGAGTCAATTTTTACAAGGCTTAGTAATGTTTAAAAGAACTATTTTTTGATTCTTTTATATGTTGCCGGAAGATTTCGAAGAAAGATTGGAAAGAACAAGAAGAAGTATCGATGCTAATTGTATTAGCACTAGTAATTATCTTATAGGTTTTAGTGATTCAGATACGCCTCCTGTAGAGGTTTTTGAAATAGAATTTTTTGATAGATTTCAGGAGATTGATTTAAGAGACGTTGAACCTGGAGATGTAGTCTGTTGGGAAGATTACTTGAATGGGCGATTTGTTTCCTTGCATCATATGGGCGTTGTTAGAAGCATTGATCCTGTAAAGATTACTCACAGAAATGGCTCTGGAGCAAGATTGATTGAATTTACACCTCTTCAAAAAGCCGGTGAGGATTATTGGTATACCGAAAGAAGATTTTATCGTCCAAGATGAACTGATGATAATGTTTAAAAAAGCAAATTTCTGTTATACAGTAAGCCTCAGTAGTATAGTGGTTAGTACATCGCCCTGTCGCGGCGAAAACCCGGGTTCGATTCCCGGTTGGGGCGTAACTCTAAAGGCTTTTAAATGATTAATTTGTATTTTGTTCATGGCAAATTACGTTTTGAGTGGACATTATATGACTCCTGAAGAAGGCAGAGTAGAAGTAAGCGGGAATCTTAGAGTAGATATTCCTAGGTTAATGATGCAGAGAACCGCAGAAATTAGGGGATATATTTGCCCGAAACTGCCCGGAGTTTACAGTGATAGATTTTCTGGAAGAGCTTTCCTTACAGCTCCAACTAGAATGGCTTTTTTAGTAAATCCTGCTGATTCTGATTATGGTTCGACAATATACTCGTTTGTGAGGAATTCTAGTGAACAAGGACTAGATGGAGAATATTCTGGAGGCAGTGCGAGAGTTCCTGTTGAATTGATGAAGAATTTTCCTGAAGAACCTAGTTGGGATGAGTTAAGGAGTCTTGCACTTGATACCCATAGACTTTCTGCTGAAGGCTGGAGAAAAACTGAGCTTGTTCTCTCTAGTGGAAAAATTGTAAGAGCAAGTAAAGAGTTATTGAGAAGAGTTTCTGATTTGTTTGCTCCAGTATCACAACCTGGTTTTTTTGAAGCCTGAAAGGATGCATTTAGGGGAATTAGAATGGCTTACAAAGAATCTTTTCAAGAAGAGGCCGAATTTTTGATGATTATGATAGAAATTGCATCTCAATCAAGCTTAAGCTTTAACTCAAATTAGTCGTCATCGTCTAGGTCTTCGAATTTGATTTTCCATTGATTATCCCACATCTTTTTTCTTTTATCACCGCATTCTTGACAGTATTTTCTGACAAATCTTGCTCTAGGATTTGCCTCGAATTCCTTTTTGCATTGCAAACATTTCTTGTTCATAATAATCTTAAGGAAACAGCCCTTTTAAATCCGGTTGGAAGCATTTATAGAGATAATCAGTATCTCATCTGAACAAATTTGCGGATATTGGAGAATCCTAAGCGGCGATGGACTTCCTGCTCGCAGGCTTTTTTCTTGCTATTGAACACATCTTCTATATTTCCTATTGGATAATTGTCTATATCTGTGCCGTATTCGATTATCTTTTCTGAAACTTCGTATAGCTCTTTTTCGAATGATTTTAGGTGAATATCCGAAAAGATGTATGTTTTTGGCATATTGAGCTTTAGATAGTGGAATGTAGTCTTATTCGGGAGGTGATTTTTCTTTTTTTGGACAAGATAGTTATAAAATAGGGCTTGGCGCTCGAAATCCTTACTCTGATTGACAGAATTGCTTGTCTTGTAATCGATTATAACTTTTTCTTTGGTTGATTTTTGTATTGCTTGAAGGTCAATTATTCCTTTTATTCCTATTTTCATCTTGTTGTTTTCCATCAATGGAAATTGTATTGTCTCTTCACATATATGATCTTCATGTTCATCAACTACTTGCAGGCCCTTAATAAGTGCGGATAGATATTCTTGGGGATTCAATAGCTCGTTCTTTATGTTTGTATGAAAATTCAAATTTTTCTTTTGCCATTCAGACATAAGGTGCATGTATGCTTCATCTTTAGAAATCTGATTATTGGAATACTTTTCAAGGCAGTCGTGGACTATGTTTCCTGATAGACCATAACATACTGGAACTTTTGTGTCGTCAGGGACTTTCGCTATATATTTTAAATAGAACAACAAGGGACTTTGAAAATAAGTGTTCAGACTTGATGGAGACATATTGAACTTTATTTCTTTCTCTTTTTCAATCACCATTTTCAGTTTCAGTATTGAGGCGTTATATAGTCTTACATTGCCTTTTGGTTTTTAAAGGGTATCTTGTAAACTTTTAACAGTAGGATGAATGGAATTTTTGTTTCCGGCTGATTTTTATACCCCGATTTTCTAATATAACTATGAGACCCAATTATAGTTTTTCGAGTAGAAGGACAAGAACCATAGATCATCACAACAAGCATAGAAAGGCTTTCCCAGCTTTAGCTAGAGAAGTTATTCGTATCTCTGATGTTCTTCTCTATATTCTGGATGCGAGATTTATTGATGAAACTAGGAATCCTGATTTAGAGAGAGCTATGAGAGCTAAGAAAAAGATTGTCATTACTGTTTTCAATAAATCCGATCTTGTGAACATATCTCAAATAAAGAAAGACAAAGAACTTTCTGAACTGGAGCCTTATGTTTTTGTCTCGTCTAAAAACTTTTTAGGAAGGAAGAGATTGAGGGATAAAATAAAAATTGAAGTGAAAAGATTGCGTTCTAAAAATGCTATTGTGTCTGATGCGATTGCAGGAGAGATTGCAGAACAAGAGGAAGCTCCTGAAGAGGCGCTGAAGACTCATAGAAGGACTGTTGGAACAACTCAATGGATGAAATTAACAAGAAAGGCGCACATAGGCGTAATTGGTTATCCTAATACTGGAAAAAGTTCTGTGATAAATATGCTTACTCATGCAGGGTCTGTTGGGGCATCTGCACAGGCGGGATTCACAAAAGGCATACAGAAAGTAAAATTTGGGAAGGATGTATTGATATTGGACACGCCGGGAGTTATTGAAGAAGGACAGAGCGCACAGAATATGAAAGATGTTAAAAATCAAGCTAAAGTTGGAGCAAGGACTTATAGTTCTGTGAAAGAACCTGAGTTTGTGGTTGCGGAAATACTGAAAGACCATCATAATGAGATAGACTCGTTCTATGGAATTGAAAGTAAGGGAGATGTTGAAGTATTGATTGAAGAGCTTGGGAAAAAAAGGAAATTCTTTTTGAAGGGCGGAGTTATCGATACTGATAGAGCTGCTAGAGCAGTATTGAAAGATTGGCAGTCAGGGAAAATTTCTGAAGCAAGTAAGAATAAGAAATTTTGAATAACAGAGTTTAAAAATACATATCTTTAGGAAATTCTATGGAAAACGTTGCCGAAAGGATTGAAAGATATTTCCAAGAAGAAGGATTCACACAGAGATCTGAAGCACAAGTATTGGAAGAGATAGAGAAATCTATTGGAAAAATAGGTCTAGATTCTGTGCTGAAAGTATTCGGAGAAGATAATGATGGAGACAATGGGCAGTTGAGGTTCTATGAAGCAGCTTCTACTCCAGTTGGGAAGTCTTGTGTGTATGATTTTTTCAAGTCTAGGCATTATTCTTCAGCATTATGGAAAGTTGTTGAAGCATCTAGAGAATTAGCTGAAGCAGATGCAAAAACAATTTTAGATGTTGGATGTGCTAGTGGACTTGAAGCTTGTTTTATCGCAGAAGCTTTAGAAGCAAACGGGCATGTGTACGGAATAGATATATCTCTTGGAATGATTGCAAGGGCTTACGAAAGAGCAAGAAGAAGAGGGTTACGGAACGTTTCATTTAGGAATGGAAGCAGAGACAATTTGCCTTTTCCTGAAGGGTATTTTGATGCAGCGATTTTGATGCACTCTCTGACGGAGGGAAATAATAGGGAGCATCATCCTCAAGACCAGATATTTAACAACATGGCTATCTATGATAGATTACAGGGAATAAAGAAAGTTTTGAAACCTCAAGGTTTATTGCTCGTGTCAGAGCCTTCATCTCCTGATTTTGAGGACTATACCCGAGACTATTCTGGTGGAAGGATTGAAGGTGCTGGATTTGAAATTGCTGATACGAGAGTTCATAGATTTGAATCAGATGGAAAAGAGCGTTCATCAGTCTTTTTTGTTGCTCATAGGTAGACTTTTATATCTGAGGATATCTTGAATAACATGCCAGGGGCTTTCCAGAACAAGAACCGGTTTGGAGTCAGATGGGTGGTAATAAACCTCATAAGATTAATCCTTATCGGAGCGTTTTTTCAAGCATTGTATTTTGATAGAAAGATAGTCTTAATATTCTCGATAATTGCTTTGATAATAACTTTTGTTCCTAATGTTCTCAAGTATTTTTTTGGGAAGAAGATTCCTGCGGAATTTGAAATAATTACTTTTCTTTTTATATATGGGATATTATACATAGCAGAAGTAAGAGGTCTATTTGTAGGTATATGGTGGGATATCACTCTTAACCTTATAGGTTCACTGGCACTAGGGGTAATAGGATTTTCTATAATGTATGTGCTTTACAGAGAGAGGAAGGTAAATGTCAGTCCGGTTATAATATCTTTGTTTGCATTATGTTTTGTGATGACTATCAGCTCTGGTTGGGAAATATTAGAGTACTTTTTAGATAATCGGTTTGGGTTTAACTTTCAGAATGGTTTAGAGGATACTATAAGAGATTTGACAACGGGGTTTGTAGGGGCATTACTTATCTCCGTTTTTGGATATTTCCAAGTTAAACACGATAAACTTAATGTTGTTAGTAAATTCGTAACTAAAATTGTCGATAGAAATCCTAAATACTTCAAGGGTAAAAAAGTTCTTGAAAGCTCCGATGAAGAGATACTTTCTCTTATAAAAAAAGGAGAGTCTGGAAATCTAGAATTTAAGTCAACATTGAGAAAGAATCTTCATACTGGAAATTTTGATTGGAATGTTGAGCATGCTGCATTGAAAACTATTGTTGCATATTTGAATTCTAATGGTGGAACTTTGCTCGTTGGAGTTAAGAATGATGGAGAGATTATAGGGGTTGAAAAAGACGGATTTCCGGATAACGATAAACTATCTCTGTATTTCACAAATTTATTGAAACATCACGTAGGAAATGAGTTTTTGCCTTTTATTAATTTTGAGTTGCATCCTCTTGAAGATAAGCATGTTTTGAAGATTGATTGTAGGAAAAGTGATAGACCTGTATTCTTAAGATTTGAAAAAACTGAAGAATTCTATGCGAGAAACGGACCTTCAACAAATAAACTGGAAGGCAGAGCTCTTATAAATTATATCAAGCACAAATTTGAGTAGACTTAGCTAATTGCTTCAAACTCAATCAGAATCTTGTTATTCTTGCCCAGGTGACAAAAGAACTTAGGATTAGAACTGCCATAGCAAGTCCAAACAATAACCCTTTGTCATTCATTACTGGGATTCCTAAGATGGTTAGATGAAGGATTATTGCAGGCACTATTATAACGAGAGCTCCAATGCTTCCGAATAAAGATACTGCAGGAATCAATAGCATCACAGCTACAATAAGTTCTGCCACCCCAGTCAAATATCTCCCCCAAGGTTCAACTCCTATTTTTGAGAAGATGTATTTTGACTCTTCTGCCCCTGAGAATTTAAAAAAAAGACTTTGAATGAATATAACTGCTATGATTATTTGAGCTATCCAAACAGCTATTAATAAGTAATTGACCATGAACCAGAGTGTTCAAGATATATTATAAATATTTGGAATAATTTATAAGTTCAGAACTTCTGGTTAACTAATGAGAGGGGTTGTATTTATTTTATTGATTGTTGGAGTGATTGTAGTAATGTCTGCAGCTGTTTTTTTACCAGCTTTATTCGAAGAAGGAGCTATTTTAAGTCATATCTCTGGGCTTGCTTTGGATGATAGTGAAAACATTCCTGATGAAAATAACAATGATGGAATAGGGAGTCAGAGCTCTTCAGACGGCGATACTGAAGGAAGTGGAGGGAATGGCGGTGGAGGAGGAGGTAGTGGGGGTGGTGGAAATGATGGAGGGAACAATGGAAATGGCGATTGCTACTATTCACAGATTTCGTATTCAATACAGAATTTTAAGTCAGAAGATTTATGTGTTAAAGATAACAATGATTTTTGCTTAGATAAGTTGGTTTCATGTTCTCTTGAAGTGCAGAATCTTGATTTATTGTATGGGGGAGATTTCGGCATTAGGATGTTTGTGGTGAGGGTAGGAGAAGGCATCGAGAATTCAATTATGCAAGGTTACAAAGAAATCTACATTGAGCCCAAGTCTCAAGCTCTTTTTGATTTTGAATTTCTAATACAAAGTTATGGAAACGACGGCGATGCCAATCTCGATTTAGAATGTATTTATAGTACAGAGAAAATACCTAAGAGAGAGTATTGCTGATTTGTTGTTTTATTTTGAATACATCCATATATAAAAAATAATTTTTATTTCTCTAGAACTAGTGTGCAGAGAAGCACAGGACATTCTTCTAAAGGAATGAGTATTGGGATGAAAATTAAAATCTGATTGTCGTTCAACAGGTTTGAGTTTTAAGAAACCCGACTATATCTTTGAAATTAGGGTCAACTCCTTGTTCTCTCAGTAGAAGCTGAAACTTATAGATTTGTCTTGAGTGCGAGGTGCTTGTCAAGACAATGCTTTCAGGTGGTTTAGAATACAACTCCCTCATTGTTTCTAAGGCTACAAAATCAGCAAAACCTTCTATTAGATAAGAGGGAAGACGAGTTGTTTCTTCATATCCAACTATCTGATAATGTGCAATATGTGCGAGCTCGTGCGCAGTTATTCTTTCCGCTTCTCTATCGGAAAAAACCATAAAATTAATTAAAGGGTTAGGATTGTAGGCAATAACTCCTCCATTCGAGGCATGGGCTATAAACTTTAAACTACATCGTCTGGGTGAAGGCTTAACCCTAATTTGTCCTAAATCCATATTAAGTAAGTCTTCTACTGCTGGTTTGACTTTGGGAAGCGCCCTTTCTATCTTTTTTCCTAAGCGTCTCATAATAATATTGTCTAAGTTTCATTTAAAAACTTATCTTGGAAAGTTTTTAAAACAGTCAGATAATTAATTTCTGTATGGGCCTGTCGTATAATGGTTATTATGTCCGGCTGGCAGTCGGGAGATTTGGGTTCGATTCCCGGCAGGTCCATTTATTCCTCCCTGAGAGAATGCTTATAAATTATAATTAACTTAGAGGATTGGGTGTTAAATGAGATTTTTTCCAAGAGGTAGAGATAAGTCAGAGAGAATAAATATAGCTCTTATAACTATAATAAGAGCGACACTCCTAATAGCAATAGTAGCTTCTGTAGTTAATCAAAATTGGCTTATTGTTTTTGTTGGAGTAATCACTTTTTTGCTTAGCTTTCTTCCGTTCGTGTTTGAGAAAAGTTTTCGAATAGACCTCCCAATTGAATTTGAGCTTATTATAGTGATTTTCATATATGCTTCTATCTTTTTGGGAGAAGCTCACGGATATTATACTCTGTTCTGGGGATGGGATTTGATTTTGCATGCAGGTTCTGCGCTGGCTTTGGGGTTTGTTGGATTCATAATGCTCTATATCATGGATAAAACCAGCAGGATAAAAGCCAAGCCTATTACTATTGCTATGTTCTCATTTTGTTTCGCTCTGGCTATCGGCGCCTTATGGGAAATATTTGAATTTGCAATGGACCAATTTTTTGGTTTGAACATGCAAAAATCAGGACTGCTTGATACGATGGGAGATTTGATAATTAGTGCTGTGGGGGCTTTGATTGCTTCTGCAGTTGGATTCATATATCTAAAGACAGGTAGTGCGGGTTTGTTCTCGAAAATAATAATTAGATTTGAGAAAGATAATAGGCATCTTTTCAAGAAATAATTTTAGAAACTAGTTGTAACTAACTGATATAGAAACAAATAAAAAGACTGTAGTTCAATTTCAATCATTAATTGAAAAGGAGGTGGAATTTATGAATAGATGGATGTTTTCAACTGTGGTTTTGTTTGTGTTGGTTGCAGTGGGTGCTATTTTCGTTGCTAATCAAGCAGTAGCTCAGAGCTTATCTGGACAAGATATTACTTGTGACCCTATAACTGTTTCAAACAGCACTTTTAATCACTGCATAGATCAAGGTGGGAGTTGTGCAAGCTGTGCTGATCATTGTGTTGATAAGTGCCAATTGCAACAATTCAAATGTAATTGGGATAATTCAACTGAAGCTGGCTGTGAATTCAATTGTTACTTGCTAGGTCTTGAGTGTATACTTGCTTAAAAAGACTTAAACTAATTAATTTTTAATATTCTATTTTTTCTGGCGATTAAATAAAGCCAGAATGATGTTTTTTTATTTCTTTTACTAAAATGTATTTAAGAATTTTTATTATCAGAAACCATATCTGTAAATTGAATAAGGTCTGTAAGAATTATATGAAGAATATCCATATTTATAGAAATATTTTGGTCTTGTTTTGTCTATCTTTTCAAGTTCTGTTTGGTCTTGGGAATCCTGTTGGAATGTCTTGAATGCTTGTGAGAGTGCAGCCGAATTTGTGTCTTCATCAGCGAAAACGCTAATTCCTCTGTTTGGTTTGTATCTCCAATCATAATAACCTGAAGTTCCGTAATTTCTTGGTATGTCAAGGCTATGCTTTAATGTGAAACTCCTGTCTTCTCCTGCAATATCTTCATTAAAAGACCACTTCTCAGATAACTCGTAGGTAGCATGATTGTAAGCAGATACCGGGACAACGCCAAGAACTAGAAGAATTGCTATAAATGAAACTTGAGTTAGTCCTTTTATCATTATTATACAATCATATGCGAACTTTATAAAACTTATGTATTGGTGAAATCAGTTTCATAAAATGATTTATAAATCTTGGATTTTTCATTGAAAGATGGTATTTTGGGATCAAATTGTTATAAAAACATTCGCAGTTCTGACTTTAATAGCTCAGGCAGTCATTGTTCTTTATCTGGCTGACTATCTGCTTTGGAAAACAAGTGGAAGAAGATACGGAGAGAAGATATGGAGTTATTTTGGGAAGAACTCGATAGTTTTCACTTTTGTCATATCGTTGACTGCAATGGTAGGAAGCTTGATATTTTCTGAGCTTTTGCACTTTGCTCCTTGCACATTATGCTGGTATCAGAGAATCTTGATGTATCCTCAAGTGTTCCTTGCAGGATTTGCTCTTTTCAAAAAGGATAATAAGATAATGTCTTATTTGATGATGCTTTCTGTGATAGGACTGGCAATAGCAGGATTTCACTATTATAATCAGACTTCTTCAAATCCAATAGACATTCCGTGTTCTGCTTTAGGGTATAGTGCTTCGTGTTCAGATTCATTCTTCATGGAATTTGGATATGTTACTATTCCGTTGATGGCATTTACAGCTTTCTTAGGAATAATTGTACTTTGGTTTATGGGTAGAAGAAGTTAGGCGAAAACTTTAAAAATTTGTCAAGAAGTAGATTTTTATGGAACCAACAGAAGGAATTGGAGCAAGATTAACAGGATTGGGTTTAGAGACTCAAGTAGCAGAATTAACTGATTCAGTTTTAACAGGAATAGAGAGATTTGAGGAAGATGGAGTTTGGTATTTGGCTGATGGAAAGAGGGATGAATCAGAAAGTCCTAAAGGGTCATTAGCTTGGAAATATTTCTATAATTGATATTAAGCATAATTCTTTGAATTTATTCGTCTTGTACAACAGGACAACCTGTAAGTTCTCCGAGCTCTTCAAATGAAAGGACTCCTTCAATTCTATCTCCATTTGCAAATTCCCAGGTTGGATAGGATGTTATTTTATCATTTATACATTCTATAGTTTGACCAGCCCTATTGGGAAGAGAACACTCTATGTAGTTAATGTTGTTCCAACTTGAGCCGAACATGTCTTTTTGATCTTGGCAATGAGGGCACCAGTATGCTCCATACATTTTTGCTCCGGCATCTGTAAGGCACTGAGCGAAAGTATCGTAATTACCAGAAGAAAATACTCCTCCGAAAATAAGGTAAATAACTCCTACTGCAACAATCAGCCCTAGTAGGTAGTATAGATACTTCTTAGATTTCTTTGTCTCTAACTTTGGAGAATTATCTTGATGCTTAGCTTTTTTATGAAACTCTAAGGATTCCTCATTCTTGAACTCTTTTTCGCATATATCACACTTAACTTTTACCATCTTCCTGTTGTGATAGGGCATTCGCCCTTATAAATATTAATGAAAGTAAAAAAGATAAAAAATTAAATAAAAAATTAAAGGAGTCTAAACTGACAATTTGAAACTGCCCAGTCTTTTCCTTCTAATTCTGCATTGATTGCCTGTTCAAAGAGTGTCGCAGGACAAGCGCCGCTTATTGTTCTGAAACCTTCTGCTTCACTTCCAATAGCGAAACCAGGTGTTCCTTGTATTCCAATAGCGCTTCCTTTTGCCATGTTGTCCTTTATCTTTTGAGCGTATTTTCCAGTGTCTAAGCAACTGTCAAATTGAGCTTTGTTAAGTCCCAGTTGTACAGCGTATTGCTTGAAAGCTGTAACTCCGCCTTGGACTCCTGCTCCAAAGAGCAATTGGTGCATTTCCCAGAATTTCCCTTGTTCACCAGCACATTCTGCTGCTTCTGCTGCTTTTTGCGCTTGTGGGTGGAAGCTCAATGGGAAGTGATTCATAATGTAGGCAACTTTTCCTGTCTCTATATACTTACTCTCTATAGTTGGGAAAGTTTGTATAAAGTTTCTTTGACAGAAAGGACACTCGAAATCAGAGAATTCGAACATTGTTACAGGTGCATTTTCTTCACCTTTGACATAGTCTCCTTCCTGAACTGCTAAGTTAACTCTTTCTCCTACACTAGGTAAGTCATCTCCTCCTTCGGCAATAACATTTCCTGTAGGGCTTTTACCGGGCAACATAAAGATTATTGCTCCCAATACAAGAATTCCTGCAAGGATAAATGTAGAATATTTCCAAAGACTGTTTTTACTTATTGTAATGCTGTCTTTTCTTTCTTCTGCCATCTTAAAACCTCCTTTCAGCTTCTTGCTTTTGCATTGTTTTTTGTCGATTTACACACTAATAAATCTTTTGCCAGCCTGAAATTGGCATAAATAAGAATGATTATTGCGATAAGAGATATCTCAAAACCCTTGAAAGGAAGTATTGCAAGGATAATTCCTCCCGCACCCAATGCAGATATCAAACCTATTCCGCATGCAGCACACCCAGGAGCCACTGCTGCGATTACTATTCCTATTGTGGCTAATAACCCTTCTCTTTCCCCTGTTGTTTGCATTTTTACCTTGAAAATCATCATTGTTATCAGAATCCCTATCAAAACAGAGGTAGCTATCAGACTAAAGAAAGACAAAAGCTTAATCTGGTTCTGTAAGCTGAAAGATATTATGAGAAATATTTTCAAAGCTTCATATGCTCCTAGGGAAGAGTATATTGATTTTAAGGATACATAAGAAAGGATTACCACATTAAGAAAATAGAACACCAAAGCGATTATCAAAGCGAGTAAAATATAGGATACATTTGAGAAAACCAGCTTATACGATTGAGTTAACTTTTTCATTTTCTCCCTCTGACTATCAAGACTAATGCAATAAGGATGTATAATCCTAGAATGAATGGGTTGTGAAAGATAATTATTCCTAAAAGAGGTGTGAATGTAACATAATTTGCTCCAGAATCTATTTCTATTTTTATGAAAAACGTTAAAACCATCACAATCAAAATGGCTATTCCTGTCCAGAAAAGAGGTTTTTTATTCACAACCAATTCTATTTAAGGAATCTTTATAAATTCATTTGTTCTTAGAATTTTATGAACAGGGGTGTTCTTATAGGAGTGATTATTTTTGCCATAGTGGTTATTGTCATTTTGATTGCCACATTGTTTATTGCCAAATTCAGCATCGTTGAAGATTCGAACGGCTCAGAAGAAAGTGCTGGAGATACTGAGACAGAGAGTCAACCATCACAAGCTAGAAGATTTAGTGTTGAGATTGGTGAAGGAGGAGCATATCCTTCAGAAATAGAATTGAATGCTGGGGATACAATAGTATTTTCCAATTTTGGTGAGAGCGATGTTTGGATAATATCTGAGGATTATGAATTTGATACAGGAAACATACCCTACGGGCAGACTGCTGAAATCATTGTTGAGAGAGCAGGCACTTGGAACTTTTATGACAAGCTGAATCCTGTAAGCAAAGGAATGTTTTTCGTCAATTGACTGCTAAAATTTAAATATGAAGAACCTATGTATGAAAGATGAAGGGTGCTGATTTTCTTTTGCTAGGCTTTCTATTGCTTCTTTTAGGTGTGGCTGTTTATGCACTTTATCTAAATCTTCCTGGAGAGGAGGTTGAGTTCATTAAGATAAACGGAAATAATAATCAGATAAAACAAAATCAGACTTTTGAAGATAACACAAATTACGATGAAAGCAAGCAGTTCTATGAGAACATGAGGTTTAGAGACAAGCACATAACTTATTTCTTAGAAGAGGATTGTGATGAGGAAAGAAGGCTTAGGGTTGAAGAGGCTTTCGATACTCTTGAAAGCGAGACTATCTTAAGCTTTTCAGAATCCTCTACGGATGCAGAAATAATAATCACTTGTTCCGAAATAGCTCCAGACCCTGAACAAAAAGGGCACTTCATTGCTGGAGAAGGCGGACCTGCACATATAATCAACACTTCGTTATATGCAGTAATCTTCGATGGAAAAATTTCTTTCTTCAGACCTGAAAAATGCGATAAGCCGAACATCGCCATTCACGAACTTTTACACGTTTTAGGATTTGACCACAACAATAACCCAAACAGTATTCTCTATCCAACATTAGACTGCAACCAAGTAATTGACGAATATCTTATTGAACAGATAAACTGGCTTTATTCTGCAGACAGCCTTCCTGATTTATACATAAGCGAAGTTGAGGCAAAGAAATCTGGAAGATACGTTAATTTCGATATAAAGATTGTAAATCAGGGGTTAAGCAATGCTGAAGGAGTGACTTTAGAAATCTATGCTGGAGACAGGTTTATCAAAGAATTTGAGCTTCAAACAATTGAAATTGGCACAACAAAGATACTGAATGTTGAGAATCTTGCTGTTCCGAGGACAACAAAAGAAATTACTTTTTCAGTTGATGATGAAAATGATATTAAGGAATTGTTTGACAACAATAATCAGGTCAAATTAGTTGTGGCTGAAAACTAATCTCTATTTTCTCGACGATAAAAATCAAAATCTCAATTAGGTTTATATACTGAGAAAAATAATAATTTTCCCTAAAGAGGAGGTGAATATTTACAGTTTTTGATACTAATGAATAGATTTATCTGAAACAGGTCGACATCTTGGTGGACGAAGACCTGTTTCATTATCCTGTAAGTGAAACAAGATGGAATCTGCTAGGCTTTCCTACTTAAATATATTTCCAAAGAGTCTTCTATCGAGTCCTCTGCGAAGAATAGAAGCTACGTTTGCTTTTTTGATATCTTTGATATCCGGGTTGTATCTCTTTTCGGCTTGGATTTCAGAAAGTTTCGGGTACTGATGCTTTTGCTCTATTCAGAATAGTTGACTTTATCTTAGAGGTCTGTTTTTTGTTAGCCAACTATAAGGTATTTCATATCCATGTTCTATATATGATAAAAGTCCTAGTAAAGTCGTATTTCCTTCAATAAGTTCTCTTTGTGATTCAACACATTCTGGGGATGGAAGGAGTTGAATTGTGGCTACTCGGGCTATTTTTTCAGGTTCTTGAATTTCCTCTAGTTCAAAAGCTTCTCCAGGATTCACCCCAGAGACTATTGCAACTTCAGGGTCTTCCAGTACAACCTTTGATAAATTAGATTTCACAATTTTTCCGATTTGTTCTCTTATAGAAACTCTTCCACATCTTAATCGGGTTGGTCTTCTATAATCACTTGGTTCATAGAATCCTAGAATCCCTAGCATGCCCTTTTGTAGTTTGTCTATTCTGGTAGGTTTTACACCTTCAGAGTTGTCGTAAAAACCTCTTGCTATAACTACCCCCTCATGTGGAATTTCTTCGCATAATTGAGATAAAGCATCAACTAAAGAGTTGAGACGATCGACATTTTTTTCGTGATATCTAGGGCTACATAAGAATATATCTTCTCTCGGACAAAATGGGATGTACTGATTTGAGAATATTCTGTCTATTGAAAGAGGCTCTGCTACATAGATTACATCTTTTAGTTTTGCTAGTTCAGCTTGCGTTCTTTCTGCTATATTTGGCATAGAAGTATCTCAAAAGCTTAATTTATAAATATATCTTTTTGTCACCACTAGAAAGGAATCCCCCGACGCAGAATCGAACTGCGGTAACCCGGGTTCTGTCTTCTTTCCTAACGGAAAGAATCTGCTCGCATTTCATCCTAATCCTTGATGGAATGTCCATGCTAGTCTATTGACTACAGCCGGGTGCTCTACCATTGAGCTATCGGGGGTTCTTAAAGTTGAATCCATTTTGCCTTTTAAATTCTTTTGTTTGCAAAAGCTTAAATAAATTTGATAGGACCGTTTAGAGTGGATGACCAATTCAAAGAGCTTATTCAGCAGGGAATAATCTATGACCCTGAGATGTTAAATCATAGCAGTTTTCCACTTAGATTCGAGTATTCTTATGAACAAATGAGAGATATTGCTACGTACTCTGAAAATGTAGGAATAATGAATGGATATAAAGAAGGATGGAAAGATGGGTTCTCAATGGGGCACGGACTAGAGATGTTAATTGCGTGTGTAGGAGCAATTGCCATGCGAAGATTTGGAAGAAAGAAAAGATAATCATTCGGAAGGTTTAAAAGCAGGTTTTTAGTATTGGTAAGGCATGACAAACGAGAATGAGAACTATACGGGAGACTTGCATAAATATCCTAGTGGAGATGAGTTTGAAAGAGCTAGTGAAGGAATTCCGCTGTTAAGCCACAACACTATTGAAGGTTTTCTAGATGAAGCTAGGAGATATACTCAAAATCATGAGAGGGGTGTGAAGAGCTTCACAGTTGATTATGCGGGCAGAGCTATGGCTGAGGCTAAACACGGGACACCGCTCTTTGTAGAAACAGTGTTAGAAGCATTGAGAAGGACTCGGAGACAGACATCTCATGGAGTTGAGGAATTCGATGAAAGAACTGTAAGGGCAGCTGCAGCAGTAGCTTACACTCTTGCGGAAAGAATAATTCAAGATGCATACGATGGCATTAAGGTTATCGAGCCTGAATTATTCAGCTTGATTAGATGTTCTGAGCACGATTCTGCTTTGGAGAGTTTGAATTCTAGCTTGGATTCTATGATGGAGGTGTGTGGTGCATTGGAAGATTTGTTTGGAAGGTATAGAGCAAAGGTTGACAAGGTTTTGAAAGAATCCGATACTCAGGGTGAAAGAATATCTTATTTGATGGCTGAAAATAGAAGTCTTAGAAGAGAGATTGAAGGAGTATATGAAAGATTAGACAGATTAGAAGGATGCCATGACAAGCCTGAAGAAATTCGCAATGAGAAAGGCCCGATTAGAGAACATATCATTCCAGTGGTAGATGATGAAGAAGATTTGGGATTGGATCAATCAGATATTGAACTAGCTGCTGAAGATGTTTTTGCAGATTGTGAAAGTGACATAGATTATTAGAGTTTGTTCATCTCTGCAGTTTCTGTTATGAATGCTGTTTTGTTTGAATACACTTCCTGCTTTTTGTTGTCGTGCTCGTATGTTGCTCTTGCCATTGGAAGCTCGAACCTTCCGACTATTTTTATCTTAGAGTAGACTATATAGGAGAATACTCTTTCCTCTCCAGCATTTAGATGCTTGATATTCCAACCAAGTGTTCTGGTTTTTGAGTCTATGTGGTCTGGCTTAATCCCGAACTGATTATACAATTTTGTTACTGAAGGTATTCTGTCCAGTATTTTTACGTTTGTAACATTCTTTCTTGCTTTAGCGGTTATTCTTATTCTCAATGCAAGCTCTTCTCCCTTTGTCTTTACTAATGTCACGTTCTTTCTAAGCTTTAGATTTGTTTCGAGATATATCTTTACCAGCACTATCGCTCCGATAACAAGAATCAGGACTATGAATGGAAGAGTATAGTTTGTCTTTATTTCTATAAGCAAATCATCTCCAGGATTAAGCTCTCTGTCCCAATTGTATCTGATGAAAAAACCTTCCTTCTCTATTGAATCAGGTTTTACTGTAAATGTAGTGAAGATTCTTGAGAAGATGTCTACTCTTTCACTTGCAGACACAGAAACTGGGGTGTTTCCGATGTTTGATTTTTCTATAGTTGTAGTTCTTATTATAAAACCTTCAGAATCTTGGTCGGATAGAACTCCTTCTTTTTCCAGATAGTTAAATGGCACTTCATAATTTGCTCTAGATTCTTTATACCTTAGAGTTATCTCTGCGCTATAATCTCCTGCAACAAGCTTTTCTTTTTCTTCGTCATCAACTGGAATAGAAAGGTCTGCCTTTCCGAATGGGGAGATGTCTGTGACTCCAGTTCCTTCAAAGAATGGAGCTTCTATTTCAAATGTTATGTTCTCAAGATTGATTTTTTTCATGTTTTCTATAAGAATTATTGCTTCTGTGCTTTCTGGATTAAGATTGGCTATGGTGACTGAAAGAATTTTTTCAAGCTCTAGTATTTCAACACGCAATTTGTCTTTCAGAACATTATCTTCATCTGTTGTGCTACTTATTTGGTATTCAAAAACAAATTCTCCTCTGTTTGTGTCCAGCCTGTGTTGAGATGCGTAAGCTTTAATTCGTATAGGAAGAGTGTCTCCTGCTCGGATTTCAAATGTTCTGTTGGGTTCTATTCTAAATCCTGCTGTAGAAGATATCTCAAAGGTGTCTGTTGCGCCGTTATTTGTTATCTCTAAAGTATACTCTAGAGGGTTTCCAATATCTGCAATAATTATAGGAGTTATTTCTGTCTTTTCAATCTCTATAGTCTGCGCGCTTATTAATGGGGCAAATACCAGCATAAACAAAATGGAGATGATAACACCCTTCATGTTGGAAAAAACTTGTAATTTGTATATAAAGATTTGTGTGATACTATAAATCAATCACTTTCTGCCCGTCAATTCGAAGAAGGCTTTCATTTCTTCCTTGAAGTCATCTACTGCACTCTCAACCTCATCCTCTCTTTGAGATATTCTTTCAGGAATGATGAATTTATGATATAAATCTTTAAGAAATTTATGGGTTGGCTTTCCGCTCCAGCTTCCACTTGTGTCTTTCTCTAAGACTCCCTTGATGTCTATTGAAAGATTGAATTTGTTCATGTTCTTTTTTTTCCCATCTATCTCAACTTCTACATCTTTCATTCCGTCTATTCTCCATCCAATAGACAAAGATACCTTGAAGTAGTCAGAAACTTTTTTAGAGGCAGACCATTTGAAGCTGATTTCTTTAGAATCCCCTGTAATCTTCTCGGAGTATTCGTCCTCTGTTACTCCGAAACCTCTGTCTTTTAGCCAGTCATGCGCAAAAGAGTAAGCGGCTTTGAAATCTCCCAAACCATTATACTTTATTTTCTGTTTAGTTATTGTGTCTTTTTCTGCCATTATGCCTCTCTTTTATGTAGATTCTTGGGAAATTTTGTATATAAATCTTTTTAATAAAGTTCTTCTCTGCAATCTTGGCACAACATCCTGTTTTCTACATTTAAAAGATTTGAAAGTGCTCCACACTCCTCACATAGCCCATCAAATTCTGTAGAGCCATCGTTTTGGAGCTTTGACATCATCTTCAATTTTCTAGATTCTTCTCTTATATCTGCTAATTTCCCTAATTCTGTGTAAAGACCAGGGTCAACCCTTAGAATATCTTTTAAAGTTACAAGGCCTACCAACTCTCCTCTTGAGAGAACAGGAAGCCTTCTAAAACCTACTTGCCTCATTCTTTTTAGGGCTTGAGAGATATCTGCTGAGGGCTTTATCACTGCAACTTTTTTTGTGGCGATGTCACTCACTAAAACTTGTTTAAGGTCTAAACCTGGTTTTTTTATTATTGCCCAAAGGATGTCTCTAGGGGTTATTATGCCTAAAAGTCTTTTATTCTTAGCTACAACAATGCTGTCAACACGATGCTTTACAATCTCTTTAGAACAGGTAAGGAGGTCTGTTTCTGGAGTCACAGATATAAAATGGCGTGTCATTATATCCCCTACTGCGACTCTCAAGGTCATTCTTAATTTTAGAGTAGTTTCTCTTTTAAGCATTTATATTCTTCAGTTGAAAAAACCATGGCAAGTTATCTCATAAAAGCTTAAAAATTGGGCAATGGAGGGTTTGATATGACTGAAAAACAGCCAGTTTATGTGATGCCTGAAAATGTTTCTAGAACTTTGGGAAGAGATGCTCAAAGAAATAATATTTTGGCTGCGAGAGTTATAGCTGAGATAGTAAAGACAACTTTAGGACCTAAAGGAATGGATAAGATGCTTGTTGATTCTACTGGAAATATAATAGTTACAAATGATGGAGTGACAATTTTACAGGAAATGGAGATTGACCATCCTGCTGCTAAGATAATTGTTGATATTGCAAAGACACAGGAGCAGGAAGTTGGGGATGGCACTACTACTGTGGCTATGCTTGCAGGAAAACTTCTTGAGAATGCAGAAAAACTTCTTGACAAAAGAATACATCCAACTGTTATTGTAAAAGGATATAGATTAGCCGCTGAAAAAGTTAAGGAAGTGTTGAATGAAATATCCTTCCCTGTAAATGATATTCAGATCTTAAAGCAAATCGCCATGACAGCAATGACTGGCAAGGGTGCGGAGGGGCAAAGAGAAAGGTTTGCAGATCTGATTGTTGCAGCCGTCAACAGGGTTGGTGTAGGAAAGGACATCAACCTTGATGACATCAAAATAGAAAAGATACGAGGCGAAGGAATTGAAGACAGCGAAATGATAGAAGGAATTGTGCTGGACAAAGAGATATCCCATGATTCTATGCCTCGTAAAATCCAGGATGCAAATATAGCTCTTGTAGACTTTCCTCTTGAACTTAGAACTCCTGAAACAGAGGCAAAAGTTTCTATATCAACACCTCAACAACTGCAGGAATTCATAACTGCTGAAGAAGTAGCTCTGCAGGAAATGACAAAGAAAATAATCACTTCTGGAGCTAATGTTGTCTTCTGTCAAAAAGGGATTGATGATGTTGCACAGTATTATCTTGCAAGAGCAGGAGTGATGGCTTGCAGAAGAGTCTCAAAATCAGACATGATAAAACTTGCAAGAGCCACCTCTGGAAAGATTGTTTCTAATATTCATGAATTAAAGGCTGAGAATTTTGGAAAGGCAAAGATTGTTGAAGAAGTTAAGAAGGGAGAAAGTGGAATGGTGTATATCAGAGGATGTGAAAATCCGAAGGCAGTAACTATATTGATACATGGAAGCACGACTCATGTAACTGACGAGATTGAAAGAGCTATAAAAGATGGATTGGGGGATGTTTCTGCTGCCGTGAAAGATGGAAAGGTTGTTGCAGGAGGAGGAGCTGTTGAAGTAGAGCTTGCAAAAAGATTGAGAGACTTTTCAAAGACTCTTGGAGGGAGAGAACAGCTTGCTATTGAGGAGTTTGCAGCTGCATTAGAGTCTATTCCAGAAGCACTTGCAGAAAATGCTGGGCTTGACCCTATAAACGTAATGACTGAATTGAAACAGAGGCATCAGTCAGGGATGATAAAAGATGGACTGAACCTATTTACTAATAAGATTGAAGATTGTTTTGCAAATGGAATAATTGAGCCTTTGAGAGTCAAAAAGCAGGCTGTAAGTTCTGCTACAGAGGTAGCTACAATGATATTAAGAATAGATGATGTTCTTGTCTCTTCTGGGAAAAAGAGTAACGTGACGATGCCTTCTAATCCTTACGCAGGATTAGACTGATAAGATGAGAAAATCTTTGGAAAATCTTGCTATAGGAGTTATTTCTTTAGCGACTTTAACCGGTTGTGCTTCTACTAGAATAGATTCGGAGATAAAACCTGTAGAAAATTATGTACAAGATGAAAGGGGTCTTATTTCGTTGTATGGTTTTGGAGGTTTTGGAGGAAATATTACTTATGTGATTCTTAGAGAAATAGATGAGGAACTGGTTGATAGAGGTTATAATAAAAACTACATATCTAAAAATCCGGTTAGTTATGGAAAATTGTCTTCTAGAATAGGGTGGATTCAACAAGATATTGAAAAGGGAAGACATTTTGTTTTCGTTGCACATAGTCTCGGATGCAAAGAGTCTGTAAGGGCTTTGGAACTGATGGATGACTCTGACATTCCTGTTGAAGTTCTTGTTCTCATGGATCCGTTTGCATTTGACAGAAAAATACCTTCAAATGTTAAAACAGTCTTAGTTTACAGGTCAGGAGACGAGTTACTAAATGGAAGAGAAATTACTGAAAAAGATCTTGAATCATCTAACACGGGGCTTTTTGTGAGCAACCTCGGGAGATACCATAATGATTTTGATAATCCAGAATACATAGAAGTCATTGCGCACGATGTCTCTCAAGCTTTATCAGCAACTTTTGTTAAATAAGACTAATCTAATCGTTCTTTAAAATCTTCCATCCGTATGCAGATAGTATTGCTGCAGGAAGCATGAAATACCAACTTATTGTAAAAGTCAAAATAACGCATGCTAGAGCTATTAAAGAAATTATGAATACTTTTGGATGCTTTATCATTTTTTGGGATGCGGCATGGGGGAATCGGACCCCCGCTTTCAGATTGGCAACCTAACGTTCTACCACTAAACTAATGCCGCTTGCTACAACCTTTGGAAAAGGTAAGACTCCACGAAAGAACAGATAAAGGTTATTTAAAAGTTATCAGTGATGTTGTCTTTCCTTAAAATTTCTTAAAATATTATCTATATCTAAGTCTGTGACTGTTTCACCTATTTTTCTTGCTTTCTTCATAGGTTTTCCATTAGCTTGAACTAGTATTGGTTTTGGCATAGATTGGGAGCGTTCTACATATTCTGCTTCAACCTCTTTCCTATAATCTCTCCCTTCACTTTCTTCTTCACTCATAATATCCATCTCGGTGTCGATGTCTTTTGTAGAGGGTAGGGGAACATTCTTAATTGTTCTTCTTTTTTTATAATTCTTTGATGGTTTTTCACTTAAATCTCCATGAAGCTCCCATTTTCTTCTTCTTTTTCTTCTTACAGGGACAGCTATGCCTGATTCTATAGGGCTTCCGTCGTATAGTCTCTCTGTAATGCCCTCGTTTCCATCACTTGTGCTCGCTAGATTAAGTATTCCTTTAAGAGTTGAAATGCAAGGAATATTTGAAGGATTGTAAAACTCTCCTTTATCGAATTTGAAAAAATATAATGAGAAATCCTTCTCATTCATTCTACCAACATATCTCACTGTGCCAAAATATTCTCCTGAGCGCCTGTAGAACTCTGCATTAGTTCCTTTGAAGATAGGTGCTGGGACATCTGTAGACACTATCAACCAAGGATTTTCTGGATGCGAGGCTAGAATCATCTCAAGCCCTTTTCTCATCAAAGTCACAATAGCTCTTTGTGTTTTCTCCGAGTATTCTTTTGAAGTTGGTCTATTCGCCACTTCTGCAGATTGTGACATAAGACTTTCTAAAGTAATAGATATATAATCTTTATTATGGTGAAATTTAAAAACGCTCATTCCACTATAATTGGATGCTAGGCCCCGTAGTCTAGTGGTAAAACGACTCGTTTACACCGAGTAGTCAGGAGTTCGATTCTCTTCGGGGCCATTTGGAAAATTATTTAAAGCATTTTTCTAGTGAAATTTTATGATAGATTTAGGAAATGTTAGGTATGCAGGAGAAAGATTGAATGTATCTAAAGAGGAATTCTATGCGGAACTCGGAGTCCAGGTAGATGGGTTTTTAGAAAGAGGGCTCTCAGAACATCGACTCGAAATGACAGCTCCTCCTGGATTAGACAATGACAGATTTTTAGAAGAGCTTTCAAGAAAACTTGGAGAAAGAGGATATGACTCATTAAAAATCCGTCCATTAAACTCTGGAATTTTTTCAGGAAATGCGGGAGTTATACAAGCAGTCTGGACAGTTCATGGAAGCAGAGTTCTATTGACTTTGACAGACACAACTCGTTAGAAATTTACTCTTTTTTTAGAATGCTTGTCTTGAAAGTAATTTTTGAGTTCAAAGCAAAATTGTATATTCCTATTATAATTCCGACTAGTATTCTTGAAATCATATAATTAATTGAGAGTAATTCAACGAATACTGCCATGAAAGCTATTATTAATATGAGACTGGATACATTTATAGTCATTAAGTAAACGTATCCTTTGATGAATTTCTGCTTCGTTTGTTTGAACCCCCAACTTCTATTTATCAAATAATTTAGAGTATTTGCTAAAATGAACGCCAGTGTTGCAGAGACTAGGTAATGAACTCCTAAGAATTCTGTAATGAGATAGAGAAGAATCAAATCTAATGAGAATGAGAAAGTTCCTACGGAAGTATATCTAAAAAATCTCGTTAGTTGAGGGGGCGCTCTTCCGTTTAAAGAGGTTAGTTTGTTAATAGAATTTCCTAAAATGCTTAAAATCATATGAAATCGCTTATTTTATGCTTTAGTTCAAGATATATTATCCATACAACTAGGAGAATTCCATCTAGTACTGCTGCTAGAGTGTTCCAACTGTATGGGAAATAGGAAAATAAATTCAAACTAAAATCGATATTGTTTAGGGGATATAGGAGGAAAGCTCCGGAGCCAAAGACTAAATCTAGGATGATATGTATGAGAGCTCCAAGCGCAAGCACTAAGAATATATTGCTTAATTTGAGTTTATGTTTTCCAATATTGCATATATGGGCTTTTGTCTTTACCGGTTTTAATACTAGGAAAATGGCAAAGAGTGCTATCGGAAAGAATATTGAGTGAGTAAAAGTCTTGTGAAGATCTAAAGCTGTTGAACCTAGAAGACTTAAAGCCATTGATATTGGAATGTCTATATCGGGGAGGACTCCTCCAAGACCTGCTAGTAATACATAATGAAGAGAAAACTTCTTTTTTGAAATGAAATCTCTGAATATTGCAACTAGCAATATCGGAAATAGAATATGTGTAACAGCGTATGGCATTTTTCACCTCTAAATATTATCAGGAATAAGGGTATTTATTTATTGCCTAATCCAAGAGTGTTTCTTAGTCTTTTTGGAACTCTTGGAAGAACTTTTGTTAAGCCTACTAGGTCAACTACATGGTCTATTGTACCAACTCTTCCGATATTTCTGTTTGGAAGACTGCAATTATCTGGAGTAGATGTAAGAATTGATAGACCTAAACTTGAAACAAACGAATCATTTGAACGATAGTCCGGTCTTTGAATTGTTGTGAATCCATTTCCTATTTCATAGAACGAATGTCCGTCTGAAAATGAAACTGCTCCTATTCCTATTCCTTCTCTTGTAAGCTCTTGCCAGAACTCATAAGCTTTTCTATTTGCTCTTCTTGGAAAAGGACCTAAACCAAAAACAGAAAATTCTGCTTCTCCGTTTCCTATTTCAAGAGCATGCATTCTTCTTTGAGTTATGTCTTTATGAGCTTTTAAGAAAGGACCTAACCCTTCAAAGTAGAATGGATGATCTCCTATCACTATTCCATTATTATCTTCTGCTTCTTTTAGAGCGTAAGAAAGAGGCTTGTGGTCTTTCAGATGTACTCCTCTTGGAAGACCTACTACAAGCAGATGACCTTCTTGTGTGGGAACTTCTTGGCCTTTCACTAATGTAACATCCTGTTCTGGAAATCTGACATATCTTTCTCTGATGACTCTTTCAAAGCCATCTCCCGTTTGAGGAGAGGTTACTAGCTTTTCATACCTATCATCAGAAAAATTGACAACTCCTAGAATTGCTCCAGGACCTAATCTTTCTCTAGCTGTGGAAACAGCTTTTTCAATATAACCTGGACGCATATCACTTGAAGTAGCCAAATGACCATGAATGTCTACATTTACAGCATCTGTAATTTCCATATTAAATCATCAAAATCCTACTTTATAAAAGTTGTTATTAGTGTAATTTGATAATAGTTACATTATGAGGCTTTTTAGAAGATAGCCTACTACAAACGCTAAAGATGCTGCAATACCTGCAATAAGCAAAGTCTGAAGCGCTGAGATTGTAGGATGTTTTTTCACTATGATACCTTTTACGCCTCCGACTATGAGGAATGCCACAGCCGTGAGTAAGATTGAATAAATTATTTTAGATGACTCTGAGATAGGAATGATGAGTGCTAGAACATATGAAAATAAAGGAATGAATCCTATTACCATAAATGAAGTCCATGTAGCAATTCCTGTCTTCAGAGGATGTTTTGCTTCTGCCTGAAATGCTTTTTCATCTTTCTTTTTAGGATAGAGTTCTGTACGCGATTTCACTGCAAGGTAATTTGAGACTGCCATTGAAAACCCATCTGCGAATAGATTTGCAAAACCTAGTATTAGGATAATTCCGGAGCTTAGTGATGCTCCTATTGAGCCTGCAACAACTGCAAATGTAGTGACTGCACCATCAATCCCTCCATAGACAAATTCAGAGAGATATTTTCTTTCAAGATGACTTGCTCTTTTCATAGTTAGGTATAGTGATTTGAATATTTAAAATATAACTCCTTCGAATCAGCAACTTTTAAATACCAATATCTCTAGTTTAGAATATGGATTCAAAAAATCCGAAACCGGAAGGTTTGGGAGGACAGATTTCTTCTCCGGACAAATATATTCCTGCAAATCAGATGCCTGGAGGAGCGGGAGATTCTAAAGAAGTTGAAAAATTAAAGAAGGAACTTGAGGATTTTAAGAAAAAAATCCTGAAAAAGTTTCCATTTACAATAGCTCTTTGTGTCTTGCCTATAACTGCTAGAAAATTGTTTGAAGAGGATGAAGGGCTTGTTCCTGAAGAGATTCAAAGAATAAAAAATCATGTGATGTTGGTAATCCCGGAAGATAATTTCAAGGAGATTCAGAAGAAGATAAAGCCAGAAATATTGAAGATTGTGCAGGAGAGCAAGCTTGATGTGTGGGTGCATATCAAAACGCCTGTTGATGTATGGAATTATGGACTAGATAGTAAGTTTGAGTTTGTTGATGCAATTGGAGGAAGCTATCCATTACATGACTCTGGTCTTTTAGGAGCTATAAGAGTTGCAGTCATACACAAAAGTCTTGTTTTAAGGAAGTTTGAGAAATATGTAGCTTCTTATGTCATTGGAGGAAGTTTGGTGACTGGAACGGCTGATAAGACTAGTGATGTTGATACTTATGTCATAATCGACGATACAGATGTTAAAAGAATGCCTAGACTTCAGTTATTGGAAAAGCTTAGAGGAATAATCTATGACTATATAAGAGAAGCTACTGCTCTTGCAGGAGTAAGCAATCCTTTGAATGTGCAAGTGTCATTGCTTACAGATTTTTGGGACAGAGTGAAGGATGCAGAGCCCGTTGCTTTTACTTTCATAAGAGATTCCATTCCACTATATGATAGAGGGACATTCCTTCCTTGGAAACTTCTTCTTCAAATGGGAAAAGTCAAACCAAGCCCTGAAGCCGTTGATAAATTCATGAAATATGGGGAGCAAAATGAGGGGCTTGTAACAAGAAGAATGCTTGATGCTTTTGTAGATATATACTATGGTGTTGTGACTCCAACTCAAGCTTTGATAATGTTAGCAGGCCATGCTCCTCCAACACCTAAACAAATTGCAGCAGAAGCTAAAAAATTGTTTATGGAAAAAGACAAAATAATGGGTGTAAAAGAGTGGACATTCCTTGATAAAATGATGAAGCTTTGGAAAGATTATGAACACGGAAGAATGAAAAAGATATCTGGAGAGGAAGTTGATAAAATACTGAAAGAAGCTAATGATTATGATAAGAAACTTGCTGAAATGAGAAAGAAAATAGAAGGAAGAATAACTGAAAAGACTGCAGAAAAAACATATGAAGATGTTTTTGGGTTGTTGAAAAATATCTTGGGTAATAAGGCTAAAGAACAATTGATGAAAGATTTTGAGAAGGAACTTGTGAAAAAAGGAAAGATATCTCCAAGACTAGTACATATTCTGAAGGAAGTTTCCGATATGAAGCAGAAAGTCAAGTCTGGAAAGATGACTCAGAGCGAGATTGATAAAATAAGAAGGGATTCCAGCGAACTTGTGACAGCCCTTACTGAATATATGCAGAGAAAAGAGCTTATAGCTATAAATAAGTCAATGTTGCAGGTAAATTATGGGGAGAGGAAGGCTGAACTTGTGATTACAGCGAAAGGAGCTTTTTTTGTTGAAGGCAATCAGATAATAAAGATTGGGAAGACAAAGTTTGAGAACTCAAATAGGAAAGAGTTTGAAGAAGCTATAGCTGAAGGCGAGCTGAAAAATAAAGTCCAGATTGAATCACATGTATTTGATGTTCTTAAGAAAGAGTTGGGTAATTTTGATATTGTATTTTAACAACCGTTATCTGTGAAAGCAGTTGTTGCATCTAGTACATCCCTTGAGTCAATTATTAAATCTTTGTTAAAGTCTGCATTGGAATCATAATTTCCTGAATTTATTGCTGAAATCCAGATATCTAGGAAGGCGAGTACATCTCTTGTGTCAAACATCCCATTTTGATCGACATCACCAAGACACCCGCCGAATTCGTTCAATTTACAAGTCTTTGGAAGATTATATGAGTCGCAAACTTTTTTTCCTTCGCTTAACACTGCAGCAGTTCTTGCGTCTTTAGGCTCAAAATAACCTATTCTGAACACTCCAAAAGAACTCTCAAGCTCGTCTGGAAGATTAAAATTGTAGAATTCTGCTTGAGAAGTGTTCTTTATAACTCTATTTCCAGTGGAGTCTTCAAAAACAAATCTTATGTCACTGAGCACTGAGTTTCCAGAACCTCTCTTCACAGTAAGACCGGACAGCCTACCTCCGAAAGCATCAGATTCACTTGTATAAATGCATTCTAACACCCCCATATCAATGGTAAGACAGGACGAAGTTCTTTGAGCCTCTTCGCCAGCTTCTTCGATTGTAGGTTTTATTGATAGAAGAAGTATGGTTATTGCTACGAGTATGAGGAGGATAAACAGGATAGCTAACAGTATGTCACTTACCCCTCTTTTTGATTTCATTATTTTATTAGGTTTTTTTCCTATAAATAGATTCACTTTTTGAGAAGTAGAATGCTGTATAAATTATATAGTGGTTACAAGAGTAAAATTTATAAAGGAAACTGGAGGAGTATCTTTATGCGTAAAGGCAATATAATTTATCTTTTAGCAGGATTGTTTTTCCTCGTGCTTGCATCATCTGAAGTTCTCGCTGTAGATGAATCTTTTATAACAATCAATGTAACTTACTTTGATAATTATAATCCTGATAATGCAACAAAATTTGCTGATATGAGTAATAGTGTTTTTGTTGGAAATGATTCCAATGCAACTGGGCAAGGCAATGTTAAAGTCTTTTTGACAAATAACAAGACTGCTATAGTTGACTCATTCAGTTCATGGGATGTCCCAGGGATGCATGTTGCAAGAGGGAAGGATTCTAATGGAAACTTTGTAGAGTTCAATTTCTTTGGATATAATCACCTGGAAACTAAAGAAGTTATCCTTTTCAGTGTGCAGTTTAGTAATGCTCTCATAAAGAATGTGACTAACAGCACAACTGATGAATTTGAATATCCTGTCAATGGAAGCTGTGGAGCAATAATAGGCAATCCTCAAAATAGCAAGACAGATGATGAGTATAATGTGAGCCTTGGAGGAAACTATGCCGAATTCTGTACTGTCACAGATATAGGTGGAGACAGAGTCAGACTATATTATGAATATAAGGATACAACCTCTCCAGATTTAGTAAGTAATGTCAGAGTAGATTCAAGAACAAGACACGCTATAAAGTGGATATGGGACAATCCATCAAATGACGATTTCTATCAAAATCTTATTTATATTGATGGAAGAAATGTAGCCAACACTACAAGCAATTCTTACAGAGCAGAGAATCTTGATGAGGATACTTCATATAGGATTGAAATAAGGACTATGGACTTGAGCGGAAATATCAATTCAGGAGTTAGCCATAGCACAAGAACAGATGGAGACGATGATGATGAGAATGACGATTTTGTGGTTGAAGATGACTACTTAATACAAGGACAGAACTATAACAATTTCAATGGAATTATTTTTGATGGGAACGGAGATGGGCCAATTGTTCTATCCGGAAGCTCAAATCCTGCATCGAATTCAAGTATAAACCTTATAGCATTTGTACTGATGTTTGCTATTTTTGTCCTGCTTGTGCTCATTCTTCTATTGGTTATATTGAGAAATGGAGGTAAAAGATAATGCCTGTAGACGTTTTCCAAGGCAGGCGAGTCTATGTGGATAGTTATGCAAATACTTTAACAGCTTCATTGGAAGGTGCGATGCGTGAGGATAACCTTGTCCAGGATATTTATTTCTATAATAGACAAGGAGGAAAGGGAGTAAAAACAGATTTTGCCAATGCAATCAATATAGGTGATGGCACTTCTGGGTTAGTGATTAGAGTTGGAAGGGAAGCTGAAGGCTGTGGTGCTGCTATTGCGATAGCAAGATTAGAAGAAATTTTAACTTTTATTGTTGAATCTAAAAATCTTGGAAAAGATCTGAATGAATTAAAAGGGAGATCTGTGACCTCTTTTTATAGGGGTGCTGAATTATTGGGAGTGGCTCTAAAAGAGTAATAACTTTTAAAAACCCAAATTTCTAAGCAAGGATACAATGGTCAAAGGAATAGTAGTTCAATTCAGACGCGGAAAGCATAGAATCCATGAAAAACATTATCTTCTAGACATTGGTATGCAAAGTAGAGAAGAAGCTAAGACTATGGCTGGAAAGGATGTTGAATGGACAAGCCCTTCTGGAAAAGTGATTAAGGGAAAGATATCTGATGCTCATGGAAATAAGGGGCTTGTAAGAGCTATTTTTGAGAGAGGGCTTCCTGGACAGGCTATAACTACTGAAATAAATCTTAAAGACTCAGCTGTTTCAACAGAAGCCAAAAAAGAGAAGAAGACTAAGGAGGCTAAGAAATAAATGGCAGCATTAAGAAAAGCTGGAGCGTATTCTAAAAAGTATGCTAGACCTTATACAAGAGTTTCTAAGGGGAAATCAAAGGCATACATAAAGCAGAATCCTCACAACAAAATAGTCAAATACAATATGGGAAATACCGAGGCATTTAATCAGGGAAAACTCAAACATATTGTAAGATTCATCTCTGAAGAGAGAGCGCAAGTAAGAGACACTTCACTTGAGGCATGTAGGCTTATTGTAAATAAAGTTCTTGACAAAAGAATACCAAGACAATACTATTTTGTTATAAAAGTATATCCACACCATATTCTAAGGAACAATAAGACTGCGGCAGGAGCAGGAGCAGACAGATTATCTTCTGGAATGAAGCACTCTTTCGGTGTTGTTGAAGGAAGAGCTGCTATGGTTCAAGCTGGAACTGAGCTGTTTTTCATCGCTTGCCAAGATGATAAATCTCTAAGAGTTGCAAGAGAGGCCCTTAAGGCTATAAAACCTAAGATACCTTGTAGCGGAAAGATAAGTATTGAAAAGATTGAGTAAAGTGGAAGAAACATTGTTCTCACGGACATATCGTCTTGTACAGACTGATGAAAACGATATTCTTGTTAGCCCGGAGAGTCTTAAAAGGTCTGCAGAAAGAATAAAAAGAGATAGGGCTCCCTTTCAAGTATCTGATGCCGTTCCTTTGAGAAAGGATGCGTATCTTATACAGAAGGGGCGTAATAATTACCCTGCAATGGCCTTTGTGGAGTTTGATGAAGAAACTGGGGAGATTAGTAGGATAGATATTTGTGCACCTAGCAGGATGTCTTTGGATGGAATTGTAAGAGAACTTGGTCTTCCGTATGAGTTGCCTGCTGTTAAGATAGATGCTGCTGAGCCCGTAAGGCAATCTGCTTATTGAAGATTCCAAACGTAATCAGTAAGTTTTGAATCTCTTCCTGCTTTCCAGAACATTGTTTCATCATGGCCTTTTAATGCAACTCTTCTTCCATGAAGGATTGAGCGTTCTGCCATATACAATTGACGCAAATGATCCTTTGTTGAAGTAGTTGGGTCATAGACTAAAACATTATTACCTAATTTGAAATCAAAAGATACTTGAGATTCTGAAGGTTTTGCTATTGGAATCATTTCCCAAGGAACGCTGTTATGCCCATTAACCATATAATGTGCGGCAATCGCATATGCTGCTGCAACATCTTTATCATCTAATATAACAGCATTGCTTTGTTCTGTGTCTTCTTTGAACTTATAGCCGAATGTCCAGACTTTATGTTCAGGGAGATTCCTTCCGGTTGTTCTGAATCCCCAGGCTATTGAAAACTGCTCTGGATTATCAAATAAAGGAAAGCCTGCAACTCTCATAAGGTATCTTTCTTTCTTTTCGGATGTTGAGGGAACTCTAACTATTGCTACTCCTCCTTCTGTTTCAACTCTTGCTGAATCGTCATATGTTCTGACTTCAATACCTCCAGCTTTTTGAGAAGCATAAGCAAATAATCTTGCTCCATCTAATATTCTTGAAAATGGAACCATTCTCTTTACTTTATCTGGGCCTTGTATTGGTCGAAATGAATATCCTAAAAACCTAATATGTTCTTCCTGAGTAGGTTTTCCGCTTTTGGACTTTCTTAACTTAGAATCAAAATCTCTTCTCCGAATTTCTAAAGGATGATATTGTGTTTCCAGAGCTTCCTCTATTGTTCCTGGCTGACTTAAAACAAGATACGGGCCGTGTTTCCAAAACTTCCTTGCTACTTCAAAAGAGTTTTCTGCACCAGGAGCGAAACTTCTTGGAATAAGCTCGGCTTTGAGAATAATTGCCTGAGACTCGGGATTAAGACATTCTATCTTGTCTACTAAGCCTCTTTGATGATAGACTTCTCTAGTATCTAGAGCTTTCACTTGAGGCACTGTTCTATTTGCAAAAAATGATTTCTTTGACATAAGCTAAAGCTGGAAATTAGATATATAAATATTATCAAAACGAAGATTTGTCTTAACTTCCTAATTACTACAGAAACAAGATTTATAAAGTTGGGTTTGTCTGTTGTTTTATGAAGAATAGAAGGAACAAGATAATTTATGTTTCTGGACCTTACACCGCGAAGACTAGGAAGCTTGTTGAGAAAAATATTCAGAAGGCAAGAGATTATGCCGTTAAAATATGGGATTTAGGTTTCAGTGCTCATTGCCCACATTTGAATTCTTATCACTTTCATGATGATGTCAAGAAGACAAGCTATGAGGACTTTATAGAAGGCGATTTAGCTGTGATAGACCATTGTGACGCACTTTTCATGATGCCTGATTGGAAGAAATCTAAGGGTGCTGTGATGGAACATGAACATGCTGTTAAGAGAGGTATCCCAGTATTCCATAGCTTGAAAGAGCTTGACGAATGGGGAAAGAACGGTCCTGAAGATTCTAAGATAGTTAGATTAAGAAAAGCTTATGGAATGGAAAAACAGAAAGCTAAATTGGGAATAGGAGAGATTGCTTTTTTTGTTGTTATAGGATTTATTCTAAGTGTGTTCGCAGGAGTATATATCGCGAACGGGAATTATTTTGTAACATTCATATTCCTTAACTTGCTGATACTACAACTGGTTATCTTCTCCTTCAGGCATAAAAATAGATAGTTTGCCTGGATTAAATTTATTAACTCATAATTGCATTCTATGCTATGCAAGGAAAAGAGGATTATGTTAGATGGTTTTCTGAGCTAAGCTCTAAAGATACTCTTTTAGTTGGAGAGAAAGCTGCTAAACTGGCTGAGATTGCAAATGCTAAGCTTCCTGTGCCTGTTGGGTTTGTTGTGACTTCTAAAGCGTTCGAATATTTCTTAATAAAAACTGCTATCGGAAAGAAAATAAATGAAATCCTTAGTGATTTGAATCATGAGAATGAAGAAAACTTACGTAACAAGTCCTACGAGGTAAGAGAGCTAATAATTAACTCTGAATTTCCAAAAGAGCTACAGAGTGAGATACTTGAGGCTTATGAAGTTCTCGATGTTGATAGAAAGACTTTCAACAATGCAAGTGGAGGAGCTCTGGATATATTGAGGACGTCACATGAACCTCCTTTCGTTTCCATAAGAAGCTCGCCAACATCTAAGACTGAAGCAAGCTTTGCAGGACAGCATGACTCATTCTTGAATATAAAGGGAGAAAACGAACTCATAAGGAGAATTAAAGAGTGTTTTGCTTCTGCCTTCAGTGAAAAAGTTCTATATTATAAAAAGAGAAAGGGTGTTGATTTCCATGAAGGTATTTCTGTAATTATACAAGAAATGGCAGATGTTCAAAAGTCTGGGGTTGTATTCAGTGATAATCCTCTGAAGTCGGGAAGTATTCTTATAGAGGCTATATGGGGATTTGGTGTTGGTCTTAACTCTTTCACACCGGATAGTTATTTGCTTAATCATGCTCTTGATATTTTTGATAGCAAGATAACTATAAAAAAAGCTGCAATTGTAAGAGATTCTGCTGGAAGAGTTGGAAGCATACCTTTGTCAGAAGAGAGGGGGAAACAGCAAGTTCTTACAGGATATGAAATAAAGAAACTGGCGCAATTCGCATTACAGCTTGAACAGCATTTTAAGAAACCACAAGATATTGAGTTTGCTATCAACCCAGAAGGAGTTTACATATTGCAGTCGAGAGACATAACCTCTAAAAGAGTTGCGTTTGATGAAGAATTAACTGGAAATGTTTTGCTTTCTGGAACAGGAGTTTCTCATGGAGTCGGAAGTGGGAATGTTAAAATTGTTTCTAATGAAGATGATTTAAAGAAAGTGCAAAGAGGAGATGTTATAGTCACAAAAAATCTTTCCCAGAAAATGGGACTTAAGATGCATAAAGCAGCTGCTATGATTGCTGAAGAGGGAGGAGCAAGTGGGAATGCTTCTATTTTAGCAAGAGAGATTGGTCTTCCGGTAGTAACTGGAAGTGTAGAAGCCACTGGAAAACTAAGAGATGGACAATTAGTCAGCGTTGATGCATTCACTGGAAGAATTATAGAAGGAAAAGGTTTTGAAAAGAAACTTGAGATAAATCCAGTTATCCCTACAAGAACGAAGATAAGATTGAACGTTGATGTTCCTGAATATGCAGAAGTCGCTGCAACATCAAGACTTGAATCAATTGGACTTACAAGAATAGAGTGTCTGACAGCAATATCTGGGAAACACGCTAATTGGTATATAAAGAATAACGAGACTAAGAGTTATGTTGAACATTTGCATTCAAATCTAAAGAAAATAACTTATCCTTTCAGAGAAGCTTGGTTCAGAATATCTGATATAAAATCGGATGAATATGGAAATCTTGTTGGTGCTTCTGAACAAATAGAGAGCAACCCCCTTCTAGGCAATCATGGAATAAGATTTGCTTTGAGAAACATTGACCTTTTCGAGACAGAGCTTAATGCTATAAAAGATCTTGCTGACGACTTTCCAGAAAGAAAATTTGCAGTCATGCTTCCCCAAGTGATATCTGTTGAAGAAATAAGAGAGTCAAAAAGGATAATTGGAAAAGTGAGTCTTCCTGCAAATGTAAAACTTGGCGTGATGATTGAAACGCCTGCAAGTGTTCAGATAATAGAAGATATATGCAGAGAAGGTGTTGATTTTGTGAATATAGGAACTGACGACCTTATACAGCTCACTCTTGCAATAGATAGGAACAATCCAGAAGTTAGAGAGCTGTATAATGAGCTTCATCCAGCTGTGCTGAATTCTGTAAAGCAGGTAATAACAAAATGCAAAGAGTTTGGAATTCCTGTTTCTATCTGCGGAAAGGCAGTGAACAGTCCTGCATTTGCAAGGTTTGTTGTTAAAGAAGGTATCGATAGTCTCACTGTCAATGCAGATTCTGCGCAAGCAATATCGAGAGTTGTGGCTGAAACAGAAAGGCAAAAGAGTGAGAAAGTTGAGAGAAGCAATCCAGGTTATGGAATCGGAAGGATTAGCGAGGGAATATTTTCTCCAGAACCTATATTGATGCAAGAAGTCATAGCAATGGCAAATGCCCCTGCTCCTTCTAATATCCCTAATATTCCTACAATGGAAATGGGAACTATAAAGAAAGATGAGAAAAAAGATATTGATGAAGAAGAGCTTATATTGAAAGCCTTGGAGGCAGAGGACGAATATCTCCCCGGATTTAATGAGAAGAAAAATGATATGCCTATATTGAATGAAGCAATCCCTATTGAGTCTGCGCAATTACATGAAGTGAAAAAGGAAGAACCTCATTTTATGGACTTCGATAGCATGGATGAAAATGATGAAAATAAGATAGAAGAAGTCTTAGAAAAAGAGGAAAAAGACCAAGTATTAGATATCTTCTAACCGTTTATGATACCTTCCTCTTATGCCTTTTTTATGATGGTAAAAAATGTATTGAACTTCCCCAGGGCATCTGTCGTTATTCCAGAGCTCGTTAATAGTACTGGCTAGGTTTATACTATTTAGATGGTTGTTAGGGGTTCTATAAACTTGTGATTTGGTTAATAAATAAAGAAGGAAAAGCTCTCCTTCTGACCAGTCTTTGTAGTCATGTCTGCTTGGCATACTGCTTGGACTATGTGAGGGGTTTAAGAAGTATTGTTTCACTATTAAGAGGTAACAAATAGAAAGATTTAAATACTAGTTATTTCTGGGGTAAGTATGGCTAAAGATAAAAAAACAAGATTGGAAGTTTTGCTTTCCGAACTTGAAATGGTGGATAAAGGACATATATTAGCAAGGGCTAAAGAAAGTCCTGCCAAAGCTAAGGATGCTGATAAGAACTTCTTAGAGTATGGTAGAGATTCTTTACTTAATGATGCTTTCAATGAAGATGGAAGTCCGAGATATACTGAAGAGCAATTCAATGCTTTATCTAAAGAAGATCAAGAACATAGAGCTGATGAAGGCGCTCGTTATAGAGTGGCAAGAAAAAGAGATGATGCTGTAAGAACTCTTGCAAGAGACCCTGAAAGTGTTCTTAAAAGAGATGGAAATTATGATTCAAAACTTGTTGATATTGCAAATACTAAAGATATTATGGAAGGAGTTGATAATCCTGATGAAAGAAAGTTACTTGAGGACCATTCAAAATACCTTACCCTTGAAAAAGCTGTCAAAAGAGTGAAAGATGGAAGACTTCCTGAAGGAATGAGTAAAGAAGATATGCATAAACTTGCAGCTAACGCTTCTTATGAAAGAGCTTATGCTTCGAGAAAGAAAGCTGGAGCAACTGACAAGGAAGCTGATATGGCTGGAAAACTTGCAAGACCTGCACCTTCAGAAGATATTTTCTCAGATGTTAACAAGCCTTATCTTGTTAAGGGAATAAGCAAGATGAGAGATGAGACTGAAGCTGAGATTAAGAGAAATCATGGAGATACTTATAGAGAAAAAATAGCTGAAGTAGTTGGAAAGAGAATCTCTACAATGGCTAAGAGCGGAGATCCAGAAGAGGAAGGAAAAGCCCTTAATCTAGTGTATCACGCTGGAAAAGGATACTCTATTGGAGAAAGAAACTATAGTGAAGCTTTTGAGTCTAAGAAGTAATTATTCTGTTAGTTTTTTACCCTTATTCATTAAATCTCTTTTATTCTGCTCAATAGCTACATCTATTATCTTTACCATTTGTCTTAGGAATTTTTCAGCTCTGTCTTGCCAGAGGTCTATTTCAGCCCCCTTTATTTCATGAAGTCTTCCATGGTTTAGTTCTTTGTGCAATGCGAATATATCTCTATACCATCCTACAAATTCCTTTGGAAGTAATCTTGATTCTACGAAACTTTCATACAACATTTTAGTTATGTGCTCTGGAGAAGGAGGTAATCTTCCAATTGTTATTAATGCTGCTTGTGCTGCATCTACCATGCTCCAATAAACTCCCTCTATGGCTCCTGCTTCGGCTGCCTTGCTTCTTGCTAAGTGTAGGGGGGAACGCTGTAAAGCTGCGTGCACTGCTTCAGGGGTTGAATGAATTCTTCCCTGCAAAAGCAAAGATTTCAAAGGTTTAAAGAATCCACCAATATCTATTAGTGCTTCTCCGTATCTTAAAATATTCAGGACTACTGCATCACCATGCATCAAGTCATTCCACCACGTTGTAAGCTTTACAGTATTGATATGCAAATCTCGCGAATAACCTTTTGAAGATACTAATTTACCTAATTCTTCTCTATACCAAGATATAAGCTCTAAGTCCCAGCTTACTGATGCATCGTCTATAAGTATCACAATGTCTATGTCTGAGCCTACTTTTGCAGTCTTAGTTGACTGAGAACCGAAAAGAATTGTTGCTTTAACAAGCTCTTTGAACTTTTCATGGACAGATGTTGCAAAGTCCAAAGCTATCTCGCGCTCATTGGCAAAAATCCTACGACTTGAGGGTTTTCTCTTAACAGTTTTTACTTTTGTAGAAGTTTTACTCTTGTGAGATGTTTTTTTCTTAGCCATTTCTCCTCTTTCCTAGCTATTAGTTAGATAATGTTATTTTTAAAAGTTGTTACTGGATTATATATGTTTGTATAGATAGATAAGGCTAAAATTTAGGAACGTGGTGTCTCATTGCATTGTAAACTTTCAGTGCATTTTCTAAGGAGACCTGCTCAGGATTTCCAAAACTTCCTACTCTACTTCTGTGCATCTCAATCGCCCCAGGCAGTCCTGCTGTCTGGTTTTCTTTATCGCCTTTAACATGAAATGCGTCTATCAGAGCCATTGTTGCAAAATCCCTTCTTTCTGAAAGCTCTAATCTTTTGTAGCCTAAAGGTTCTCTTGATTTCCATGGAAAAACCTCGATAGGACCTGTGAAGAGGTAGCCGCTTGCGGTTAAGACATATATTCCATTTACTGTTGAATGTAGTAAATGTCTTTTGAAATGATCTGAACCTATCATTTGAAAGTGGACTATTGTAGGATCATCTTCTAAATGCCTAACGGTCAAATCGTCAGTGAGAAGTTCATAAGGAGAAGCAAAATAATGGACTTTTCTTTCTTTATCAAAATGAACTCTTAATGGAAGAAAACTAGAAGTTTCTTGATGAAAAATTTGTTCAAGTTGTTCTGCTACTGCCTGCATATTTTAGGTATTTTGAAGAAGTTTATAAGTTTATAGATAGAGTTCTAGATAATTATTCAATCGGAGTTCCTGAAAGATTACTCCTTCCTCCGCCAAACTGTCCTCCGAGTTCTGCTGGCATTCCCGAGAATCCCCCTCCGTATATTGAGTGATGTATTTGAGGATTGATTTCTCCTAATCCTCCAAAGTAACTTCCCATAGTGTATGCTGATTGAGCCCAGTAAGGAGGACGAGATGCTGCATAAACGGAAGCGCCAAGGCCTGAGAAAGATTCAAGGATTGGAGTTTTCTTTCCCATGCCCATTCTAGAGAACCAGTCTCCTGTTTCAACTATTTTTTTTACTTGTTTATTATAACCTTCAATTAGTTCTATTGATTGATTTATTGGAGCTGTTCCCCATCCTGGAGGAAGTTCTGTATCTTCCATACCGAAATTATCGGAGATGTGGATGTGTTTAACATAAGGAGCTGCTTTCTTTACTTCTTTAAGGATATCTTTTTCTGAATATCCTTTTGCCCTCAAAGTATTGATGTGTGCTGTGTCCCATGTCAGACCTATTAGTTTATCTGCTTGCTTCTTTGCTTCGCTCTTTTCTAAACCCATGCCTCCTTCATTCTTTGAGAGTGTTGCTTTTTCAATGAATTTGTCTCGTGATTGTTTTACGAGGTCTACAAGCTCTTCTGCTCTGCTCAATGCAAAAGTGCTTACAGGAGGATTTTCTATAGCGATTATAGGGGCTGCATCTTTGTATTCTTTGAAGGATTTTAATGCGACGTTTGATATTGTCTCTGAAGATTTTTCTATCATGAAATCCCTTAACGGCTCTACTGTTGAGGGAGCTTGGACTTTCCTTAGAGTGTTTATTCCGTCTATAATTACTTCTGCAAGTTCAGGAGCTTTTGAAGGGTCAGTTTCATAAGATTCTATTTTTGGAGCTATTCTTTTTCTGTAATCATCGAGAAGTTCTTTGTCTTTTCCTGTTGAAGTAGAATAAGCTTGATTGTACATATCTTTGAGATTTTTGTATTGACCTCTTAGATATGCCTCTCCGTGGAGAATCTCTTTAATGTTCTCTTCTACACCTTTTGATGATGGACCGAGGTCTTTTAACATTTTTTGCGCTTTCTCTGGGTTTTGTAAATATTCTTTGTAGTAATCTAGATATGCTTGTTTGTCTTCTTCAGTTCCACCTTTTTTCCCTATCTGATCTAGTGCTCTATCTAGTATGTCTCTTGCTTGGAAAGCACTAAAACTCAAGCTTGCTAAAGATTGTTCCCATTTCTCTTGGTTTTCAATTCTTATTCCTTCATCAATACTTGGAGCTTTTGCACCTTTGAAATAATCTGGATGAAACTGGCTAAGACCTACTCTTTTTAAGCTTCCTGTGTGCTTATCGACGTAAAGTCTGTCCGTTGTTATCTCTTCTCCAGTCTTTTCATCTTTGAAAGTTGTTTGCAAAGGAGCTCCAAGAGTGCTTGAATGAAATACTACTGGGATTCCTTTTTTATTGTCTAACTGGTGTGCTTTTTGCATTGTGTGCCACATCTCTCTTTCTGCTTGTTGTCTGTTTAATTCTTCGAATGGTTCTCCTCTTGAGCCGATGCCGGAAGCTTCTACAAGAGGTCCGTGGAAAGTAAGCTCAACTCCTGTAAGATCTTTTAATCGACGTATTTCGTCAAACTGCTGTTTTGGAATGGCATCTAATTGTCCTAAAGCGCCACCTCTTCCCATAATATTGACTCCAGAAACTTCTACTACTTTTGCACCAGTATTAAGCTTCTCAGTCACTGCACGAATTTGATTAGATGTAGTTGGGTCTGAAGGGAATCCTATTCTTGCAGTGCTCATTCCATATCCTCCTGCAGGTTTTTCTGCAGACATGCCATAAGAATCCCAGACGTCTTCTGCATACCATGGATCAAGACCATAATTCGCCCCTGGATAGAAACCTTCAGATGAAACCATATTGATAGATGTTATAAGATTTATTTAAATTTACCCATAAGCTCCTGGGTGTTTTCTTCTTCTTTCTTTTTCGGTATCTTCATATTGTCTCCTTTGCTGTTCTGCATCCTGTATTGCTTGTCTCTCTAATTCTAATCTGTTCTGCTCTGCGAAAAGATTATTTTCTTTTTGTCCTAGAAATGGATTTCTTTGTGCTTGAGCTTGTTCTGGAGAGGAAAGGGCCATTGCGTTCTGATTGGTTTCCTGACGGATTGCAGTGCTATAAGTCCTATTATCGCTTCTTACTGTAGATTGATAATTAACATTCCTAGAAGAGTTAGAATCAACGTCTTCTGCTGTCTGTGCAGTAACTCTTATAGGTCTTGATACTGGAATTACTAATTCTTCCGGAGAAGCTCCCGGTATAGAAATATTAGAACGAATTGTGGGTTGATTTTCTATTCTTTCCTCTAACTCCGATTCATCAGAATGTTTTTCTGAGATAATTTTTATCTTTGATTTGAGCTCTCTTATCTTGATTTTTTTGGACATTATAATATTGGATCATAATGGCTTGCATGAGAGGGCATCCCATGAGCTTTTTTATATGTATCGAATATTGAGAAGCATTTTTCTCTTGCAGTTATTATGGCTTGTGAGCGTATTACTTTTTCATAATCGTTGTCTGGCTTTATACCTCTTGAGAGATCTTCATCTTCTTTTTTCTTCTCTTCTTTTTTCTTCGGCTTCATAAAAGAGAATAGTGCTGAAAATGGATTTGTATCATCAATATCTTTTTTTTCTTCCTTCTTCTCTTCTTTTTTAGCATCTGTAAATTCATCTATGTCTTTTTGCATCTCTTTTATAGAATCGTCTGTTCCTCCCTGGATAAGTTTCAGCATCTCTGAAAAATCGTCTTTTTGGAACTCATCCTTGAGAACTTTAAGTTCCTGTTCGTTGAGAGCGTAGCTTGTGAACTCAACATCTGTCTTTCCTCCGAAAGCCCAATCCCCTCTTTGACTTACTCTTCGGGGTATTCCTCTGAATTTGAATTCTATTATTATTAGAGGGCTGTATTTTCTTGCAGAAATTTTTTCAAACATTTTTGGAAGCACGCCAGTAGTCACATCGTCTTTTGGATCATATTTATCTTTTGCAAGTAGAGTCAGTTCTAGCATGAGTGTGTTGAATACATTCACTAACGAAGCATTTGACATTTCTTTCTGAGAGAGTTGGTTTGCAGCTTTTAGATATGGGACCATCCACTTTGAATATAACTTTAGGCTGTTCACTTGCGACTTCAAGTAATTTTTCTCTATTGCAAATCTCTGTCTTAATGATAACTCTGATTCTTTCCGCCAAGTCTTGAACTCGAAATATCTTTGTATAAGAATTCTTTTTACTCTGTCATTCAGGTCCATTTTGTTTATCTGGTCTTCCGATTCTGCTTTCATGAAGGCATCTCTTAATGTAGCAAAGTCTAATTGACCTGCTGTGAGTGCATTTATGCTCCCTTGGCCTCTTTTCATGTCAACTGTATCCATCCAAGTTTGCTTCAAAGAAAGAGTTGCGGCTGTTTTTTCCTTTTCCTCTTTAGATGTTAGCGAATCATAGGGCCTTAATTTCAGTTTGAACTCTTTCAAGTCGTAAAGTATCCCTAATATAGACTTCAATACTGTATTAACATCTCCAAGAAGTTTTGTAGATTGCTGTTGCATCAAAGTCATTCTTTGGCCAAGTTCTGAAAAGTGACCTGAGCCTACTGATGAAGCGAATGTATCGCTAAGTTTTTCAACTTCTTTGAAAGCTCCGCTTGCAAAGTCTAGTATCCAGAAATATACTGGCTCTAAACCATCTGCAGGAGAATCGTAGCTAAGTTTGTGTTTCTCTATAGGAGATTTCAATCCCCATTTTTTTAGAGCATCGTTTTTTGCTGCATCATAGTTGAACAAATCTCTGGATTCTATAGGCTTTGATTTTTCTGCTGCCTTCTGATACCCTTCTGATTTCACAATTTTTTTAACTTCTGATTTAACAGATTCATCACAAAAAACATCTGGGCTAATCGCCGCTATTAAGTTGTGTATGTTCACCATCTTCCTTGATTTAAAATAGCTCGAGAGTTATTTAAATTCTTGGTTAAAGAAGGTTTTAAATAAAAAGCAGGTATGGAATAGTATGGGTGTTTTCAAGAAAAAGAGAAATGAAATAATTGATTTTAGCGATATGTATAAGAGAGGTTGGATAAAGGCTGCTGATAATGATTACGATGATTCTCCGGAAATAATAGACCTTACGCAACCTATTTCAAACTCTGCGATAAAAACCAATTCTGTTTCTAAAAATGACAACTTTGATTTTCTTACTGGATTTGCGCAGGCAAGCGCTTCTGCTCCAGATAACAACTCTGTTGTTGATTCTTTAAGAACAGCAAGAAGAGAGAGTGGGGATCATTTAAGGACAGAAATGAACGAATTGAAGATAAAACTTGATGATGCTAATTATAAGATAGAAACTTTGATTGCAAAGATACGAGAATTAGAAAGAAAGATTAACTAGCCATTTTTGTTCTAGCCACTCTACCATGTTCTATGTCCTCAGATATCTCTCTTGCCCTTTTCATCAGTTCAACACCGTAAGGACCAAGTGTAAGCTCTGCATGGATTTCATCGAACCAATCTCTTGGTCTTAAGACTTCACCAGCTGCCTCTCTAGGATTGAGACTGAAAGGGCCGTGGGCTATTGGATCATAAATTACCCAAGATACTGCGAGATAGACGCTTCCTAATTCTTGAAAATTTACAACTTTTGGCAATCCTTGAACTCTTCTTAATTCTTCTTTAGGAATCCTTATTCCATCTTCTTCAAAAGTCTCGTTTACAGCCACGGTAGCATAATCTATTCTTCTTTTTTGATCGCCATTTTCATAGAAATCTCCTTCTCTCCTTGGATTTGGATTTCCTCCTCTAATTGGAAGTTCCTTTCCAGGCCAGGCTGCTTTTTGTAGAGACCTTATCTGAGAGTACATCTGCCCTTTAGGGTCAAACAACATCACATGCGATTGAGGCTTTATTCCTTGAAAGCTTGGCCTATACGCGGTTTCTCTTTCAGCTGTCGCTCCAGTCAATACACCATTGTGATCTACTAACTCTATCAATGCCATATAAATTGACCTCAAAATTGGTTTAAAATCCTTTCGGAAGCCGTAATAACCTGCCTGCTTAAAATTTTAAATAGTGCTGTTTGTTCAGTATAGCATGAAAGATTTTTCAAAGGAGATTATGGCATATTCCTTACAGAATTCTATTGAATTTGGAGAAGCTAAAGTTGATAAAATTCTTCCAAAGCTTTTCCAACATGGGCTAAAGAAGGAAGACATAGGAAAGATAATGCTTTCTATAAAAGAAGCTGTAAGGAAGGTAAATGCTATGAGTGAAAAAGAAAGAACTGAAAGTTTTGAAAAACTTAAAGATTACGTTAAAGAAAAAGTTGAAGAAGAGAAAGGATTACCAGAACTTCCAGGAAGTGCAGGAAAAAAGAAGATGGTTTTCAGAATGGCTCCGTTCCCATCTGGAGCGTTGCATATAGGAAATGCAAAAACCTATTTGTTAAATGCACTTTATGCAGAGAAGTATAATGGAAAACTTCTTCTTGTTATGGACGATACTATAGGAAGTGAGGAGAAGCAACCATTAAAGGAAGCTTACGAGTTGATTGAAGATGCTTTCAAGCTATTGAAGGTAAAATACGCCAAACCTATAATTTACAAATCTGACAGACTGAAATTATATTATGATTATGCTCAAAAACTTATTAAAAAAGACAAAGCCTATGTTTGTTTCTGTACGCAGGAAGAATTCAAGAAGATAAAGGATGCCGGGCAGGAGTGCGGATGCAGGTCTCTTCCAATGGATGTTCAGTTGCTGAGATGGAAAGAGTTGTTTACAGTTGATGAAGGTCATGGAGTCTTGAGAATAAAAACTGACATGCAACATCCTAATCCTGCGTTTAGGGACAGAGTGTTGTTCAAAATATCTGATAGGGAGCATCCTCGAGTTGGAAAGAAATATAGATTATGGCCTACATTGGAGATGAGCTGGGCTATAGATGACCATAACCTCGGGATAACTCACATCCTTAGAGGAAATGACCTTGTCATGGAAACTGACATGGAAAAATATATCTGGGATATCTTTGGCTGGAAACATCCTCAGGTGATGCATACAGGACTTATCAAAATAGAAGGTGCTGGAGCAAAAGTATCAAAATCCAAGGCGCAAAAAGAAGTCAAGTCCGGGCAGTTCAGTGGGTGGGACGATCCCAGGACATGGAGTGTGCAAAGCTTGATAAGGAGAGGAATAACTCCAGAGGCTTTAAGAGCTTTTATAGAAGAGATAGGACTGAACAGGCAAGATATAACCGTCCCTATTGAATCTCTGTATGCTTCAAACAGAAAAGTTATAGATATGAAGAGTGATAGATATTCATTCATAATCAATCCTGTGAAATTAGACTGGACAAACACTTTGAATGTGAAGAAGATTGATGTGCCTTTACATCCGGATAGGAATGAGACTCGAAGTGTCAAAATCAAAAATCTTTACATATCAAAATCCGACTTTGAAAAGTACAATGGAAAGGAAATAAGACTATTGCATCTTTTTAACCTGGAACTTGGAAAAAAATCTAAAATAACTTCTGTTGAGAACAAGAAAATACCGAGGATAAATTGGATATCTGAAAATGTAAACGCTAGTGTTTTGATGCCTAATGGCGAATGGGTTGAAGGGATTGTTGATAAGGATATTGAGAATCTGAAAGTAGGAGACGTTGTGCAGTTTGAGAGATTTGGTTTTGTAAGATATCAAGGAAGGAAGGAAGGAGTGCATTATTTCTGGTTTGGGCACGGATAATTATAGCTCTTATAATCAAAACACGAGAAACATTTATAAACAAAATGATATTTGTTGATAGATGAGTAAAAGAGGGTTGAGTGATATTGTAACTAATGTATTGATAATTCTTCTTGTATTGGTTGCTGTATCAATCATCTGGATGTTTCTGAGACCAGTCATACAGGGAGGAGCCGGACAGGTTGAAGGAATAGGAGATACTTTTAGAGTAAGTTTGGAAATTGTTCCAAGTAGTGTTATTGTTGATGACACAAATGATGTTGCTGAACTCAATGTAAAGAGAAATGCAGGTGAAGGAAATGTTGTTGGAATTGGAGTAATATTGGAGGATGATGGAGGGAACAGCAAGATGATAAAGAATTATACTGTTATTGATGAGCTTGGTTCTGGGAAATTAATAATCAGTTTTGCAGGAGAAAGTCTAGGAACAATTGTCAAAATTTCTGTTGTTCCAATAATAGGTCTTTCAAGCGGAAGTGAAAGAATCGGAGACATTGCAGATTCGCAGATTGTTGGAAGCGGAAGCCAGCAACAAGCTGTTTGTGGAGATGGAGTTGTTGGAGGTTCTGAACAATGTGAGCTTGGATTACCTGGAAGTGTATGTAATGTTGATCAATATTTAGATAGAGATGGAAATCAGGCTCTGGATGGATTCCAACAATGCCAAACAGGTAGTGCTTGCTTGTGGGAATCATGTGGATGCTATGCAGATATAGATAATAATGGTCAAGTCCTTAGCACTGAAACTTCTGCCTTTGTGGCTTTGTGTAACGTAGCAAGTCCTCCTGCAAAGTGTGATTGTGACGGAGATGGAACAGCTGCAGGCGCAGATTTCACTCAAGATGCTACGTGCTTTGGAGCAGTTATTGCTTATGTTGTTCCTAATGACATATGTGATTGTAGATTAAGAAATACTGATGGCACTTACAGTTACGGCTCTGGCGCTTGTTCCTAAATCTAAAGATTTATAAATATTCGAGGATAAATTATTCTAATTGAGGAATGCTATCATAAGCATTTACATAGATTAAAAGGAGGTTGACATGATGAGATCAAAGAAGGGGTTGAGTGATATTGTAACTAATGTATTGATAATTCTTCTTGTATTGGTTGCTGTATCAATCATCTGGCTATTCTTGAGACCAACTATTCAGGGTGGAGCCGGAGCATTGGGCGGAGCTAGCGACTGTCTTACAGTCCAAGTTGAGCCTGTTAGTTGCTCAAATAACGCTACCGATGCCACTATTACTATAAGAAGAGGCGCTGGAACTGGAGTACTTGAAGATTTGAAGGTAATCTTTGACACTGCAGGTGTTAGGACAGTTATTGATGCTTCAGATTTAGGAGCATTCGAATTGCTTGAGTTGGAATCTAACACTTACACATTTAATGGAGTAGGTGATGTGGATAGCGTCACTGTTGCTGCAGTAGTAAGCGACGGAAGTGGCGGACTGAAGACTTGCTCAGAAGGCACAGTTAAAGCTACTTGTTAATTTTTATTTTTTAATTTATTTCTTTTTTTATTTTTTCTAGAAATCTTTATTAATTGTATTTAATATTTTGAATAATGAGTTGGATAGAGGTGGAAAGCAAAGTAAATGTAAAAAATCTCTCTGAAGCGAGAAAAAACATAAAGAAAATCGCTAAATTTGTTCGTATTGAGAAGAAGGTTGATGATTATTACTCATTAGAAAGAGGACATTATCCTAAAAAAAGCTTGAGGTTGAGAAAGAAGGGAAATAATGTAGAAGTGAACTTCAAGAGAGCTATATCTTATAAGAAGGGCGTATGGGCGAAAGAAGAAGTGGAGTTCCATGTTTCAGACATAAACAACTTTTTCAATCTGCTTCAGAACTTTGGATTTGAAAAATGGCTTAGAAAGGAAAAAAGAACCGAGCTATACAAAACAAAAGACGGAGTATCTATTGAGCTTAACAATGTAAAAAATCTTGGATGGTTTATAGAGATTGAGATTTTATGTGATTCGAATAATGTTAAGGATGCTAGAAAAAGAGTAAAAGAGATAATGAAAAAGCTTTCTGTTAAGAAAAGAACTCTTGAAAAAAAAGGTTATACTAAACTATTGTGGAAGAAAAGCTGAAGAATTATTCCTCATCGCTAAATTGAGGTTCTGATGGAAGAGCCCCTTCATCTGAAGCTTTTCCGGTGTTTCCAGATTTTAAATTTTCCTTTTCTTTATTTAACATCTCTTTTAATTTGTCCAATTTTTCAATCTCTTTGTCGATGTCCTCTGGGGTTATTGCTTTTGCTGCTTTTGCTGGCATTGAACCTTGAGCAGGTATTTTCTTAAGATAGTCCATTACTGAACTGCGCTCCATCTTCAAAACTGTTTCGCTTAGGTCATCAACGTGAGACTTCAAAAGCTCCATTCCTGATAAGATGCAGTTTACATTCCATATGACTTTCCCCTGAACTCTTTGGACTACTGCAATCATCTTCTTTATCTCTTCTGTAATACTTCTGTTCTTCATCTCATCTTCTATTATACCTTTGAGTGCGTCTAAGTCTATATTCGTCCTTTCATCAAGCTGTTCTGGAACTCTTTCGTCCATAAGCTCGAGGATTTGGACTGCTATTTGCTCTGCCAAAGTGAATGCAGCCACTTTCTTTTCAGAGGGAATATAGTAGTCTATCTGGTGCATATTCTGACCTGTTTCATAATCCAAGATAAAGAATCCTGCAACCAAGAATGAATCATGGTATTTTTGCTTGAACTCCTTGTATTCGGGAGAAACCTCAAGTTTTTCTATGTAAGGTTGAATTTTCATCTTCTCTTTTTGATAAACGGTTTAAACAGACAAGGTTTATAAGTTTTTATATGGCTCAGCTAACTCTTTTTTCAAATCTGATATAAATGAGTCTACACTTACTCCAAACTTCGGCTTATCTCCTCTAGGCCTTACTGCTAAAGTCTTTGAAGATTCCTCTTTATCGCCTATAACAACTACATAATTTGTTTTCATCATTTCTCCATCTCTTATCTTAGCTTGCACAGTGTCAGATTCGTAACTTTCTTCTACTCTTATCCCTGGTATTTCGTCTTTTAATTTCTCTACAAATTTCTCGCAAGCTTTCTGATTTCTATCTGTGAAACTTATTACCTTTACTTGTCTAGGAGAAAGCCATAATGGAAGTGCTCCGTTAAGATGTTCTATTAAAACTCCTATGAACCTTTCCAATGAACCATAAACAACTCTATGAAGCAATACTGGCGTTCTTGCTTTTCCTTTTTCATCTATATACTCCAGTCCGAATCTTTTAGGCATGTTGAAATCTAACTGAAGGGTTGAGCATTGCCATTCTCTTCCTAATGAGTCTTTTATCAATACATCTAGACTTGGACCATAGAACTTTGCTTCTCCAGGCATCTTTTCAAACTTTATCTTTTGTTTTTTTAGTCCGTCTGCAAGAGCTGATTCTGCTTTTTCCCAGAGAGCATCATCCCCAAGGTATTTTTCTGCTTTTTCTTTACTCCTTACACTCAATGAGAAAGAATACTTGAAATTGAATATGTCTAACATGTGCTTGAAAATTTTTATCACGTTTGCTATCTCACTCTGAAGCTGGTCTTCTGTTACAAAAAGATGTGCATCATCCTGAGTGAACTGATTGACTCTAAATAGACCTGCTAAGACTCCTGAAAGCTCCATCCTGTGTACTTTTCCAAGCTCTGAAAGTCTTAATGGAAGGTCTTTGTAAGACCTAGGCCTTGTTCTGAATATCATCATCGCTCCAGGACAGTTCATCGGCTTTACTCCAAACTCTCTCTCTTCATATTTTGTTAAGAAAATATTTTCCTTGTAGAGATTCCAGTGTCCTGATATTTTCCAGAGTTTATTATCTAAAATCTGCGGAGTCACAACTTCTTCATAGTTTTCTTTTCTATGTACTTTTCTCCAAAAGTCTACAAGCTCGTTGAAGATTATAAGACCTTTATCGTGCCAGAACACCATTCCTGGAGCTACTTCGCTGAAACTGAACAAATCTAATTTCTGTCCTAGAATTCTATGGTCGTTGTCTTTTAACTTTGAAGTGTCTAATTTTGTTTTAGATATCTCTCTTAGAAGCTGCGCTGGGTCGTACTGCTCCTCTACTACAACTTTTCCGCCTGATTTTCCTAAAGTCTGACCAGAAGTCTTGAACTCCTTGCTTAACTCTGAAAGAGGATGCCCCTTTACCTTTAGTTCGAAAGCCTTGTAGTATCCGAATGGTGCTCTTGTAACTTTTAGTTTTGCTTTTTCGAGAAGTGATTCTGCTTTTCTCAAGAATTCGAGAGCAGTTGCAGGAGGAGCAAGGTTTGAGGACAAATGTGCATAGGGATAAAGGACTACATTCTTTGTGTTTACATCTTTAGAAGTCTTTTCAATTGCTTCAACAAGCTCATTTAATGTTGATTCGGAGTCTCCTTTCTCTACTGCTGTAAGAACTACTAAAGGTTCTTTCACCTCTGCTTCTTTTACAGCTTCTGCATCATCAATATTCTTCACAGCTTTTTTTAATGCCTTGAATCTGATATAGTCACAGTGCAATGTGAGTATTTTCATATTTCACATAATGAGAAGGAATATAAAAAGCTTGTTGATTAGAAATCTACTCTCCCTTCTAGAGAAAACTGGTCTGTGATTTGTTCTGGGTAGTTTATCTTTTCAATCCATCTACATTCGTTTTTAGGTTTGCTATCCATCTCTCCGGTTATTCTTACTTTTCCATCTCCTAATCTTGTTACCCTTACATCATAAAAGCGTCTTATTTCTGCAGGATTACCTATTAAGGCAAGGTCTGAATTATTAATGTCTATTCCAAATCCTTCAAGTAAAATCCTCATCTCAAGATAACTCATTGCTTCCCTTTCCTCGATTTTTTGAGGTGTTTCTTCGATGTTTTTTCTCCTTCTTTGCAAACTTGTTATTGAAGCCATGCCTAGTGGATAAACGAGAAACATTCCTTGACCCATTAGTCCCATTTTTATTCCAGCATCTATTGCTACTTTCTTATTTGACTCACAAGCTTCTGCGCTAAATTTTTCATAATGCTCACGGGTAGGGTTTAGTTGATTAAAAGTTGAAACTCCAAGATATGTTCCCAATGCCGCTCCGAAGGCTATTGCTTCTGGAACATAAGTCGCTGCAATACTCATAAGATTATTAATCCCATTTTTTCTTGCGAACTTGTATATTTTTCTTTTGCTTTTTATCATGGGAATTTTAGAAAATTTGTAGTTTTATTCGCCTCCTACAATCTCGTCTAAGGGATTTTTTGATGCCGAGACATAACAGTTTACATTTCCTGAATCCAATTTCCTTTCTTCATTCATTATAACGAGTAGCCTTTCATCAGCTGAAAGAAGTCTCATTTCCCAAGAAATTCTATCTTCTGCGCTATGATTCCTTGGTGGCTCTCGAAGCCTAAAGCCTTGAGAGGTATAAAAATCAATAACATCTCCAGCTAATCCTTCAATTTTTTCTGGATTTATATCATTTACATATAGCTCTTCGTCCAAGCCTTGTCTTGCAAGCTCTCTTTTTGCAGCCTTTAAAGATTGAAGTCCCGCATCATTTGCAGTTTTATAGCTTTGTATTCCCCTATGCATTCCTGAAAGTATGGAGAATGTTTCTGACGTTGGAGCAGAGATTTCTACGTTGTAGCCTTTCGCTGCCAGTTCATCTATTAGGGTTCTTGTAAGTTTTGTCATTTTTGTTCTGTGAAAGACATTATAATATAATCTCTTTCGTTCTCGTTTTTTCCGCCTGCCTCAGTGATTGAGAGAATAAAGTCTTTTTCTTTTAAATTGTAAATAAATTCTACTGAAGGATCTTCTCTATGATATTCTCTACTCCTAAGTTCAAATCCCATTGAATCATAGAATTCTCTAATAATTCTCTCGATATGAACAGCTTCTATAGAAGTTATTCCTTTAATTTTGATTGTTTCTGCTAAACCTGAGTTGTCAATTCTTTGGCTATCAGCTAAGTCTATGGATTCTCTTGTTAAAAAATTAGAAGTTATCTTATTTCCTATAAGTCCTTCTACGTCTGCTAAATCCATTAATATTTCTGAAATAACACGGTCTTGTACTACATTATATCCTCTATTAAGCAAATGTTTTCCAAGCAAGCCTTGTTCCCTTTCTTTCATCATGGAAAATCATAAAAACTGCATATTTAAACCTTTCTTTTGTGTTATTGTTTAGTAGTTACAAAATAGAAAGATTTAAAAGGATATTTTTCTAACTTCGAAAATGAAAAAAGAAGAAATTAGGAGATTTTTGACTAGAGACAGAGGAGAGTTATCTCAGAGGGCTGTTTATACAGCTGTAGCTCTTGTAATGAATTGTGGGGGATTTGTTTATGACGTTTTGGACAACTTGAGTTGTTCGGATAGTGGAGAGCGACAGGTTTATGAGAATGAAAACAGGGAGATAAAAGATGACTGAATACCAAAGACCTATAGATAATGTTGTTATAAGCCATCTTGGAAATGCAAATCTTATCAAGATGCTGGCAAGAGCTATCAAGGAGCCGGATGTTAGAGAACTTGGATATCATTTTGGTATCAGCGACCATAAAGGAGTAGAGTATTCTGGAATTCCATTGGATACTCCAGAGCCACATCAAAGAGGACATGGAACTAATTCAGTAGGAATATTGTTTTATGGAAATCTCGGAAAAAGGCTGCCTACTGCGATTGAAGCTGAGACCTTGGCAGGTATCTTAGTTGACGTTGTGGATATGTTTGGAATAAAACCTGAGAACATTCGAACACATAAAGAGGTAGATAGAGACTCTGAAGGCATGGATGGACTACATATTTACAAAATTAGACACGAGTTTAGCTTGAGAAATGAAAAAAGAGATGCTAACCAGAGACATAGAATGTTGAGAGGGCTAGGAGAATGATTACTGCAAGAGAAATCAAAAGAATATTGTTATCTACAATTCTAGCAGGAGCTGGCATTATTGGAATATCCAACGGACTTGAATATTTAACTAATGAACCTAAACCTCAGGTAGATGCTTTTCAACAGCACCCCCGAGAGTATTCTCCTAGGCAAATTCCGACTACCGGTAATATGCAAGGAAATCTTGAGAATAAAATTCAGAAGAATGATTTAGTTTCGAGAGAGGAAGATATCCACTACAGATACCGGGAATTTGGATTCCCTGACGAACTTTTTGATATAATGAAACACTCAAAAAGAGTTGGAGTAGAACCAGAAATGTTAATGGCGATAAGAATGGCTGAGAATGGAAACGATAGCCTAGCTTATGGAATCATTCCTCAAGGAGATTTAAAAAAAAGATACTCTAATGATAAAGGATACTTAATTGATGGAAAGTTTTTTGCATATCTAGGTGAGAAAGAAAAACAATTATGTTGGTCTGCTCAAACAGTTAAGAAAAATTTGCAAAGATTCTCCGAAAACCCTGAAGGTCATGAAGACTTCATCTCCTATTTGGCTAATAGGTATGCTCCGATTGGAGCGAGTAACGACCCCGAAGGATTGAATAACCACTGGGAAAGCAATGTCAGACAGTTTTATGAAGAGTTTGCTGGTGAAGAATGACTATAGAATGCCAGCCCAATAAGGTTTATATATAAAAATTCATTTGTTCCTGAATGAAAAGAGGCTTTATTTCACTAACTATTTTGCTGTGTTTTGCTTTAATTCCAGTTGCGTCCGCAGAAATACTTTTTAGCCAGCCGGATGACCTTTATAATTTTGGAGAAAAACTTTCTGTAACAATTGAACTAAGACCAAATTCAGAAACTACAGATTTCTTTAGTGTTGACCTTGTTTGTGGGAGTGAAAGAACACAGTTGTATCACGTGCCTTATAGTCTAACAGCAGGAGAGAGTCAAAGTGTCGATTTTAATGTAAAATTATATGAAAGCATAATTGGAAATGTAAGTGGAGATTGTTTCTTAGAAGGTTTTTTTGGAACTGAAGTTGTAAAGAGCCAGGGTTTTGAGATATCCAGATTGATAGAACTTGAAGCTAACACCGACAAATCTACATATTATCCTGGAGATGAAGTTTTTGTCTTCGGAACTGCTAATCTGAAAAATGGTCTTTCGTTTGATGGATTTATTGAACTTTTTGTAGAATCTACAAATCTTTCAGTTATATCTTCAGTAACTGGAGGAGAATTCAATGCAACCTTGACTCTTCCAGATAATGTCTCTCCTGGAGATAAAAATCTCAAAATAAGGGCTTATCAGAAGGATAGTTCTGGAGATATAATCAATGAGGGAGATGTTATGGATAAGTTCAATATAAAAACTGTAATAAAAAAATTGGATGTTGAGTTCGTCTCTCAAGACATAATTCCAGGAGAGGAAAACTTGAAGTTCAAAGTTAAGCTGTATGATCAGGCAGGGAATGAGGTATCCGAAAGTGTCCGTGTGATAATAACCTCTCCTGAAAAAGAGATTATCTTTGAGAGCACAATCAAATCTCTTGAAGATATAGAAATACCTACTTTTGCAAATTATAGTGTCGGGTATTGGAAATTTGAATCTTTTATGGAGGACATAAGTATTGAGAGATTAATCTATTTTGAAGAGAATGATAAGATTGATGTACGTCTGGATAATGATACTCTTGTTGTGACAAATATTGGGAATGTAGAATACAATAAAGAAATCATCATAACGATAGGAAATACAACTTTGACTGAAATCATAGACCTTAAAATTGGAGAGACTAAAAGATTCAGATTGAAAGCTCCGGATGACCAGTATGACATCAAAGTACAGGCAGGCGATAGCGAGATACTTGCAAATAACGTTGGCTTGACAGGAAGAGCTATTGACATTGGAGAAATTGGCAGTGGAAAGATGTTGAGCTTCTCGATAGTGGGACTTTTGGTAGTTATTCTTGGAATTGCGCTTTTAATAGTTGCAATCTACAAAAGAAGAAAGAACAAGAAATCATCTGCCCCTATTGTAAAAAGTGGCGAGATTGGAAAGGGAGGAGTATCTGTAGTTTCTTCTTCTGCCCCTTCTGTATTTGTAGGTGGGAAAAAAGAAGATGCAACAGTGATTGCCTTAAAAATTAAGAGCCCTGTCAGAGAAGAAACAAGCGTCATAAATGATTCCTTATCTATGGCAAAAAGCAAGGGAGCAAGAGTATATTTGAGCGAAGATTTTAGATTGATGGTATTCTCAACAACCCTTACAAAATCATTGAACAATGAAGTTCTTGCAGTAAAGGTTGCTAAAGAAATTTCTGAGGTGTTTGATGCACACAATAAAAAGACAAGAAACAAGATTGATTATGGAATTGGTGTAAACTCTGGACAGGTAGTTACTGAAATACATAGCGGAGAGGTGAAAATAACTTCCTTAGGGTCTTTGACAAGCGGCGCTAAAAACTTGGCAGATATCTCCAAATCAAATGTGCTTGTTTCTGATAAAGTCCATGTCAGACTTTCAGGAGAGATAAAGACACAGGCATCCATAGGAAAATTAAAAGCGTGGCAAGTTACAAGAATCCTTGATAGGCAACAGCATAACAAGTTTATAGACGACTTCCAGACTAAACAGAAGAGATGATAAAACTGATTATATTTGATTTTGATGGCACTCTTGTAGACAGCAAAGAAGCTATATTTGGAGTTATAAGAGATGTTCTTAAAAAAGCAGGGCATGAAATAGGGGTTGAATTCAAGAAGAATATGGGCAAATATCCCTTGCATGAACATCTAAGAAGGGTTGGAGTTGATGGAAAGTTAGGGGAGCTTGTTGAAAGCATAAAGAATGGTTTTCTAACAAAAAGCTCGAGTATAAAATTAGCAAAAAATGCTAAGAGTCTGAAAAAAATAAAATGCGATAAGATAATTCTTACAAACAACTCCTATGATTTTGTGCATGCTATGCTGATTGAGTTTAAATTAGATTTTATAGAAGAAGTGCATTGGCCTAAGAAACCTCTTGCCAAATCCGAACACATAAAGAGGATAATGAAAAGAAGGAAATTAAAACCTGAGGAAGTCTTATGTGTGGGAGACAGAGATTCTGATATTGTTGCTGCAAGAAAAGCTGGATGCTATTCTGTGGCTGTGGGGAATGGGATATCTTGGAGCTCTATTTCTGACTTAATGAAATCTAAACCTGACTTCATTATAGAAAATCTTGGAGAGCTAAATCAGATAGTCAATGGGCTCAACTCTTCTTAATTTTCCATTGTCCAAATAGTAACCTTTGAATCCTATCTTTGATTTGAAAAGATTCTTAAGTTTGATTAAACTATCTTTCCCTAATCCTAATCTTGAAGCAGTATTCAATAGATGTGCTTTTAGGCAGTTTGGGGGCACCCTTCCGCAATCAGGAAGCACGTTCCGAGAAATGAATCTCTCTGCTTCTTTTTTCAGCTCATATGGAATATCTGCTTTTCTTACTGCTATAACACAGGCTTGTTTATCTACAAAAACCAAATCATTCCCATGTTTAGAAAGCAATTGTGTATACCCCATCTTTAGAACGAATCCCGAAAAAATAATGAGGATTAAATAAGTTTAATATTGCAAATAGTATTCTTCTTAGAAACAAACTTTATTCCTATTTGCATACTCATGCTATTCACAAGCTTGCAGAGTTTATATACCTTATCATCAAAGTTTTTCATACTCTCTTATTGAGGCATCAGAGGGAAGAGATTCCGAGAGAGTTATCCTTATTCTGTCTCCTAAATTTACTCCTGGAAGGGTTCTTTCAGCTATGTTTCCCTTCGGAAAATGGAAGATTATGTAGCTTCCGTCAAACTCTGAATAGCTCTCTTGATACAATGGAGAAGACACTGGGCAGTTGTCTCCAGAACAGCTTGGATTCTTACAGCTATTTCCTTCTAGTACCCACCCATTTGTGCAGAAGGGCTCTAAATCGTATCTTAGCTTTGCAGGTCTTGCAGTATATTCAAATTGAAGTTGAATTTCATCCCCTATGTCAAACTCTACTTTATTGTCCGGGTCATTTGTTCTGTCTATTTCTTCAATCCTCAATTTTACAAAGTCAGCGCAATTTTCTGGAAGAATTGCGCAACCTGGATAATTGTCATCTAAAGTTACTGAAAGAACTGTTGTCTCTGCTTCTGCCGAAGCTATCCTATAAATATCTGGAATTCCTTCGACTCTGGAAGATTCTCTATAAAACAACAAGGAAATTGTCGCTATAACAACTAAAATAATTATGGCTCCTGAGATAAAGAGAACCTTTTTTTGCATAATTTTAATTGGGAATTGGATTATTTAAACTTGAAGACTACATAGCTTCTAACTTTCTTATTCTGTCATCTATTGGAGGATGAGTCGCGAATAAACCTGAAATCTTCCTCTTGAAGGGGTCTGATATGAATAATGGAGCGAGAGCTTTTGATGTGACATGTTTTCTATCTTTTTCTGGGACGTGCTCGTTCTTTATTTTCTTTAAGGCATTTGAAAGTCCTGGAGGGTATCTTGTGAATTTCACCCCAGTAGAATCTGCTAAATACTCTCTCTTTCTGGATATGGAAAGAGAAACGAGATTTGCAGCGATTGGAGCAAGAATTGCGAATAAGACTCCTATAAGGATGAGGATTGCTTGAGCTCTTCCATCTTTGCTATCAGAATTTGAAAACCATAGACTTCTCAAAAAGATTTCTGCAATTATGGATATCATACCAATCATGACAGCAGTGAGAGTCATGAATCTTATGTCGAAGTTTGCTATGTGAGCCATCTCGTGTGCAATAACTCCCTCTAACTCTTGCTTGTTCAACTTTTCTAGGGCTCCTGTTGTCATACATATCACTGCATTTTTGGGATCACGGCCTGAAGCAAAGGCGTTTATCTCTGAAGAGTTCATCACGTACAGGCGAGGAGTAGGAAGCCCAGATGCTAGAGCCATATTCTCTGCTGAATGGAAGAATTGTGCATGCGCTGTTCTAGAGGCAGGTTTTGCCCTCGCTGATGCCAAGGCGATCTTGTCAGAATTATAATAGCTTATCAAAATGTAAGATAATGAAAACACTATGGAGATTATCATTATTATGAAAAAATAACTTGGGTCAAGGACTGCTGATATTATGTAGCCTAAAACTATGAAGAAGATAAACATAATGGCTATAAGAACAAATGACTTTACTTTATTCTTTGTTATTTGATCCTCGAAAGAAAGTCTTTGCTTAACCATACAAAATAATGTGAAATTATTTATTTAAATCTTGGTAGTGCTATCTTCCTGTAAATGGCTTATAGGGTCTTCCAAAGTAATCTGGGGAGATGTCGAACCTCTCAGATTCCGCCCACGTTTCCAATTCCTCTGCTCTTTCTTCAGGTACAAATAATTTGATGAATATTGCTCGAACATACTCAAAGCCATCTGGATGCACGTGAACATTCCTGGGAATATCTCTTACCTCAATAGAATAAACCTCTCCAAACCCCCATATCTTTTGCGTATGATTTTCTGGGTCGTATGATGTAACTGGTTTCCCCAGGATTACTTTAACACTTGGGGATTGATGTCCAGAAACTGACGGGCGAGATAGAAACAAGGATTTATTTCCAACCCTTTTCTCTAGCACTTCCACGAATTATAATGCCGAAAGACAAATTTTTAAATTTTATGTGATTTCAGACTATATATCTCTTGAATCTCTAAATCTTTAAAAATGGCCTGTGGCTGTGTGAAGTATGGCATTAAATCATGTCATTGAGTCACAACAATTTGATGTTCGTACACTCTCTGATGTCTTCGAAAAAGCCGAAGAATTTCGAAAAACTCCTTCCTCTCGATTGAAAAATGTTCTATCTGGTATGACTCTTGCTGCTATTTTCTATGAGCCTAGCACAAGAACGAGATTAAGCTTTGAGTCTGCTATGCAGAAACTTGGAGGGAACGTCTTAAGCACGGAGAATGCCAAGGAGTTCTCTTCTGCAGTAAAGGGGGAGTCTATTGAAGACAGTGTGAGAGTTATTGGAGGGTATGTTGATTGTATAGTTATGAGACATTTTGAAGATGGGGCTGCAAAGAGGGCTGCGGCTGTGAGTAAAGTTCCTGTGATAAATGCGGGTGATGGAAGAGGTCAGCACCCTACTCAAGCCCTACTTGATGTATATACAATTTACAAAGAACTTGGAAGACTGAATGATTTTGAGATAGCTATGGTAGGAGACCTTTCTTGTGGAAGAACTGTGAGATCCCTTTGTTATCTACTTGCTAAGTTCAAGAATGTGCACATAACTTTCATTTCTCCAAGCCATTTGAAGATGAGGGAAGACATCAAAGAGTATCTTACTGAAAAAGGAATTCAATTCCGAGAGAGTGATAATCTGAATGCAGCATTGGGTGAGGCAGATATCATATACATGACAAGAATACAGAAGGAAAGAATGACTATTGAAGACTATGAGAAAGCCAAGGGAAAATTTGTTATAAATCAAGATAATTTTCATTTAGTGAAACACGGGGCAAGAATACTCCATCCTCTTCCAAAAGTTGATGAGATAGACCTTCCTATTGAGATAGAAGAGAAAGATCCAAGGATTGCATATTTCAGGCAGGCTGAAAATGGGCTTTATGTTAGAATGGCTTTATTGAGCATGCTTCTTGAAAAGAAAAGTTTCTAATTACCTTAGACCGTAAACAACGGAGACTGATGTGGTAACTTCGACTGTTCCTGGTTCTGTAGTTATGCCTACGTCTGATTCAGCGCCGTCTACACCTGCATAACTCCTCATATAAGGATAATAGTCAACTGTTGAGTCTGAGACTGTCTTTACTCTTCCAAGAGATTTTCCAAGGCCTGATGCAATTGCTTCTGCTTTTGTTTTTGCGAGAGATGTAGCTTGTTTAAGAGCTTCTGCCTGCACTCTTTGTCTTGTCTCTTCTTTCAAGCCGAAAGAAACTCCATAGATTGAGTTCGCACCTGATGTTGAGACAGAATCAAGTATTTGACCTGCTTTGTCTATTTTGTCTGTTTCGATTATTATTGTGTGTATCACTGTGTAGTCTATTATTCTCCCTGATTTTTCCCAGTCTTTATTTGGATAGATAGTGTAAGATTCTGTTTTGTATTCTGTGCTATCTAGTCCTAGAGCCTGAAGAGAACTGTAAATTCTGTCAGAAATCTGTTTGTTGCTCTGCTCTGCTTCATTAGCTGTAAGAGCTTGAGTCTCAACTCCAACGGACATTGTAACTAAGTCTGAACTTTCCCTTAATGTAGATGTGCCTTGCACAGTAACTGTTTTATCAGTGCTTCCTGAATCAGTTATAGTTACAGTGAAAAAAATAAGGATTGCTACAACAATTGTCGCAGCTAAAAGATTCTTTATCTCGTGTGAAAACCATGAATTTGCCTTCATTTTACTCTCCTTTAAAATTCCACCTTTGGAACAGCCTTAGCTTCCGAAGGTATCTGAAGAAATTGCTTTTCCTTATGGTGATAGATATTAGCGAAGAAAGACCCAGGGAAAGTCTCAACGCTATTGTTATAGCTTAAGATTGAATCGTTGTAGAATTGCCTTGAATATGCTATCTTGTCTTCTATTGCTGCTAGTTCTTGTTGCAAGTGAAGGAAGTTTTCATTGGCTCGCAATTGGGGATAATTTTCTGCGAGAGCAAAGACTGATTTCAAAGCAGATTGTAGTTCTGCTCCTGCCTTCATCCTTTTCTCAAGGTTTGGAGCTTTAAGTAGAGCTTCTCTTGCCTTGGTGACTTCTGTTATTATGCTTTTCTCGTGCTTTGCATATCCCTTTACAGAGCTGATAAGATTAGGAACCAAGTCTGCTCTTTTCTTTAACTGAACGTCTATCTGGGAGAGAGAATTATCTATTCTGTTAGATAAGACTGTAAACCTGTTATAATATATTATGAAAATAAGTGCTATCAACACTAGAATCACTATAAGAGCTATTACCCATCCGAGTACCATACTTTTTTTAGGAGATTCTCTTTTATAAATATATTCCCAGTGAAAAGTATTAAAAGAAGGTTAAGCATATAGGTATATGGAAAAAAGCACAAAAACAATAGCTACGTTTTTTGCGTTAGTGCTCATCATTGCAGGGCTTTATTTCTTCAGTGACTGGTTTTCTAAAACTACTGGCTATGTTCTTGGGGAAGATGAAAAGATAAAACTGGCTAGGTGTCTTGGGGAAGAAAGAAAAGCAGTATTCTACATGGAAAGTGATTGTGCTGATTGCTTCAAACAGATTGAAAGATTTGGAGAAGAAGCTTTCTCGAGCATTCCGGTTGTCGATTGTTCTCAAAACAACATTTGTGGTTCTCTGAAAACTCTTCCTGCCTGGGAAATAAATGGGAATTTCTATTATGGAGATATTGAACTAGAGAAGTTGATTGAAATATCTGGCTGTGATACTAAAGAAGGATGAGATTTTATGTTTTTAGAGCTTGGGGGATGTGCCTAATTATAAATAACCCTCTTCATGTAAGGATTCAAGAATGTCGTTAGCAACTTTAGCTGTCTGGTCTTGGGATGGATAAGTAATCCAACCCGCTCTTTTTACATCTTCATCAGAACCATCTGGCATTTTCAAATCTTCTTCTATTTCTGCAAAATAAACTCTGACATTTATTGGGCTGAGTGAGCGAGGACTTATCCCTTCAAAATTTCTATAATACTTAAAGTTTGTTAGTCGAGTACCTGAGAATTCTTCCTCAAATTCTCGTGCAAGACATTCAAAATCGGATTCGTTTTCTTCTTTTGTTCCACCTGGAAAAGATAAATTTCCGTGATTGTCAACCATTAAAACTTTTTTGTCTTGAATAATTACTGCTGCAACTATCTCTTTCATCAATCTTTCTGGAATTAAGATTATTTATGAATTTGTATGACTATTACGAATATGATAAATATTAAAAGTCCTATTGACTATTTATAAATATGACTAAGGGTAAAGAGATATATCTAGATAACGCTGCAACGACTCCTGTTTACAAAGAAGCTGTGAAAGAGATGAATAAGTTTCTTAGCGAAAACTATGGAAATCCTAGCTCTGTACATGCTCTTGGGCATGAGGCTATGAAAGCAATGAACTCTGCAAGAGAAAAATTTGCAAGAGAGATTGGAGCTAAGATACACGAAATAATATTTACTTCCTGCGCTACAGAAAGCAATAACATTGCATTGAGGGCTCTTACTGCAACAAAGTCGCAGAAAAAAAACAAAATAATCATAAGTGCTATAGAACATCCGTCTATTGAAGAAGTTGTAAAATATCTCGAGACTGAAAAAGAATATGAAATTATAAGGATACCTGTTGATGGAAAAGGAATTATTGACTTGAAAGACTTAAAAAAAGAAATTGATGAAAAAACTCTTCTTGTTAGTGTTATGCATGTGAACAATATTATTGGAAGTATTCAACCATTAAAAGAGATTGGAAAGATATGTAAGAGCAATAAAGTTCTTTTTCACACGGATGCTGTGCAAAGCTTTGGAAAATTGGATATAAATGTCAGAAATATGAATGTAGACTCGTTAAGTGCGAGTGCACATAAAATCGGAGGACCTAAGGGTATTGGGTTACTTTATGTAAGAGAAGGAGTTAAGTTAACACCTTGGCTTTTTGGAGGGGGACAGGAGGGCGGATTGAGAAGTGGAACCGAAAATGTAGCAGGCATTGTTGGCTTTGCTAAAGCTTTGGATGTTGTTAGAAAAGTTAACAAGAGAGAATTAAGAAGAGTTAGAGATATGATGTCGAGTGGGCTGCAAGAAATTGGTGGAACTATAAATTCACCTGAAGAAGGAATATATAACCTAATCAACGTAAGTTTTCCTGCAAATGCTGAAAGACTTGTTCACTTCCTCTCCAAGAAAGGAATATATGTTTCGACAGGAAGTGCATGTGAAAGCAAGAGGCAAAAAGAAGACAGAGTTCTAGATTCTATTGGGATGAGTAAAGAGCAGATAAATGGAGCTATAAGAATAAGCATAAATGAAGACGTTACTGAGAAGGATATAGAGATAATCTGTAAATTCATAAAAGAGGGTGTGAAGAAAGTAAACATTTAGAACATAATTATTTTTAAAGAACAAATCAGTTGAAATAGTATGATATTAAGTGATGGGCAAATAAGAGAGGCTGTGAAGAACGGACAGATTTTTATTGAGAACTTTGATGAAAGTTGTCTTCAGCCTGCGAGTTATGATTTACGTCTTGCGGATGAATTCAGAGTTTTCAAGCCTCATCAGACAGAGGTAATTGATCCGAAAAAACCGATTACCGAAGCTATGGAGAAAATTAATTTGAATGATGGAGGTTATTTTGTTCTGCATCCGGGAAGTTTTGCCCTCGGACTCATAAAAGAAAGGACAGGAGTTGATTCTAAACATGTTGGAAGATTAGAAGGAAAAAGTTCATTAGCTAGACTTGGGCTTCTTATTCACACCACTGCAGGATTTCTTGATCCAGGAAACAATTTGAAATTAACACTCGAGCTTTTTAATGCGAGTCCTTTGCCTATAAGACTTTATCCTGGGATGAAAATAGCCCAGATAGCTTTTGAAGAGCTTGGAGAAAAATGTGAAAAACCATACGGATCAGAGGGACTAAACAGCAAGTACTATGGAGCGGAGGGTATTCAAGAAAGTATGGTGCATCTTAATTTTAAAAATGAAAAATCATAAACGAACTTGGATTTATAAATAATCTTAATTATTAATCTTCTGAACATAAAAGCTTAAATACTGACAATCTTTTTAAAACAGGTTAATACCATTCGTTGTGTTTTGGAAGCTAAATAGACACAAGATGTAGTATTATCTTAAAAGAGGTTACATGCAATGTCCTTTTTGCCTACATAATGAAACAAAGGTAACTGATAAGAGAGATAGTGGTAGGATTACAAGAAGGAGAAGAGAGTGCCTTAAATGTAATAAAAGATTCTCCACCCATGAAGCCGTTGAGTGGAGTGAAATCAAAGTTATAAAAAAGAGTGGTAAGAGGGAGACCTTTGACCAGAACAAATTGAAGATGGGGATTCAAAAAGCCTGTGAAAAAAGACCTGTGAGCGAGGACACAATAAATAAGATGATAAACTTGATTGAAGACAAGATAAGGAAAAGAGGAAAAGAGGTCAGAACAGATTATATTGGAGAATTAGTTTCTAGAGAGCTTAAGAAAATTGATAAGGTTGCTTACATAAGATTCGCATCTGTATATAGAGATTTTACAGATATATCTGATTTCAAAAAAGAAATAAAGGATTTGATAAGCAAGTAAGATGGAAAACATTGATTTGACAAACGGGAATGGATTTGAGAATGGAAATGGAATCCATAATGAGATAAGACCTTTTGGAGGAAGCACTTTAGCACAGATGAAGATGGATGTTGACAGATACTTTTCAAAGGGAGATCCTTTTGCTCTTGATGTCCATGGAAACTCCATTAAATGGGAAAAATCAGATGTCAGTATTACAGATGACAGTGGAAAGCTAGTCTATGTGCAGCCAGAAGTCGAGAAGCCTAGTTTTTGGAGCGATCTTGCAGTAAAGGTTGTTGCTAGTAAATATTTCTGGGGTAATTTGCAAAAAGGAGAACGAGAAAACTCTGTTAAGCAACTTATAAGCAGAGTAGCTGATTTTATAGGAAGAAAGGCGCATGAGATAGGGTATTTTGATAAAGAAAGATCGCAGATATTGAGAGATGAAATTGCCTCTATAACTCTCAACCAGCTGTGTGTTTTCAACTCTCCTGTCTGGTTCAATGCAGGAATACAAAAATACAGCCCTATTGCAGGAGGGGTTTCTCCATATAAGTGGGATTTTGAGAAACATAAAATTGTGATGACTGAAAAGAACGAAGACAGACCGCAATGCTCTGCATGTTTCATATTGAGTGTAAATGATGACATTGAATCTATTATGGACTTACAGAAAGCAGAGGTTATGCTGTTTAAAGGAGGGTCTGGAGCAGGCTCAAATAGGTCTAACTTAAGAAGCTCTAAGGAAAGGCTTACTGGTGGAGGATGGGCTTCCGGACCACTGAGCTTCATGAAAGGATATGATTCCTATGCTGGAGCCATAAAATCTGGTGGAAAGACTAGAAGAGCTGCCAAAATGGAAATATTAAATGTTTCTCATCCTGACGTTATAGACTTTGTAGAATCAAAGCAACTTGAAGAAAAGAAAGCATGGGCTCTGATTGAACAAGGGTATTCTGGAGGTTTAAATGGTGAGGCGTATAGAAGCATCTTCTTCCAAAACTCTAACATGTCTGTGAGAGTCTCTGATGACTTTATGAATTCTGTTAGAGAAGATGGCGAGTGGCAGACTAAATTTGTTACTGATGACCAAGTTGCTGATACCTACAAAGCAAAAGATATTATGAAAAAGATTGCTGAAGGAACTTGGATTTGCGGAGATCCTGGAATTCAATGCGACAGCATAATAAACAGATATCATACCTGCAAAAATTCTGGAAAAATAAACGCCTCAAATCCATGTAGTGAGTATATGTTTCTAGATGATACTGCTTGCAATCTATCCTCACTCAACTTGATGAAGTTTAGGACTGAGGAAGGAAAGTTTGATGTCGAGAAGTTTAGGAGGGCTGTAAGATCATTTATAATCGCAATGGAGATACTTGTTGATGCTGCAAGTTATCCCACTGAAAAAATCGCCTTAAGATCACATGAGTTTAGAACTCTTGGACTTGGATACGCAAACTTAGGAGCCTTGCTTATGTCCTTAGGTATTTCATATGATTCTGATGCTGGAAGAGCAGTCTCTGCCGCTATAACTGCAATAATGTGTGGAGAGTCTTACAAAACTTCTGCAGAACTTGCAGGAATGGTTGGTCCTTTCCCACGATATAAAGAAAATGAACAATCTATGCTCGAAGTAATGCAACTGCATAGAAACCATGTTAAAGACATACAGGTGAATAAAATGCCTTCCGAGCTCAGGTATTTAGTTAATGATGCTTGGGACTCGTGGACGGAAGCCCTTGAACTAGGTAAAAAATATGGATACAGAAATGCTCAGACTACAGTCTTGGCCCCTACTGGGACAATTGCATTCATGATGGATTGCGATACGACAGGTATTGAACCTGATATTGCACTTGTGAAATATAAAGTTCTTGCAGGTGGGGGGATGCTTAAAATAGTTAACAGGAGCGTTCCATTGGCATTAAAAAATCTTGGATATAATGAAGAAGAGGTAAAAAATATTATAGATTACATAGATAAGAACGACACTATTGAAGGGGCGCCAGATTTGAAAGATGAACACCTTCCTGTTTTTGATTGCGCATTCAAGCCTGCAAATGGAAAAAGAGCAATCCACTATAAAGGACATATAAAAATGATGGGAGTAACACAGCCATTCATCTCTGGAGCTATAAGTAAAACCATCAATATGCCGGAATCATGTACTGTAGATGAAATAATGGATGCTTACATGTTCGCATGGGAGCAGGGATTGAAAGCTGTGGCTATTTATCGAGAGAACAGTAAGAGAAGCCAACCACTTAACACTAAAAAGACTGAAGGAGAGATGGTGAAAAAAACTTCTGTTTTGACGCCTACTGGAAGAGTCAAACTTCCTCAGACAAGAAAATCCATCACACACAAATTTGATATTGCAGGACATGAAGGATACTTGACTGTTGGATTGTATGATACTGGAAAACCTGGAGAAATATTTGTCTCTATGCACAAAACAGGAAGTACTATTAGAGGGTTGATGGATGCCTGGGCGACATCTGTCTCACTGAATTTGCAGTATGGAATTCCCGTTGATGTGCTTTTCAGAAAATTCAGGCACCAGAAATTTGAGCCTGCTGGATTTGTAAAGAACACTGAAGTTGGATCATTAGACAAAGATGAATTGCAAATAAGAACTGCTTCATCTATTGTTGACTATGTCTCACAATTCATGATGAACAGGTTTGGGACTGGAGCTGGAAAAATTGAGTTTGAAATAGAGCATGCTGAGAAGCCATCTGATATGCAGAAAGGATTGGATGAGTTTGGGAACGAAGGTCTCGTCTGCCCTCTGTGTGGTGGTCCTGCAAAGAGAACAGGAAATTGTTCTATAGTCTGCACGAGTTGTAAACAGGTTCAGAGACATGGCTGTGGGGAGTAATTAAATTTATAATACTAAACTATATCGTTTTTTTATGCCTTCATTGAAAAAAAGCCTTGCTTATGTGATTGCAAATCATTTGGTTCTTGGGACGACAGTTTCAAGGTCAGGTAATCCCCTTGAGAATTATGTGGATGTAAGAGGTTCTTATGGTAATCCTAAAGTAAGAAACGCTTTAGCTGATATGTTGTGGATTAGGTCTAATGAAGAATTTGATTGCGTGGCTGGTTCTGGTTTGGGAGGCATTCCACTAGCTGATACGATTTCATCCAGACACGGTGTTAACTTAACAATGGTTAGGCCAATATCAAAGGAGTACGGCACACACAAAAAGATTGAAGGATACGTTCCGAGGAGAGATGATAGAATTCTCTTTGTGGATGATGTCCTAACTACTGGGAGTAGTACTATGGAAGCTAATGCTGTGCTTCGTGAGACTGGGGCAAGAGTTATAAGATTTTCATATGTACTTTTTAGAGGGGAATGTGACCCTTCTAGTTTACCAGGTCAGATTACCTGGCTACTCACCTTACAGGAAATTTTAGATGCAAAGAAGCAAATTCAATCATAAACATAAATCATTAAGAGCCCAATAAAGGCTGTTATTGCCGAATCAATGCTTGGAATTCTTAAACCTATTATCTGAAGTATTAAAGGTATGAAGTGTATAGATGCATAAGTTAAATAGATTAGTTTTGCAAACTTTTTTTCTTTTAAGAGGGACTTGTAAATCATAAAATGGGCGAATGCTATAAGAGCTGAAATCACCAACCCTATGAGCAAAAAAACTATTGACCGAGACATGAAGTATACTTGAAAAGTCGCAAGTATGAATGTAATTGTCCACCAAATACTTAAAGCTATTAGGAGATATTTTAGTTTCCTTGCTTGTTTGTGTTTTCGGTTTTTCATTCTTCAACCTCCAAAATAACTTTCCCTGTATCTTTGTCTCTTGTTTTTAGATACTGATTTATTATTTCAGATACTTCTGTGACATTAGAGAAAATTTCTCCATGCCCTCCTTCGTAATATACTATAAGACTATTCTGCAAAAGCGAATGATGCTCCTCTGCTACCCATGGCTCGACTATAGTATCTCCATCTCCATGGAGAATCAGTGTTGGAGAGATAACATCTTTCAGGTGTTCTCTGATAGGTCTCTGATCGCTATCTAAAAAGCTCATCATGAACCCATCTCTCCAGTAAGCATTTCCTGCAAATGCTCCGGGATAGAATACAACAAAAAGATATGCAGTTTTTGCCCGTAGTTGTTCAAGAAAGTAACTTCCCGTTGGTTCTCCCTCTTGGATGCCCATTGAAGAAAGTAAAATAAGATTATCTGTGTATTTAGGGTATTTGTAGGCAAACTCTATTGCTACGCCTCCACCCCAAGAAAAACCTAAAATCGATGCTGAAGAGATATTCTTTGCATCCATGAACTCTTTAAGATAGTCTGCTTGTGCTGATATCCCATAGTTGTCAACAAATTTCTCGGAATCTCCGAAACCGTACATGTCTAGAGCGTACACTTTGCGATTTTTTATTTCCGGGGCTAGACGGGAGAAATCTTCACTTGAACCAGGGCTTCCGTGAACTAGTATCAAGGTGTTTTCTCCTTCTCCGAATTCTGTATATGCCATATTTCCATTGGATAAAGTAGTATATTCTGAATCTGGAATAGGGTTGTAGAGTATTACCTGAATGAATCCTACAATGATTGCTATAACTATTATCACGTAGATGTAGTTTATCTTCATCCAGTCTAGAGAATATTTTTCTATATAAATTTAGGCAAAGCCGACTAACGAAACATAATAAAGTTTATTAATGCTTTTTTCGAAAAAAGTACATGGCAGTCAAAATGTTGACAGAGGATGATTTTGATGACTTTATCTCTTCAGGGAATGTTATCATAGACTTTTATGCTGATTGGTGTGGACCTTGTAAAATCATGGCTCCGCATTTTCAAAAGGCATCTGAAGAAATAAAAAATGTTAAATTTGGAAAAATTGACGTGGATGCCGAATCAGATATTGCGCAAAGATTCCAGATAATGTCTATCCCTACGAGCATTTTCTTCAAAGATGGAGAGCAAGTTGATAGACATACAGGCGCTTTGAGCTTTGATATGATTAAGGAAAAAGTAGAGACAGACTTCTGATTTTTGACAAACCTTTAAAAACAAAATATTTCTCTTTTTAAGCATGGCTCCGTAGCTCAGCCTGGTTAGAGCACTGGCCTTTTAAGCCAGGTGTCGGGGGTTCAAATCCCCTCGGGGCCATTTATATTCAGGGATTTGAACACAGAGCGATTGAAATCGCTAGTCCTCGCTTCTCGCGAAGCTTCAGAAATCCCCTCGGGGCCATATTTTCCCTAAAAAAACAGAAAATAAACGCAAGCTTTAAAAACCCACATTTACAATCCTTTGTTATCCCTAGGCTATTAAACGGAGTTGGCTCAAATCATGCATAAGTTACAACCAAAACACATCAAACTGAAACCGGAAGAGGTGCAACATTTAGTTAAAACATATAATATTTCTGTCAGTCAATTACCGAAGATAAAGATTAGTGATTCTTGCGTTCCAGAAAATTGCGAGAGGGGAGATGTTCTAAAAATAGTGAGAGATTTTGAAGATAAAACTAGAGAGTATTTTAGGGTTGTAGTATGAAGAACAAACACATTTTGGTTGAAAAATATTTGAATCAGCATTCCCTAGTGGAGTCTAACATCCTTAGCTATGACAATTTCATCAACACTAGAATGCAACACATTGCTGATGAAGTCAACAGCACAATATCAAATGAGGATGTGGATATAAAGATTGGAAAAGTCTCTGTTGGAAAGCCTGACCTTGTAGAGGCTGATGGAAGCATAACTGCTATCACTCCAATGGAAGCAAGGTTGAGACAGATAACTTATTCTGCTCCAGTATTTATTGAATTGTCAGTAAAATATGGTGAACAAAGCGATAGTGGAGAAGTTGAGATTGGAAGAATACCTGTTATGGTAAGAAGCTCAGTCTGCAATACTCACGGAATGAGTAAAGACGAATTAAGAGAGACTTATATGGACCCTCTTGATCCTGGAGGATATTTTATTGTTAATGGAAATGAAAGAATAATGGTTATGGCAGAAGATCTTGCGTCAAATCAGCCGTTCATTGAACATGGAAGACTTGGACTTACATTAAGGGTATTTTCACAAAGAGGAACTTACAAGATTCCTACTACACTCCTTGAAACTAGTGATGGACTTCTAGAGTTCACATTTAGCAGATTGAAAAATATTCCTGCAATAGTATTATTAAAAGCCCTTGGAATGACTGCTGAAGCTGATATTGCTAAGAATATCGGGATGGAAGATGATTCTTTGATAGTCAGTCTTTATGAGTTTGCTGAGATACAAAGTCCTGATGATGCTTTAGTATACATCGCTGAGAAAAGAGGAATACAGGGAACTAAAAAAGAGGTTCTTGATAGGGCAAAGAAATCTATTGATGATTTCTTCCTTCCACATATTGGCCTTGATAAGAACGCTAGAGCTGAAAAAGCTTTGACTGCATGTAGACTGATAAGACAGTATCTTACTGCTAAAGTCAATAAGTCTCTTAGAACAGACAAAGACCATTATGCTAACAAAAGAGTAAAGCTTGCAGGGGATCTTTTATCTGATTTGTTCAGAGTTAATCTCAATATATTTGTTAGAGATTTACAATATTCTTTACAGAAAGTCGTGAAGAGGAAAAAATTCTATTCCATAAAAACTCTTGCTAAATCTACTTTATTCTCCCACAGAATAGAAAGTGCCATAGCAACTGGAAGCTGGATTGGAGAAAGGACTGGAGTCACGCAGAATATGGATAAGACTAATTACATGTCCGTGCTTTCACAATTACAGAGAGTTTCTAGCGTTTTGCCGGGTGAGCAAGAAAACTTCATGGCGAGAACTCTTCATCCCACTCATTACGGAAGATTTTGTCCTACTGAAACACCTGAAGGAACTGAAATTGGACTTAGAAAGAATTTAGCATTATTGAGCAGAATCTCCACAGGAATAATTGATTTTGATGAACACAAAGCCATAAAGAGTTTTGAGAGTATAGGACTTAATCATGATGAGGGAAAAGATGTATTCTTCAACGGGAGATTTATTGGCCTTGCAAAAGATCCTGAAAAATTTGTAAGTGGTGTCAGAGGCATGAGAAGGAGAAGTGAATTGCCTTACGCATTGAGCATCAGAAGCAACAGTGAAGCTGGAACAATCACAATATCCACTGAGATTGGAAGAGTACTTAGGCCACTCATAATTGTTGAGAATGGTTCTAGTAGACTCAAAGATGAACACTTGGTTTTGTTAGAACAAGACAAGATGGCTTGGAGCGATCTTATAAAGCAGGGAATAATTGAATATCTTGATGCTGCAGAAGAGGATGATGCTCTTGTTGCTCCTATTGAAGATGAAATTGGGCCTGAGAACACTCATCTAGAGATTGATACAATTGATGTTTTTGGACTTGTTACTTCTCTCGTTCCATATGGAAATCACGACCAGCCATCTAGACTTAACAGAGGAAGTAAGACTTACAAACAATCTTTAGGGATATATGCTGCAAATTATCTTTGCAGATTAGATACTGATGTGTCAATATTACACTACCCTCAACACCCAATAGTTAGAAGCTTTGTTTATGACACTCTAGAAAATTATCCTGCAGGACAAAATTTAGTTGTTGCAATCATGCCTTTTGAAGGATACAACTTAGAAGACGCAGTTATCTTGAATAAGGCTAGTATTGACAGGGGGATGGGAAGAAGTACATATTTCAGACCTTACAAATCAAGTGAGTTACATTATACTGGAAGTTTGAAGGATGAAATTCTTATCCCTGATAAAGACGTTTCTGGATACCGAACTGAAGATTCTTATAGATTCCTTGAAGATGATGGAATCGCTTATCCTGAAGCAAACCTAGAGTCAGGAGATGTAATTATTGGAAAAGTCACTCCTCCGAAATTCTTATCTGAAGCGAAAGATATAAGCATTCAATCAAAGAAAGAAGCAAGCACTGCTATAAGACAGGAAGAAAGAGGAATTGTTGATGCAGTATTTGTGACTGCAGATAAGGAAGGAAATAAAATAGCTCAAGTCCGAATAAGAGATCAGAGAATTCCTGAACCTGGAGACAAGTATTCTACACCTCACGGACAGAAGGGAGTAGTTGGATTGATTGCTGATCCAAGAGATTTACCTTTCACTGCATCAGGAATCAGACCGGACTTATTATTCAACCCTCATGGATTGCCTAGCAGAATGAGTATAGGTTATTTGATAGAGTTGCTTGCAGGCAAGGCAGGATCTTTATCCGGAAAAATAATTGATGGGACTGCATTCAGCGGTCAAAAGGTTGAAGAGTTTGAAAATATGCTTAGAGAGATTGGATTCAGAAGCGATGGGAAAGAAACAATGTATGATGGTATAACTGGGAAGAAACTTGAAGCTAAGATTTACATTGGAAATATGTATTACTTGAAGCTAAAGCACATGGTAAGAAATAAAATCCATGCTAGAGCTTCTGGAAAAGTTGCTTTGTTGACTAGACAGCCTACGGAAGGAAGGGCAAGAGGAGGAGCATTAAGATTTGGAGAAATGGAGCAGCAAGCTCTTGTAGGACACGGAGCATCATTATTGCTGAAAGAGAGATATGACTCTGACAAAACAGTTTTGTATATCTGTAACCGATGTGGAGGAGTTGGAATAAAAGATAAAATAAGGAATAAGATATACTGCCCTATCGATGGAAATAACGATGTTGAGCCAGTAGAAGTGTCATATGCATTCAAGCTATTAGTTGACGAATTGCTTGCACTTCACATCATGACATCATTTGAATTAAAGAACAAATACGAATAAAATGGAAGAAGTAGTAAAAAAACAAATCAAAGCATTGAAGTTCAGCCTAGTTAGCCCTGAAATAATCAAGAAAATATCAGTAGCTAAAATAGTCACACCTGAGCTATATGATGTAGACGGATTCCCAGTTGATGGAGGTCTTATGGATTTAAGATTGGGAGCTATTGACCCCGGAGTCAGATGTAGAACAGATGGAGCAACCATGAAAGACTGCCCTGGATACCCAGGAGTAATAGAACTTGCAAGACCTATCCTGCACATAAAATATGTTCCTTTGATAGAGCTTTTCTTAAGAAGCTATTGTCAAAATTGTGGAAAACTTACGTTAGATGAAGCAAAACAGAAAGAGATGACTCCTGTTGAAAGAGCCAAGAAAGCTAGAGACAAAAAACAATGTCCTCACTGTGGAGAAATGCAGGAAAAAGTTAAGCTTGAGAAGCCTATCACATTTACACTTGGAAAGAAAAGAATTTTTCCAACAGAAATAAGAGAGATGCTTTTGAAGATATCTGATGAAGAGGCGAGGAAAATTGGAGTCAATCCAAAAACCTGCAGACCTGAGTGGGCAATACTTTCACAGATGATAGTCCCTAGCGTGAATGTTAGACCTTCTATAACTCTTGAAAGCGGAGAAAGAAGTGAAGATGACTTGACTCACAAATTGTCTGATATTATTAGAGCAAATCAAAGATTATGGGAGAATCTTAACGCAGGAGCTCCTGAAGTTATCATTGAGGACTTATGGGACTTGCTTCAGTATCACGTAACAACATATTTTGATAATAACACTTCGAGAATTCCTCCTGCTAGACATAGATCTGGCCAGCCTTTGAAGACTATAACTGAAAGGATTAAAGGAAAAGAAGGAAGAATCAGAAAAAATCTTGCTGGAAAAAGAGTCAACTTCTCTGGAAGAACTGTAGGTTCTCCTGACCCTTACCTTGATATTGATGAGATTGGAATCCCTCTCGAAATAGCAGAAATAATCACTGTGGCTGAAAATGTCACAAGCATGAACATGGAAAGGATGAAGAAGCTAATAAGAAAAGGAAGTGAACATCCTGGAGCAAACTATGTTGTTAGACCTGATGGAAAGAAAAAGAAGATAACTGATGAGTTGAAAGAAGATTTGTGCAATGAGATAGTCCCAGGATACAAAATTGAAAGACATCTGCAAGATGGAGACATTGTCTTACTGAACAGACACCCTTCACTTCACAAACAAAGTCTCATGGCTCACCGAGCTAGAATTCTTCCTCACAGGACTTTTAGAATACATCCTGCTGTGACTTTCCCTTACAACGCTGACTTTGACGGAGATGAATTGAACATCCACTCCCCTCAGACAGAAGAAGCAAGAGCTGAGGCAATAAAGCTTTTGGAAATAAACCAGAATATCATATCTTCAAAGAATAATACTGCCCTTGTTGGATGTATTACTGATGCAGTTACAGGATTGTATCTTCTAGGTAGGGAAGATTACAGCAGAGAATATGCGCAACAACTATTGTATTCTGCTGGAATTGTAAGTGGAATTAAGAAAAAAACAGTTTCTGGAAAAGATATCTTTGTAGAGATTTTGCCGAAGGGTACGGAGATAAAGATTCCTAATGACTTAACTGGAGAAAAAACTTTTGGAGTGGAAGATGGTGTAATGATAAAACATCTGGACAAAGAGTTTGGAAAGGATGCAACTGTTCTAGCGATAAAGAAGGCGTTCACTCTAGGAACTACACACATCTCAAGAGTAGGATACACTCTTTCAGCACAAGACTTGAATGTTGCTCCTAAGGTTAAAGACACAACAAAGGAAATAATCTCGGAGGCTGAGAAAAAGACTCAAGAGATAATAAAAGAAGCTGAGAATGGAAAGCTTACTCCTGTGCCTGGAAAGAGTATTGAAGAAACTAGGGAGTTGAGAATATCACAAGTACTTAACGAAGTCAGATCTGAGATTGGAAGAGTTGTAAAATCAACATTCCCTGCAGAGGCTAATATCAACAAAATGATTACTCCTGGAGCTAAAGGTAGCATGCTTAACATAACACAGATTGGATGTTGTGTCGGACAACAGATACTCTGGAATAAGAGAATCAGCTTCGGTTATACTGACAGAACTCTTTCATTCTTCCATAAAAAAGATATAGGCCCAGAAGCTAGAGGATTCATTAAGTCGTCATTCTTTGAGGGATTGAAACCTACAGAGTTCTTCTTTGGGGCAATAACTGGAAGAGACTCACTTATGGATACCGCACTTAGAACTCCTAAATCTGGTTATCTTTACAGAAGACTTGTAAGCGCTCTTCAAGATTTGAGAGCTGAATATGATGGAACTGTCAGAGATGCATCTGGAAATATAATCCAGTATCTATATGGAGGAGATGGATTGGATGTTGCGAGCCTTCACTTAAACAAGCAAGTAGCTCCTGGTGAATCTGTAGGAGTTGTCACTGCGCAAAGCTTTGGAGAAGCTTCAACACAGATGGTTTTGAACGTATTCCACTCTGCCGGAGTCGCAGAAATGCAGATTACACTCGGATTACCAAGACTTATTGAGATATTTGATGCAAGGAAGAAACCTTCCACTCCATTGATGGAGATATATCTTGAGAAAGAAGCGAATAATGAAAAAGACGCAAGAGTAATTGCTGAAAAGATAAAAGAAGTTTCTATCGAAGAAATATCCAAAGAAATCAGCATTGACTTTTCTGGAAAGAAAATTGAGATTGAATTGGACAACAATGGACTAAGAAATATCCATTCAGGAATCCAGAAAGTTGTAGATAGACTGAATGATAAAGGATTCGAGGCTAAAGCAAAAGACACCAACAAAATAATCGTCGGTCTTGGAGAGAAGTCATTTAGGGAAATGTTCAAGATAAAAGAGAAACTTAAGAAGACAATAATCTCTGGAGTTAAGAATATCTCTCAAGTGGTTGTTTCTAAGAGAGATAAGGATTATGTTGTACTTACTGCAGGAACTAATCTGAAGGAAGTAGTTGAAGTAAAGGGTGTTGACAAGAATAAAATCTATTCTAATGACATACATGAAACTGCTGAAGTTCTTGGGATTGAAGCTGCAAGACAAACAATAGTTGGTGAATTGAAAAAGGTCATTGACAGCCAAGGTCTTGACATCAACATAAGACATCTTGACCTTATTGCTGATGCTATGACTTCAAGCGGAGTTGTCAAAGGAGTAACTAGAATGGGAATTGTCTCGGAAAAATCAAGCGTTTTTGCTAGAGCAGCCTTTGAAACTCCTGATAAGGAATTTGTTAACGCAACAATCCAAGGCAAGAGAGATGAACTTGCATCAGTTATTGAAAACATAATGTTAAATCAACCTGTACCTATTGGAACTGGATTACCTGGATTATTAGTAAGAGTCACTGGTCCTCTCGTCGATAAAAAACTTCTTGAGCATAAAAAATAAAACGAACTGACTAAGTTTAAAGATAAATTTATAAACTAATTCGTTGAATAGGTTTTAGATAAAATGGTTGATGAATTGAAAAAATTTATAGACTCTCGAAAGATTTTTTTTGGAATCAGAGAGTGCTTGAAAAAGTCTAATCAAATTGAGAGAGCAATTGTAAGCGCAGATTGCCGTGCTGAAATAAAAAAAATTCTTGCTGCGAACAAAATAAAGTTTGATACTTCAGAGTTTTCAAAAGATGAAATTGCAAAAAAGATTGGACTAGAATTCCGATCAGAGATATTTGGGATAAGAAGATAAGATGACTACAATCAATATGCAGACTATTAGGTATATCAACCTGTTCAGAAGAGTCGCTAGAGTAAATACTAAAGATTGTTTTGTTTATAACAATTCCATCATATATGTTGTTCCCGGAAGTATGATGAGGCAAGCTCTTGGAGACAACGGAAAGAACATAAAGATGATTCAGGAGACTTTGGGAAAAAAGATAAGGGTTGTCAAGGAAGCAAGAGATAATCGAGATGTGCAAAGATTCATCCAGGATATAGTTGACCCAGTAAGTTTCAAATCACTTGAAGTAAAAGAAGGACATATAATCTTAACAGCTGGCTCAATCGGAAAAGCAGCCCTTATAGGAAGAAACAAAAGGCGCTTGATAGAACTTTCAAAGATAATGGAAGATTACTTTGGCAAAGAGCTAAAGATTGTGTAATGCCTGTGCGAGAAAATTTAAAACAAGAGTTTTTTGATTTCATTTACAGAAGACATTTAATTTGGCATAAGAGATTTGTTCTAAAAGAACGTTCCCCTTGGACTGAGGATAAAATTCTACAGAAATATAAAGTAATCAATATGTATAGGGAGCTTGACAAGTGCACCATTTATTTATTGAAAAAACTAAACAAATTGAGTGACAGGAAATCAATTCTTCTCAATGTTGTATTTTACAGATTTTTTAACAGACACGGATTGTATGAGGAATTGGAGATAGAGCCGTTTAAGAAGTTTGACGATGGAGTTAAAGCTGAAATCCTAAAAAAGTTCGATAGGATGAAAAAATTGGGTAAACCTTTGTTCAACAATGCTTACATTATTTCAGGGAAAAAAGGTGAAGATAAACATGTTAGTGTCCTAAACAATTTGAAAATTCTTTCCAACAATTCTAGTGAAATAATAAAAAGAATAGACCAAAGTAGCACTCCTGAAGAGTCTTTCGAGATATTAAAAAGAATTCCGATGGTTGGTCCGTTCCTTGCGTGTGAAATATGGACGGATTTGACTTACTTAGGATTCTTTAGGCAGGGCTGGAATGATAACGACTTTGTGAACGTTGGGCCTGGAGCAAAGTGGGGATTAGAAATAATCTATGGAAAGAAATTAAGCAATAAAGAAGTTAAGCATAGGCTGTATGAGCTATATGAGATGCAAAAAGATTCTCTTTCAGAAAAATGGGAAAGCATTGCGTATGAGAAAGCATTTTCAAATTATCCATATCTTTCTATAACTAATATCGAGGGGGCACTTTGCGAGTTCAGAAAGTACTGGAATATCAAAAATGGAAAAGGGAGGAGGAAGCACTTTATTCCCCCTCAAGCCCATAGTAATCTTTAAAAAGCGATTTCTCCACGAAGATTTATAAACAGCGTTTATTAAAATCATAAAATGGGATTAAACAATGCAAGGAAACTGAAGAACAATAGGAACAAATTCAGATGGAGCAAGCGTACTTACAAGAATAGAGTCATGAAACTGAAGGAGAAATCTGATCCTCTTGGAAGAAGCTGGCAAGCTAAAGGAATTGTGACTGAAAAATTCCAGAAAGAAGCAAAACAGCCAAACTCTGCTATGAGAAAATGTTGCAAAGTTCAGTTGATAAAGAATGGCGTTCAGGTTGGCGCGTTTATACCTAGAAATCTAGCTCAAAAATTTGTAGATGAACATGATGAAGTTCTCATTGAAAGAATTGGTGGTAAAATGGGAAGATCCAAAGGAGATATTCCTGGGATAAGATATCAAGTGATTAAAGTTAACGACCAACCCCTTCATCTTTTAGTTAAAGGAAAGATAGAGAAAGGAAGAAGATAATAATGGAATTCAAAATATTTGGTGTGTATGATGCTGGAGGGATAGCAGTAAAAGATCCTTCTCTTAAACCATATATCAATCTGGATGCACGTCTTTTAATAAAGTCCCATGGAAGAAATCTTGGAAAGTTTACAAGCGCAAGAGTGAGCATAATAGAAAGGATTGCTAACAGAATTGCCGTCCCTGGACATATTGGAAAGAAACACAGAATAATTACTCACTGGGCTTCAGGAAAATATAACACTAACATGAAGACTGTTATGGATGCTCTAAAGATAATAGAAGAGAAAAAGAAAGAAAACCCTCTACAAATTCTTGTGAAGGCAATTGAAGCATGTTCTCCAAGAGATGAGATAACTACTATTGAATATGGTGGAGCAAGATACCCTCAAGCTGTTGATGTATCTCCTATGAGAAGAGTCAGTTTAGCTGTGAGATGGCTTGTTCAGGGAGCTTACCAAAAATCGTTCGGAAAAAAAAGAAAAATGGCTGAATCGCTAGCTAATGAAATAATGCTTGCTTCTGATGGTAATATGGAAGGTTACGCTATGCAGAAAAAGAACGAGTCTGAGAAGCAGGCTGATGCTGCAAGATAAGGAGTTTGTTCTACAATTTGAGTCTCTAGATAATGTTTATATATTCGACAAATCTGGTTAATATATGAAAGGAGGTGTTTCTATGAAAAGAAGCGCAACTGACTGGATAGCTTATGTCCTAGTTGTTATTGGTGCAATTAACTGGGGACTTGTTGGAATAACAAGCTTCAGCGGAGTATCTTACAGCTGGGATATTGTCGCACTTATATTTGGCGGATTTCCTTGGCTTGCTGCAATCATTTACTTGCTTGTAGGGTTGTCAGGACTGTGGGTGCTTGTAAAATTATTCAAGTAAATAATTAAAGTGCTATTTCTTTCTCTTTTTTTATATAAACAGCAAAACGTTTAAAAAGCGTTTCTCCTATCAGAAATTATTCTAAAATTTTGGAACAAAATGGCAGAAAAAGAAACAGGACTACACAAAATAAGCAGATTGATTAGTAATCAGAAGAATATAAGAAACATAGCGACAAGCGCGCATATCCACCATGGAAAAACTGCTTTCACTGACAATTTGTTAGCTGCGGCTGGTATGATGGCTGCAAAAAATGCAGGAGATTTGGAAGAGGGAATGACTACTTGGCAACATGCAGATGAGCAGGAAAGACTTATGACTGTTGACGCTGCGAATGTTTCTATGCCCCATGAATTCGGCGGTGAAGAATATTTAATTAATCTTATTGACACTCCCGGACACGTTGACTTCTCTGGAAATGTTACAAGAGCTATGAGAGCCATTGATGGAACAGTTGTTCTTGTGTGCGCTGTTGAAGGGATAATGCCTCAGACAGAGACTGTATTGAAACAGGCACTTAGAGAAAGGGTTAAACCAGTGTTGTTCATCAATAAAGTTGATAGACTTATCAAAGAACTTAAGGTGACTCCTGAACAGATGCAGGAAAGATTCATCAAAATATTCAACCAATTCAATCATCTTGTCCAGCAGATAGCAGAACCTGCATTGGCTGAGAAATGGCAAGTTAGCATCAACGAAGGAAGTGTTGCTTTTGGCTCTGCTAGAGAAAATTGGGCTATGTCTGTTCCATTCATGAAAAAGAAAGGGATAAGCTTCAAAGATATTTATAGAATATATGAGATGGAAGAAGCTGAAAGACAGGACTGGGTCTGGAAAAATGCGGCATTGAATGAAGTAATTCTTGACATGGTTGTAAAACATCTTCCTAATCCTGTAGACGCTCAAAAATATAGGATTCCTAAAATATGGAGTGGAGAGATTGAGAGCGAACTTGGTCAAAATCTTGTAACCTGTGATAAGAACGGAAAGTTGGCTTTCGTTATTACAAGAATAATAATAGATCCGAGAGTTGGGAAGGAAGTAGCAGCTGGAAGACTTTTCTCTGGAACTTTGCAGAATGGTGCTGAAGTGTACTCTACATTGACTAAGAAGAAGACTAGGATACAACAGGTTTTAGTTTATGAAGGAATCAAGCCGAGACAGGTTGAAACGATTCCTGCTGGAAATGTTGTAGCTATTGTAGGATTGAATACAGAAGTTGGAGATACTATCTCTACAGAGGATATACAACCATTTGAGGAGATAAAACACATCTTCCAGCCTGTAATCACTAAATCTATTGAAGTAACTAGATCTGCTGATCTTCCTAAGCTTATTGATGTTCTTAGAAAAGTTGGAAAGGAAGATCCTAGCATTAAGATTGAAATCAACGAAGAAACTGGTGAGAACTTGATATCTGGAATGGGAGAACTGCACTTAGAGATTATTGAAGGAAGAATAAAGAGTGAAAAAGGGCTTGAGGTAAAAACAGGGCCTCCGATAGTTGTTTACAGAGAGACTGTAACAAAGAAGAGTGATAAGATTGAAGCAAGAACACCTAATGGGCACAACATATTCTTCTTTAGTATAGAAACTCTTGAAGATGAAGTTTATAAAAAAATAGACGGCAATGAAATTCCTGAAGGAAGGCCAAAGAAGAAAGCTGAAGAGCTTTGGAAGAAACTCGAGGAAGCTGGAATGTCTTCGGATGAAGCTAGACAGGTGAAAGATATCTATAAAGGTAACATTTTTGAGGACAGAACAAGAGGACTTGTTTTGCTTGGAGATATTATAGAATCTATTATGGATGGATGGAGACTTGTAATCAATGGCGGACCTCTTGCAAAGGAACCTATGATGAAGACTAAATTCATATTGCATGACGCTAAGATTCACACAGACCACATGCACAGAGGGCCTGCTCAAATATATCCTTCTGTAAGACTTGGAATGCATGAAGCGATGAAGCAAGCTGGGGCTGGAATGCTTGAACCTATTCAGACACATCTTGTTGAAGGGCCACTTGAATTCATGGGAACTCTTACAAACTTAGTTGCAAGCAAGAGAGGAGTATTACAAGATGTTCAGCAAGAAAGTGGGCAAGTCATGATTAAAGCACAAATTCCTGTTGCAGAGATGATTGGATGGAGTAATGATTTAAGAAGCGCAACTGAAGGCAGAGGAATTTCCAGTTTAATGGACCAGCAGTTCAAGCCTCTTCCAAGAGAACTTCAAGAAAACGCTATAAGAAAGATTAGAGAAAGAAAGGGTTTGAGTGAAAACCAGTAATTAAATTTATTACAAACAATTTTATAAAGCCATTTTTCTTTAAGGTAATATGGGTGCTAGAAAATACAGTAGCCATCATTCTGTGATTCCTGGAAGGGGAAGTAGTAGGAGATTAGGTCAGGGAGATCCAGTTTCTGTAATTGATGATTTGCTTGCTCTTGATAGATTCCCTGGTTCTGAAAACTTACAAGTAAGAATGGACTTGCTTTTCTTGGCGGCTTTGAAAGAACTTGCGCATCGCGAGTATGATTCTGCACGTGACATTTTGGGAAAGATTGTCGCAGGTTGTCCAGACTATCATCCTCCAGATAGAGGATTTGGCAGACATTCATATCAAAGGCCAGATGATCCCTTAGGTTCGGAAAAAGCAGAATTTATTAGAACGCACCCTGAATTCAGCTTTTCGAGGGCTGTACGTATTCTTCATGAGGTTAGAGATACTGAAAGAGTTGGTTCTGGATATTCTGTTGTTTAATTAAAATTAATTAATAATTAACCAATTTTTAAATTTGGAGGTTTTAGAAAGCTTTAAAATCTCTGAAAATATATAATCTTAATTAAAAAAGAATGTGCAAAGAGGTGAACTATGGGAATCAAAACATTTAGTATTGATAACGAAACCTATGAAAAATTTAAAGAGTTCTGTAAGAAGGAAGGATACAGCATGAGCAAAAAAGTCGAGAAGTTCATGAAGTCAGAAATGGATACTCTTGTGAAAAAAGAAACCAAACAATTAGAGAAGAGAAGAGAAGAGCATAGTTTTAGCAAATACTGCTAATTATTTTTTCTTGAAATCGAGTGCGCAGGAATTTATACAAAAACGTTTTCCTGTTGGCATGTGCGGAGCATCGTCGAAAACATGACCTAGATGGCTTCCACATTTTGCACATACAACTTCTGTCCTGCTCATTCCAAGAGATTTATCTTCTACAAGTTTTACATTACCTTTTGAGATAACATCGCAAAAACTAGGCCAGCCAGAGCCTGAATCAAACTTTGTTTCCGACGAGAAAAGTGGATTTCCACATGCTACACAATTGTAAGTTCCTTTTTCTTTATTGTGAAGAAGCTTTCCTGTAAATGCTTTCTCAGTTCCTTTTCCTCTAAGAATTTTATACTGCTCCCTTGTTAGTTTCTTCTTCCAATCTTTTTCATCATTCATAAAAAAATATAGACTATGTCCTATTTATACATGTCTTGTTGAGTTATTGTCGAATATTATCTGCAAGGTCTCCATAGAAAACAAAAGTTACCGCAAAGTTTAAAAACCTCAAAAAATACACACAATTATCAATTTAAAATGGCAAGAGAAAAACCAATAATTAACGTCGCATTCGTCGGACATGTAGACCACGGAAAATCTACAACTATAGGTAGACTTATGTTTGATTCTGGCGCGGTTCCACCACAAGAGTTGGAGAAATTAAGGGCTCTTGCAAAAGAACATGGAAAAGTTGGATTTGAATTCGCTTATGTCATGGACAGATTCAAGGAAGAGAGAGAAAGAGGAGTTACAATTGACCTTTCATATCAAAAGATAATCACACCAAAGAGAGAAGTTACAATAATTGATGCTCCTGGACACAAAGACTTTGTCAAAAACATGATTACTGGTGCAAGCCAGGCTGATGCAGCTTTCTTGACTGTTGCAGCAAAAGAAGGAGTACAGCCTCAGACAAAAGAGCATGCATGGCTTTTGAGAACCATGGGTGTAAAGAATATTGCAGTGTTAATCAACAAGATGGATACAGTTGATTATAAAGAAGATGCCTTCAATAAATGTAAAGAAGATGTTTCTAATATTATAAAGCAAGCAAGATACAATCCTGCTGAAGTAACATTCATCGCAGCTTCTGGGCTTATGGGTGACAATGTCTTTAAGAAATCTGATAAGATGGCTTGGTATAAAGGACCAACTGTATTTGAGCAACTTGATTTGTTCCCACAGCCTGAAAAACCAACTAGTCTTCCTTTGAGAATGCCTTTGCAGGATGTTTATGAAATTACAGGTATTGGAACTGTTCCTGTTGGAAAGATTGAGACTGGAGTGATGAAAGTCGGACAGAAAGTAGTAATATTACCTGGAAGATCTGGAACTGGAGTTAATGGTGAGGTTAGAACAATTGAAATGCACCATGAACAAATGCCAACTGCTGAAGCAGGAGATAATGTTGGTATAAACATCAGAGGAGTTGGAAAGAAAGATGTTGCAAGAGGAGACGTTGTCTGTGATGCAGGAAGCCCGGCTACAATAGCTGAAGAGTTCGTTGCACAGATTGCAGTCATTTCACACCCAACAGTTATTGCTAAAGGATACACACCTGTATTTCACGTGCACACAGCTCAGGTTCCATGCCAATTCATCGAGCTTATTGAAAAGACAGATGCAAGCGGACACAAAACAGAGAAGCCAGACTTCTTGAAGAATGGAGAAGTTGCTAAAGTCAGAGTCAAGCCTATTGGAAACTTGGTCATTGAGACTCAAGCAGCAAATCCACATATGTCTGGTTTTGCAATAAGAGACGCTGGAGCAACAGTTGCAGCTGGTGTATGTATTGAAGTAACAGCAAAGAAAATTTAACTTTTTGTTTTAACCTCTTTATCTTAGAAAATATTAAAAAGTGTTAATTTAGTTTTAGTTTAGGTTAGACTGGCAAAGAGAAATTGATGTAAAAACGGCAATCTGCTTTTATTTATAGAATCTATATTTTGGAAAAGAAGTGTCATGATCATCGAGAATTGATCTTTCTCCAAACAATCCTTCATGATAGAGTCTTCTTGCTCCTTGTATAGCTAGGTTTGTAACATATGCTGCTCCAAATCCTATTACAGTAGCAACGCAGATTGCATCATTAGCAATCCTTTTTAATTTAGAGTCTTTGCTCCTAAGACTATCTTCAGGCTCATGTTTATTAGCCATAAATATCCAGATAGAACTTAGTTTATTAAGCTTATGATTTGAGCAAAATCTAACAAAATTTCACAATAAAGATTAAAAACTAAGACAAAGTGATAAAGTCATGCATGGCGTTGATAGGCCTATAAAAGAGAGGTCATCTAGGGAGATGGAAGCTGTACTTCAAGGACAGGGAGAATATGTACAGATGAGCTATTTGCAAAGAGCTTTGAAATCTCCTCTTGATTTTGAAACAAAGAAATATGCATTGATAAGACTTGCCAAGATTTATGAAAAAAAAGGCATGTATCTTGAGGCTGCTAGGTCTGTGAAAGCTGCTGCAGACATAAACACTACTTTCAAAGGCCAGATAACTGACTATATGAAAGTTGTTGATCTTTATGTAAAGTCTGGAGATTATATAGAAGCAGATAGAGTTTTTGCGCAAGCTCTTGCGCTTGGAAATGAAAGAGAGAAGATGCAGATGAAGACAAATCTTAAGGACTTTTATATGGTGCAGGCAAAAATTTTCCTTCAGAAAGATAAAAGAAATCAGGCAAAAAAGATTTTTGAGAAGATACTTACCCTCGATCTTGAGCCTGGAGAAAGAAACCAAGTGCAGAATCATCTGCTTGAGATATATGATAAGTTAGGGAACATAAGAGAGTATTATAAATTAAAGAAAGAAAATTAGTTCTAAAAAATAAAAAAAGCCTGAAAAAATAAAGGCGTTGTTATTCAATAAGATCGCCGCTTGCGAGATCAGTGAAGTCTCCAAGATTGAAGTCAGTTTCCAAGTCTTCGTCGGATTCTGACTCAAGTGAAGGCTCGTTTACTTCTAAGTCAGTTTGTGTCACCATCTTTTTTATTTATCTTTCTGGTGAGCGCAATCTTTTATAAATGTTTTGTCGTCTATTTTTGACTTTGGACAAGATTTATATATTCGGACATCTAATTATTTTTTACCCTTTTTTCTTACAAAAAGATTTAAATACCGTGAAAACAAGTTCTATCATCACTGAATGGGATTAGTTCCTATCATCATCACGTTCACGGACCTTCGTTATTAGTCCTTTGAATATATGTGCGACTGATTCTTTCAGAAAGGAGTATAAATGGCAAAAATAAGTCCGGTATCAATTAAGTATATGATTTTAGCTAGCTTTAGCGCTGATGGTCCTCTTGAAAAACCTGATGTTATTGGTGCAATATTCGGCCAGACAGAAGGACTTTTAGGAAGTGATCTTGAAATGAGAGAGCTACAGAAAGAGGGAAAAATAGGAAGAATTGAAGTTGAGCTTAATACCGTTGATGGGAAGACAGTTGGAGAGATAAAAGTTCCTAGCGCTCTCGATAAGTCTGAAACTACTATTATTGCTGCAACTTTGGAAACCATTGATAGAATTGGACCTACTGAAGCTAAAATCGAAGTGCTTAGAATAGAAGATGTGAGGGGAAACAAAAGAGATTATATTATTGAAAGAGCTAGAAGACTTCTAGAAGGGTTGGATTCTGGAGATGAACTTAAGATGTCCAAAACACTTAAAGAGGAGTCCAGAGTGGCTAGAATCCAAGAATATGGAGCTGAAAAGCTTCCTTGTGGAGATATTAGTGGACCTGAAGTAATAGTTGTTGAGGGAAGGGCTGATGTTGTAAACCTTCTGAAGAACAGGGTGAATAATGTCATAGGAATGAACGGAGCTAAACTTCCTGCTGAGATTGCTGAATTAGGGAAAGAAAAAGAACTTACATTATTCATTGATGGCGATAGAGGTGGGAAGCTCATTGCTAAAAATGTAATCGGAAATGCCGATATTTCTTATGTCGCCATTGCTCCTGATGGAAAAGAAGTTGAGGAGCTTGTTGGAAAAGAAATTCTCATTAGTCTGAGAAGGAAAATGACTAAAGATGAATTCCTTCAAAAAAATGGAGGATTGTTGAACGGAGGAAATAATTATTCTAACTATACAAAACCTGAAGAAGAGGACGAGGATGTTGAAGATTTTGCAGGAGACCTAAAGCAGGAGCTTAGAAAAAGATATTCTGAAATAAAAGATACTCGAAGAGCTATTCTTTTTGACAATGGAATGAATGAGCTGAAGAGAGTTAATTCTGCTGGACTTCCAGGAGTATTGGTTAGAACAAGAAAAAGGGTTTTTGCAGTTATAGTTGATGGACAGGCTACATCTCCCCTTATAAAATCCTGTGATGAAAAGGGAGTATCTTATCTAGGGGCTACAAATTTTGCTTATGTGCCTAATTCTAAAGTGCAGCTTGTTAGCATCTAAATCTTAGAATCTTAATATTTATATAGGATAAAATCCTAGAGATATGATGAATAAAAAGAGGTTTATTGGACTGGCAATTGTTATGTTAGTTGTTTTATTACTCGCTGTTATTCTTGCATTCAGGTTTGTGCAAGGAAAAGAATGTTCTGATAAAGCTTGTTTTGACGAATATATGGAAACATGCAGGCGTGCCCATTATATTAATGAAGAAACCGAGGCTTCATGGGATTATAGAATAGTTGGTAAAAAGATAGATGGATGCTCTATAGAGGTGACACTATTACAAGCTAAGGAAGGAGACCTTGAGCTTAGAAACTATGAAGGGCATGCAATGATTTGTGCTTATGATATTGGAGAGACAGCGTTCCCGGAGAAAGATTTATCTAAATGCCATGGCTTGTTGAAAGAGGATTTGCAGACTATTTTGATAAAGAATCTCCATGCATACATTGTGGACAACTTGGATGATATCAAAGATGACTTGTTGAATCAGTAAAAATTTAAATCCTTAAACTCCATTATATTATGGCTATTAAAATCGGACCTGCCGGGCTTGGACCTGTAAAGACTGCTATTCGAACTCTTGAGAAATATCATGAACTTGGATTCGGAGCTTGTGAAATTGCGTTTACTTATGGAATATACATAAAGAGTGATTCTGATGCAGAAGCTATCGGTAAGAAAGCTAAGGAGCTTGGGATAAACCTAAGCATTCATGCTCCTTATTGGCTGAACTTGAACTCCTCTGAGAAAGAGAAAAGAGAATCAACTAAGAAAAGAATTTTGGACTGTTGTAGAATTGGAGAGATAATGGGGGTTAAAACAGTTGTGTTTCATCCGGGATATTATGGAAAGGACAAGGAAAGTGCGTACGGAAAGATAAAAGAGGGAGTTGATTCTATGATGCAAGAAATAAAAGAAAAGGGATGGAAGATAAAAATTGCTCCTGAAACTATGGGAAAGGTAAATGTTTTTGGAAGTGTTGAAGAGATATCTAAACTTGTTAATGATACTGGATGTTCTTTTTGTCTTGATTTTGCCCACATGCTTGCTAGAGATAAGAGAGTTGATTATGAAAAAGTGAAAATGCTCTTTCCTCAAAAAGAATGGCACTGCCACTTTTCAGGAATTGTGTATGGTGAAAAGGGAGAAAAACATCATATAACAACAAAGACAGATGAATGGAAAGAACTGTTTGCAAACTTGCCTGAAAACAAAGAGATAGTAATTGTTAATGAGTCTCCTACTCTTGTTGAGGATTGTGTTGAGGGTCTGAAGATTTTACAGAGCTAGACTTATTTTGTTTGCTCATTATCCTAATTCTGTCTATATTTCTCAATCTTATCCTTGCCTGCTCCGGGCTTGCCTTGCAAATGTTGAGTATGTTGAGCATTTTTTGTATGACTTCATCGTAAGTCTCCCTTTTATGAGTGCGAAGGTTTTCTAATCTGCCCTTCGTTTTTTTATTAAGTTTTATAGTAGTTATATTGTTCATATAAGGTATACCAAGGTATATTTTATAAACTTTTTCGTTACTCTATAATTACGTTTTTATGTCATTACCATAAAGTTTATAAAGGACTTCTGGGTTGAAATATTAATTAAATATGGACACAACAAAAATGAGAGCCAAAAATATTTTGGTTACACTTGTTGCACTTTTTGCACTAGCAATTCTTGTAGTTCCGGGTGCCTTGGCATTAGATGACTGGGCAGACTTCAATAGAATTGGTGTCAATGGGCAACTTACAGCTGAAGATGATAGAGTCACTGGCGTTTTCGCTGGCGATGAACTTGAAATCAGCACTGTAGTTACAATTGATGACAATATAAGTCCAATCTGGACTGCAAGAGTCACCGCAAGAATTTTGGGAGAGAGTGGCACACTTGTTGAGACACAAGAGTTTGTAGCGTATGGTGGAAGAACCTACCACAATACTCTTACAATGAGAGTTCCATCCGACCTAGATCCTTTACAGGAAGCCTTTACATTGGTGGTTACCGTTGAAGGAGAAAATGGCGTTGGTGACGAAGCAAGAATTGACTTAGTAGTTCAAAGGGACTCCTACCTATTGGAGATTGCTCCTCTTGATGCTTTGAATGAAGTAAAAGCTGGAGACAATCTTGCAGTAGATGTTGTCGTGAAGAATAGAGGAATCCACAAAGCAGAAGACGTTTATTTGAGAGCTACAATAGCTGAACTTGGAATAAGCAGAACTGTTTTCTATGGAGATCTTTATGCCAAGGACAATATTGATGGAGATAACTCAGAAGACGCTGTAATGAGAAGAGTTCTGGTTGGAATTCCTTCAAACGTTGCAGAAGGTCTTTATACCCTTGAGCTAGAAGCATTCAATGACGACTCCTCTACTTTCGCAAGTAAGAAGGTCTTCATTAAGAGCTCTGCTAGTGACAATAGAGTTGTATCCTCAAGCAAAAGCAAGACATTTGCCGCTGGTGAAGAACAAACTTACACCTTGACACTTGTCAATGCCGGAAACAGCATCATGGTCTATGACCTTGTTGTTGACGCTGATAGCGGATTGAGTGTTGACTTCGACGAAAGCGTTGTGGCAGTTCCTGCAGGCTCAAGTAAGAGCGTACAGATAACAGCTATGGCTTCCGAAGATGGTGAATACGGATTCGTTGTTAACGTGTACTCTGAGGAACAACTTATAGATAGCGCTGAATTCACAGCTAATGTGGAAGGAAGAAGCTCAGCTGTTACAGGAAACGCAGTCGTTTTATTGACTGTTATCCTAGCAATAGTCTTTGTAGTTCTTCTTGTAGTGCTTATCGTGCTTTTAACAAGGAAACCTGAAAAAGCTGAAAACTACGGAGAAAGTTATTACTAAATTTATTTTTTAATTTTCTCTTTTTCTATTTTTATTTTTTTATTACTCACTTAGCTTGAGGCTTAAGATTTTAGAAACACCCTCATGCATGCTAACTCCGTATAGGATATCAGAGTCCATTATGAGAGCATCATTATGAGTAATTACAATATACTGACCATCTTTCATATATTTTCTAAGTAATGCAGACAACCTTTCTGAGTTTCTTTTGTCTAGGGCTGCATCTATCTCATCTAGAACATAAAAGTGATATGGCCTGAATTCTTGAATGGCGAATAGGAGAGATATTGCGATAAGAGTCTGTTCTCCTCCAGATAGAGAAGTGACATCGAAATATTTTCCCTTTGCGAGTTTTACTACTATATTCACTCCTCCGTTGAAAATGTCCTCTTTGTCCTCTAACTCCAAGAAAGCCTGACCTTTTGAAGAAAGTTTAGAGAAGTTGCTACTGAAGAGATCACTTATCCCGTTGAAAGTCTTCATGAATGATTTCTTTTTTTTCTTGTCTATCTCTTCTATAATTCTTAGAATCTCATTTTTTTCATTTTCTATTGTTTGCACTTTTTCATAGACTTTGTCATATTCTTCCTTTACTCCATCATATACTTCTAAAGCCCTCATGTTTGTAGGACCTATTGTGCTTATAGCTTCCTGAGATTTCTTCAATTTTTCATCAAGAAAGGAAAGTGGCGATTTTATCAGCTCAATTCCTGAAAACTCTTTTAACTCCATCTCTATTGCTTCTCTTTCGGCGCTTAATTTTGCATTTCCAACCTTCAAATAGTTGACTTGCTCTTCAATCTGTGCTGCTGAAGTTTGAGAACTACTTAACTCGTAACTCTTCTCCTGGATTATCTCCTGAAGCTTGTCTCTCTCTGCAAAAAGCTTCTTGAACTTAGCTGTAAGCTCTGCATCCTCTTCTTCTTTCTTCTCCAAAGTTTCAATCTTAGATTCTATTGTTTCTGCTATCTCTGTGACTTCCTGCTCCATCTCACCTAAATCACGCTTGCTTAGCTTGATGACTTCTTTCATTCTTTCAAGCTCTCTTTCTTTGTACATCAAAGTCTTGTCGATGTCTTCTGTTGTTCTTGCAGAAATTTCCTCTATCTCCATAATCTTGGCTCCATATTTCTCGTCTATTCTCGAAGTGTCTAATGTATGGGATTGAAGATTATCTCTTTTTACTTGAAGAGACTTTATTTCTGTTTTCAGCTTTTCTTCCTGTTCTAGTAAAGATTTAATCTGTGATTTTTTGTCTGTGATAATCCTATGAGTATGGAGCTCGTTTTCCAATTTGGATTGCCTCATACCTAATTTTTGAAGCTCTTCCTGAAAACCTTTCTTGGAGTTAAATATCTTTGATATCTCTTCTTCTGAAATTGAGATTATTTTTCTTGATTCTTCTATCTTGCTATCTGAGTCTGATAGAACGTGTGAGAGATGATCTGGAGTCATCTTGTTCTGGCAAAGGGGGCAAACTTCTATGCTCTGGACTTGAGATTTTATCTTTTCTGAAGAAGCAATTGTAGTCTCTGATGAGGTTATTTTTCTGTTCTGCTCTAACTCTAACTTTACTAACTCTTCAATCTTAATCTTGTAATCTTGGACAGACTTCTTTAAGGAAGATATTTCTTTCTCACATGACTCTCTTGTTTCATATTCTATATCTGTAGAGTATTCTTCTATCTGCTTTAGAATAGAATCTGATTGCGAGCTTAGTCTTTCTAGATTGAGTTCTTTGTCTCTAATGCGCTCTTTTACTGCGTTTAATTCTGTTCTTAATGTGTATACTTGCTTCTTTTCCTCTTCTATCTGCTTAAGTTCTTCTTTTTTCTTTTTCAGCTCTTCTTGTTTTTTAGCAACCATTGGAGATTCTTTCCTTAGTTCAAGAATTTCTGATTCATTCTCTGGAATGGATTTTTGCATCTCTTCTATCCTTCTTTCTATTTCCTGTTGTCTATGCTCAAAATTCTCTTTCCTTACTTTCAGGCCTTCTATCTCTGCTCTTAAGTTTGATATCTGTGTCCTGAGAGTTTCCTGTTCCAAACCTGTGGACCTTTGAATGTGTTTATTGATTTTGGAAATGTTCTCATTCATCTCATCTATAGAATCCTGTGTTTGTCTGATTGATTCCTTTATTTTGTCTCTTTGAGCAGTCTTTTCAAGAATTGTTTTTTGGATATTCTCAACTTCTTTCTGTTTGTCTTGTATTCTTCTGCTTAGGATGGATGCTTTACATCTCTTTATAGTAGTCTCTAACTCTTTGTATCTTAGAGCCTGACTTCTTTCTTTTTCAAGATTTCTTAGAAATGCTGTTCTTTCTCTTAATATTGTAGATATTTCTTTTAGTCTTTCTTCTGTTTTGTCTAATTCTTTTATAGACTTCTCCTTCCTCATTTCATAGATGGAGATTCCTGCAACTTCTTCTACTATTTTTCTTCTCTCTTCAGGGTGAGTTTTCACAATTGCTTGTATCTGGCCCTGAAGAACTAGATTAAAACCATGAGGATCTATTCCTGCATGTGCAAGCGTTTCTACAATCTCAGCTCTTGTTTTTACTTCGTCATTTATTTTGTATATGCTCTGACCGTTGTGTCTGACAACTCTCTTAAGAGATACTTCTGGAGCTTCAAAAGAAAAAGTCTTATTAGTGTTATCAAATACCAATTCAACGCTTGCCTCTTTAGCAGGCTTTGTGTATTTGCTCCCCATGAAAAGGAGATTGCTTGCTTTTGCAGCTCTCATGGACTTTATAGACAATCTACCGAGAACAAAGCATAATGCGTCTGAGATGTTGCTTTTACCAGAGCCATTTGGACCAACTATGACGTTTATACCTTGGCCGAAGTGTATCTCTGTCTTTGGAGCGAATGACTTGAATCCTTGTATCACCAACCTTTTTATGTGAGTCATGATATCTATTGGGATATGAGTTATTTAAAGATTATTTAGGGCTTTTGTTAGTCGTTATAAGACATATTTTATTGGAAAACATTAATTAATACCTTTTTCCTCCTTAAAGGATGCCAACAGTATATGAAAAAAAGAGGAAATTCGATAAGACTCCTGAGCCGAAATGGAAAGTGAAGAAAAGCTCTGGGAAGAAAGGAGTATTTGTTGTTCAGAAACATGATGCTTCACAGTTACATTATGATTTTAGATTAGAAATAGAAGGAGCGCTAAAATCCTGGGCTGTGCCTAAGGGAATTTCTAATAATCCTACCGATAAACGGCTCGCTGTTGAAACAGAGGAACATCCAATGGACTATGGAAACTTTGAAGGCATTATTCCTGAAGGAAATTACGGAGCTGGAACTGTTATGCTCTGGGACAAAGGTAAATTCATAAACCTCAAAGGAGAAAAAGAAACTCCTATTGACATGAAGAAGTCTTATGAAATGGGGATGATAGAAGTGTTTCTTGAAGGGAAGAAACTGAATGGAGCTTATGCACTAATAAGATTTAAAGGACAAAACAAAAACTGGCTGTTATTCAAAATGAAAGATGATTTTGCAAATAAGAAGATTGCTGGAGAAAATAAGTCTGTAAAGTCTGGAAAAACTCTTGAGCAGATTGCAAGAGGAAAGAAGAAAAAATGAAAATCGGAAAAGTAGAAATCACTCATCCTGACAAGATTATCTATCCTAAATCAAAGATAACCAAAAAAGATGTAATTAATTATTACATTAAAGTTTCAAACAAAATTCTTCCTTATGTGAAAGATAGACCTATTGCTCTTGAGAGATGTGTTGAAGGTGCTGGAAAAATGTGTTTCTATCAGAAAAATGCTGGGGGGTATTTTCCTAAGTGGATTAAAACAAAGAAAATCAATGGAACTGAATATGTTGTATGCAATGATAAAGACACTTTAGTATACCTTGCTAATCAAGATACTCTGATTTTTCATCATTGGCTGTCAAGGATTGACAAAATTGATTATCCGGAGGTTGTTGTATGGGACATTGATCCTCCGAATGAGAAAAAACTTTCTGATGCAGTTCAGGCAACGAATGCAGTAAAAAAGATTCTTGACTCCCTAGAATTAAAGAGTTATTTGTTATCAACCGGTCAGAAGGGCTTTCACATAATTGTGCCTATAAAGAGAGACGTCACGTTTAATGAAACAAAGAAGTTTTCGAGAAGAATAGCTGAGATAATTGAAAAAATAAATCCTGACAAGTTCACAACAGAACAGAGAATAAATAAGAGAAAAGGGAGAGTTTTCATTGATTATTTGAGAAACGCAAGAGCTCAACTAAAAGTCGTGCCTTATTCATTAAGAGCAAAAGAGCCTGGAACAATCGCAATGCCTCTCTCTTGGAATGAGCTTAAACCAGATTTTAAATTTGATAAATATACAATAAAAAGCATTTCAAGATATCTTGAGAAAAATCCTTGGAAAGTATTTTCGTCTAATTCCAAATCAATAAAGCTAGCGATGAAAAAACTAGAAGAATATCCCGAATAGTTTCTTCTGTTGTTTTTCTGCGACAAGATTAGTCCAAGTAGACCATGATTTTCTGAATATGCCTGAGTTTTCAAGTTCTGCGCTTTTTTCTTTTATGAATGCTTGAGTTACTGGGTCTGTTAGATAACCTGAACCTATATTCCCATATTGAGATTTGATTTCTGCTACAGCTTCTTCTCTTGCTAATTTTGCCAAAACAGATGCTGCTGAAACACACGGATGATTCGCATCTGCTTTATGCTCACATTTTATCTTTAGATTTTTAGAATATTTTATATGTGAGATGAGAACAGCTTGCCAAGCTTTTGTGTTTGGAGATGGACAGTCTACAATAACCTTTATCTCTTTATCATGCATGTCTTCTGTATTCAAGGAGTCTATTACTTCAGCACATTTTATTGCTTCCAGATTGTTTAAGTTTCTTCCTGAGAGAACTGCATCATCGATTTCGATTGGAGGAACTAGAACTGCTTTATATCCAAGGGATTTTGATTTGATTAATTCATCGAGAGCAAGACGTTTTTCCTGAGTGAGCATTTTGGAGTCTTTTACTCCTGATTCTTTCAAGAAATCCTGGTCTGCTGTTTTTATCAAAACCCCTGCTAAAACCATTGGACCAATTAAAGGACCTCTTCCGGCATCGTCCACCCCTATTATGTACATATTTAATGAAAAAGTCAGAGGTATAAAAATATATTGGCTTTCAAATTTTCTGTCCTGCTGCTTTTTCTTGGGAATGCAAAGAAGTCACCTTTAGAAGTATTGGAGTAACAATCGTTCCTAGTACGTCTAGAATAGCAAACACTCCTAAAATCCTCCACCATATATTTTCAACATTTCCAAATTCGTTAATGACCAGAACAATTAGCTCAAGAGCGACGAGAGACAAGAATAAAAGAGTTGTTGAGAGTGAAACATTGACAATTGTTTTATCCGACTTTATGAGCAATAATAATGAAGCGTGAGCTACTGAAAATGCAAGAATTATCACTATTATCACAGTTCTCGAAATAATACTCGATGAGTCCCAATCAATAATTTCCCAAATTAAGGAAGTTATGAACAAAAATCCTAAAACAGAAATAATCATTCCTATGATTGCAAATGCTGAAAACCTTTTTCTATCTAACAATGTTGCACAACATAAACCTGTGAGACTAAATCCTCCGATTGTCAAAGTTGTTAAAAGAATTCTTGTTTGAGTATAGCCGAATTCTCCTATCAAGAAAATTATTATTCCTAACAGAGCGCTAATACTTAAGGAAATTATAAGAGTAATTAGAAATATCTTCTTAAAATTGATATCACTCTCCATTTAATATGAAATTTAAACAATTATATAAATCTTGTTAATCAAAGTTATCTGGCTACTGCTTCTTCTTGTTGGCTCTATCAGCAACCTTGCCTATCCAGATTGTTGCAACCACTGCAATTACTGTGACTATTACTGCATACAACCATGGTCCTCCAGATGAAACTGCGCAAAGTGCTCCTGCTCCGTCTGTTCCACATGGACCTACAAATAACGCTCTGATTGCATCATTCCAAGCTAACGCAGCAACAAGTCCAAAAGCAGCAATCATCAAGGCGCTAATCTTTTCTATTACTTCAGCTTTCATTGTTTCGCCTCCTTATAATTAAGTTAATTGACCATTTTATTTAAACATATCTTAGATGAAAAATATTAAAAGTCCAATTTCCAAGTTATATGGATGCATGATAAAATTACAATAAACTGCGATGGGGGAAGCAGAGGAAATCCTGGGAAAGCGGCTATTGGATTTGTAATAAGAGATGAAGATAAAATTCTTTTTGAATTCAGAGAGAAAATAGGAGTGACTACTAATAATGTTGCGGAGTATAACTCTTTGATAAAGGCTTTAGAAAATGCAATCAGGTTTACAAAAAAAGAAGTAATTGTGATAATGGATTCGGAGCTTGTTGTGAAACAGATGAATGGAGAGTATCAAGTGAGAGCAAGTCAGCTTGTTCCACTAAACCTTATAGCGAAGAAGTTAGAAAATAATTTTGAAAAGATAATCTACAAGCATGTTAGTAGATGGGATAAATTCCAGCAGAGAGCTGACGAACTTGTGAATGAAGCATTAAACGGGTGATTAAACTTATCTTATAGTGAAAGTTCTTTTTTTCATGTCTCTTTCAAGGATTTCCCCTAGTCTTTTTGCTACTGCTCCTTCTAAACCTTCTCTTACTCCGCTTGGAAGTGTTCCACCACCCTTGCGAACAAGACTTAATCCGTTTCCAAGATTAGTGGCTTTTTCTTTTGAGTGCACATCTTTTTTAATTTCAGTTATTGTGCCGGAGATGTAAGTTTGATAAGCATAACCTTTAGGAGTCTTTTTAGGTTTGAAGCCTATTCCATAAACAGGTTGATTATCTCCGTTCAACTCTCTCCATGCATGATAAGTCACCGGGTTTTCTTTGTGGACAGTTATTTCCCATATTCTTGAATGAGGAGAAGTCTCTTTCCATTTTGAAGAAAAATCAGTTTCTTCCATGAGTAACTTTATTCAGAACTATGGATTTTTAATGATTTGTATCATGATGACTTTATCATTTCCCCATTCCTTATTTCTAGTTCTTTGACTTTCGAATCTCTGTTTATGTGGAATGCTGAAAAAGTTATGTCGTATCCTGAATGAGGAAGATCAATCAAATTGATTCTCATTTTCTTCCCCTTATATGTGAGAGTCTTGCTTGGTTTCTTTGGTGACAGATAACTCTTCTTTTCAATCCTTACAAGAATTTCTATCCATTCTCCAAGCCCTGCTATTTCCATCTCACCTTTTATGAACTCTATATCTTCCTTAGAGAGAGTATTTTGCTGTTTTCTTGTGAGTGTCCTATTGGAGCGATTTATAACGTGAGTATGGAATCCTCCCAATAGTTTGCTTTTGAGGTATTTGTTTCTTGTTATTACCTCATCTAAACGTCTTAGGCGCTTCATGGCTTCATTATTTCCGTAAGATACTGAAGTAGGGCGTCTTCTAGCTGTTACAAATTCGTAGATGTTTGTAGCTTTCAGAATGCTAGAGTGAGTTTTTCCATATACTTCTCCCATTACCTCTTTTGGCCAAGATTCTATCGCTGACCTTATGAGTGAGTAATAATGAGATTCTCCAAGCTTGACTAAGGATATTTGGGCTGCCATGGTGGAAAACCTGGTGAGAGGCCGTTTAAAAAGATATAGTGTAACGTTATCAGAATAAAAACGTGATATTTAGGCACTACTTTAGGGACTACAATAAGTAGCGGGGGCGGGATTTGAACCACGCGACCTCCGGGTTATGGGCCCGGTGAGCACTCCAGGCTGCTCCACCCCGCTATAACAATACAGCGATGAAAGGACTTTTAAATGTTATCGTCTTCATGCGACTATGATTAGGGATGCTAAAATTGAGGATTTTAATAAAGTGTATTTGCTTCATGAAATGTTAGTAAAAAAACTAGTTAAAATCAAACCAGGAAGATTCGCGCTGAAAGATAATGAAAAAAAAGATTTTCAAGAAAGATTCAAAAAATATATTGGCGAAGATAAAAGAAAGCTGATTGTCTATGAGTTGAATGAAGAGGTTATTGGATTTGGGGCATGTAAAATTCTGAAAAGTGTCAATTTCTCTAAGTTTGAGGAACATGGAGAAATAACAGAGATATCTGTCAGAGGGGATATGCAGAACAAGGGCATTGGAGGAGAGATAATGAAGGAAATGGAATCATTCTTAAGGGGGGCAGGAATCCGAGAAATAATGTTTCTTGTAGAGGTTGGAAATATGCAGAGTATGAGGGCTTGGGAAAAGATAGAGTATGAAAAAGGATTATTCGTTTATCAGAAAATACTAGATTAAATTATCTTCTTCTTTTTACCTTTCTAGGACTTCTTCTAGGTTGAGACTTCTTCTTTTGGAAGAATGCTAAATAAATTATTGGCAATATTCCCACAGAATTAACTAAGAAGATGAACACGAACCAGACTAGGTGATTATTTCTTCCTGATTTCCAAAGACCTACACCTTTCCATATAGCTTCCCATATCATCAAAGGGATTAACCATATCAACCATGATTGAGGAATGCTTTGAAAAAATAATGTTTCCATCACCATGACTGTCTTAATGATTCAAGGTTTATATACTTTTCATAAAAAGATTTTTAAAGCTTGGAGATTACAAAAAACGATGAGAAAAGAGAGTTTGAGAGGATGGGCATTATTGGCCTTGAGACTTTGGATTGGTTTCATATTTGTATATCATGGATATCCTAAATTGACTGGAGGATTTGGTCCTTTCGGATTGCCTGGATGGGTTGGGATTATAGTTGGAATTGTTGAAGTTGTGTTTGGACTAGCATTGATTATCGGAGGGGGATTCCCTTGGGTAACTTATCCATTGATGGTTGTTATTGGTGTAGCATTCTTGTTTATGCAAATACCTAATGGAATAACTGCAGGATCTGAAAGAGATTTGTTGATATTCATTTGTTTGGTAGTGCTTGCTGCATTCGGTGCAGGGAAACTTGCTCTAGCAAAAAAGAGAAGTAAATAAGAATCTATAATAAGACTTAAAAGCAATCTTTTTCTAATCAATTTATGCCCGGATGGCACAGCGGTTACTGCGCGGGATTGCTAATCCCGTTTCGCGCAAGCGATTCCCAGGTTCAAATCCTGGTCCGGGCGTAACCCTATTGTGCGATAATCATGGGACGGAGTATATACAAGTTTTATACAAGTTATTTCTTGATAATTTTCCATAAATGACAAAAGAAATTTGCTGGTAAAAGAGCTAAAAAGTCAATTATAGAAATTCATTTAAAGTTCAATTACTGATTTGTATTTATGAATCAATCTGAATTCTATAATCGGATGAGGGATGAGGTCTCTGAATATAGTTCGGGTAGAGAAGAGTCTTCTGCATTTTTGATATGGTTTCTTGAAAATTTTTTTAGGCTTGATCCTTTAGAAGCAATAGATAGTGTGTGCGATCATAGAAATGATAAAGGAATTGATGGATTATATGTAGATGATGATGAAGAAACAATTTACTTATTTCAATCAAAATTCAGCCCTAACAACAACCAAGATCAAGGAGATAGAGACATAAGAAATTTTGTTGGAACAAGGATCTGGTTTGAAGGTAGTGATTCTATAAATAATCTACTCAACAGTGATGCAAATAGAGAGCTAAAATCTCTTGTAGAAAGAAATAACTTGTCTGAAAAGACTCATTACAAAAAAGTTCTAATTTTTACTACAAACAAAATATTTAATTCTCCTGCGAAAGATTATATAAACACAATAACTGATTTTGAGGGTTATGACTCTAATATTTTATTTGACAAGTATACTTATTTTGCAGACCAAGAAACAAACTTCCCTCAAAAAGACCTTTCAATCCAAAATCCCTCAAAAATAGAATATAACCTCCCTGATGGTACTCTTGTTAGGACCTATGCAATTAAAGCAAAGGAGTTAGTCAAACTTGAAGGTATTCAAGATAGGACTCTTTTTTATAAAAATGTAAGATATGGTGTTGGGAATACCAGGGTAAACAAAGCCATCAAAAAAACTATCTTGGATACTTCAGAACATAACAATTTTTTTATGTATCATAATGGCATTACAATAATTTGTAGAGACTTCTCTGAGGACCTAACAAATCACAAAATTACTCTTGGAGGATATTCCTTAATCAACGGATGTCAATCAATGTTAACATTTTTTGAAAATAGAGATTCATTGAGCAATAATCTTTTTATCCTTGTTAAAATAATAAAATTGAACCCTACTTCTCCTCTTGTAAAGAAAATAACTTTCTATACTAACAATCAAAACTCCATAAGTTTGAAGGATTTAAAATCAAACGATTCTGTGCAAAAAACCATTCAGACTGAGTTTGAACGTACATTTGAAGGAAATATTCTTTACAGAAGGAAGCGAGGAGAGGAATTGAACTCGGAAGCTGAGATAATTGAAAAAGATTTTGCTGCTCAGGTAATTATGGCCTTCTATTTAGGTAAACCCCATAATACCCATCTTAAACAAAAATTATTTGGAGAAGAATATAATCATATTTTCTCAAGAAATATCTCTGCGAATAAAATATATCTTGGGAAGGTCGTATATGACCTTGTTAAAAACGAAGCAGGTTTGTTAAATAATGAACATTTAAGAGACTACGGGCTTTCCATCTTTTTCTTCTCGCACGTATTAGCAGAGATATTGAGAGAAGACAACCTTGGAAAGCAAATTATTGATGATCCTTTAGAGTGTATAACAACAAACAAAGCCAAATTTGTTGCAACTATTAAGAAGGTTTGGGAGCTAATTACTCCAGATATAAATATCGACTTTGAAGAATATATTGAACAAAATGATGGTTTTTTGGACTATAAAAACATCTTTAAAAATTCTCAATTTGTTCAGAATATGTCCAGAAAAATAAAAGCAGATTATATTCGTTTGGTGAGAAGAAATCCAAACAATTCTTTTGAAAATATTTATCAAGAAAATTAGATCTGGTTATAAACATCTCGTGGGCTGTTTTTATGTACAAAATTTATACAAGTTAGTTAAAGAACCAGTAGAAAAATATAAATATCTCTCAAACCACGTTTTGAAAGAAAAAGAGGTAACCCTGGAGGGTATCCTCTGAGGCTACTTCTTATTCACTAGAAATAAAATGGAGGTAAGGTAAAATGGAAAAATTGATAATAACAATAATAATGGCCATAATAGTTTTGTCCACTGGAGCCGCAACAGCTATAATCACTGCTTTTGGAAGTGTGTTTGGTTGGTTATTTGGCGGAATAATGGGAATACTGATTGTACTAGCCGTTGTTTTTGGAGCATATGGAAAATGAATAGAAAGGGTGATTTGTTTCACTGGATTCTATGCTTAATTGTAATTATCTTGGTAGCCTTGTTAGCTATAATTTTTCTAGTGAGCAAACCAATGGACACTGACAAAGATGGATTAAGTGATGAAGAAGAACTCAATTTGGGAACAAACTTAACAAACCCAAACACTGATGGAGATAGATATTTAGATGGAGAAGATCCATCTCCTTTGGAAGTTAATAGCGCAAAAATTGAATATTACAAGATCAATGAAAGAGGAGATTATCATGCAATCACCATAACAAAAGATTCTATAATTCTGGCCGCCTATTCAGCTCAGTTATTGGGTTGTGGCTCAAGCACATTTGGGACTTGTGTTTCTAAATCCATTCCATTGTTTAATTCTTTAGAGGAAACATTAGATGACACAATTCATACGTCTTCGGGAGAGATAGTGTTATCAAATATAGGAGATGATTATAGTGAATATGTGAACTTGGATGTTATCTTCACTATAGGGGATACTGTTTTATATACAGCTCCTGTCCAAAAAGGAAAAATTCTTCCAAATCAAAAAATAATCATTCCATATAATTATGATTTTAAGGTAAAAGATGTAAAGTACATAGTATGGGATATGATAATTAAAAAAGAAAAAATGGATGTAAATATAGAAAACTTACAATACGAAAAATGGTAGAACAAGATTTCAAAAATTTTTATGAATCAATAAACAAAGAATTAATTGCTGTTAAGGATAGAGTAAGGAGTCTGATAGGAGAGGCTCACTGGGGAGAAGATGGGAGATATAAAGAGGCTGTATTAAAGAATGTTATCTCTCGATTTTTGCCAAAAAATCTCTCAATTGGAACAGGATTTGTAATAAATCCAAAAAAAGAATTAACCAACCAAATAGATCTAATAATCTACGATGATCGTTCACCTGTTTTATTCTCAGAAGGAGATTTTGTAATTGTTCCTGCGAATATAGTCAGAGCTATAATCGAAGTTAAGACCTCAATTAGGAATGGTTCAGATCTCAAAGAAACTATTAAGAAATGCGAACAAAATGGCAAAAAAATAGAAACTGTTGCACAAAATGATAAAATATTCAATGGCTTGTTTTGTTATGAATGCTTTCTCACTATCAATACAATTCGAGACTCTTTAAAAGATTATTTTAACATAACTGATTGTTCAATTTTTAAAAAAGTTAGCAACATCGCCTTAGGAGATGAAAAATTTCTGCATGTTTGGTGGGAACATAAACCATTTTCACTTAAAGGATATGAGATCCCAAATCTAAGTTTCGCTTACTTTATAGCAAATTTGCTAGCACATTTGGATTCAAGAGCATACATAAACCAGTCTTTATTCTTCCCATTGAAGACTAAGGCCCCGTTTGAGAAATTTGAAATTCCTTGTGAGGAAGAATGGAAAGGGTATATTTAATCCATCAATTCTATCTCGACAATCCTTAAAAATCCTAAAAGTCTAGCAAATCTTGTATATAACTTGTACATAAAACCGTCCCTAAAATATCGCATGATAGGGTTCGGTTTGGTCTGGGCGTAATACCATTTTTGTTTCTTAATAATAGTAACAACATAGAAAGTTTTAAATATGAATATTAAACTCGTCCTCTTGATAAGAACAGAATAATGATGACAAACACAATTTATCTTGAAAGATTAGGAATTGAAGTCCCTGTACCTGGAGGTGTTGATGTACGTTATTATGATGATGGAGCTGTTGGAAATTACTTTCTCTATAGAATGAAAGCAGAGAGACCTTCTTTAAAACCTGTATTGAAAACTATAGACAATATTTTATCAGACATGCAAACAACTGGTTTATGTATAGCCACACGCGTAGTAGCCGGGAATAATGAAGAGCTAATAAGCCTTACCTTAAGAACTTCCTACCGCTCTGGAATGGATGGACTTCACACAGAATTTGTTAGAGGTCATGAAGAGGCGCACGCTCTAGAAGCTCTGGTCGGAGAAAAAGCAATGTTAGAAGTTCTGGATAATGCTTCAAGCAAGGTTAATCTTGAATTCACAAACGTTCCGATTTCGGATAATGAGCAAAGGGCAGACCGAGGAGGAGTGTTGGCCTTAAAAAGGAGATTAGATCGTTGCGACTCTCCTCCAAAGACAAAAATAAAAGAATTTGAAAAAACCCTCAATAGGGAGGGTTATGATTTGTTTCTCGGAGAGGCTTACGTAATAAATGTGAGATTTGAGTGACTCTTCTTGGAAGTAGTCGACAATCCTTAAAAATTCTAGAGATCAGAGAAAAGAAGCTAATCGATCAGAGTCCCACGGATTAGTTATTAATCATAAACTTCGCTGCGATGTTCAAATCGTAGGAAGTAAATTGTGTTATTCGAGAACGAATATATTATTCTAAATGGTTTGACATAGACTGTTCTCTCGCCTTTTAGGTCATATCTTAATGGCTTTCCTGTTTCTGGGTCTTCAAGTATCTTTTTTATTTGTTTTCGTGCTTTTTCTTTAATAGAATTGTCTGCTTTTTTAAATTCCTTCTCAAATTTTTCTGTAAAGATATATTCTACCATTTACCAGGTCTCAATTTCTTTGAGAAAATCTTCTTTGTTCATTTTTCTATATTTCCCTTGTGCAATCTCTTTCCAAGCTTCTTTTATTTCCTTAAGAGTACGCAAATCATCTTCTTCCATAGGGTTCTTTACCTTTTTCAATACAATTAAGTCATCTTCAGTAGAAACTGCAAGTGTCTCTCCATCCTTAAGGGCAAGCTTTCTTCTCACGTCTAAAGGTATGACTACTTGTCCCTTACTGCTTATTTTTGTTAGCTCTATTTTCATACCGGTAAGAATATCTTACTTATATATAAATCTTCCGATTGAGGTGAAATAATCACATATCACTTCCATCTCGAGAATGCTTAAAAATCCTAGCCACTAGAAAGAAATAAGCTAATCAATACGAGTCCCAGTGATTATGCAAAAGTGTGCTGTGTTTGGTCCGGGCGTAATACACTTTTGCATTTTTGATGGAAAACTTATAAATCTTGGAAAGAATGATATATCGTATGACAAACAAAGAAATCTCTGGAGGAACTGTGCATAATTTACCAGAGGATTTACGAAAAGCTCTTAGTTCTGATAAAGTGGCTCTGGAGAAGTGGGAAGGTCTTACACCTCTCGCAAGAAACGAGTGGATATGTTGGACTACTTTTGTAAAGCAAGATAATACTAGAAAAGAGCATGTTGGGAGAGTTGTTAGTGAACTCAAGGAAGGGATGCGAAGACCTTGTTGCTGGATTGGATGTATTCATAGGAAAGATAAACAAGTAAGTCCTTCTGTAAGAGGCATACTCGAAAAACAATCTAGAAAAAATAAGAAATAGTAAATATTACTACGAGATTTTAAAAAGACTCAGAAACAAAACAAAAGATGGCTGAAAAAATAACTGTCGAAACCATAATTGATGCCCCTCTTGAAAGGGTATGGGAATTCTATACTCAGACAGAACATGTAAAACAATGGAATAATGCGTCTGAAGACTGGCATACTCCTAGAGCTGAAAATGATTTGCAAGTTGGTGGAAGATTTACTTATAGAATGGAATCAAAAGATGGGAATTCGGGGTTTGATTTCTCAGGAGTTTATGATGAAGTTGAAGAAAATGAAATAATCTCTTACACTATGGATGACGGAAGAAAAGTGGAAGTCATGTTCGGTGAGAATGAAGATGGCGATACTAGAGTGAAGGTAACTTTTGAGCCTGAGATGGAAAACTCTATTGAGATGCAAAGAAATGGCTGGCAGGCTATTTTGAACAATTTCAAGAATTACGTAGAAAATCAATAGTTAAGAAAAAAACTCTATTTAACAAGATATTTAAATGAGAAAAGCCTGTTTTTTGAATGAAAAGGAAAATGAACAAAAGTAAAGACTACTCCTACAAAGACCGCTCCTGCAAGAGCATGTCTTGTAATTCGTGTGGAGGAGCATTCTACGGACTGGGATTTTTAGGAGCTGCAATATACTATATTTCTACAGCTACAGGATTCTGGATGGGATTTTTAGGGGTGCTTAAAGCTCTTGTTTGGCCTGCTTTCTTAGTATTTGAGATATTGAAATTCTTAGGCGTGTAATCAGGAAGATTTATAACGAAGGAAGCTAATTACTCTTTATGGCAGCAACACCTCCTGGAGCAAGAAAGAGAAAACTTGACTTCATGGTTGATCAAGTTACATTCGATAACTTCATGAAAATGTGCAGTCTGAAAGGATTCGCACCCCAAGTAGAACTTGAAATTCTTATGAAAAGGTATGTGGCTAATCAGGGCAAGATTTAGGTTGAGTAAAAACCAAATAGCTAAGCTTTATATACTCACTTCTTTGATGACTTATATGGGAAGATTTAATTCAAACAATAGAAGTGGCGGATTCGGCCGATCTGGTGGAAACCGTGGAAGAAGCTTTGGCGGAGATAGAGACAGAGGGGGATTCAGAGGAAGAGACTCTAGAGGAGCTCCTGAAATGCATAATGTTCTTTGTAGTAAATGTGGCAAAAACTGCCAGGTTCCATTCAAACCAACAGGAGAGAAGCCTGTTTATTGTAGTGATTGTTTCAGACAGAATGATGATAGAGGCTCAAGAGATAGAGGGAACTCATCTGGAGCGTCCTCAGAGCAATTTGAACAAATCAACGCAAAATTAGATAAAATACTGAACGTGCTGGAGCAATTAGAGATTGCTGACGATTATGACGATGAGTCTGAAGATGAAAATCTTGAAGACGAAGAATCTGAAGAGTAAAATTAAGGGTTTGAGAATCTATTGATAAACTTTAAGTATCTAAGCTTCTCTAAAGACTGGAGGTGAAAATGATTTTTGAAATTTATAAAACTCTAATCCATTTTATAGGTTTAACTTTTCAAAAGATAGTTTTATGGGAAGTCATACCTCTTGCAATAGCAACAATACTTCTCTTGCTTTATTTCCAGAGATATAGAGAGGAAAGACCTGGATGGAATGACTACCTAGGTAACTCTCTTGTCTTTCTTTTTGTTGCTATGGGACTTTTGAGATATATCTACAGCTTAGATAGTGCTGGAGCAATTAATTTTATAACTTACCAATCGAAGAGCATTGCAGTCGTGTTCTTGTTCTTGATAGGGCTTATCTTGATGAGATTTAACTTTGAACACCTCTTGCCTGAAAAATTTGCCAGATATCTTGGCTCAACATTAACTATTAATCTCATTGCTTATGCGATGATTCTGTTCGTTTATACTCCTAGAAAAATTAGTGTTGAAGTTGTCCTTGCTTTATTGATTTTAATAATGATACTTTCAATCATATTAGAGCTCTTGAAATTTCCTGCAAAAAGACTTTTCAAGTATATTGAAAAAGAAAAAGAAAAGGAGAGAGCTAAAAACATAAAAGAAGAAAAATATCAGCTAGGTGAGTTAAAGTCTAAGGTAAAGACTATAGAGAAAGATCTTAAAAAGAACAAAGTAAAAAAACTTGAGAAGCAGAAAAAAGAGGCTATAAAGCTTGAAAAAGTTATAAAGAAAAAATAAGAAAACTTATTAACGGGTTATTTCTTCTTAGTTTATGAATCTTCAAGATATTGCTAAACGGATGGATAAATTGCACAATTGGAGTTTAGAAGGCAACACCATAGTCAAGATATTCAGTTTTCCCGATTTTAAAATGGCTCTTGAATTCGTCAATAAGATTGCAGAGATTGCAGAAAAACAGAACCATCACCCCGACATTTTAATAAGTCATAATATGGTTAGAATTCTATTGACTACTTATTCTCAAAAGATGCTTACAGATAATGATTTTGATTTTGCAGAAGAGGTTGATAAAATAAGAAAGTAGATGATAGGAGCAGGAGTTAAGATTTTGGTTTCTGTGTTTATAAGTATTCTTTTAGCTCTAGCTATTGTTGGATTTGTAATTTCAAATTCTGTAACACAGATTGTTGAAAATGATTTAGATATGATTTTGATAGATTCTGCAAATGAAACTGTAGAAATCGCTCTGCAAAACCAGGTTTCTCAGGAAAACATTGATGAAGCCTACCAATCAGCCCTTGAAAAATGTGAATCTGCAGAAAACCTGACAATCTCGAATGAAAAATATGGAGGTCTTGTGGAGATTGATTGTGAACAGATAAAGCAGAGAAAAGAAGCGTTTGTTGATGCTGTCAAAGAACAAGTCAAATCTCAAGTAGTTCTAGAGCTGAACAAATTGAATATTGACAGCAAGACTGAATTTGTTAAGTATTCCGTGTGGGTGTTCGGCCTGATTATTGTTGTGTTATCCCTTGCTCTTTTTTTGATAATGAAAATATCTGCTGTAACTTTTATTGGGATTTCAAGCTTTCTAGGAGGATTGCCTTTCCTAGGAGTTAGTAGAATAGAGCAGAATGTGTTGAGAATTATAAAGGAAAGAATTTTTTCAGTAGTAGAAATAGATTTTATACCTTTGGCGTTGAAAAACCTGTTAGATAATTTTACACACCTTCTTTATGTCAGCTTCTTTGGAGTTTTTGTAACTGGAATAATTTTGATATCTGTAGGAGTAATTTTGAGGGTGCTTGTAGGGAGTAATAAAAGAAAGCTTAAATATAAGGAAAAATTATAATTCAAAATGATTGTAAATGAAATAATGGGAGAGGCGATTGCAGTTGATAATGATATTAATCTGTCTGAGGCTGCGAAAATCATGACTGAGAAAAGAACTGCTAGTATTATGTATCTAAATGGAAAGAATGTTCTTGGAGTCATAACTAAGGATGATTTATTGAATAATTTTGGTAAGAACCTTAAGATATCTCAAATAATGAACAAGAATATTATCGGAGTGTCTCCTAACTCTGGACTTGAAAAGGTTGGAAAGATTATGAAAAAAAATAAACTTGAAGTTCTGCCTGTTATAAGAGCTGGAAAAATTTTGGGAGTTGTCTCTATAATTGATTTAGTAATTGCTTTAAACAAAGAGGGAGGGGAATTTGTCCTTGACTAGCTGGGTATTAACTCTGATTGTGCTGGTATTAGCTGTGCCTGTAGGATTTTTAGTTTCATGGTTTGCAAGAGATGAACTCGTTCCAGGAAGAGTCTGGCTAAGGATGCTAGTCATTGTTTCAGTAGCGAGCGTCTTATGGTTCTGGTTGACTAAAAGCCCCGCCGAAGCGCTCACATCTTTGTTCATACTGATAGTTTCCTCTGTTGGACTTGTAAAGAGCAAAGACCATTCTTGGACTCGAAAAAGAAGGTTTTAAAAAAGTAATTCGAGAAGTATATTCATGATAGACCATGCTCAAATTGAAAAAGAAGTAAGAGATTTCTGGAAGAAAAATAAAATAAATGAAAAATTGATATCTAGGGAGGGAAAGAGTTATTTTCTCCTTGATGGTCCTCCTTACGCTAATTTCACGCCTCACGTAGGCCACATCAAGAACACTATTTTCAAAGATATGATTATAAGAATCGCATTTATGAAAGGGTATAATGTGCTTTTCCAGCCAGGATTTGATACCCATGGTCTGCCTGTTGAAAATATGGTTGAGAAGAAGCTTGACTTGAAAACTAAAAAAGATATTGAAAAATTTGGTGTGCACAATTTCATGAAAGAATGTAAGGAAAGTGCTATATTGAATAAAGACCTTTGGATGAAAGCTTATGAAAAGCTTGGAAGCCTTTACACCTTGAAAAAACCTTACTTAACCTATGAAGATTATTATGTTTCATCGGGTTGGTGGGCTTTTAGTGAGATGTACAAAAAGGGACTTGTTTACGAGGGAGAGAAACCGGTTATGTGGTGTCCTAGGTGTGAAACTAGCCTTGCAGGTTATGAAGTCACAGATAGTTATAAAGAAGTCAGTGATCCTGGAGTATATGTTCTTTTCAGGTTGAAAAATTCTGATGAGCATCTTCTTGTGTATACCACAACGCCTTGGACTTTGCCAGCTAATGTCGCCATTGCTATAGCTCCTAATGAAGATTATGTTGTAGCAGAAGTTGCAGGAAAAAGAGTAATTCTTGCTCAGAAAAGGCTGGAAAGATTATCACAGGAAGGATTCGGATATAGCATCCTAAAAACTTTCAAGGGAAAGGAATTAGTTGGAAAGGAATATGAACCATTGCTAGATGTTCCTTTGCAAAGAAATCTTCTAAAAGGAAAATATGGAAAATCACATATAATTGTTGCTTCGATAGCTATCTTGAAAGAAAGAGTGGCAAGTAAGATGAGAACTAAAAAGGGTGTTAAAGGTGAGGATGTTTTTGAAGAGTTTGTGACAACTGTGGAAGGCACTGGTTTAGTTCACACCGCTCCAGGACATGGAAAGACAGATGGCCTTGTCGGACAGCATTACAAACTTGCCGCAGTCTCGCCTTTAGATAACAGAGCCCATTTTACTGAAGATTCTGGATTTTCGGGATTTGTTAAAGACGCAGATAATGAGATTATTGAAAGACTGGAAAATGAGGGTAAGCTTCTTTTCAAAGAAATCATAAAACACAATTACCCACTTTGTTGGAGATGCAAATCGCCTTTGATTTTCAGACTTAGCAAGCAATTATTTTTCAGAGTTGATGAGGTAAAAAAGATAATCCAAAGAGAAAATGAAAAGGTACTATGGTATCCTGATTTTGCAAGAGAAAGATTTGATAATTGGGTTGATAATGCAGAAGACTGGAACATCTCAAGACAGAGATACTGGGGTATACCAATTCCAATTTGGAGAGCTGAAGATGGAGAAGAGATTGTAATCAAAAGTGGAAAAGAGCTTGAGAAACTTAGTGGGAAAAAAATATCTGATTTGCATGCAGTTGATGACATAGTAATAGAAAAGAAAGGTAAGAAATTTATTAAGATGAAAGGAATCCTTGATGTTTGGTTTGATTCGGGGATTGCTCCCTGGGCAAGCTTAGGTTATCCTGAAAAGAATAAGGAACTATTTGAGAAGAATTTTCCCGTGTCTAGAATAAATGAAGCACAAGACCAGATAAGAGGATGGTTCTATTCATTGATGTTCTGCTCTTCAGCCATTTTTGAAAAGCCTGCGTATAAAGAAGTGAGCATGACTGGGTGGGTGCTTGATAGAAATGGAAATAAAATGTCTAAGTCTTTAGGTAATGTCACGACGGCAGAAGAGGCGCTTGACACACTTGGAGCAGATACACTCAGATATTACTTTTGTTGGGATGTTGCACCTTATGAAACTCAAAAGTTCAATATGGATATTGCTAAAAAAGAGGTTGGAAAAGTTTTGAATGTGTTATGGAACCTGCAAAATCTTGCTGTAAAGGGAGATGTTAAAATCGAAGATGTGACTGATGAATGGATTCTTTCGAGATTGGAAACGATGACTAGAGATTATAAAGAAAAAGTTGATAAATTTCAATTCAGTGATGCGTTCAGAGATATTACTGGATTTATACTTGATGACCTTTCAAGAGGATATGTGCAGATGAACAGAGATGAACAAAAGGGAGAAATAATCTCACACTGTTTGAAGAGAGTTCTTACATTGTTAGCTCCAGTTTCATTATTCATAACTGAAAGAATCTGGCAAAACTTAAGAAGCAAGGGAATCGCTGAGGGTGAAAGTGTTCATTTGACAAGCTGGCCTGAAGTAGATGAAAAGAAGATAGACACGAATCTTGAGTTTGGTTTTAACATAGCATTGGAAATAATTGAGAAGGGACTTGCTGAAAGAGATAATGCAAAAGTGGGATTGAGATGGCCATTGCCATCTGTAACTGCTACTATTAGCAATAAACTTTTTGGCAATGAATATTTTCCCGAAGAGTTGAAAGAGATAATATCAAGACAGCTTAATGTTAAGGAAGTGGTTGTAAAAAAGAAAGATAATTCTACAACAACTGCAGTTTTGGACACCAAGATTACTCCTGAGCTTGAAGCTGAAGGGTTTGCAAGGGAGCTTGCTAGAAGAATCCAATCTGAAAGAAAAAAACTTGGTATGAAAAAAGAAGACGTAATCGAATTAAAAGTCTGGAGCGAGAAAAAATATATGGTGATTTTTACCCCTTATCTAGATTTTTTGAAAGAAAGGACAAATTCTAAAAAAATAATTTTTTCCGACGAAAAACCTGAGAATGATAGTTTAAGTTTCACCATCAAGGAAAAACATTTTTCCATCAAAATTTCGTAATTTAAAAGCAATAACGATTAAAAAGATTTAAATAGTCTTTTGAATTGTAAATTTGAGAGGCTGATTTCGAGACCAAATGATAGTTAATGAAGAGTTTTTGAGCAGGTTGAGAAAAATTTTTGACCTAAATCTATATGAGGTTAAAGTCTGGACTTCTTTGCTTTCTCGAGGTGTTTCTACTGCTGGGGAGCTGAGCAATATTTCTGACGTTCCACGAAGCAGGACTTATGATATACTTGAATCACTTGAAAAGAAAGGATTTATTATAATGAAATTGGGAAAGCCAATAAAGTTTATAGCTCTTAAGCCTGAAGAGGTTGTTGAAAGAGTAAAGAAGAATCTTGTTGTTGATGCTCATGAAAAATCGAAGAGACTCGATAAGCTGAAAGACGACGAAGTCCTGCAAGAGTTGAGTGGATTGTTCACTCAAGGGATAAAATTTGTTGAGCCATCTGATCTTTCTGGTAGCATAAAGGGAAGACAGAACATGTACAATCATCTTGATATGATGCTTAAAGATGCTGAGAAGAATGCAGTTATTGTAACGAGTGCTGAAGGTCTTAATAGAAAGATGGAAGCATTATTGCCTGCGTTTGAAAAGGCAAAAAAGCGTGGAGTGAGCATAAAGGTTGCAGCTCCTATTGATTCTTCAAATTACAAGGTTGCTAAAGAGCTCTCCAAGTATGCAGAAGTAAGATCTGTTGATGGAAAGTCTGTAGGAAGGTTTGCAATGGTAGATGATAAACAACTTATGTTCATGCTGATGGATGATAAACAGGTGCATCCTAACTATGATGTTGCTGTCTGGCTCGCTAGTGATTTCTTTGCTGGTTCTTTGAAAGAGATGTTTGAGAAGAATTGGAGAGATTTCACTCCTTTGAGTAAAGTAAAGACGAAGCAGTAATTTCTGTATTAAGATAATTTTGGGTTATGTATTTGATTAGCTAGACAATTATAATCAAACTTTCAACCCTGGAAGAGAACGCCTGAATTAAAGAGGGGTTTAGAACTTAGGTGGATTCAAGCGTCCTCTTCTGGGATAAGAGGTGACGTCGCTCCTTAACAGAGTGACTATGATCAGCCTGTGTATACAGGCCCTTGTGATGCCAGCCCGGCTTTGGCAGTCTTTAGATAATAGTCTTCTATCTTCTTGTAACGCTTTGCAGTTTCTTCTGATACTGAAGGTTTGGTTTTCATCAATGCCTCTTCAAAATCTTCCATGCTTACTTTATCGACATTTATATTTTTACGCAATGCTGTGAGGGCTGCTTCTCTGACGAAGTTCTCAAGGTCTGCTCCTACAAATCCTTCTGTCTTCTTAACCAGATCAGCAATCTTTACTGACTTGTCAAGAGGCATGTTCTTTGTATGAATTTCCAATATGCTCTTTCTGCTTTCCTTGTCTGGAACATCTACCAATAATATTCTGTCAAATCTTCCCGGTCTTAATAATGCAGAGTCTAACATGTCCGGGCGATTTGTAGCAGCTATAACTGTAACATCTTTAAGCCCTTCAAGTCCGTCCATTTCTGCAAGAAGCTGATTGAGAACACGTTCAGTCACTTTAGTACCCGTTTCCATTCCTCTCTTTCCTGCAAGCGCATCTATTTCATCAAAGAAGACTATACATGGAGATACTTGCCTTGCTCTTTCAAAGACCTTTCTTACTCCTTCTTCTGATTTTCCTACCCACATAGAAAGTAATGAGGGGCCTTTGACTTGAATGAAGTTTGCTTCTGATTCTGTTGCAACTGCTTTTGCTAATAGAGTCTTACCTGTTCCGGGAGGACCATAAAGAAGAACTCCTCTTGGAGGTTTTATTCCTAATCTATCAAAACTACTTTTGTATTTCATAGGCCATTCTACTGCTTCCTTAAGCATCTGCTTAGTGTTATCAAGACCGCCAATATCTTCCCACTTAATATTCGGACTTTCAACTAAGACTTCTCTCATCGCTGAAGGTCTTACAACCTTAAGAGCTTCTTCAAAGTGCTCCATTGAAATTATCATTTTATCCAACACTTCTTGAGGTATTTCTTTTCCGTCCTCTAGTTTGAAGTCTGGAAGTATCTTTCTTAGAAGATTCATAGCAGCTTCTTTTGCTAATGATGCAAGGTCTGCTCCTACAAATCCGTGAGTTTTTCCTGCAAGGAATTCTAACTTTACTGACTTGTCAAGAGGCATGTTTCTCGTGTGAATCTTTAGAATGTTTAATCTTCCGTGTTTATCAGGAACTGATATCTCTATTTCTCTGTCGAATCTTCCTGGTCTCCTAAGAGCTTGGTCAATTGAGTTAGGTCTGTTTGTTGCCCCTATAACTATTACTCTCCCTCTAGACTGAAGTCCGTCCATGGCTGTAAGCAATTGTGAAACAACTCTTCTTTCAACTTCTCCTTGAACGTCCTCTCTCTTCGGAGCAATTGCATCAATCTCGTCAATGAATATGATTGTTGGAGCGTTCTTTTCTGCATCTTCAAACAAATCACGAATCTTTTTTTCAGATTCTCCATAGAACTTGCTCATTATTTCTGGACCATTGAGAAGAATGAAGTTTGCTTCTGATTCTGTTGCAACTGCTTTTGCTAATAGAGTCTTACCTGTTCCGGGAGGACCGTGTAACAAAACACCCTTAGGAGGCTCTATTCCTAATCTGTCGAATATTTCTGGATGTTTCAAAGGAAGTTCAACCATCTCTCTGATTTTCTTTATCTCTTCTTTCAATCCTCCAATATCTTCATAAGTGACATCTGGAACACTCTCTTCTGTAATGTCCATTGATTTGGAATTGACTGTTATTTCTGTATCTTCTGTTATTATGACTGGCTGTGCTGGATTTACGTTTGCAACAAGTAGTCGCACTCTTTGGAATCCTGAGAATCCGAAATTGTTTCCGAATAGCTCTTCTATGTCTCCAAATATGTCAGACATGTCATGCATCAAATCTCTACGTCTTTGTGCTCCACCTAAAGATATGATGTCGCCTTTTACTACTGCCCTTCCTAGAAGTCCATTCCTGAAAAATTCTGGATCCCCTTGTACGACAACTCCTTGTTGGGCAGGTGCAAGAACTATTTTTTTAGCAGGTTTAACTTGGGGCGATTTTTTTATTGTCGCAAATTCTCCAATACCTGTTTTGGCGTTTCTTCTTATCAAACCGTCTATCCTTATTATGCCTTCACCTACATCTGCAGGATAAGACCTATCCACTATAGCTACAGTTTCTCTTTCGCCTTTTATAGAAATTATATCTCCCCTCTTTAAATTGAGTACTTTCATTATCTCAGTGTCTATACGCGCGACACCTTTGTATGCATCGTCCTGCAATGCTTCCAACACTTTAAGTTTTACTTGTTCTACCATATTATTTGTCTCCAAACATTAAGCTTATTCTATGCATGTCTTCAAAACATAGCCTTACCATGTCATCCATTACTTCTTCCTGCTTGTGGATGAAGTCTATGATTTCCTTTGGGATACTCACTGCGTGGCTATTACCCACAAGTCTTAGCTTGACATTATAAGTTTTTCCCTTTAAATCGTCAAACTTTTCATACTTGGCTTGGTCAGCTGGATGAATTATCTGATCGTGGCATTGAGGACATTTTACAGCCCTTAACTTGAAGCCATTTTTAGGCACGAATGTTTGCTCCATCCTGTTGTTGCATTTTGTGCAGATAATCTTCGTATCAAATATGTCAGTCATCTTCTAAGGAAATACTCTTTGTGTATACTGATTGTATATACAGCAACTATTTAAATGTTTCGCAAGAAGTGAGTTTATGGAGCTATCTGAATATCAAAGAAATTCTATAACTCTTGCAAGGAAAGAATTACAAGATTTCTTAACAAGTCATCCTGTAGAGAAAAGAAAGTTTCACAATCGAGGCAAAGGATATTTTGTTCTTGATGCTGATGGAAAAATTATTGTTGCTGGAGGAGAAGCTCTTATGAACCTTCAACATGGAAGAGAAACTCTCAGAAACAGAAGATTTTCGGAACTGCTTTGTGAGGAGGATGCAGAGATTTATAGAGAAGGAGTTAGAAACTCTTTAGGAAAGCCTCGTGTTAAAGGGTTCGAGTTTGGAGCAGGAGTTGTGAAAGGAGATGGATCTCTACTTAGTCACTATTCATTGAGAGCTGTGTTGTATAGGGCAGGTGAGTTTGATAATGTAAACTCCATGCTCATATTGCTAAGCAAAGAACGCTATGACGTGCAAGTTCAACCAGGAGCATTTGAATATTATCTAGGGGAAATTGATAGCCTCAGAAGCGCAGTAGCTCGTGGAGACAAAGTGACTTTAAGATTCAGAAGAGGGGAGCACAGAATTGGAAAATTGATTGGACTTGTTGGAAAGCTTTTGGCTTCTAGCACTACATTTAGCACAATTGGAGTGAAAGATTTGAGTGATGAAACATATACTGCTCTGAGAGATCCAAGTCTACAAGCTTCAAGAGGAAGATTGGGGATTAGACCATTGAGTTATAATGATTTGAAAGAGTGAAATTTAAATAACTTGTTTCTTTTTCAAGGAAATGAATATTCTCGAATATCCTAAGAAGATTTGGAAATATCTAAAAAAAGATACCTGGGATTCGTGGATTGTGTCCTTGATATTAACTTTTGTAGTTATAAAATTTGTATTTTTCCCGTTGTTGTCTTTTGCTACTGGAAGCTCTTTGCCATTAGTTGTGGTGGAATCTTGTTCTATGTATCACGGCGTCGATTTCGATGAGTGGTGGGACAGAAATGGTGTTTGGTATGAGAAGGAAGGTATTGAGAAAGAAGAGTTTGAAGAATTTTCTATGAAAAGCGGGCTGAATAAGGGGGATGTTGTTCTTATATACGGCAGAGGAGATTATGAACTCGGAGACATAATCGTATTTCAAACAGACTTCAAGTATCCTTTGATTCATAGACTGATAGATGAAGTTCCTTACAGCACAAAGGGAGATAATAACTTTGGACAGCTTGCGCAGGAGAAGAGAATAGATGAAGATAAAATCCTTGGAAAAGCCGTTGTGAGAATACCTGTAGTTGGATGGCTAAAGCTTATCTTCTTTGAAGGCTCTAGATCTGAAGAGCAAAGAGGATTCTGTAAGTAGTTATCTTTTCTAACCAAAAGCTTAAAATAGTGTCCCTCCCTTTAAACCGGCATGGAATTTTGCCCTAAATGTGGCAGTATTATACTTATTAAAGAGAAAAAAGCTGCTTGTGCTAAGTGTGGTTACAAGCCGAAAGGCCATATCAAGATAAAAAGTTCTGAGAAGATAGAAAGAACTGAAGGAGTGGCAGTAATAGATGAAAACAAACTGAATACTTATCCAGTTGTTGAGATAAAATGTCCTAAGTGCAAAAACAAAGAAGCGTTTTTCTGGACTATGCAAACTCGTTCATCAGATGAAGCTGAAACGAAATTCTATAAGTGTACTGAGTGTGAACACACTTGGAGAGTGTACAAGTAATCAATCGTAAGATATCTTTCTCTGTTCGCCTGTAAGATTTGTTGGAATATGGGGAAATAATGGTAGAGTGTGTATGTCACGGGTTCCTTCATCATATGCTACATTCCCATCTTCTGTTAAAGAATCTCTTGATGGAGGAAAACTTCCGGGAAATAAAGTCAAATCACTATAATTTGGAGATCTTAATTGAAAACCTGTTCTCTTATCATCACCCATGATGTTTTTTATGAAATATCCTTTAAAAATATTTTTATACTAAGCTTTAAAAACAAATTGTTTCTTTTTTAAGCATGGCCTCGTAGCTCAGCCTGGTTAGAGCACTGGACTCTTAAGGCTTACTTTCTTTAGAAAAGAAAGTTTCCCTGGAAATCAAAGAAACTAAGATTGCCAGAAAGGAGAAATCCAGGTGTCGGGGGTTCAAATCCCCTCGGGGCCATTTATATTCAGGGATTTGAACACAGAGCGATTGAAATCGCTAGCCCTCGCTTCTCACGAAGCTTCAGGAATCCCCTCGGGGCCATTACAATTTTTTATTGTAAATATTCTTACGATGTCCGACATCAAAAACAATAATCACATCTTTTTCAACGCTGTAAATTACTCTATGGTTCCCGACTCTAAGACTGCTAAATCCTGTGAGGCTTTCAGTAAGAGGTTTTCCCTGAATCTCTCCGTTGGCAAGTTTCTTCAATGCAAACTTTACCGATTTTTGAATATCTATATGTAAAGAGTGTAGTGCTTCTTTGCTTTCTAGAGTGAACTTGATTTGTTTGTCCATTTACACATCTTTAAAATCTATTAAACGGCCATGTTTAAAATCGCCCATACTTTTTGCTAGCCTCGCCATTGTATCAGAATCTGACAGTATCGCAGCAGTCTCTTGTAATGACTCTACATCATCAGTTGATGCACTTGGGAGAACTCTACTAAGAACATCATTATAAGACTCTCTTCTAGCACGCTTCAAACTATCAAGCATCTTCTTAACTCTCAAGTCTATAGTTATTGTTGTTGTATCCATGATTAGTCATGAATACTCATAGTTTATAAATATTTCCATATATTTAAATTTCGGACAAAGTATGTGAGCCCAGTTATTTGTGGAGTGATTACTTGAAAAGAAGATTTAATTCGGATGTGACAAAACAGATTAGAAAATTAGAAGGCTTAACTCAAGATGAATTTGCAAGAATTATTGGTGTCGGTTTGAGTAGTATAAAAAATTATGAATCTGGTAGAGGAAGACCTGACAATGTAAGTTTCCGTAGAATAAAGAAGTATGTAATTGAGAAAGGCTACGACATTCAGTTATTTGTTGACTAGAATCCTGCTAAACGATTTGCCTTTAGATAATCTCTTATCTCTTTGTTCTCTTCTGCTGTAAGAGGTTCAACGATTATTGCTCTTCTCTCTCCATCAGCTCTCACGCTTTTGAGATATCCCTCTACTAGAGGTCCTAAATCGGTGTCTACCACTACCAATTGTTTTCCTTGATAATTGATTATTGTTTCGTCTTTTCTATCATGAATTGACATATACCTATTGCTACACGATGCGTTTCCAAGCAGAGTTCCTGCTAAAATTGCTCCACCTAAGATTCTTTGCAAGTTTTTTGCTACCATAAAAAGATAACATTTGAGTACATTTTAAACCTTTCGATTTTAGAAACTTAAGAATTCTAGGCTTAACTTATAAGTCTTTTGATGTTTTCTATGTTATTGGCGACTTCTGTGCCTTTCTTTGTAAGCTTGATAAGTTTCATTCTTCCTTTCTTTTCAAAAACAACCAATCCTAGTTTTTCTAATGCCTGAAGGATTTTTACAGCATGGCTGTATGTGCAGTCAACTTCTTTTGCTAGTAAACTGCCGTATCTTGCCCTTGATAGCTTCTTTAAAGCAACTAACATCAATGCAGGCTTTCTCCTGAAGAATACATCGAAATTGTCTTTCATCTTATATATTTCAACCTATATATTTCAATCGTTATATAGCTTTTAAACTTTTCTGCCTGATTGTTATCTAGAATAGTAGTTAATCCGTGTCGCTCTGTTAAAATGGTTTTTCATCCTTTTTAAGAGTTAGTAAAGCTATTAAACCTTATTTCTTACTAGGAGTTATGACAAGAAAACTAAAAATCTTGGCTGCATCGGATATTCATGGAGATACGCGTGCAACAAAGAGCTTATCAGAGAGAGCTGAAAAAGAAGGGGTTGATTTAGTAGTTCTTTGTGGAGATATAACTGGGCTTAAAGAGAGTGATAACCTCCTAAAGCCTTTCAAGAAAAAAAATCAGAAAGTTCTTCTTCTGCCTGGAAACTGGGATAGTTTTGCTACGACAGACTTTCTTGCAAATTTTTATGGAATGAGAAATATACATGGATATTCTGCAGTGTATGATAAGATAGGATTTTTCGGAGCAGGAGGGGCAGATGTTGGACCGTTTTCAAGAGTTAGTGAAAGAGAACTTATGAAGACACTTGAAAAAGCACACAAGGGACTTGAAGGTATAGAGAAAAAAGTAATGCTCACTCACATGCATCCTGCAGGAAGTAAGTCTGAATTCTCTGGGATAGAAGGTAGTGAAGCTATAAGAAAAGCAGTAAAGAAATTTAAGCCAGATTTGTTATTACATGGGCATATACATGAAGCCTCTGGGATGGAAGAGCTTATTGACAAGACAAGAGTTATAAATGTGGGAAAGAAAGGTGTTGTAATAGACATATGAGCAAACATGAACTTTTAGAGGAGTTTGAGAAGAGTTTTGAAAAAATGCAGAAAGAGCTTGGCTTCAAATCAAGTTTCCAAGATATTGAAAAAATATTTTTTGTGAAAGATGCTATTTTGAAAGATGGTTTTGTTAGCGACGCACTCTCGAGACAAATTTGTTCGCGAATCTCTGAAAATTTGATGAACTGGAACTCTTACATGTATAATCTGATATTTCCAAACCCTTCTGACATGATAATGAATTCTGAAAGCAAATCTCTTAGTCAACAAGAAAGGAATGATCTATGGAGACTAATAAGAAAGGCTATGGAACTTGCAAGCAGGAATACTTTGGTTGGACTTTCTAAAGACAAGAAAAGAGAAGCTGAATTTATAGATGATAGTGTGAAATTCTGGAATGCAGACTTCAATCCAAAAATGCAAGAGTTCTTGACTAAGATTAATTCTGATTGGAACAAACAAAGCTAAATTTCCCTTGTGTGATGAGCCCTGTGGATTACTTTTCTTACAGGAACGGGTTGAGTAATTAGAGGCATCATTCTTTCAATATGACTTTCCCAGTCATAGTCGGAAATTGCATCTATAATTCTTTCAGGTGTAAATGTTATTGAATCTTTTCCTGTGTAAAAACCAGAGAGCTCTCCTGCCTGCCAAGTCATATCCCTTAAGCTCATTAGATACCCTACATCTCTTAAATCAAAGTGGATGCTTACTCTGGGGGCTATTCTAACTTCTTCGGAGACATTTGTAGAGTCTGGAAAGACGAATGGAATATTAACATAAGCCAAAGAGATGATTGCGTCCAGATTAGGCACAACCAATTGCTGATTTCTATCTCTATGGGCTTTCCATCTCTCATGATTTATAGATTTTACAGAACCGATTATCTGCCTTTTAGAATCTGCAATGAAAGTCCAATCTGTCTGTGGAATGCGATGGAAATAAACTCTACTTTCGTCCATATAATCTCAGCTCGGATTGGCTTTTAAATACTATTGGGAACTTATTTAAACAATCTTTCCGAAATTAAGAGGACAAAGAGGCTATATGGTACATCTGTCTGAAAGAGAGTTGCAACTTCCTGAACTGGAATTTCCTAAAATTTTTGATAGAGTCATCAATGACAAGAAAGTGATTTCTCTAGGGCCTGGAGAACCGGATTTTATCACTCCTAAACCTTTATTGGACTATGCTAAGAAAATGATAGACAAAGCTACTCATTATTCTGACCCTAGGGGGATGAAAGAATTAAGAGAAGCTATAATCAAAAAAGTCAAAAAAGAAAATAAAATAAATGCGGATATTGATAGGGTATTAGTAACTTGTGGAAGTCAGGAAGCTCTTTTTTCTGCTATATTGACTTCTATTGATCCAACTGAACAGATTATTATGACAAGTCCTGGATATGCTGGATATAGGCCTGTTGTAGAACTTGCAAATGGAGTTCCAGTATTCTTGAAACTTAAAGAAGAAGAGGGATTTTCAATAAACCCTGATGAGCTTAAAAAAATGATAAATCCTAGAAAGACAAAGGCAATAATAATCAACACTCCTGGAAATCCAACCGGAACTGTTCTTTCAAAAAAAATCCTGGAGGAATTGGCAGATGTTGCTGTTGACAAAAATATTTACATCTTTTCAGATGAAGCATACGAACAAATAATTTACGATGACAAAAAACATGTGTCTGTTGGAAGTTTGAATGGTATGGAAGACTATGTTGCAACATTCCAAACATTCTCAAAGACATTTGCAATGTGTGGATTTAGATTAGGTTATGCTATCGGTCCTAAAAAACTTATTCGTGATATGAATAAATCCCACTATTACATGACTGTCTCTCCACCTAGCTTACCACAGTTTATGGGAATCAAAGCTCTTTCTCTCGATAAGAAATATATCAATTCAATGAACAAAGAGTATAAAAGAAGAAGGGACCTTATTGTTAAAAGATTGAATGAACTTAACATGCCCACTATAACTCCTTCTGGAGCATTTTACACTTTTTCAAATATTCAGAGGTATAGTAACAACTCAAGCAGATTTGCAAAGATGCTTCTTGAAAAAGCAAAGGTTGCAGTGATACCTGGAACTGAATTCGGGCCTCATGGAGAGGGTTATGTAAGATGTAGTTTTGCAACAGACTACAAACTTATTGAAACTGCAATGGATAAAATAGAAAGGGTGTTGAAGAAATGAGACTTGTGATTGCACTTGGCGGAAATGCACTTCTGAAAAAGGGAGAGAAACCTACATTTGATACTCAGGAGAGAAATGTTACCAAAGCTATAAAGGCTCTTGCTCCTGTGATAAAGAAGAATGATGTTGTGATAACTCATGGAAACGGACCTCAGGTTGGCTATTTACTAATGCAACAGAATGCTCCTCTTGATATATTAGATGCAGAGACCGGAGGACAAATAGGTTATATGATACAACAAAAACTGCATAATGTTCTAAGGAACAGAGAGGTGATAACTCTTATTACTCAAGTTCTTGTAGATAAAAATGATTCTGGATTTAAGAATCCCACAAAGTTTATTGGACCTTTTTATACAAAGCTGGAAGCTGATAGATTGAAAAATGATTTCAAAATAAAAAAAGATTCTGACAGGGGATACAGAAGAGTCGTTGCGTCCCCTAATCCTATAAAAATAATTGAGTCTGAGTCTGTAAATAACCTTCTGAAACAGAAGGCTGTTGTTATTGCTGCTGGTGGAGGAGGGATTCCTGTGATATACAAAAATGGAAAATTAGAAGGTGCTGAAGCTGTAATTGATAAAGATTTAGCATCTGCGTGCGTTGCAAATTCGACAGGGGCTGAGGTTTTCATAATGGTGACTGATGTTGATAGGGCTTATTTGAGCTACAACTCCTCTGATGAAAAAGGACTTGACAAAATTAGCTTGAAAGAAATAAAAAAACTTTACAAAGAAGGTCATTTTCCTCCTGGAAGCATGGGACCAAAGATACAGGCTGCGATAAACTTTCTGGAAAAAAGAAGAGGAAAAGTGATAATCACAAACATAGAAAACATAACTAAAGCATTAGTAGGAAAAAGCGGGACGACAATTACAAGATGAAAATACGAAAAGCAAAAGAGACTGATTTCAATATTTTATGGAAAATACTTACAGAGACTCCGGAGTTGCAATCAAATGCTACTGGAGATACCTATGATAAAGATTGGCTTAAGGCGGTGATAAAATATGACAAAGACAATCTTGTCTTGATTGCCGAGAATGGTAGTGAGGTACAGGGGTTCTTGATTGCCCATCACATTCCAAGCGTGAAGCAAACAATTTTGAACGATATTTTTGTGTTCCAGAAGTTCAGAGGTGAGGGAATAGCCACTAAGCTTGTAGAGGAATGTGAAAAACAGGCGAAAAAAATGAGATTCAAATATATTACTCAAATAGTCAAAATTGACAACAAAAAGATGCAAAAATTTAATGAAAAGATAGGATATAAAAAGGGAAATGCATTTTATTTTTATGAGAAGAGGTTTAAATGAAGAGGAACGTTGCCATAATAGGTGCTGGAGGAAGAGATTTTCATAATTTCATTGTAAAATATAGAGATAGTCCGCACTATGATGTTAAATTCTTTACGGCTGCCCAAATCCCAGGTATTGAAAAAAGGACTTTTCCAAAAAAACTTGCTGGAAAAAGATACAAACAAGATATTCCAATATTCCCTGAGGAACAGCTTCCTGAACTAATAAAGAAATACAAGATAGACGAAGTTGTATTTGCATATTCTGATATAACTCATGAAGAAGTCATGCATAAGGCATCTATAGCTATTGCAAATGGGGCAACCTATGTTTTATTGGGGGCAGAGGACACAATGATAAAATCAAAAAAGCCCGTTATTGCTGTTTGTGCTGTAAGGACTGGAAGTGGAAAAAGCCAGACAACAAGAAAAGTTGCAGAGATTCTTAAGAAAAAAGGAAAGAGAGTTGTGGCTATAAGACATCCTATGCCTTATGGAAATTTGATTAAACAGGAGGTGCAGAGATTTGCAAACTATCAAGATTTTGACAAGCAAGATTGCACTATTGAAGAAAGAGAAGAATATGAACCTTGGATAAGGGAAGGAATGGTAATCTATGCCGGAGTTGATTATGAGAAAATAATAAGAATGGCTGAAAAAGAAGCAGACATAATCCTTTGGGATGGAGGAAATAACGACTTACCTTTCTACAAGCCGGATTTACATATTGTTGTTACGGACCCTTTCAGAGCAGGGCATGAATTGCTATATCATCCCGGAGAAGCTAATTTTAGGATGGCTGACGTTATTGTTATTAATAAAGTCCAGACAGCACCTAAAGAAGGGGTGACTAAAATTGAAGACAACATAAAGAAATTCAACCCATCAGCAATTGTCATACATGCCGCTTCTGAACTGACTATTGATAGAGACCATTTAGCAGGGCAGAGAGCATTGATTGTTGAGGATGGTCCAACTTTAACTCATGGAGGGATGAAATTCGGAGCAGGTTATATTGCTGCAAAGAATAGTGGAGCTACAATCGTCAGCCCAAAACCTTACTCTGTTGGCTCTATAAAAGAAACTTATTCTAAGTATCCTCATGTAACTGAAGTTCTTCCAGCAATGGGGTATGGGAAGAAGCAGATAAAGGAACTTCAAGATACTATAAACAGGACTCCTTGTGATGTGATTGTCAGCGGAACACCAATAAAACTCTCCAGATTGATAAAGGCAAAGAAGCCTATTGTAAATGTTACTTATGCTCTTGTTGAAATAGGACTTAGTCTTGAAAATGTCCTAAAAAAGAGGAAGTTTATATGAGAAAGCATCTTTTATCTATAAAAGATTTGTCTGAAAAGGAAATTTTAGAGATAGTTAATCTGGGAATTAAGTTGAAGAAGTCTCCTAAGAAACAGATGAAAACTCTTTCTGGGAAAACTCTTCTTATGATATTTGCAAAACCTTCGTTAAGAACACATTTGAGCTTTGAGGTGGCTATGCATCAGCTTGGGGGATATCCTATCTTCTACAATTTAGGAGATTCGACTCTTGGAAAAAAAGAATCTATAAAGGATTTTTCTAAAGTTATAAGCAGATATGTTGATGTTGTAATGGCTCGGCTGTATGAGCATAGAGATATTGAAGAGCTGGCATTGAATTCCGATGTGCCTATAATAAATGGGTTAACAAATTACTATCATCCTTGCCAAATATTAGGAGATTTTATGACAATCAAAGAACATCTTGGAAAGTTAAAGGGTATCAAAATAGTATATTTGGGTGATGGGAACAACAATGTAACTCACGATTTGATTCTTGGAGCTGAAAAGATTGGGGCAAAGATGGTTGTGTCCTGCCCTTCTGGGAAAGATTTTATGCCTAACCCTAAGGCTATTGGAAATGTCAAGTATGTCTATGAGAAAGATGCTGAAAAAGCTGTGCAGAATGCTGATGTGATATACACGGATAGCTGGATGAGTTATCAGATACCTGCAAATCAGGAAAAGTCTCGGGAGAAGATATTCAAGCCTTACCAGGTTAACGAAAAATTGTTCAATGTAAGCAAAAAGGCGTTGTTTATGCATTGCCTTCCGGCTGGAAGGGGGCATGAAGTGACTGATGGAGTGATGGACTCAAAGAGAAGTATTGTGTATAATCAGGCTGAAAACAGGATGTGGGCAGAGAAAGCTGTGCTCATTAAGCTCGTCGGTAAATAAGAGGAGATTAGCAAATTTTATATAATTGAGTTACTATAGTAATCTACAGAAAGGAGGTATAAAATGGCTGAAAGAAGAACAACAAGAGCTAGAACTGGTGCTAGAAGAACAACAACTGCTGCAAGAAGAACAACAAGAGCAACAGGCGCTAGAAGAACAACAAGAGCTAGAAGATAAACTCACAAAATATTTTTTATTTTTTAGTTTTTAATTACCTATAACAAATATAAATTCTAAGGAATATGGACAGGAGCTAGGAAGACATTAAAAACAACTTGGCTCCTGATATGTATGTCGGGTGCTGATGGAAGATACTTTTTCTAATCTATTAGGTTTTTATACTCTATTTTCTTTTATTAATTATGGAAAAGAGGGTAAATACGAAACTATTGGTGATTTGCGTAATCCTGGCGTTCTTGCCTGGAGCTATTGGAAGTATGTTCACATCGCCCGGAGCAAATAGTGAATGGTATGAAATCAATAAACCGAGTTACACCCCACCTGATTTTGTATTCCCTATTGCTTGGACAATTCTATATCTGTTAATAGGGATAGCGCTATATCTGACATGGAGCAAAGCCAGGAAGAAAGAGAAAAAAAGTATTGCGTGGATTTATGGGATTAACCTGTTTCTTAATATGACTTGGAGTATATTTTTCTTTGGAATGCAAAAACCTACTATTGCCTTGATAAACCTGGCATTGATAATAATAACTATAATTGGAATGATAATCGTCTCCGGGAAAATTGACAGAAGAACTAGATGGATACTTTTGCCCTATTTAGTCTGGTGTGGATTTGCGTTTACCTTGAATATTGCTCTTGTATAAATTTCTAAATGCTTAAATAGAAATATTTCTCTTAGAAGGCATGTTTAAAAGAGGGTGGTTTACATTACAGCCTGTGCATTATCTAGTTCTTGCTATAATTGTTGTTACAGTTGGAATACTTCTTGTGTTTCTTCCTCAGTTGATTAGTGATGGAAATTCTACTTCTTCAGGAGCAGATGGAACAACACAATCTTTGGAACAGTTTTGTAGTGAAGCTTCTGTAAAACCTATTTCTTGTTTATATGATAATGATGAGGTTAAAGTTACTGTTGAGGGAAATCTTGATAATGTTGATTCAATAAACTTTGTTTTTGGAGATCCAACTGAAAATCTTGATGATAGTATTTCTGAAGATGTTTATTTCTCTCCTCTTGGGATTCTTGTGCAAAAGACTGTTGACTGGCTTGCATTTCTTCCGTTTGTGAGAAAGGTTGATTTATCTCCTGGAAGTAAAGAGTTCAGCTTTTCTAGAGATGAAGTGTCGAGTGTTGATTATGTTCAGATATCTGCTGGTTCTGAATCTTTTGGGTATTGTTCTGCTGTCTCTCCTATAAATTGTCAGTTAGATGAAGGTGGAGATGGGGATGATGGAACTCGTGGGAATGGAGGAGGCGGAGGAGGAGGTGGCGGTGGGGGAGGAGGTGGAGGAAGCTCTCCTGCTTGTTCTAATGGTGTTGATGATGATGGTGATGGACTTATTGATTTGGAAGATTCAGGATGTGATGATACTAGCGACAATGACGAATACAATCCTGAAGGAGATTATAATTCTAGTTTATCGCAGTATGGAATAACTTGGACTTTTTCTGAAGATGTAGAATATGGACAGTTCGCGAATGGTGATTATTGGGTTGTGGGGCCTGTAACCATCACAAGTATGACTCCTGACTATGACGGAAGCCATCATGGATGGACTGTTAATTACAAGACCACTAAAGAACAACCATTTGACTCAAGAGCAGGTCCTCTTTACAACAGCTCTCTTGTTCCTGTGCTTCCATATACTGCACAACCTGGAGATTCAATCATTAAAACAATATCTTTAGAGCCGTTGAATGACTCTGGTTGTAGACCTTGTTTGCAAACTGCTGCTGTGCTTACTGTTCTTGAGAGCGTTCCCGCAAATGCAGGACTTACAGTGTTCAGACCTCCTTTCTTTGGAAATGCCAAGCCAATGTACTCTACATTAGAAATTAATAAAGATATTCTGTTAAGTCTTGAGCCTCCAACAGGTTATTCTTCTGAAAGTTTTTCATGGATGGATGACAGGTTTAGAAGAGTACAATTGGATATTGGAAGTTATCCGGGTGAACAGGTAAGACCTTATGATAATTACAATAGGAGTGGGAGTTACAGAGGTTATGGTGGTAGAGTAGCTATAGATAATGGGGACGCTGCATTAAGATTCATGTTAAATGACACTTACGAAGATAAGTTTCCTCAATTAGTGCATTACATGCAGATGGGAATAGACCTTTATCACATAATGGATAACGGTGGAGTTTGGTATCCAAATGGGGGACATGGAAGTGGGAGAAAGACTCCTATAATATTCACGGCATTACTTTTCAACAATCAAACCTGGAAAGATGACGTTATGAATGCTCCTAAGATGACCTTCCAAGAAGATGGATTTTTGACTTTCTATCCACAGGCAAATAGTGGAGTTGGGACAGTTTTGTTTGGAGAGGGAACCTCTTGGTATTGGAGAGCTCTTGCTACTGATTCTGCAAGCAGAACTCTTTCCGATCCTTATGGGTATATTGATGGAGGAGTTGTTCCAGGAACAAGTTATCAGAAAGGAATAAACAGCTTGATATGGAAAGGCTCTGTTCTTATAAATCAATTATTGCCTGAAGCAAAAAATGTCTGGAATAATCAATTGTTTGAGGATTATGTCAACAGATGGGTTAATCTTGGGGCGTGGGCACAACCAGATATATGTGCTCCGGTGATGGGATATTGTGTTGGAGGAAGCAATAATGGAAATGTATGCACTTACGCGAACGTGAACGCCTGTCCTAATGGATATTGTGCTGGGGGACAATGTAATGGAGGAGATTATAATGGCCAACTTTGTGGAGTAGATCATGGACCATCTCCTAATGATGATTGTGGAGGAGTCAGATGTGAGAATCTGATACCTGAGTTCTATAAAGTGACTTATGGAGAAAATCCAAACAATCTCAGCTCATGTATAATGGATAGTGACCCTTCTGATGGAATTGGAAGATTTCCATATAGACATGGACAAGACAACAATACTGGCGGCGCTGGATACATCAGTGGATTTGCAGAAGCTATGTGGAATAAGTATAGAATAAATCCTCCTGAATGCAGAGACTTTGAAGACAATGATGGAGATGGACTTATTGATTATGGGCTTGATCTTGAATGCTTATCTTCCGATGACAATACAGAGAATAGCACTGATGAAGAAGCTACTTATTATGTCAGCACCTCCGGAAATGATGGAAATCCTGGAACAATTTCACAACCTTGGAAAACACTACAGCATGCAGCAGATGTTATACAGCCTAGAGATACAGTTTTAGTCAGAGAAGGAGTCTACGATGAAATTGGTTATCATTACGATGCGCGAGATGAAGATATTTCGGTCTGGTTTAATAATGAAGGGCTTCCGGGGCAACCAATAACATTTAAGGCGTACCCTGGGGAAAAACCAGTCGTCTCTGGATTTAGTAGTCTTCCAGGTTGGCAACTCTGTGCCTCGCAAGCAGAATGCCAAGATAATCCGAATTGGCAGAATGTATATTATGTTAATAAATCGAATCTTCCTCCAATAGAAGAAGTTGTGCTATTTGAGGAGAGCACCTTGCTTAGTGTTGCACAAGATCCAACACCTGTAGACAAATTATATTTTAATAAGCCTGATGGATGGTACAGTCCATCCGAAATTACTCAAACTTCTATCACGGATGCTGCAGTGTTTACTCACCCTGATTCAAATTACTGGGTTGGAAGCTACTTAATTATCCACTCAGGAAATAATAACATCTTTTATCGTGAGATTCTTACTTATGACCCTAATTTACACATAGTTACTTTCGAATCTTTAGATACCTCTCTTGAACAGGATAAAGACACTTATTCTCTTTGGAATCATCCATCGATTATGGACGAGCCTGGAGAGTTTTATGTTGATTATGATATGTCAAGAATCTATCTTTGGCCTCTTTCTTCTGTAAACAACATACAGGAATTTGGTAAAAATATTGCTTTTGAGCTAAATGGAAAAAACAACATTATCATTGATGGATTTACTATTGAAGGATATGTGGGAACGCCTATCGTTAATCGCGATAAAGGTAGCAATTCAGATATTCAAAATATTGAGATTCGAAATAATGAGCTAAGGCATATCAAAGGATTCTCTATTGGCATTCTCCTCGCAGATAACCTCTTGATTGAAAACAATTATATCCATGATACTTTGATTGGAAGAGGAATAAGTATAGGGGGAAGAAATTCGTCAGTTCAGGGTACGGGATTTTTAGTTAGAAGTAATGAAATTACTCGTGTGGGAAGAACTGGTATATACTTTGCATTTGCTAAAGATGGAATAATCTCTGATAACTATATTCATGATAGCGCTGGACAGCACGGCAATTCCATATCCACATACCAGAATAGCCAAGACATATTAGTAGAAAATAATACTGTTATTAATGCAACTGATATGACTGTTTCAGAATCTGAACGAATAACCTTCAGGTATAATCACGGAAATGTAGGCATATCTGGCTGGAACTCGTCCTATGAAGGAAGGAGCCCTAATGGAATCACTATTGAACGTAATTCTCTTGTTGGTTCTATCGGATTCGGAGACAACTTCCAGAATGTAGTTGTAAAAAATAATATTTTTGGTGGGGGTGCTGTTGGTCCAAATTATGATCGTCACCATAACTTGTTTGTTACAGATCATTGGCAACAGAGGACTTATAATCTTAGCAACTATTTTGAAAGCCAGGAACTTGACATGTCATTGGTATTCATTGATGAAGCAAATGGAGATTATCATCTTACAGAATCCAGTCCTATTGGAGAACCTCCTGTAGATCCTTGCTCCATGGCTGACGATGGAGGGTATGTGGGTGCATATCCGTGTTTAGGGGGTGGAGGCTTGCCTGTAGGAGACTTGAATTATTCTCCAGAAGAAGAGAGTAACGGATGGGCAAAACTTATAGATAATTTTAAAAAAATTCTGGGGTTTTCAATAGAAGAGATATAAATGTTTAAATAGAAATTCTTCGGTTAATGAAAATGATTAAAAGAGGGTGGTTTACATTACAGCCAGTGCATTATCTAGTTCTTGCTATAGTTGTTGTTACAGTTGGAATACTTCTTGTGTTTCTTCCTCAACTTATTACAGATGGAAAGGGTACAAGTTCTGGAGCAGAAGGAACAACTCAGTCTTTGGAAGAGTTCTGTAGTGAAGCTTCTGTAAGACCGATTTCTTGTTTATATGATAATGATGAAGTGAAAGTTACTGTTGAGGGAAATCTGGATAATGTTGATTCTATAAACTTTGTTTTTGGAGATCCAACTGAAAACCTTGACGATAGTTTTTCTGAAGATGTTTATTTTTCTCCTTTGAGCATTGCCGTAAGAAAAACTATTGATTGGCTTGCATTCCTTCCGTTTGTGAGAAAAGTCGATTTATCTCCTGGAAGTAAAGAGTTCAGCTTTTCTAGAGATGAAGTGTCGAGTGTTGATTATGTTCAGATATCTGCTGGTTCTGAATCTTTTGGGTATTGTTCTGCTGTCTCTCCTATAAATTGTCAGTTAGATGAAGGTGGAGATGGGGATGATGGAACTCGTGGGAATGGAGGAGGCGGAGGAGGAGGTGGCGGTGGGGGAGGAGGTGGAGGAAGCTCTCCTGCTTGTTCTAATGGAGCTGATGATGATGGTGATGGACTTATTGACTTTCCGGTTGATCCTGGATGTCAAAGCACGGATGATGGAGATGAAACTGATGAAGGAAATGTTACTGAGAATGGAGTCATCCTTGTTCCTGGTTTGGGCTTTAATGGTGACTGGAGGTTTGAAAACGGAATTTTAGTTGACAACAGCGGACCAATAATTGATAGTTTTGGAAATACTATATCTGAGACAATTGGGGTTGAAGAAGATGCACAGGCAATTGCAAGGTGGGACGTTGTTCCTTATCAACGCTTTGGTGGAAGCAGTGATATGGTTGGGAATCTCTTTAACTTGGGAATTGTTGCGTTTCATAAGGTAGGAATTAATAGGCTGGAGTTCTCCCTTAACGGAGGACCTTTTTTAGCAGTCTCCGAAATGACTCTTAATTCACGAACGGATGTCTATGAGTACACTGTCGGCGTGAACGCATCAAGCGTTACTGACCAAATGATTGAAGTACGCGCCATAATATATCCCTTCGAAGGGAAACCGCGAGTTCTATCAGGAGCAATTGATGGAACCAAACTCTATGATAACATTCCTGGAACAGAACGTATCACGATTGGAGAACATTCGATGTTTTTGTATACAAATAGCAACGATACATATACCAATTCTGCTACATTGTATGTGCAACCAAGCAATCAACAACCTGTTACTGATGGGTCAAGGGACAATCCACATCGAACTATCAGGCAAGCTTTTGAAACCATGGCAAGCGATCCTGCAAGGTATGAAGGGAGCACGATTGTTCTGCTTGAAGAAGGCCATTATGGTGTAACAAATATGCGAAGTGGTACATTATCTGGGTTTGAACACTGGGTAACAATCACTTCCGATCCTAGTATTAATGGCAAAAAGGTATTTCTAACCTATGGTATTGACCAAGGAACTGTGTATCCTGATGATGTTAATTATGCTTATGACCCAGATGTAGATGGATTATTTTTTTATTGGGATAGCTGGAATCTTCCTATCCACAGCGACTTGAGAGGAAAGCTAAAACGATTAAAGTTACAGGATATTGCTGTTGATTTTTCACGTGTTTCTCAGTTTTACACAAATTATGCTGTCTGGCTGGACGATGTCCTCATTACAAAATCTAAAGGATGGGGAGACTCCAATGGAGGGTCTAGTCCGTTCAGAACCGATTACTCTGGCTACTATGTAACAAATTCTCATTCTTATGACATGATTTACGGATTTACGGATGCGCAACTCCTTCGTGGATCGTTGATTGAGAAGTCATCTGGTGACGTGGTGCAAAATTCTAAATTAGTCTTAAACACAGAAATATATTGGTTAGATGGTTCCATTTTGGACCATCACACGGACGTGTTCCAATATTTTTCAGGTTCGTGCAATGGACGTGTAGAAAATGTAATTAATTATGGGGTGTTGGCACATCGTATTTTAGGTAGCCAGAACATCCTCTATGATTGTGCCATATATGGCATCAGTGATTTGGCGTTCGTTAATGTCTTTGTTGAAAATATCAATGATGGTCCTGTTCAGAATCAACCAGCAGCAACGGATCATCTTTACTTTGCGCATTTTGGAAATCCCGGAGTTAACTGGGTTTGGAGAGAAAGAGGTACTCAAGTACCTGAACTTGACGGAGAACTGCAAAAGAACTTATTTGCTGTCAATGCGGTCTTCAGCGATTTTGATTTTCCTGAACAAAATATGACTAATTCTCAGGATGTTTCAAATAATCACGATACTCTTAATTCTACATTCAGAGATGAATTGACTATTGGTACTGTATATCCAACTGTTAATCGTGAACGGGGAGCCTACGGCTTTGTCGGGCCGGATGATTCTCTCCTGGAGGATAGTTCTCGAGAAGTAGTAGACTTATCTTATCTTGAAGATTCCACTCCGAGAAAAGGACCTTGGAGTTATTTTAGACCTTGCGAGATTTCCTCTAATCCAGTTTCTCTTATTGGAAGTGATCCGTTGAAAACTGGTAATAACAAGTTTGTTTTTAGTGGTTCTGAGATTGATTTCTATAGCGGGTCTTATGCTTGCGTTGGATCTTTGCAAAGTGAAGAATGGAAAGATAATGGTAATGTAGTTGGCAACGGAGATACTCTTTCACTTCAACTGGATACTGCTGATAGTGCTCTTGATTTCAAGGAGTTTCACTTCAACCTTCCTCCTACACATTATTACGACAATGGGGAATGTTTTTATTATGATTTGACGGATGAGCAAGAGTTAGAGTTTAGCAAATTATACATTGATCCAACTGGACTATTTTTGGAACAGTTCGTCATGGTTACTGCTTTTGATGGAACGGGGCTTCCTTCTCCTCTGTCAAATGCGAGAATATATATCATCCGAGAGATTGGTAGCGATTATATCCGTATCTCACCGCAGAATGATCTTCGTCCTGTTTATCTGAAGAAGGAATCTCTTGGATGTGGTGGAGATACGAATAGGATTCGCATTAACAATGCAACCTTTTCCCTGCGTACTGTTCTCGTTGAAGAACATGCTATTTCATTGACTGCTGTTGATTCTTCAGGCAGAACAGATATCCATCAGAAAACTATTCAGGTAGTAAATACGGAGGATCCAGATCTTTTGGTTTACATGCCTTTTGATGGTCAATATATTGATATGTCTGGACGAGGAAATCATTTACTTCTTACTAATATGGAACCTACTTATGGTGAAGGAGTTAATGGCAATTCATTGATTTTCTCAGAAACTACTAACATTAGTTATCTACAGCAAACGCACTTTTCTGAACTTAATGGTCTTGAGGCTGTTACTATTGGCGTTTGGGTGAAGCGTAATCTTTCTGATTCTGACGGGAAGGTATTCTATGCACATCCCAATAAGATTGCTCTGAGCTTTTCAGACGCCAATACGGTTACGGCAGGACTTGCGACTGATGATAATACCTACGGGCTTTCCCATACTATAGTTGGAGATGAGGAATGGCATCATTATGTGGTTCGCTATGATGGATTATTCCTTAGTTTGTGGATTGATGGGCAGAAAGTAGAAGAAATCTCAGCTTCTGGTCCTATCTTAACACTCACTCATGTTCTTGCTCTTGGTGCAGACCCTTGGAACTCGGCTAATCAATTTACGGGAATGATGGATGAATTTCGTTTCTACGATAGAGATTTAAGTGATGCAGAGATAAATAGTATCTTTATGAATTCTGGGGGAGCGCCAATAGGAAACTTGAATTATTCTCCAGAAGGAGAGGGTAACGGATGGGCAAAACTTATAGATAATTTAAGAAGATTAGTTGGCTGGACAACAATAGAAAGATTATGATGATGAATAATAAAGAGAAAATAAAACAAATCACTTGTGAAAATGTTGAGCAGTGGAGAGCATGGCTTGAAAAGAATCACTTGAAAGAAGATAGAGTTCTGCTAATAAGATACAAAAAACATACTGGAAAAGGAATGTTCAATCAAAGTATTGCTATGAATGAGGCAATATGTTTTGGATGGATTGATACAACGTTGAAAAGAATAGATGATGAAAAGTATGGAGTTACATTTGTTAAGAGAAAAAAGACAAGCAGATGGAGCGATAACACTTTTGCAAGAGCTAGAGAGATGATTTCTCAAGGGAAAATGTCTGATTTTGGAAAAGAGATGTTTGAACTCGGTTTGACTAAGAAACCGCATGATCATGGAATACCTAAGAATCCTGATATGCCAGAGGATTTGAAGGCGGAGCTTGAAAAAAAGAAGAATAAAACAGCCAAGGAGAATTTTGAAAAACTTCCCCCATCTCAAAAGAGAATGTATTTCAGATGGCTACTTCATGCGAAGAGGCCTGAAACAAGGATGAAGAGAGTTGGAATTATAATTGAGAATATGAAAACAGGAAGAAGACTTGGTGCCAATCAAAGCGCAAATATTTAAATATGGACAAAAAGTGAGTTTTTCATGACAAATGCAGTGTACCAGAGATTTGATCTTGATCAAAATAGAGTTGTTGGAGGAAAGTTCAGTTCAGAAGAGAAGGAGAGGTTAATACGACCTTTGAGAGAGAAAGGATATCATGTTTTAGAAGGATTAACTGCTATCGATTCAATGCCTACAGAGATAATTGTTGGAGCACCTGAACATCGATCAAGCCAAATAAAAGAAGATTTCTTTAGAGCGGCTCAAGAGGTAGATGCTCCTTACAGATCTGGACCAGCATACATGGAAAGTTTTCCAAGAGGCAGTTAAGATATTAATCTAAAAATTCACCTAACTTATCTTCAATGTCATTTTTGTCCGTCAGTTCTGAAGGAATTCTGTATTCAACAAACTTAACTCGTTTTTTGTCTATGGCTTCCTTCAAGTTCTTTTCTTGAGGAGAGAGTTTGGCATTTCCACTCTTCACTTCTACAAAAATGACTTCATCTATCTTTTTTTCATCCATTCCTTTAAACACAAGAAAATCTACAGGCTTTCCTACAAACCTACATTCTGTTGGAACAAAAGGAAAATTTGGCAAATACGGAGCAAGATTCTCCGTGAAGTGTCCTCCTAAAACTGCTCGAGACTTCATTATGGCATCCTTTCTGTGATTTGGAAGTTCTCCGAGCCAGTACTGCTCTTTCCTAAAAGCTCCGTATTTCTGACCTAGACGAAATGCTATGAAGACTGCAATTAAAGCAATTATGACAATAACAATTGTGGTAAGATTTAGCATAAGACTATCTGGAATTAAATATATTTAAGGCTTGGCTAATCAACTTGATAGTCCAATCCAGGTCCGGAATATAGTATTATCGATCTATCTGATGTGGCTTGAGGGGCTATCAGTGAAATTGGGATAGGGGAATAATGCCTTTGTGCTCTTTCTTCAATGTATCCTACAATTATCGGAAGAGGAATTCCACTTAGTGCTTGAAATGTCAGAACATCAATCATTGGAGGAGGAGGTTCTAATTCTTCGTCCACACGTGGAATTGGATTAGGGAAAGGTTCAATTCTTTTCAGAAGACTCATAATATTCTTAAGTTACGAAAGTTAATATAACTTTGGAACAAATTATAAATAAAGAAAACTTGGAATTTCATGTTTAGAAATAGGAAATTGCTTCTTGGAATGTTAATTGTTTTCTTGATAGTTATGTTTATTATAATCTTCAGAAATCCAGGATTTGATTATCCATCTGACCAAATTCGATATGAACAGACATATAGAGTTGTAAGTGTGATAGATGGAGACACATTCCAGATAGGAACTGGAGAGATTGTTAGACTAATTTGTGTTGATGCTCCGGAATTTGGGGAAGCAGGATATGTTGAAGCTACTCAATATCTTTCAGAGCTTATACTGGATAGGGATGTTATGCTAGAAAGTGATGTTTCTGATAGAGATTCTTATGGGAGGCTTCTTAGATATGTTTATTCTGATGGCATTTTTGTAAATAGAGAAGTTGTGAAATCCGGTCATGCTGAAGTGTTTCCTTATGGAGAAGATACTGAAAGATGTGAAGAAATTGGACTATAGAAATGCTTAAATCCTTACTTTCTGAAAGGTAAATATGGATTCCGATATTATCCGGAAGCTGAATGATGAACTTGATATTGGCGAGGTTGGGAGATAATGGTTTATCGAACATTGGTGGTTTCTCCAATAGAAACTCATGAACAGAGAGACCTTTTGACTTATGGGATGAGTTTCTTGCCTGAAAGGGAAAGGACTGTTCTTGAAGAGATATATTTTGGACACAATATGCTAGAAGACATAGGGCAATCTCTTGGCGTGACGCGTCAGAGAGTAGAACAGATAAGAGATAACGCAATTGGAAGATTAAGAAGAGTTCTTCAGCGAAGACAATTCTATGACGTTTCTTGTTGCTAGGAAGGCATAAATAACTCTCCCATAAAAACTTGGCTTGCGATATATTTCATCAGATGAAAATTAAAATTCTCTGTTTAAAGAAAGATTTTTATACATATTCAAATAATCTCTCGCATGAGAATATCTGGAGAGGTGTTATCTATTGAAAGAATACCCTTCGATATAGACTATCCGATAAAGATTTCCGATGCCAATACTACGAATTTATAAAGGCCAATTTTGAAAAACCAGACTTATTTCCTCCGAAGGGAATAATGGTTTTTAAGAAAAATTAATATCCGTCCAAGCTGTGTCTGAGTTCACTTGGAAGATAGTTATTATCATTCCAGTAACGTAATCTCCAGTTACCAAAACGCTCAACCCAATAAGCAACATTAATTGTGGCTTCAAGTTGTGCAAATCTGATTATATTTTGTAAATTAATGTCGAGTAGTGCGGCCATTATCAGTCTGTTTGTTACTCCGTGCGCTATAATTAAGATTTTTTTAGTTTCGGAAGCGTGGGCAGATATTTTTTTTAAGAAACTTAAAAGTTCAGTATATCTTATAGCCTCGCCCTCTTCCCATTCATCCGTATCTGTTTTTAGCATTTTTGAACTATATTCGTTCAAACAAGGCACAATTTCAGGTTTCATGCCTATCTCTTTAACCAAATATTCTGCTGTTTGTTTCGTTCGCTTAGTGTCGCTACAATAGAAATGGGTGAACTTCTCTTCCTTGAGTCTCTTGGCCAGCAGTTTTGCTTGTTTGATTCCTCTTTCAGTTAGCCAGGGGTCTTCTACATCCTTTTCTTTTTCGGCATGTCTAACGAAATAGATTTCCACTTAATATAAGGAAACTAGGACTTTAAAAAGGTAGATATTGCTCTTATTCATGGAGATATGAATCCTTCTAACGTTATTGTTGATGGAGGCAATTTTAGAGTTATTGATAAAGAAACAATAAAATTGTCAAAAAGAGTTCTTGACTTTAATATTCCATTATCTCTTAATGGCAATGGAGGTATTCCAGAGTATGCTGAGGGCGGTTTAGACGATTTCTTTGAAGGTTTAGCACGCACTGGTTACGACCCTCATCCAGATGAATTAAGAACAATAAAGCCCATTTTGAAATATGGTTTAATAAAACATTATGTTGTCAAAAATGTTCGTAGAGGTTTAAACGATCCAGCCCTTTTAGCTAATCTTGAAACCAGTTTAAGTAGGTTAAATAATGAAAGAGGCTATGAGTAATTTTCTAAACTATGAAGCAGCTCTAGGATGTTGCTAGGAAGGCATAAATACCGATTATTTCTGAAATTTTAACATGGTAAGAATAAACATAATCTCTCCTGAGAAGCTGATGGACCAGCATCTTGTAGCAGAGTATAATGAAATAATGATGCTTTTTGGACATGTTAGTAAATATCCTTCTATTAAGAATCAGCCGGAGGAATATTGCCTCGGAACTGGACATATCAATTTTTTCAAGAATAAACTGAAGTATTTGAAAGGACGTCATGAATTGATAAAGAAAGAGATGAAAAGAAGAGGGTTTAAGCCTACAAAGACAATTAAATTGAAAGATTATCCTAAACAATTAAGAAATGATTGGGTTCCGAGAAATTCAGATTTTAGGATAATTGAGAGGCGTCTTGCCGAGAAGATTGCCATAAAACCGGGGTTTTATAGATATAAGGGGAAAAGGGTTTAGCCTTTGTTATTTAGAAATCCATATCTTTTTTGTAAACTCTCGTTTTTTTGCCCTTATGGAAAAGGTATACTCCTTCCCCTATATAGTTCAACTCGCCGTCCTTATACACTAATGCACTCCGGTCCGAAATAGCATATATCTTCATATTGCTTGAAAACTGTTTCAGGTAGAGGTCATGCTCTTCCTTATAATGCACATATATTCCAAAATCACACATTCCAAGACCCTTAACTTTTTCGACTTTTGTATATCCTCCTTCTGGAAGAATGATACAGCTATTTGGTAATACCATAGCCCCTGCACTATATCCAATAATAACTCCTGCACATTTTCTGAACGATTCTTCAATGTCCTTCTTTCTTATCTTTGCCAATAGGGTTGTAGGCAATCCACCTATAATAAAAATTGCTTCGGCGGATTCTATCTTATCTGCCATCTCCTCTTTTGAGAGGTTTTCATCCAACAGCTCAAAATTAGTAAGGTCATATTTGCTAAAGTTGGCCATGAGTGTCTTCATCCAGCTTTCGTGTTTCTCTTGGGGCGATGCAAAAGGCACAATGAGTATTTTCATAGAACTTCTGAGAATACTTGCCAGATAAGTATCAATATCTTGATTCTCCTGCTTTCGGTAATCTCCGCCACCGATGAAAATAAGCTCTTTGAACTTTCCAAGCATATTACTATCACAATAATCCGATTTAAAAACTTACGTGATGCTTTTCCTATAATCTTTAGAAACGAATAAATAACACCTTGAGTATCTAGTTCTGATGGAGATAATAAAAACCCTAACTGACAAAGACGTAACCGGAAAATCTCCAGAAGAACCAAAAACATATTCTTTAAGAGAAGCAGGAAGAGCTATAGTGTTTAATAAAGAAGGAAAAATCGCACTCTTACACGCAGTTAAATATGGTTTCCATAAATTGCCTGGTGGAGGAGTTGAGCAAGGTGAGGATGTAAAGAAAGCATTAGAAAGGGAACTATTGGAAGAGATTGGATGCAAGATAAAAATTATCAAAGAACTTGGCATAATCCTTGAAATTAAAAATGAATACTGCCAAAAACAAACTTCCTACTGCTATATTGCAGAGGTAATTGAATTAGGAAAGAATAAACTAACTGAAGAAGAAAGTGAAGATTTAGGTATTGAAGTTGAATGGGTAACCCTGAAGAAAGCTATCAGACTCATGAAAAAAGATAACCCTGATGATTATACTGGGAAATTTATACTTGCTAGAGATTTGTGCTTCTTGGAAGAAGCGAATAAGATGAAGAGAAATTCATAAATACTATTAAGTCTATTAATTTCAATGAAAAAACAAGTTATTTTTGGGATTCTTGTGATTATAAGCTTAGTAGTGATAGTGGGTGCTACCAGACATTTTCTGTATGATAATTTCTCTGATGGATTTTTGAATAAGGAGAAATGGGAGATTCGACAGGATCCAGAAGGACAGCCATTTACTGATGAGTATGGAGTTGAGTTTGAAGATGGAAGCTTTGTGTTTCACATAGAACAAATGTCTATTGGGAGTCATAGAACTTTCTTAGTTCCAAGATATAAGTTAAAACCTGGAGATTCAATCGAATATGATTATAATCTTGTGTCTAGAACAGGGCACTACGGAAATACCGTATTATTAGTTGGAGAAGAATACGGCAGAATTCATTTAGTTGAAGCAGGATACAATAACGGGGTTCAAAATTATGATGAATTGGGAGTTTCACATGTAAAGATTATTTTTACTGGGACTAGTTTCGATGCGAAATGGATATCTCCTTCTGGTAAGAAATTCCAAAGCTCATTGCCTGTTAGATATCCTGATGGAAATTATGAATTGTACATAGGTTCATGGAGCGGACATAATGGGAATGTTCATACAGATTATGATAATTTCTGGATAAATGGACGATTCAGGCAATAGGAATTTAGAAGACAAAAAATCCTTATTTAGAAAGGCATAAATAATCTCAAACTCTGTGAGATTTATGGGTTGTTCATCATGTGATGGATATGTTTCAAAAAGAGAATGTAATTATTCTGTTAAGCAATTTGGAAAGATTTTATGTCGTGAGTGTCAGGGAAATTATGCACTTCTAGAAAAAAAGCATGAGCAGAGAAAAGAAAGGTCTACTCCAGAAGCTCAAAAGATCTATGAAATACTGATAAAAAATGGTTTTAATGCTAAGTTGGAATTATGGGATAAGTTTAAGCATATTGATATTGCCCTTCCGGATTACAAAGTAAACATCGAGATAGATGGAAAACATCATCAAAACGAGAAACAAGCTCTTGCCGATTTGAAAAGGACGTACTATTCTTTCAAGAAAGGATATTTTACATTGAGGATACCTAATTCTCTTGTACAAGGGAATTGCTATGAAACTGCTAATTATATTATGAGATTCTTGAGAGAGGGTGGAAAGGAGTTTTGAGATTTAAGATTGAAAATCGCCTCCGAATTCTGAAACCATTTTGGGAATTAAAATATAGCTAAAGAGGATAACAAAAACGGATAATATTTCTAATGAAATTAAACCTCCGTATAAGTAACTGTTTTGTTCTAGTCCTCTAAACAAATAAAATAAAGAGGTAAAAAAAGAGATTGTAACAATCACTCCAGTTATTAATACCACATAACCTGCTGGAAAAATGGTTATCTTTGGTATATTTCCATTTGAGTATAATGGCTCTATTTTTTTAGCAAATTCTTTCTTTTTTGATGAAGCTTTGTAAACTATATCAAAAACTGACAAGTAAGTAACGATAAACGTCGAGCTTATTGCCGAAAGAATGAAGGCTACTAGAAGGAAAATTTTAAAGTCATTGACTAAAATGATAAAAAGAGAGAAAGGAGGAATTACAAAAAATAAACTAACTAGTTTTCTAGTATTGTATTCGATGAAGGTATTAATCATTTTTATTATAAATCGGGATCATCTTTAGCCATTAGCGAAAAATTTTCTTGCATCCTTTGTCTTAGGTTTTTATCTAATTCGCCAATAGCTTTGTTGATTATTTCTAAATTCTTTGATATTTCTTTAAAATCTTCTCGAAGTTTTTCCTCAAAATCTAAAATCTTAGAAGTTTTATTTTTGAAGAATTTTTCATTATATTCATTGAACTCGTATTTATTTCTGAGTTCGTCAAATTTTTCTTTTATTAATGAGATCTTGTCAAGATTTAATGGATTCCATATTCTATCTAAATAAGTTTTTTTCAAATATTCGTTAGATAAATCGTCATAACTTTTTATATACAGCCATTTTATTTTGCTTAAATCTATATCTCTCTTTTTTCTTGGATTTTTAACCATTAAAGTTTATAATCGTGGAGATTTTAACTTTTTCTATTCTTTTAAGCTATTCTCTTCCTCAGCTTAATCTCGCCTTTTTTAGCTTCGGCGTGAAGCTCGTCGCCTTCCTTGAAGCCTGATTCTTTGAGTGTTTCTTCTGGGATTACTATAACGTATTTGTGATAAATCTTACTGCCCCGTTTTTTTGATAGATGCTTCTGAATTTTCATATAACTGAAGATACTAAGAAATATTTAAAGGTTGGTACCTACACCACTTTGGAGTTATAATGTCGGCACCGACAGATTTATATATTGTCTGTACCTACAAATATCAATGATTTGCAAAGAAGTGTTTGGTGCTGGAGTATTCATCGGTGGGCTTATTAGTGCTTGGATTTTTGTGTTATTGGAATTGTTTTTCCCAAAAGATAAAAGCTTTTATAGCAGGAAGGCAGGAAGATAATATGGGAGAAGAGGGAAATAAGCCGAATGTAATAGATCTATTCTGTGGCATTGGTGGTTTCAGCAAGGGATTTGAGAAGGCAGGGTTTCAAGTTTTGTTTGGAATAGATAATTGGGATGTCGCTCTCAAAACTTTTGAAGTGAACCATAAAAATAGTTTTGTAATTAATAAAGACATAAGTGAGGTAGAGGATTCTTTTTATGAGAAATATTCCGGTAAAGTTGATGTAGTTATTGCGGGCCCTCCATGTCAAGGATTTTCAATGTCTGGAAAAAGAGATATAAAGGATAAACGGAATACTCTATTTGAGGAAGTTATAAGATCGGTTAAGATACTTAAACCAAAGATGGTAGTCTTAGAAAATGTGGTAGGGCTTCTTTCAATGAAAAACTCCTGTGGTGAAAAAATCAGTGAAATTATCAAGAGAAAACTGAGCGAACTCGGTTATATTACGGAATATAAAGTCCTTAACGCTTCAGATTTTGGTGTTCCACAAGCAAGGAGAAGAGTTATTTTTGTGGCTTCAAAAATAGGAAAATTAAGCTTCCCTTCTCCCCTTGGATGGAAGATAAAGGTTGGTGATGCCTTGGGTAACATACCAGATGTTGACAAAAAACATTACTCTGAGCCTATATCCGACTTTCAAAAATCTATGTCTGATGGAGAGAATAAAATATTTAACCATGAGGCAATGAGTCATAATGAAAAAGTTAAAAATAGAATTAAATATGTTCCTCCTGGAGGAAACTGGAAAGATATTCCCCCCGAGTATTATGGTGTTGGAGGAGTCCATAGTAACAATTATAGACGACTTGACCCTAGTCGGCCATCAATTACTCTAAAGCATGCAACTAAATCTATGATAATCCATCCCAAATTTAATAGAGTCGTAACAGCTAGAGAAGTCGCAAGACTTCAATCTTTTCCAGACTCGTTCATTCTTGTCGGAACAAGATTTGATCAGCATCAACAATTAGCTAATGCTGTACCTCCATTATTAGGGTATGCTATAGCTAAAGAACTAATTAAATATTTAGACCAAACTTCAAAATGAAGAGCAAAAAAAAATTTAGATTCATCGACCTTTTTTCGGGAATTGGGGGATTTAGAATAGCATTTGAAAGGGCAGGAGGGCGATGTGTATTCAGCTCAGATATTGATAAGTGGGCGAACGAAACCTATCGCATGAACTTCGGTGAAACTCCGACAGGAGATATAACTAAAATAAATTCGAGTGAAATTCCAGACCACGATGTCCTTTGTGCAGGATTTCCTTGTCAACCTTTTAGCATTGCAGGTAGAAGGCTTGGTTTTTCAGACACGCGAGGTACTTTATTTTTTGAAATCGAAAGAATATTGAGTGATAAAAAACCCAAAGCATTTATTCTAGAAAATGTGAAGGGACTCATAAATCACAAGAAAGGAGATACTTTTGTTACAATAGAAAGATCATTAAAAAATTTAGGATACCACATTCATTATAAGGTTCTAAATTCGAGAGATTTTGGTGTTCCACAAAATAGAGAAAGAATATATATTGTAGGTTTTAGGTTTAAAACAAAATTTGAGTTCCCAAGATCTTTGAATAAAAAAATTAACATTAGGGATTTTTTAGAAAAAAATATCAAAGATCACTATCTGACTGATATTGCCTCAGCTAATCTCAACAAACATCATAAGAATTTTTTAGCAAATAAGGCAGTTGATGATGCCAATCCTTTGTTTGCCACAGAAATTCGGCCATCTAGATGTGTATTTAGAAATGATGGATTTTCTCCTTGCTTGACTGCCAAAATGGGTACTGGAGGAAATAATGTGCCTGTGATTGTTTCCGAAAATAGAAAACTTACGGTTAGAGAATGCTTAAGGCTTCAAGGCTTTCCAGAAGATTTCAAGATTAAATCTAAAAATTCACAGAGTTACAAACAGGTAGGCAATAGTGTCACAGTTCCGGTGGTCGAGTCAATAGCTCTAGAAATTGCAAAGCATCTTAGATATTAATCCTTAACCATTTGGAAAATTAGTTCCTAGGTTTTATTACAACTGTGAAATCTCCTTTTGATCTTCCGGAACCGGTTGTAACTATGAATGGAATTTTTCCAGCAGGTTTTAGAATACCTTTTTCAAGAAACCATGAGGCTGTGAATGGATCCTCAAGGTTACCTACACCTTTAAATACAAAGTCAGAAATAGTTTCATTTTCATCTATTTTTCTGTGAATTTCTGAAATGCACCATCTTTTTATTTTGCTAGCTTCAACTAGGCTTAGGTCCCCACCTCTTTTGAAAAAAATGTTGAATTTTTCCCAATTTGTTTTCCATCCATTGAGCACAGATGCATTTTTTTCAAGTTCATTTTCCATTTTGCAAAAAATTGATGCTCCTGCACCGAGTTCGTAACTTCCGAATACCTTTTTGAAGGTTGAGGGATTCATTTTCAATATTTGATATTTGCGTGAATCCGACCTTTTTATAGAAATTCCACTTCCTCTTATGTATTTTAAGTTAAATTTGAAATAGTCTTTCTCATTAAGAAGATAATCCTTTTCTATTAAATAATTCAAATCAACAACTCCTGTTGCAAGGAAAACATCTGCCTTGGACTTTATCATTTTTTTGTTTATTTTTCCATACTTGTGATTTATTATATGAATGGCATTTTTTTCTTCGCGATCCTTATGGACTCCTAAAACTTTCCAATAATTATTTTTCTTGTCTTTATTTAATAGTTTTACAAATCTTATTTCGTCTTCGGTTCCCTCTTTGGTCCCTTTATTCATTTAATGATCTCCATTAGGTTGGAGAGATCTTTCTTTATTGAAGGCCATTTCAACTGGATAACTCCTCTTTTATGTTCAGACCTGCCATCTTTTTTTATAGCTCTGTTCCAGGCCTGAAAGGTTAATCCACCTACGGGTATCACACTTCTTGACTTACTTTCTGACAGGAAGTCTAGGATTTTTTTTGAATCAGCCCAAATGCCTTTATTCTTATCTCCATAGTATATTGCATCTGGTGCTGATGTGCTTTTGGAACCAATTATCACAAATCTATAAATAAGAGTTCTTCTGTGATGATTCATGAATATTTTTATTCTCCTTATTAATTCGGGAAATTTTTTTTCAAGTTCTACTGCACTCATTCTATTGTCCCTATTTCCTGAACCATTTTGAGTGTAATCTCCCCATATGAAAAATTGAAGATCTGCCTTGAATTTTTGATTAACCTTAAACTCTTTTTCTAAAAAAACTAAAAAGTCTTCTATTGATTCTTGATGAACGCTATTCCCTGAACCTTTTTTTACGCTTATTCTCTTATTCTTAAATTTTTTATTCTCAACATTGATTAATAAGTCTGATTTGTTGGCTCCACCTTCTTGCGTGCAGATAATCTTATCTTTTTCCCCAATATCTGGAAATAACCATTTTATTAAGTGGGTTAAGTTCTCATTCAGATTCATAAATTTTCTTCCGTTCAGTTCTTTACAAATTTCTCTTTCATTTTCAAACCCTTCTTTACTCATTTTGTTTAACAAGCCCATTATGTTTCTTGGAATTTATTTTTTTAGTTACTGAAAGAACAATTTCTACTCTTCGGCTTTTTCCTCTCACAATTCTGCGATTTTTCAAATCTTTCGTTTTGTTCATTTCAATTTTTGATATCTGATAGATTTTATTAGAACTCAAGGATATATAAAATTTAATATCTTGGACCTAGAAAAGCTGTTTATGAGTACCTCAGCAATCTCTTTTATTTTTCCCAAATTTGGTCTTTCTTGCATCTCAAGTCGGTAACTAAGTCTGATCTCATTGAGCATTTTTTCAATACAATTACTAAATTTGTGCTTCATAAGCTTAGTTTTAATTTGTCTTTGTTTATTTGATCTAAACTTAATGTTGTTGTCATTATTTATTAAGATGCATTCATTATAAAATTTTAGATTAGAAACTCTTTAATAGCTATGAAACCTTTGTAGTCTATGGAGAAAAATGATCTACTTATAGTCTCAATAGATGATTATTCATTGGATGTTCTGCTTAAGGAGAGTTTTTATGCGACAAAGAGAAAACTGGATCCTCAATTTAAATTCATTGCATTTTATCAAAAAGGAGTTATTGGAGCCATTACATATTATGGAATTATAGATAAGGTTTTGGAAGGAGATAAGAATGATGTTGGAATGGTTTATTGGCTAAGAAATTTCCCTGAAAAGGATCCTCCATACATCATTGTTCGTTTTAAGAAAATCGTTCGATTAAAAAAACCTCTTAAACGAGATATTAAACGTGGTGTCCAGGGCCCTATAAAGTCGAATTTTAAGAAACTTGAAGAAGCTTCTAAACTTTCTGATCTTATTAATGTGGCTGTTAAAAAACCTACGAACTCTTAAATTATCTTGTTCCCATAAGACGTTGGTTAATGAGAAATTTGAGAGACTGTATTCTTTCAGAAGGCGGTTTGACATGTCAATTACGTTTTCATTTGGACTTCCTGTGCGGAGAATTATTGCGAATAGCTCCGCATCACTCAACGCACTTGGCCCATGCTTCAAAAACCGTTCTCTCGGTCTGCTCGATTCTGGGAGGTCGTGGATTTTCATCTAAGATATGGCAGTATTCCAGACACGATTTAATTTTGAAAGAGTGAGTTTTTTAGAAGCTCTGAGATTGAAATAATCTTGGACTTCTTTTCGGCAGTATTTTGCTAGATGATTTTCCCAGTATTTTTTGGCAATTTGCTTTTCTGCCGTATTCTTATTTTCAGTAAGCTCTCCAAAATCTAAGAGTATTACTTCATTTTCCAGAAGGCCGAATTCATATCCTATTTTTCCAGTCGTTTCATGTATTCCATATTTCCAAAGGGATATAATAAACTCTATTGATTTGTCCACTATCTCCTTCATGTAGTCTATATTTCCGTCATCGACTGAATCGTTCCAAACATCTTCAAGGATTATTGCCTTTTTTTGCTTAATTCTACCCTTTGAAAGGAATTCGGGATATCCTAACATTTTTGGAGGAATAGATTTTTTTGAGATTATTTCCAGCCCTCTTTTCCAGCCTTCCTGCATGTCTTTTACTCTTTTGTCTAATTCATCAAGTTTTCCTTTTGCGATTAGATAAGGTCTTATTTTAGCTATCATCTCTCTTTTTGTTTTAGGGGTTTTGATTACATAATTGTCATAGAAGACTACATTTGCCTGCCAACCGCCTTGTTTCTTTTTTTCTGGCATTTATATTTTAAGAAATTGAAGTTTTAAGAGTTATTGATAGTTGTGGATTTTCATGATTATGTTTTATAGCCGAATCTCTTGGCATAGTTTTTGTGATCGAAATATTCCAAGATGACTGCGATAATGACTCGTCCATTTGTTGCAATAGAATACACCATTCTCCATGCATCTGGAAGTGAGATCCACCAGAGATTATCTATTCCATATTTTTGAATGTATTCTCTAGGGATTAATTCTTTCTTTATCCTTTCTCCTGAGAAAACGTTTTCGTTTATATCCTCGATAGCTTTTCTCAGAGCTTTCTTAAGCCAATCATCCTCAGATAATGAATTAAATGCTTTTTCCAGAGCATCATCTGCGAAAACAACTCCATCTGCCTTCTTTTGAAGTCGCATGATTATCAATATCTAGTGCGGTTTATATATCTCTTGGCTAGTTCTGGATTCCAGATGTAAACAACGTAGTCATTTTTGTCTATGCCTATCTTGTTGTTGTCCCAGAGATATTGGAGTATGACAGAAAACGTGCCCCACATCATCTTTTTAGGGAGATTGTTGAACAGTTCTGTCTTTTTGTATTCCCCGCTATGTTCTTTTATGAATTGTTCTACCATGATGACTGTGTCTAGCCTCGGGCTTCGAGCTATGATTTTGCCAACATTGAACTTCATTTCTTTTATTTCTTCCATAGTATCTATTGATAATAGTATCAGTTGATTATATAAAGTTTTCTATAAGCCTATTTTGGGAGGAAAGGGAGTTTCATGCTTATAATTTACGGGGCATAAACTGCCCTGATTGATTGGACAGGAACGTCCTTATGAGAATAAGCAACATAACTTAATCCTATTAGAGTTGCCAAACCTGTAATACCTGCAGCAGCATATGCAATCATTTTACAAGCTAATTCTGAATCTTCTATTGCTTCTTTTTCTCTATCAGAGATTTCTTCTAATTGAGAATTATTTATGCGTCTTCGTGTAGAGCCAAGGTACCAAACAGGCGGAATTACCATGTAGAGTATAGCTTGGGCGATTTATTAAAGATTATTATATTGAGAACTATGGATTTTTAGTTATTTCCGTTTTCTAACCAACGTATAAACCAAAGCTATGATTACCCACAAAGGAATAACTATTGTTGCGATTGTAAAAAACACAGCTTCTTCTATTCCTGTGAGGGCGTAGATTACGTTGTGGAGGATGACTGCAACTATCCAGGCAAGTATTGCGATTGCGAATCTTTTCCAGGTGAGAAGAAGAAATTTGTCTGCTTTGGAGTGTTTTTTCATATATTGAGAATGGGATGGGAGTTTAAAGACGTTTCTTAAGGTTTTTATATTGAGTTTGCATTTGTTTGTGATGGTATATCCGAATTTTGAGAACAAACATCTTGAGGAAGCGCTTTTTCATCCAAAAGATTTTATCAAATATAAAAATGTGGAAGGCAAATTCCCTAAAAAATATATAATCACTTATCAGCCTAAGGCGAGAGATTATTTTATTAGAAAGTATAAGCCGAAGAAATATAAGATTTATTCTTTACTTGAGATATATGTGCATAAAGACATAGGCTTAGTAAGAATGACTGGGATTGGTGCTCCGAATGCTGCTACGGTTCTTGAGGAGTTGATTGCGCTCGGAGGAAAAAAATTTATTAATATTGGAACTGCGGGAGGACTTCATAAGCAAGGAGTTTTTGTATGCAATAAAGCTATAAGAGATGAGGGAACTAGCTATCATTATATTGCTCATGGAGATGTATATCCTGATGAGAATTTAACTGGAAAATTTGCTCAACAACTCAAAAAAGAGGGAGTTGTCTTTGATTATGGGACAACTTGGACAATTGACGCTCCTTATAGGGAGACTAAAGCTGAAGTTGAACACTACAGAAAAATGGGCGTTTCTACTGTTGAAATGGAAGCCTCTGCTCTTTTTGCTGTCGCGAAGGTGAGAAAAGTAAAAATTGCTTCTGTTTTTGTGGTTAGTGATATTTTAGCTAAAAAGTGGATTCCTAAATTTCACAGGTTCGATATTAGAAAAACTCAGAACAGACTGATTGACGTTGCTGTTAAATATTTCTCGGAGTGATTTAAAGACCTTTCTTAGACTGTGCCTAGAAAACCTTAAATACTACTTGCTACTACTTGCTACTACATGGAAAATATAAGCCTGAAGATAGAAGAAGGATTTGTGCGAGCTATAGAGAGAGCTATGAAAAAACATAATTACATGACTAAAACAGAGTTTATCCGAGAGGCAATAAGAGACAAGATGAGAGAACTTGAAGAGAAAGAGATACTTGCAGACAAAGATTTGATGGCTCAGATACGAACAAGCGAACGCAACATGAAGAAAGGTGTGAAGTTTAAAGAGCTTAAGTTCTAATATACTTTGTGAGTACCTATTGCAATCAATCGGCAAGAACGGAATAATGAAGGAGTAAAGCTCCGGGTTGAGCCAAAACATCCGTGCCTTCTCGGAATTGTCTTTCTGGGACTCTGCCGTTGTATGGCTCTTTGAGTCTGACTACCACTCCAGGTCTGCCATCAATGTCGACTGGAGATTTTCCTGGTAATCTCGTGTCTACAACTGTTTCTAATTTTTTTCTATTCATAACAACAGCTCTTACTGGCTCTGTAAATTCTTCATCTCTTGGATCTCTATAGAACACTTTTTCTTTTGAACCTAAGTCTGAGAAACACTCTCCATCTATTGGAAGGTACTCTAAGCGTCCTTTATTCGCTCCACTCATGAAAATTATTCTTGTGCTTGGTTTTTAAGGATTATTGTGATAACTTTAGTTCCACTATCGTTCCATTTGAGTTTCAGATAGCGTATATAAGGATGTTTTTTCTAGGGTTTACATGAGAGCAGAAATGCAAAAGCTGAAAGGAGGAATAAGTAATATGAAACAAATGTACGGAATAGCCTTTGCTATCTTGCTGATTGGTAGCGTTATGGCTGCTGGAATCGCATCTGCGCAAGTAGATCCTGATAGTGTGACAAGAATTGGATCACCTCCAAAAGTAATTTGGTATCAGAAGGACATAAGTCCTACTGCTGCTGGAAGCGCTAAAGTGAGTCCTGTAGCTGTTCAAGCTGTTAAGCCTTATCCAGGAATGTTTAAGGTTGCAGCTGAAGCAAGAACTCAAAGGATAAATGCTGCTAGTGTTGCTCCTGTTGTCGTGCCTATTGGATTGGCAGATGATAACACAAGAGACTTTTGTGAAGCTGACATCAATCAAGATGGAACAGTTGACACAAGAGACATTCTTGCTTATCTGAATGGAGACAAAGGCGAGATAGACAACTTCATGGATTTCCTTGATATGTGGAAATCACAGAGAGGAACTAGTTGCTAAAAACAATTTTTATTTTTTTATTTTTCTTTTTTATTTAAACCAATTCTGCAAAAGGTTGAAAAAATCTTTTTAGGTAATCTAGGCTAAATTTACCACTATCTCTGTTGTAATCACCAATAACAACTCTCGTTCCACGTTGTTCTAAAATTGCAAGATACCCCTTTGGATTTAAGGGCTTTAGACGAATGAATTCTTTCTGAGTCATTGGGTTTCCGGAATATACCCAGACTACGTGATGCCTTGAAATAAATGGTCTTGAAGAGATATTTATTCCAAAAGATATTGAGTTTTTCTCGTCTTGCTCTCTTGTAAGATAAAATTCGGCTTCGCTTGGAAATGGATTTAGTTCAGGACTTATGGTGAATCTGAGCTCTGCATGTTGAAATCCTAAAGTAAAGTGATGTGGGAGTCCTGTTGAGCCAACTAGGTTAATTGAGGCTCTTACTCTGTTTGCAATCTCGGGGCTTTCGAGATATTCTTGGAGACTACTTCTTGGCATGAATAAGAGTCCTTTGAGGCGTTTAAAAACGTTGGTGTCATCAAGATTGTTCTGTTAAAATTTTAGAATTTGAAGCCGTACCTATCAAGATTGATTTTTCCGTTTTCTATGATAATACCTTCTGATTTTAACATTTTAATTTTGTTTTTGGTTCCTGATGCAAATCCTCCTATTTCTCCATTGGATTTGATTACTCTATGACATGGAACTTTAGGAGCGTAAGGATTCTTGTTCATTGCGTTGCCGACTGCTCTATATGCTTTCGTTTTCATTGCCTCTGCTAAATCCTTGTAAGTTGTTACTTTTCCTTTTGGGACTTTTCTTAACAATGCGTAACAGCTTTCATTAAATGTTGATTTTAGGGGTTTCACTTTGCTATTTCTCCGTTTCTTAAATACCAAATTAATAAATCTAATTTAGAAGGAGATATATTTAGCCCTTTTGCTAAGGAATTGAATTTCTGCTCTATTGAAAGATAAAGTTTTGGAGTGAGGGATTTTGGAATTTCTTCAATTATCCTGCTTTCTTTGAGAGTTCTCAAAATATGTCTGTCTAGGATTGCTAGATTCTCGCTTCCCGTATTTCTTAGAAAGTGAGATGCTTCTTTCATACCTAAGCCTTTGATGTTTTTTACAAGCCAGTTTCTGTTTGATATTTCATTGTCTGATAGGTGATTTCTTATTGGATGAAATGCTCTTGCCAGTACTATGTAAGATGCTTTGTTATTATGAAATCTATGTTTGTTGTTTCTTATATAATCTGAGAGCTCTTTTTGAGAGATGGTTAGGAGTTTATTGTTTAGAGATTTTTGGATGCTTTCTGCGGTTTTTTGCTTTGAATTTGCTGCTAGAATACAGAAGCAGAGTTCTTGGAACCATTCGCTATCTGGTTTATTGGAAAATGATGAGAACTCTGATAGCCTTTGTTCAACTTGAAAGTTTAGGGGAGATTTCTGCAATTGTTTGATTTGGGAGATTAGAGAGTGCATGAGATTTTTTGAGAATGAGAGATTTATAATTATTGTGCATCGATTAAAAATAATAGTCTTTATATATCTGGCTTGATTTTGGCTAGAATGATTGATTTGAAGAATAAATTCGAAAAAATCTTTTCTGAAGCAGACATAAAGATTAATGGAAAAAGGTCTTGGGATATCAAAGTGAATAATCCTAGATTTTTCAAAAGAGTGGCTTTGAATGGAATAATCGGTTTGGGAGATTCTTATGTTGATGGAGACTGGGATTGTGATGACTTGCCGGAATTTATACATAAAGCGCTAGAGAATGAAATCCATCTGAAAATGAAATGGAATTGGGTAAACATTCGCGAAGTTATCAAAGCTAAGATATTCAATTTGCAAAATAGAAAAAGAGCACCAATAGTAGGAAAAGAACATTATGATTTGAGTACTGAACTATATGAATCATTTTTGGATCCATATAATCAGTATACTTGCGGTTATTGGAAAAATGCAAAAAACCTTAATGATGCGCAGGAAGCCAAACTTGATTTGATATGTAAAAAATTGGAGCTTAAAAAGGGAGATAAAGTCTTAGAAATAGGATGCGGGTGGGGAGGGTTTGCGAAATATGCTTCTGAGCGTTATGGATGTCATGTTACTGGAATAACTATCTCTAAAGAACAGGCTAATTATGCGAAAAAGTTTTGCAAGGGGCTTCCAGTTGAAATAATTCTTGAGGATTATAGAGAGTTAAAAGGAAAATTCGATAAGGCATTAATTTGTGGTATGATTGAGCATGTAGGATATAAAAATTATAAAACCATTTTTAAGAAGGTACATGAATGTCTTAAGGATGATGGATTGTTCCTTTTGCATACTATGGGACAGAGAGATAGTTACCCTGATTTTAATCACCCTGATTATCACTGGGTTTTGAAGCACATCTTCCCAAATGGAATGATTCCTTCTATTAAACAGATTGGGGGTGCCGCAGAAGGATTGTTTATGATGCAAGACTGGCATACTTTCGGGGCAGATTATGATAAAACTATTATGGCTTGGTGGAATAATTTCGATAAGAATTGGCCAAAACTAAGAGCGAAATATGGAGATAGATTTTACAGAATGTGGAGATTTTATTTAATGACTTTTGTTGGAATGTGGCGCGCTGGGAATCAGTACAACCTTTGGCAAATTGTCTTTTCTAAGAAAGGAATTGAAGGCAGATATAATAGTGTTAGATAGAGATTCTGTTTATTTTGGATAATTCCAGAAATACCACTTCTCAACATGAAGCCATTTTCTCATTGGAGTGATTACTGCGATAGTGATTATCCAGACAGACATGAGACACCATATTGCAGGCCATTCATGCGGATTATTTGAGAGAAGGAATGCAATTCCAGTCCATGCTAAACCAACAAGAGCTGCTTTCCAAGAACCGTAAACTAGAGGCAGAACATATGAAGCTATCAAATAATATGTCAACATACTAAGCCCACCTATATCGTTGAAAGGAATGCTCCAGGCAAGGTGCCAATTGCCCATGTAAGAACAGAGCTCTTCTCCACACATTGTAGTTCCTGGAGTGCAGCTTCCAGCCCATTCGAATGGATATATCTTCAAAATAAGTATAATTGTTGTGATTGCTGCAATGGTAAAAACTGGCCAAATAATTTTCTTTCTAAATTTTACTGGAATAAAATAAAGAATAAAGGCATTTATGAAAATTGGTTGGAAAACTATGTGCATGTAGGACAAGAAAGTTAGTAATTGGTTGCCAGAAGAATCGCAACTGCCAAGATATAGATAAGTAATTGCCTGAAGCCCTTCCATGAGAGCAAAATAACCTAGGGGCATCCAAATGAGCTTGCTCTCTTTTTTATGGGCAAAAAATCCTGCAAATGCTAATCCTATAACTGAGAATAACGCTGATGCGGCAAAGCTCCAACACATTCAAAGATGTATTGAAATGAGTTTATAATTATTGTGAAAATTCAGCTACCGGAATTCCTTCTCTTAATGCTTCTCTTGCCTGGTCGATTTGGACATCAATTCCCTTCTCTCTAATTTCTTTTTCAACTTCAGAAAGTAAGTCAAGATATTTTCTATCGAGATTTGCGAAAGGTCGGGTGTAATCTTGGGAAGGAACGTCTCCTGAATTATCTGAATAATGCCTACCACCTCTCATAACCTGACAAATGCACTTCTATTTTTAAGGATTATTATTGCGTAAAAAGATTATTCTAGAAGTAACAATAAAGCCATGACTGCAATTCCTGCAATGAATGAGACTACTTGGAAGAAGGATTTCCTTATTCCGAAGTTCTTATGTAGTTCTGGTATGAGATCTGAGCCTGCTATGTAAATGAATCCTCCGATTGCTAAAGGAACTAGATAATATTCTACGTGAGCTATGTAACTTGTTGCAACAAGTGCTAAGATTGCTCCGAGAAATGCTGTGAGTGCTGTTGCAAAATTAACCATCAAAGCTCTTTTCTTTGTGAATCCTCCATGTATTAAAACTCCAAAGTCTCCTATTTCTTGAGGTATTTCGTGTAATGCTACAGCAAGTGTTGTTGCTATTCCAGTAGGGATATTTATCAGATAGCTTGCTCCTATTATTATTCCATCAATGAAATTGTGAAAGGCATCTCCAACTAGGTTCATTGTCGCGAATGTGTGCACATGTTCTTTTGTGATAGGCATGTGGCAGTGTTGCCAGTATACTAACTTTTCCAGTGAGAAGAATATTGCTATTCCTAATAAAATAAAAAATGATGTTGTAAGAGTGAATCCTGAGGATTCAATTATTTCTGGAAGAAGATGGATAAATGCATCTCCGAATAGCGCTCCTGCTGAAAATGCTATTAAGTATATCAAAAAGTGCTTGAGTTTTTTAAGATTTAATGAAAGAGTTGCTATTCCAATTAAAGAGATTAGGCTTATTGCAAGAATGCTTGCTAATGTATAAATCCAAATTGTTAACATTGCTGAAAAAAGGAGATTTGGGTTTTTAAATCTGTTTTTAGGCTATGCGAGGAGAAGCGCGTTGTTCAATAGCCTTTAAAACCCAAGCCGAAGAGGGTAAATCTTCATTATCTGATGAATACTCTCTGAATCCTCCGGCTCTCTGAATTAGAACATATACCCCTAATGAACTTCTTAATTGGGCTGGTGCGTCAGGATGCTCTCCTCGTTGCATTGATTCTACAAGTTCATGCACGAATTTGTCTAGATTTCTATCGCTAGATGCTAGACTTATTCTTAATCCTCGATTTGTGGCTAGAGATAGAGAAAGAGCTGCTACATGGATGTCTGCGTAGTGATTTAGACTTTGAGGGTCGTATATGCCTGCTTTCTGTGCATGAGGAACTAAAAATTTTACCCAACTTTTGTGGCGCATTCTATCTCCCCATAAATGGTCATTTGTCAGTCCCCGCGTATTAAATCCATTATGGTCAGCTTCTTCAAATACCGCTTTCGGTGCGATGAGGCTTGACTCATATTGGAGTGCGTAGAATAAATCGCTGACGTACCTTGTCCTAACGTTCATTTTTCGTGTGGAAATCCCTCCTAGGACGGATGTATCTAGAACCAAGAAGTCATGCGACCTCGCTAACTCTGCCAGGGATTGTAGACTTCCCATGTGAAAGTCTTAAAAGGAATGTTTTTAAGTATTTCTTCTTTTTTAGTCAAATGCTAATAGATGTGCACTGCCATTTGGATATGTTAAAAGATATTGAAAAGATTGTTTCTAATTCTAGGAAAAACAAAGTTCTGAAAATAGTTACTGCTGGAGTTGATTTTAAAACAAACAGGAAATCTCTTGAATTGGCTGAAGAATTTGAAGAAGTTGAAGTTGCTGTAGGAATTTACCCTGATGAAGCTTTAAAGATGAGTAATGAGGAGATTGATTCTGAGATTGAATTTATTAGAAAAAATGATGATAAGATTTCTGCAATTGGAGAGGTTGGAATGGACTTTAAAGGAGAAAATAAGGATGTTGAAAAACAGAAAAAATTTTTTGAGAAGTTTATCAGATTGAGTATTGAATTGGGCAAACCAATTGTAGTTCATTCTAGAAAAGCTGAAGAAGAGTGCATTGAAATCCTTGAAAAGATGAAAGCAGAGAAAGTTGTTATGCATTATTTCTCTGGAGGACTGAAGCTTGTTGAGAGAATTGTGAAAAATGGATGGTTTCTCAGTATTCCAACTGCTATAAAGAACTCAGAACATTTCCAGAAAGTTGCTGAAATGGTTCCTTTGGAGAACTTATTGTGCGAGACAGATTCTCCTTACTCTCACCCCGATAAAAAATTTCCTAATGAGCCTGGAAATGTTGTTGAAAGCTACAAGATGATTGGAAAGATAAAAAAAATGCCTTTGGAAGAGGTTGAGAAAGAGATTGAGAAAAATTACAAAATTCTTTTCGAAGGGTAATTTTTATATACTCTTTATGCGATAGTTTTTTATGCAGAGTAGAGGTATTAGTTTAGGTAAGATTGGAGCGTCTTCCTTCATAGTTTTTATTCTCTTGGCAGCTCTTCCATTTGCACTTGCTAAAGGGAATGATTTTACTTCTAATGAGGCAGCAGTTGAAAAGGAGCCTATCTCGATAACTCCAGTTTCTGGAGGGGGTGGAGTCTATGAGTTGAAAGAGAATATTGAGAAACACATACGGAGAGAAGAGAAAAACAAGTTTGATTTTACTGGTATTGTAGAACATTATGTGAATGGAGAACTTCAGAGCGCTGAAACTTACCTAAGAGGAAAGAATCTTGAACTAGTTGATAAAGTGAATGACAAGAACCTTGAGGACATTGATTTTTTCGACATTACTGAAGACACTTTTGTATTTGAGCTTGAGCTGAAAAGACCTGTGGGAGAAGAGTTGTTCATAGGAAATCCTGCAACAGTGCCTGTTGAGTTCGAACTTACTGAAGAATACAAAGTTTGGTTTGAAGAGAGAGGTTTTGATGTCTATATGGAATCCTGTGACCTTATTGTCAATCCCTTTGCTACATCAGTGAAAGACATTTCTATAATCAATCTTTTTAGAAATGGTTTCGAATCTGTTCATTCATTGTCTTTCTATCCAGAAGCAACTTATGAAGTAAGAGTTGTGTGTGAACATGAAGTTGGGTATGGAGTAAGCAATACTGTAAAGTTTAGAGTCACTTCTGGTCCTACAAATCCTGGAGAGGATAATTTTCCTACTGGATCAGGGGATGCTTGTGAAACTCCTTGGGACTGTACAGACTGGAGCCCTTGTGTTAACGGAGAGAGAGTAAGAAATTGTGAGAAACTTGATGGAAACAGATTCTGCTATGCAGATTTGACGACAATGCCTGCCGAAGTTGAAAGTTGCACTCCTCAATTCAATACGTTGTCACAAAACATCGAGGGTGAAGTTTCGCAAGGATTCGTATCAAGAATAACTGGAGCAGTTGTTGGAGCGGCCAATAAAGTAGGTTATCTTGGAGCTTCCCTGTTCATTGTTCTATTGATAGTTGCTTCTGCTCTTGTTAGAGTAATAAAGAAAAGATAATTTCTAAAAAAATGCGGGGAGTAGGATTCGAACCTACGTAGGCACTAAGCACACAGGATTTCTTCTACAACCTTTGAAAAAGGTTCTAGGAGTCCAAATATTTGGAAGCATCCTGACTTACGTCTTTCTTGCGAAAGACTGACATCTTAAGTCCTGCCCGTTTGACCACTCCGGAATCCCCGCGTTAAAAAAGAAGGCAAAAGTTAGTATAAAAGTGTTTTGTTAGCCTGAATCGTAAAGAGGGTTAGATGCTTTATGGGGATAGTTAAATCGATATCTAGAGTCTGATGCCGGGTTTCTGGTTTCTTCTGCCATCTCGCTCCTAAGAATGTCCATTTTGTCCTCGTAGCTAGTTGCTTCATGCCAAGGATGGAAAGGGTCGTGACGAATACCATCAGAGACTCTATCAAGACATTTGAAAAAAAAGGTTTGACCAACTTGTTCCATGAGATCTAATAATTTAATTGCCATTTTACAATAAGTCCTATATATCCTTATAGAGGATTATCAATTTTCTCTAGAATTTCATCCACACTATCACTAACATGCTGAATAATTTCTGCTTCTGTAGCTCTGTGATTCTTTTCCTTGTATTTAGCGGCGTGAGCTGCTCCTGCAATAACTGCCATTCTTAGTCTTTTTCCATCTTCCATATTTTATGCAGATATTAGGGATATTTAAGGATTATCTAGGTTCATTACATAGCTTTTTAAAGTGTGTATCTGAAATCATGACACTATGCCAAATATTTATTCCTCAGCAGTAAAAAGAATTCAGGATGATGAGGTTGAAAGAATCAAAGCATTATTCAGATACAATGGAATAAAGCTAGTGGATACTGGATTTATCACTTCTAAGCCAGATCATAAAATGGGGACTGTTCTTCCAAGTATTGTTTCCAGATTTTATCGCAAACTTATGGGAGAGCTTCTTCCTTCTGCGAATGAATTAGAAGTAACTTTTCCGGAAGAGATGAGGATAGAGTTTGAGAGATATTTAGTAAATCAAAGAAATGGACTGGAAAAAGCTAGAGAAAGAGCTGAAACCTATGGAAGAGCCCAGGTATTGTCTAGACTGGTAGATAATCTTGCTAGTTTTGCAGAAAGAATAGAACTGCTCCCAACAGAAGTTTATCTTGGTGGGAAGGAAGAAGTGTTTTATAATATTAGAGATGCTGTGAGGGAAGTTGCTCTAAGGAATGGGACTGGGAATGGGCTTGAAGAACACTTGACTCATGATGCAGATATTATGGCTAAAGCTCTAACTGTGGGGAAAGTTACAGGAAGAAAGGTTTATGTTTTGACTAGGGATCCTCATTTAAGTGGAATTAAAAGAAGCCTTTTAGATGAAAGAGAAGGATTGCAGTATCTTGCCGATTCCTATTGGCTTCCATTGGACATTGATGATATTAGAAAGGTGAAGGTTGTTAATGAACAGCCGGCGACTCAGGAAAGAAGAGAAAGAATAAGAGAACTAATAGAGTGTCATCTTGAGATGGAAAAAATCGCGGCATAAGAAGCCTCTAGGGGGATTCGAACCCCCGACCCCCAGTTCTTTCGGATTTCCTACGAAACTGGTACTCTAACCGACTGAGCTATAGAGGCTTGATTATACGAGAAAAGAACAATTTTTAAAGTTAGGGTATTAAGGAAAAAGATGAAAAAGAAACCTAAGAAATCGATGTCCCGGACGTATTTGATTATACTTTTGATTTTGGCTACTGTCTTGATAATCGCATTTGGTACATGGTATACTAATAAAGACTTTGAAGGAAATGTGAACACTGGAGGAAATCAAGTAATTACTTTAGAGAACTTTCCACATGTTCTTGAAAATAGCAACTTTGTTTCAGATTTACCTAGAAGTGCAAATATAGGTTTAGTACTTGGAGATGTGAATTATGTTGTTGGGAGAAATAGTGTTGAATTGGGAACTGCAGAAAATCCTGATTTGATAATCTATATGGATGATGAATATGTGAATAGTATTGGAACAAATAGCTTCTGCTCGGCTATGCAACAAGGTTTGAATAGTGGAAAAGTTATCGTTGAGATTAAATCATCCTCTGCAAAACTTGCTCTGAAATATGCAGGCATGTTCAAATACAGAAAATGTATTGGAATGTGAAGTTTTATTAATTCTATATTCGGATTAGTGGTATGAAGTCAGAGGTTGTAAAAAGTTTGAGTTTTCTTGAGCTAACAAAACGTGAGATTGAAAGTCTTATAGAAATACCTAAAGATTCTGATATGGGAGATTACGCGTTTCCATGCTTTGTTCTTGCAAAGAGCATGAAAAGAAATCCTGCTGATATAGCAAAGGAAATTGCCTCTAAAGTAAAAAAAAATAAGTTCGAGAGAGTTGTTGCTTCTGGGGCTTATGTTAACTTCTTTGTCGAAAAGGGCGAGCTTGCTGTGAATATCTTGAAGGATATAGAGAAGATGAAAGACAAGTATGGGAGCAAAGATTCGGGCAAAAGAAAGAAAGTAATAATAGAAATGTCCTCTCCGAACATAGCAAAGCCATTTGGAATAGGGCACTTGAGGTCTACTATAATCGGTAATTCTCTTTCAAGAATTTCTGAGTATAATGGATATAAGGCCATCAAGATAAACTACCTTGGAGATTGGGGAACTCAATTTGGGAAACTTATTGTAGGATATAAAAGATTTGGTAAGGAGAGTGAATTGAAGAAAGATGCGATAAAACATTTGCTAGACATCTATATTAAATCAAATAAAGAAGATTATGAAGAAGAGGCAAGAGATTGGTTCAGGAAATTAGAGACCGGTGATGAAGAATCGATGCGTCTTTGGAAAAGATTCAGAGAACTTAGCTTAAAAGAGTTCGAGAAAATATATGATGAAATTGGGATAGATTTCGATGTCATCTCTGGAGAATCTTTGTACAATAAGAAAATGGAAAATGTTGTGAAAGAGCTTGAGAAAAAAAAGCTACTGAAAGAGAGCGAGGGTGCTATGATAGTCGACCTTGAGAGATACGGTCTTGGAGTTGCCTTGATAAAGAAAAAAGATGGAGCAACCCTTTATATCACAAGAGATCTTGCAGCTGCTATTGAAAGGTATGAGAAGTACAAATTTGAGAAGATGATATATGAAGTCGGTAGTGAGCAGAGGTTACACTTTAAGCAGCTTTTCAAAATACTTGAACTTCTCGGGCACTCCTGGGCTGGAAAGTGTGTGCATGTTGAGCATGGACTTTATCTTGATAAGGATAGAAAAAAGTTTGCCACTAGGAAAGGTAAGGTAATATTCATGGAAGATGTTCTTTCCGATACACTGAATCTTGCAAAAAAAGAGATAAGTAAAAGAGAAGAGCTCGATGAGAAGGAGCTTGAAGCGCGCGCGAGAAAGATAGCTATCGCAGCCATATTCTACGGAGACATGAAGAACTACAGGGGAGTTGATGCGATATTTGACATAAAGAAATTCTTAAGTTTCGAAGGAAATACAGGACCTTATTTGCTGTATAGCTATGCGAGGGCAAGAAGCATATTGAGGAAAGCTGATTATAAAGGAGAAAAGACTAGTATCCTTGAAATAGATAATGACGAAAAAAAACTAATCTCTATGTTGGGGCAATTCCCTGGAATTGTGAAGAATGCCTATGAAAGCCTTGCCCCAAACCTTATTGCAAATTATTCTTACGAGTTAGCAAGAGAATTCAATGAGTTCTATCATAAAGCACAGGTAATTGGAAGCGAAAAAGAATCCTTCAGATTAGGGCTTGTGAACGCATTTTCTCAAGTTTTGAAGAATGCCTTGAATTTACTTGGCATAGAAGTTATGGAAGAGATGTAGCGCCACAAATTTTAAAAACACGGATTTGCGTTAATCTGTCATGGAAAATTTGGTGATAATGATGGGAATAAGCACTGTTGTATTAGTATTCATTTTCTTGATTTTGCTTCTAATGCTTGCATTCAGGACTCCTAGGAGTAATATTGAGAGAGATGACAGAAAGACTATTCAGGAGTTGAATCAAATAAAAGAACAGATTAATGGAGAGGAAGAGCAGTGGTAGAAGTCATTACGAGAACTCAAGAATTGGCTGAACATGCTGAAAGAAGAAATATATTGATTTCTGGATTGAAACAGCATTATAGCCCTGGAAGTGTTATTTTTGATGGATCGGATGTAATAGTTTCAAGGCAAGGATATGGCCCTGCAATTATATCTGAAGGAGCTGTGAGGGTACAGCGGGAAAAGGATATTCCTTTGGGAAGAGAACTGGCAGAAGTATGTCAGGGTTTGACTTGGAATGACTATCGTGTTATTGTTGAAGATTGAATAAATCAAATCTTGTGAAACCTTTAGTATTGAAATTACCTTACAAGTAATCCAAAAGTGTTTGTCCACATAAAGCTTGTGAATTTTTTGAAATTGCTTGGTTTTTTCCTAGAACCTGAAGCATAATCTCTTTCATCACCTGCACGGCTTGCAGTCTCTTTCATCTTTTTCTTCACTTTTTTATCCAGCTTGATGCCTAGCCTGTCTGAAAGATTTAACATATCGTACATTTTGTTTGTAATATGTGAAAGGCTTATATAACGACTATTTATTCCCTTATCTTCTGCTATAAATCCTATAGCGTCATTGACGCCTTTTAGTCTCTCCAAGGCGTTTTTCTTTTTGTTTGTAGAATAACTAGAAAGTTCATTATAAGAATCCATGAACTTGGTGGAATGTCTCTCTATATCTCTTGCCAGATGCATCATTCTTTCAGATTCTCCATTTTCCAAAGTTGAAGCCTGATTTTTCAGATACTCTGCAAATACTATATACTCTTGTGCTCTTCCAATGTCTGAAAACATTCCAGTTTCTCCTAAAATTCTTGTTTCTAGAGCACGAAGATTTGCATTTTCATCATAATTTCCTTCTGAATCTAGTCTTTTTTGCCCGTTTTGGACAAAACTATTTATCAGTCTCCCAATTGGAACATTTGAATTCTCAGAGGCATATTTTTCTAGAATTCCACGCATCGTTGCAGGAGCTTCTCTTTCATCTATAGTAGTCTCTCTTCTGCCTGGATAAGATGCGGTGGTCATTTCCCAACTGACAAATTTGGTTATTTAAGCCCTTTGTTGTATGAAAGGCTTTAAAAAGTCTGAGGGAATGAGAACTATGTAGGCAAGCTGGCGCGCTAGCCCTGCGCTATCTGCAAATGGGCTTTATGGCAGGCTTAAAGGAGTGCGTGATGTGGAGGCTTTTTGGTCTTCCGCCGGACGTTGACGCTTTGTCCTGTTCGACCGTACTCCTGTGAAAAGGGTCAGGCCTTGATCGGAGCAGCCCTAAACAGAAGTTTCGGTGCTTATAGGGGTGCAAAGTTGAGGAAGGCTGGAAGGTAGCCAGCAAGCTGAAGCTGAGCAATCTCCCCGCCTACACTATTCTTATAAAGTTTAGATTTGTGAAATTTTAATGAGGAGAAAGATACTAACTCTTTGTATGTTGCATGATTCTGAAAGAATCCTATTAGGTATGAAAAAGCGTGGTTTCGGTGCTGGAAAATGGAATAGCTTTGGAGGGAAAGTTGAGGAAGGAGAGTCTATTGAAAATGCCATGCTTCGAGAGTTTAAGGAAGAAGCAGGAATAGAGATTAAAGAATTTGAGAAAAGAGGAAAGTTAGAGTTTATTTATGAAAAAGACTCAGAAATTTGGGAAGTTCACCTTTTTAGCGCTAAAAAATTTGAAGGAGAAATTAAAGAGTCTGAAGAGATGATTCCTAAATGGTTCAACCATGAAGAAGTGCCTTATGAAAAAATGTGGGAAGATGATATTATTTGGTTACCCTCTGTCTTGAAAGGAAACAACATTTTTGGGAGATTCTTTTTTGATTCAATTGGAAGTGATAAGATAGTTCGCTACGAGTTCAGAGAAGATATCAAAGCATAACATTAAAAATAAAAGTGTTTTGAGTATCTTATGAACGAAAGAGGGCAGTTTTTTTTAGTAGCTACATTCATAATAATAGGGGTGCTCTTGGGGCTTACCACCATAGTCAATTATGTGAATGTAAAAGAAAGCAAGGAGTATTTCTATGATTTAGCCAAGGAAGTTGGGGATGAGAACAAAGAACTCATGGACTACAGCGCATACAGTGAAGAAAATGTCCTAGACCTTACGTCTGACTTCCTTTTCAATTACTCTGATTATATAGGCTCTGATCAGTTCATATCAGTCTATGGGAACAGTTCTGACCTGTATGGTATGCATTTTAAAGAAGAAAGTCTTGGAGTTGTAGGGATAGACACAGGAGGAGAGTGGGTTACTGTGCCTGTGCAAAGGAAGACTGGAAAAGAAGCTAATGTTTCACTTCAAGGAGAAGAGATAAAAGTAATTATAGACAATTCCACTCATACCTTTGAAATGAAAAAAGGTTATAACTTCTTTTACATAGTTATCAAGGAGGATGAGGATGAAGTTTTGGTTGCAGAAGGATAGAAAAGGACTTAGTGAGATGGTAGGTTATGTGCTTTTGATTGTGATAGCTGTAGGGATTGCTGCTGGAGTCTATGCTTTTTTGAACTTTTATGTTCCAAAGGATAATCCTAAATGTCCTACTGATGTTAGTGTGAATGTGAGAGAAGTAAAATGTGTTGGAGGTTATCTGAATATCACTTTAGAAAATCGAGGACTTTTCAGTGTTGATGGTGCCTTTGTCAAAATAGGAAACTCTAGCAGGATTGCGAGAGAAACGTTGTGCTTTGAAGGCTCAAGAGGGAATGAATGTAATGTTTACTTTAATCAGGAGACTACTACTGATGGAAGAAAAGTTCTCGATGAAGGACTTAAGCCAGGAGAGATGATAATGAAATCTTTCAATTACACTAACTTAGGTGAACAGGAACTGGAAGTAGGACCAGTAGTCTTTGTTGATAATTACCCTGCTATATGCACAGATGCTATTCAAACGAGGACTGTTAATTGTATTTAGCAAATAATTAAAAACTAAATCTTCTAATTAAGATTATGAAAAGAGGGTTGAATAAAAAGGGTATAAGCCCTGTTATGGCTACTATTCTTATTATATTGGTAGTGATTGTTCTTGGAGGGTTGCTTGCAAAATATGCTATTCCTTTTGTGAAAGATATATTCGGGAGAGAAGATTGTTTTGATGCGCTGAATGAAATTAATTTTGATAAAAGCTCTGATTACAATTGCTGGTATAGTGATACAGATAAACAAAGAACTGGATTTTCTATAAAAATTGAAAGCGAGAACATCAGAGGATTTAGAGTAGGATTATTGCAAAGTGGAAGCACAGAAATTGTTGATGTTGAAGATGGTGTAACTTCTAACCTATTAAGGATGTCTTATCAGCAGTCATTCGGACTGCCTTTGGAAGCGAATAACGAGGGAGGAGTGAGAATTTATGTTGCAAATGGTGCTTATGACAGAGTTGATATATTTCCAATATTGAGTGATGGTCATGTATGTGGTGAGGCTAGTAAATCTCTTGAGATAATCCAATGTATAAACTTTGATGTTCAGAACAACTTGCTTGATGATTCTGACAATGGAAATGGTGGTGGGAACAATCAGCAGGAGTGTGGATTGACTAGCGCATCATGGAGCACAACGCAAGTAGAAGAGGGAGAAAATGTAAACCTTATTATTGGAGGAGATTCGTACTGCGACGGAAAAGAGGTGAGATTTGAGATAAGAGAGGATGATTCCCTATTTGGAAGCGGAAACTGGGATGATGGAGATGCTGTCAGTTTTAATATGCCTGGGAATGTAATGTTCTCTGGAGCTGTAGCGTCAGTCACATGGACAGCTGTGTGGGAACAGGATGATGGAATAAACGACAATCCAGAATATATTTTTAGAGCATTTTTAGTAGAAAATGGTAATGAGTTTATTGACTCTTCAAATGAACTGAAAGTTACTCCAAGAGATTCTGATGGGGATGGAGTACGTGACAGCGATGACAACTGTGTTTATGACTCAAATAGTAATCAGCAGGATAGTGATGGAGATGGATTAGGTGATGCATGTGATTGTTACGGACAATCTAACTTCGATACTGATGAAGATGGAATTTGCGATGATGCAGATATGTGTCCATTTGACAATCCAGATGACACAGATGGAGATGGAGTTTGTGACACAGACGATACTTGTGATGGATTTGATGATAACCAGGATAGTGATGGTGATGGAGTTCCTGATGGATGTGATTCAAATAATCCTGTCTGTGGAAATGGACTTATTGACCAAATATGGGAAGAGTGTGACGGAAACAATCTGAATGGAAAAGACTGTACAAACATTCCTTCTCCTGGATACGGAAACTATTACTATGGAACATTGAGTTGTTATGTTCCTGGAAACCAGAATGAGTGTAAATTCAATATAGGTGGATGTGCAGGGTATTGTGGAAATGGAGTATGGGATGAAGGATATGAAATATGTGAAGTAGGAGATATACGAGATTGCACTCCGGGAGATCAAACTGGTGGGGGTGGAGTGGGTGGATTCGCTATTAGTTATGGTGGAGATTCTGGAAGCGGTGGAGAAATCGGTGGAGGAACGCAAACATGTACTTCCCAATGTGGATGGGGTGAATGCATAGCTAACCCTTAGTGTTACAAAGATATAAAAATAAAACAGAACATCTATTAAAATGAATAAGAGGGGATTGAGTCCGGTAATTGCTTCAGTATTGTTAATAATGATTGTTATTATCCTTGCTTCAATAGTTTTCTTATGGGCAAGAGGGTTTGTCAAAGAAGGAGTTTCCAAATTTGGAGAGCCTGCCGAAAATGCATGTGCTGGAAAAGTTAAATTCCAAGCTGGAATATTTCCTTCTGGAGAAGATTATGTTCTTGAAATAAACAATCAGGGTGAAGCTCCGTTATACGGATTTGACATAAAGAGATTTGGTAAAGGAGAGGTTGTTGTGACAGAGTATACTAGTGAGAGCGTAGGGACTGGAGAATCTATAACCTTAACCAAAAAACTTCTTGGAAGTGATTTTGATGATAATGACGAAATACTAGTCGTTCCTATAATCCTTGGAGAGACTGATGCGGGAAAAGTGGCTTATACTTGCGCTGACCAATATGGCGTTGGAGTGACTATTTAGAAACATATAAAAAGAGATTTCTACATTTAACGAGATGGAGAGGAGTGTGATGAATAAACGAGGTATAAGTCCTATAATCGCTACTGTTCTGATTTTAATAATAACTTTTGTTGCTATAAGCATTCTGGCTGTTTTTGTAATTCCTTTTGTAAGCGAAAATCTTGAAGGAAGTGAAGAATGTATAAACACTCTTGGAGATGTGAAATTTGATGAAACTCCTTACAACTGTTATGTTGATGGAGGAGATAAGAACAGAACAGGATTCTCTGTGAGAGTCAATGGGGAGGAAGTCGCTGGAATAAAAGTCTCGCTTTTCAAGGACGGGACTTCTGAAGTCATGGAGATAATGAATGGAACTGATGGAAATTCTTTAGGAATAAAGATAAGAATGCTTAGTTCAGGATTTGATACGAAGCTAAATGTGCCTAGTAAGGGGGGAGTAAGAACTTATGTCGCGGATGGATTATTTGATGAGCTTGAAGTCAATGCAATATTGAAGTCTGGAAAGCTTTGTGATGTTAGTGATTCTATAAGAGTTAACACCTGCTTGGATAATGATGCCAGACAGAGTTTGCTAGCTTATTAAAATGGAAAAAGGCCAGATTTGGGTAGAGACAGTTATTTACACTTTGATAGGGCTTGCTCTGTTAGCAGTGGTATTGGCTATAGTCACACCTAGAATAAATGAATTCAGGGATAAGTCTATTCTTGAACAAACTATATCTTCTATGAACGCATTGGATTCTAAATTGTCTGAAACAACATCTGGAGGAGTTGGAAATGCTAGGACTGTTGAGTTTGGGATGAAAAGAGGGCAACTTAGATTTGATAGAGCGAATGACAAGATAAATTTTGTGCTAGAAGATAGTGATTTGCTATTCTCTGAACCTGGTGTTGAGACGGAGATAGGAAGAGTAAAAGTGCTAACTACAGAAGGTGCAAAAAAACACAAGGTTGAGCTTTCATTAGAGTATCAGTTCAATCTGACTTTTGAAGGAACAGATGAGATTTTGATATTCCAATCGAGCAGTGTTCCCTATAAATTCAGGTTCCAGAACGACGGATTTACAGATGAGGGCATACAAATAGTAAGTTTTGAACAAGTTTAGCATTAAGTATATAAATTCCTACAAAGTAGTTATTGCAAGATGGTGATTAAAATAAATGTTCGGCCTAGCATCCCTCCACTTAAGAAATTTGATGATAAAACTCAGATAGATATTAGGTATTCTTTGATAGCTCCTTATGCGAATGCGCACATCTATTGGGATGAGAATGCAGGTGAGCTTGTCTACGATGTTGAAGAGCCACTTCTTAGCGATGAGGAAAAAATAGCTCTCAAAAAAATAGAGGAAGCTATGCTTGAGATGATAAATGTCAATCTTGCTGTTGATAAAACTCTACAAAGCCTTGTTGAGTACATAGACAAAACTGCGAGATTGCTTATAGGGGAGCTTAATCTGAAGATTAGCGAATCAAGTTATGAGAGGTTGTTCTACTATCTTTATAGAGATTTTATAGGGATGAATCAGATAGACCCTTTATTGAAAGACTACTTTATTGAAGATATAGAGTGTAATGGAGTTGATACTCCTACTTACATCGTTCACAGAATGTTCAGAAATCTTAAGACTAACATCATATTCAGGAACGTTGACGAACTTGCAAGTTTTGTTGAAAAACTTTCGCAAAGAAGTGGAAAATACATATCTTACGCTAATCCCTTGTTAGATGGTTCGCTTCCTGATGGAAGCAGAGTAAATGCTACTTATACTAAAGATGTCACCTCTCGAGGACCTACATTCACGATAAGAAAGTTCACAAAAGTCCCTTGGACTCCAACGCAATTGATTGCTCTGCATACTTTAAGTCCGGAGATGCTCGCATACTTTTGGCTGTTGATACAGTTCAAGTCTAACATATTGATAACTGGAGGAACATCTTCTGGAAAAACAACTCTCCTGAACGCTCTTGCATTTTTTATTCCTCCTGAAGCAAGAGTCATCTCTATTGAAGACACTAGAGAACTTAATCTTCCGAGAGAGAACTGGCTTCCGGCTGTAGCTAGAACCTCTGTAGGTATTGGAAAGGTGGGACAAGTCGACCTTTTTGACCTTCTGAAAAACTCTTTCAGACAAAATCCAGACTATGTGATTGTTGGAGAGGTAAGGGGTAAAGAGGCGTCTGTTCTTTTCCAGGGAATGGCTTCCGGTCATCCTTCTATAAGCACTCTGCACGCAGACTCTTTGGAGACAGTTGTAAGAAGATTACAGACTCCTCCAATCAACCTTTCACCAACGTTGGTAAACACTTTAGATTGTATAGCAGTTATGACTCATGCAATCTTAAAAAATAAGCATACGAGAAGGTTAAGAGAGATTGTCGAAGTTGTCAATGTTGATAAGAATGGGTCCACTTTGATAAATACTCCTCTTGTGTGGGATGCCGGAAAAGATTCTTTCTTCTTCAAGAAACAAAGTAAAGTATTTGAAAAAATTTCTGCAAGGTATGGAACAAGCCTCGAAGAGCTTCAGGTAGAGTTTTCTAGAAGAGCAAGGTTGCTCTACAACCTATACAAAGCAGGTATTTTCGGCTTTGCAGATATGCAGAAGATTGTGAACGAATACTATAGAAATCCTGCGGCGGTACTTAGAAAGTATGGGGTAGTGGAACCCGCTAAGAGCCCTGAACAGAACGTGTCTAAATAAAGTTATTTAAACGCAGTTTGGCTTCTAGAATTATGGATAAACAAGAGGTGGTAGCTCTGGCACAATTGTTGGATTCTATGCTGATTGCGGCTAAAAAGTTAGATAGTTCTTATGAGAAGAAAGATTTTGAAGAGCTAGAAAAAACAAAAAAAGAGATATTGGATATTCAGAAAAAAATCGATATTATAGTAAAGAGGTAATGACATGATAGATGAACTGATAGAGAACATTGAAAATGAAATAAAAATGGTCAGGGAACTCTCCGGATTTATTGAGAGAACTGAATTCTCATCTGTTGATGAAAAAAAACTTCTAGAGTCTATGATAGGTTCTTATAAAAGAAGAATAAAATTGATAAATGATTCTGTTGTTGAGATATTGAAGGACGTATCACTTATCAGGAAAATTCCTGGAAAGAAATCTTCGGCGAATATCTTCACCTTGGAAGTGAATGAAGCAGGTCCGGATTCTAAAGTTAAACTGAGAAACAATGGGTATATCAAGGTGTCTTTGCGCGGACAGGACAAAGATAAATTTTTGGAAGAATTGAGTATAAGTGAAGAGCTTTTGAGAAAACTAAAGAGAAAAGATTCTGTAAAAGAAGATAAAATAAAAGAGTATAAAAAATCTGCCGGATTCGCTAAATTTTCTAATTCTCTTTTCAGAAATTTCTCTGAAGAGCTTTTGGAAAAGGGAAAATTTGCAGGCTTAAGACTTGATCTTAGGAAGAGCAATATGAACATTCTCCCAACCACTTATCTGTCGATGATGTTTGTCATGATGATTGTTGCAGGAATAATTGGAATAGGTTTCACTGTATTCTTGTTGTTCTTCAATGTTGAATTCAGCTCTCCATACCTTACATCATATGCAGGGAGTATTGGAATGCGGATTCTGAAAGTGTCTTGGATAATCTTAGCAGCCCCATTACTTATGTTCGCAGCATTTTATTTCTACCCTTATACAGAAAAGAAATCACTTGGAAGTAAAATAGACAGAGAACTTCCTTTTGTAGCAATACATATGGCTTCAATCTCTGGAAGTGGCATTGAACCTACACAGATATTCAAAATAATCGGAACAAGTAAGGAATATAGGAACACTGGAAGCGAGATAAGAAAGCTTCTCAATCAAATAAATGTTTATGGATATGACCTCGTTACTGCCTTAAAAAATATCGCTCAGTCTACACCAAGTAAGAAACTTTCTGACTTGATGAAAGGACTTGCTACGGCAATAATGACTGGAGGAGATTTAAAATCTTTCCTGGAAAAAAGGGCTGAGACACTGCTTCTTAATTATCGCCTTGAAAGAGAGAAATTCACAAAGACTGCGGAGACATTTATGGATATTTACATCAGCGTTGTTATAGCTGCTCCGATGATACTTCTCTTGCTTTTAGTAATGATTTCTGTCTCAGGAATCAGTATAGGTATTGGAACAAGTTCTATGACTTTAGCAATAATCCTAATCGTTGCTCTTGTTAACATATTGTTTATAGTATTGTTGGGATTAAAGCAACCAGGATATTAAAATGAAAAAAAGAAAAAATTATGAGGGATGGTTCAGAAAACTGATTATAGCAGAGCTTATTTTGATGACTGCATTTTTGCTGATGCCTTTTGAGTGGCACAACTCTTGCACCCCCAGCTTCTTCAACCCACTTGGAAGCTATCCTGTAGACAACTTATGTGCTCAGGTGTTTACAGAAACAGCATTCCCTGGGTTTTATTGGATATCATACATATTTATACTAACTTCGTTCGTGTATTTAGTGTATAAGATGATGAGGGGGAAAAGATGAGAATAAGAAAGATGCATTGGATTGGAGGTATTTTTGGTCTGCTTATCGTTATCGTAGACATTTCTTTCTTTTTAGGTGACAAGCTTTTCATATTTCTTTTGGGAATAGGTTTTACTGCGGTGCTTCTTCCAATCTTAGCAGGGTTGGTTCTTGAAAGCAAAAAAGAACAGGAAATCAACCAGCAATTTTTGGAATTTTCGAGAAATCTGGCTGAGAGCGTGAAGTCAGGAACACCTATTGGGAAGAGTATACTGAACATGAAAGATAAGGGATTTGGGCCCTTAAGTCCTGCTGTTAAAAAGCTTGCAAACCAAATATCTGTAGGGATACCGATAAGCAGAGCTTTTGTAAACTTTGCTAATGAAGCAGATAGCGAGGTTGTCAAAAGAGCTATAAGCTTGATAAGGGAAGCGGAAAATGCTGGAGGAGAAATAGACCACATATTAGATTCTGTTGCGAATTCCATCTATGAGATAGAGAAGTTGAGAAAGGAAAGAAAAAATGCTGTGTCCACTTTAGTTGTGCAGGGATATATAATATTCTTGATATTCATAGGAATAATGCTTATTATGGAATTCAAGATACTGCCTTTGACTTCTGGAATAAATTCTATAGGCTCTTTCAATAATGTTGATACTCTTGCTTCTGGGAATTTTGCTGATGTAAACACTTCGACTTACTCTCCAGAAGCGCTCGCGAGGCCTTTTCTCTATCTGCTACTCACGCAGGGATTTTTTGCAGGACTGGTGATAGGGAAACTTTCTGAAGGGACTGTTAAATCTGGTTTCAAACATTCTATTGTTATGATAATCTTAGCATTCCTGATATCTTCTGGGACTAGAGTCTTTTTAGGATAAAATAAAATATTTCATTGTCTGAACTTTTTGTTTCGAAAGAATATTCTAAAGAGTCCAGCATCTTTTCGAACCAGTATCTTCTGGGATTGTTCATAGCTCTGCCTGATAATTTTTTTGTTGAGAAACTGACTATTATATTCCTACAAGTTAGATTTGAGAGAATTCTTTTTGAAACTGCATGGCCCTTTTTGTCTAGAAGGTCAAAGACTTTGAATATTAGACAAAGATCTGCTTTTGGAAGATTTATTTCATTTCTTAGGTCGCAGTAGAAAGATTTTCCAGGTATGTGATTTAACTTGAAAAATTCGGAGACTAGTTTTAACTCATCTTCCTGGATATCACAAGCATAATATTTGACCTTTTTTGTTGCAATGGCTAAGGGGTTTAGCCCACAGCCCAAGTCCAAAATAGATGAGGGATTTAACTTGTTTATCTCTGATATAAGTTCGTCATAGAAAGACAATCTTTCTTTTGTGGAAACGTGTGTTGAAAGTAACTCATTCATTTTTCCTTGTTTTAAGAGCTCTTCTCTTTGTTTACCATTTGATGAAGTCTGGTACTGCCCTGTGAATCTTCTGAGTTCTGCTCTGACTGATTTTACTATAAGTTTTTCTTCTCTTTTTCCTTGAGGAAAGGAAATGTTATTTTTCTTTAAAAAACTTTGAAGAACTCCCGAAACAAACTCTGAAGAAATGCCCCTAAACTCCTTTTTCTTTTTTATTTCTTCAACCAGATTATTTAACATAGACACTTATAGGCAAGGTATTTAAATAATATTACGTTTTATCGATAATGGAAAAAAGAGGGATGGGGCATGTTGAAGTCATTCTGGCTTTTGTGCTTTTTATGGGATTTTTAGTCTTCGCGTTATACTTTTTCAATCCTTTGGATGTTGATAGGGTTGTTGAATCTTCAATAGATTATGCTATGGATGAAATATCTCAAAACATAAGTGTTGAACTGATAACTTACTCTGTAGTCATCGATAATCAGGTAAATGAGGGAGTTGTAGGAATTCCTTTAGAAAATCCTAAAGGATACAACGTCAGAGCTGAAAACAATGCAGGAGACTTTCTTCCGTCTAAGTATGAAGGAGGATATGCAGTAATAGATAGGGGCTCTGAAAAATTTATTGTTGTTAAATTTTCAAAAACTTATAATGCTGGAAGCGTTTCTCAAGGAACAAATCTAGAAGAGGGGCAATTTACTGTATCGAGCTCTGATACAAAAGAAGTATGGAGTGAGGCAGCTGCATTGGAACTTAACAATAGCTATTACGAATCTTATAGTTCTGTGAAAGAAGAATTTAATCTTCCCGGGAGGGTTGAGTTTGGATTTTCATTCAATATATTGGAAGGGAGTAGTTTTATTTCTGAGATGGAAATACCTGCAGACTTAGAAGTTTGGAGCGAATCAGAAAGAAAAGAATCTATTAATGTTGACGGAGAATCTGTTTTTTCAGATCTTACTGTTAAAGTTTGGTAAAATGAACTCGAAAGGAATTATAAGAATAATTGAAGCTAGTGTGTCTATTATGCTACTTATAGGAGTCATATATTTTCTTTTTGTGGAAACAAGACCGGATTTTAGCGGACTTGACTATGACGAGCTTGGAAGAGATATATTAGAAGAAATGTCTAGGAACACCGAATTGAGAAAGGCTGTTCTAAGCGATGATGGAGAAAAGATAGAACGCTTTTTGGAAAAAAGAATACCTGCTGGAACGTTTAACCACACTTTCACAATATGCGAAGTCAACGAAGTATGTGGTATGGAAAATTACGTTTCTGGAGAGGTTTTTGCGCAAGAGAGAGTTATAAGTTCTGATATTTCTTATTTAGGATATTCTCCAAAAAAGATAAGACTTTTCATGTGGAAAAATGCACAATGAATAAAGACATAGAAATGCTGGAGCATACTTCTGAAGTGAAGTTCAAAATCAGGGGGATGAGCCTTGAGAAGATATTTGAGAATTCTGCTTTAGCATTCTCTAATTTTGTTTCTAGAGGGGAAAAAATAAAACCTTTAAAGAAAGTCAAAATAAAAATTGAGGGAGAAGATAGTGAATCATTACTCTACAATTTCATTGACGAGCTTATTTATTTGAGTGATGCGAAAGGATTTATTGTTTCAAAAGCAAAAGTGAAATTAAGAGATAATAAACTGGAAGCTGAACTGCAAGGAGATAAAACCTCTAATTATCCCTATCTTGACCATGTGAAAGCTCCTACTTATTCTGAAATGTACGTGAAGAAAAATAAAGATTCCTGGGAAGCTGTTTTTGTGCTGGATGTTTGAGAATAATTGGGAAAAATAGTCTGAAAGGAAGATATATATAAAAGATAAAAATGTTGATATAATTATGAAAAAAAGTAAAGGATTTTACCTAACCCTCTGGGGTTTTATTTTCGTAATTGGATTCTTAGCGGTTAGTTATGCCACGACTATAAGCAACTCGGCAAGTTCTTTCACAGACAGTATTAATATAAGTGGAAATCTCTTTTTGAATACTATTTCTAATGATGTCCTTGTTGTTAATTCTCATGGATTTGGAAATTATCCTAGCGTATCTGCTGCTATCTCTGCGGTTTCTCCAGGACAGACTATATTTGTTGCTCCTGGAATTTACAATGAGTCACACTTGGAGCTTCCAGCGAATGTCGATTTAAAATGTTCAGGGGTAGATTCGACAACAATCCAAAATAACACTGCTTCTGTTTTCATAACAGTTTACTCAAATTCATCCATAAGGGATTGTTCTATTTTTGCTACGGGTAATGAATCTATCGCAATTAATGCTTCCGCAAAGCTTGATAGGTTCAGATTACAGGACTCAAATATTAAAGCTACTTTAATGGGATTATACATTCCAAATCTAGTCTATTCTTCAAATACCATAGTATCTGACAATAGGATTCAGATAGATACTATTTCGTCGCAGGCAGCTTGTGGAATTTCATTTGGTGGTTCAGGAGAAAAGTCTATGTTTATCACGGGAAATGATATTATCATGAACCGAACTGCTGGAACTCAGATTACTATTGGGATTAGAAAAGAAGGACATACAGCGGAAGGAAGGGGGGACATAATTGCAAACAATATTTTCCTTCAAACAAACACTTCATTTTCAACAAATCCAAATGCAGGAATAGGTATATTTGGAACTGGAGAAACTACTATAATTTCTAACCATATTTATGCGATTGGAACTGGAGGAGCAAATGTTAGAGGTATTCACGATTCTGGGACATTCTTATCTAATCATGGCTCTAGCGTGATAGGTAATCTATTTGAGGTTACTTCATCTGGAGGAGCAAACGCAACAGGAGCTTACATACATCCTCAATCAGCTTCAGATGAAAAGAAATATTATGGGAATATTTTTAAGACATCTTCTACTGGTGGAGGAACTGCTTGGGATATTGACGTAAGAATAGATAATCCTAACACTCCTTTAGTTATAGGTTCATCCAATAGTTACTCCTTGAGCAAGTATAATCAACAGACTGCAAATTCTCCATATAGAGATAGAATAGGATTCTTCTCCCTACCTCATGTCACAAATGCGACTTATCAATCATTAAGCAAGAGAGAAGGAGATATGTATTGGATAAACGATACTGATAATATTTTCATATATAATGGAACTGCTACTGGGATTGTTGGGATAACATGGATTTAAAAAAAAAATTTTAATTAGTATTTTACTGATTTTTTTAGTCTTACCTGTGGCTTCTGCTGTTAGGATAAATCAATATACAAATTTAACCGCTACTGGTTCTAACACTACTTTAACTTTTGATTTTACTTTTATTGATGCTGATGAAATAGGAGTTTATAATACAAACATTACGATTAATGGAATTACTTGTGGTAATGACGAAAGCAGTCCCTCAGACATATTTTTGATTACAATTGACTCTACAACAGACATTCAAACTTATTGTGGGGCAACAGGTGATGGAGACGGAGACACTGGAGGTGGTGGCGGAGGAGGTTCTGGGAATTCTGATTTTTGGACAGGAGGTACTTTTGCAGAAGACGACAAACCATTTGAAGAGATAGGATTAATAGAAAAAACACTGAAAAAGAGACAAAGAATAAGGCTAAATGTTAGTGGAGAAACACATCATATTGGAATTATAGAACTTACAGATTTAAATGTAACAATCAATGTATCCTCTAAGCCACAGCAGAAAATACTGATAATTGGTGAGTCAGGTATATTTGAAGTTAATAATGATAACTTTTATGACCTTTCAGTCACATTACTAAATATCACAGGGGGCTATGCAAGTATATTAATAAGTTCTATACACGAAAAAATTTCTGATGCTGAACCTAGTGATACTAATTCAGAAGATGATGAAGGATTGGGAAAAATAATCGGAGAAAGGGATACTAGGGTAGTTGGTTCGGCTTATGGTTTTGTGAAAGATTATTGGTATCTCTTTGTGGGAGGGTTTATTGTATTGGTGATTGTTATATTTCTTATTGTTAGACATGAAAAGAATAAACCTCCTCATTTGAGGCGGAAGTTTAATTGATTTGAAACATTAATAAACCTGTTTTGACCTTTCTCTGTATGGAAATAAAGAAGATATCTGAGAATGTTTACGAGTTGAAAAAAGAAGGAAAAATGCTAGTTCCTGGAAGAGTATTCGCCTCTGAGAAGCTTATTGAGAAGATAAAGGAAGATAAGACTCTTGAACAATTAAGAAATGTTGCTCAACTACCTGGAATTGTTGGATATTCACTTGCTATGCCGGATGCTCATCAAGGGTATGGATTTTCTGTTGGAGGTGTTGCTGCTTTTGATATTCAGAAAGGAATCGTCTCTCCTGGAGGAATTGGTTACGATATAAATTGCGGAGTTAGACTTCTTGCTTCTAATTTGACAAAGGAAGAGTTTCTTAAAAAAAGAAAGGAGATAACTCATCAAATAAAGAGAGACGTGCCTTCAGGAGTTGGTGTGAAAGGAGAGTTTAGTTTTAAGGAGAAAGAACTTGATGATGTGATGAAACGTGGTGTTGTTTGGGCTGTTGAAAATGGTTATGCTATGAAAGAAGATGCTGAAAAGTGTGAAGATGGAGGATGTATTCTTGGGGCAGAGCCTGAAAAAGTAAGTGCAAAGGCGAAAGGAAGGGGAAGAAATCAACTAGGTACACTAGGAGCTGGAAACCATTTTCTTGAGATACAGGAGATTGATGAAATATATGATGAAAAAACTGCGAAGGCTTTTGGATTGAAAAAGAAGGGACAGATATGTGTACTGATACATTCTGGGAGCAGGGGGCTTGGACATCAGACTGCATCAGACTACATAAGAGATATGGAAAAAGAGTATGGGTTTAAACAACTCCCTGATAGAGAGCTTGCATGTGCTCCAATAAACAGCAAATTAGGTAGGGACTATTTAGGAGCGATGAGAGCTGCTGCTAATTTTGCTTTTGTGAATAGGACATTGATAATGTACCAGATAAGAAATGCGTTCAAGAAGTATTTTCCAAAAAGTAATCTGGAATTGGTGTATGATGTAGCCCATAATATTGCAAAATTTGAAACTTTTGAGATTGATGGGAAGAAGAAAGAACTATGCATACATAGGAAGGGTGCTACTAGGAGTTTTGGAAAGGGTAGAAAGGAACTTCCGGCAATGTATAGAAAAGTTGGACAGCCAATATTTATACCGGGAAGTATGGGGACTTATTCTTATGTTCTTTGCGGAACTAATGAAGCTTCAAAGATTAGTTTTGCAAGTACAGCTCATGGAGCTGGGAGAGTTCTTTCGAGAAGTTATGCTATAAAGAACTTAAACCTCGAGAGTATCAAAAAAGACTTAGCTGATAGAGACATTTATACTGAAGCAGGGAGCATGAAAGGGATTCTTGAGGAAGCTCCTGAAGCCTATAAAGATGTGAATGAAGTTGTAAAAGTGAGTGATGAGCTGGGTATTGGAAAACTTGTTGTAAGACTAAAACCTCTTGCTGTCGTTAAGGGTTAAAGCGAATTCCCGGCAATATTTATAAAGATGGATAAACTAAAAACTTCATGAAGAGGTGGCTTGGTTTAGGAGTATTTTTTGCTGTCAGTTTAGCTTTCTTGTCTTCAGGTGTTTTCGCAGCAAGTTGTGTTGATGGGCAGACTCTTTTCAGGATGTTCAGTAGTAGTAATTCTCATGGAGCTGAATGGAACTTCACAGCGGTGCCTTATAGCTTTGAGATATGTTATGATTCTCTATACGGGGAGTCTTACACTGGAGCTAACCCTCACAATTGTATAGATGGTAATGGGGATGGGGTTCCAGAGAACGCGGTTATAAGACTTGCAAAGAACAATGGATATCCTTTGAATAATGCGCATGCACAATGGCCTTATGGTATAAATTCTGCATATAGTTATGTATGTTACGGAGATTTAGTCTGTAGAACGACAATATACAGCTGTAATTTGCCTGGTGAGAAAGAGATTGTTACTTTGTCAGATTCGTATCAGGGGGCAGGAACTAACTCTCATTTAGGACAGCCAGGAACATATCCTACAAAAGTGTGTTGTAGTTCTGCGGCAGCTGGAGGAAGTGGAACTTGTGATAATGATGGAATATGTGAGGTAGGAGAAGACCAACTATGCGGAGATTGTCAGCAAAGTGGAGATATAACAAGTGTTGAGTGGAGAAAGTCCGGACAGAGAATAACAGAAGCATACATTGATCAGACTGTGACTTTGGTTGCTCAAACAAATCTTGGGAGTGGGACAGTCAATTTTGATGCTTGGGATGATGATAATGCCAATGGAAGAAAGGACTCTGGAGATGATAATATAGGAACCTTTACGGGAAGTATAAACAATGGACTTGCTACAGCAAACCTTCTATTGACACAGCAGTTGATAGATAGTGCAGACGACGGAACTGATTGTGAAAATGGAGGATTAGAATTTTTCTTTAATGCCAGCATACCTGGGAGCAGTAGGATAAGCTATAAATTAAATGTACATTGCGAAGCTGCACCACCAGAACCTCCAAAAGCAAATATAACTGCTCCGGAACATAAGGGAGTTTATTTCCAGAACACTAGAGTGTGGTTCACGCAAGATCCTGGAACTGATGACACATCACATTTAGAATTTGAGTGGACGATAGAGGAAGATGATTTTACAAGCAACCTGGAGACTTTTGAATATACCTTTGCAACAACTGGACAGAAAACAGTTACATTAAAGGTAAGTGATATAAATACAGGACTTTATGATGAGGATCAAGTAGGGATAGTAGTCTTAGCATCTCCTGGAATCATGGCTTATGTCAATGAACCTTTCCATCTTGAACTAGTGCCTCAAGTATCTGGACCTAATAATAATCCTAGGCTTGTGGTAAAATACAATGCAAGTGATAGTTTTGTTGTGAACAGCTTCGGAAGTGGTTGTCCAACTGTAAATTGTGTTGCAGGATATTGCCCTGATAGAACAGAAAACGTCCCTGTTGGTTGTCTTCTGAGCGATTTGCCAATCATCACGCCAGATAAGGGATTCACCACTGAAAGTAACTTCACATGGAATTTTGAAGACGGAGACTTTGATGCAGGCTCTGGAGGAGATTATGTTTCTGGAAGCAAGTTATTTGGAGATAATTTTGCAGGAAGGAGAATTATAATATTCAAGTATGAATTCGCAAATAGCTTCTTCTCTCTGACAAAGGAAACTGAAAGGACATTTGACTTAGGACAGTGTGTCGATGGAGGCAATTCCTGGTTGCCATTGAATGATAATGGAAAAGCTGGAATCCCTCAAGATACTCAAACAGTCAATAGAGCTTGTGTTGGAGTTGATGGACAAGCAAGAACTGCAGACGATTGTTGTAGAGATGATTTTGTTTGTGCTGATGACGGCACTGGAGTAGTCAGATGCCTCGGAGAAGACACTGAGATAGAACTTTGTCAGGATTATCAAAATCAAAATGATTGTGTGAATGATGCTGCTAACATCCTTGATGAGGACCTTCCTGGCTGGAATGAAGAACCTGAATGTGGCAGTTATTACAATGGAGATATAGTTGAGTGTAGTTGTTCTTGGAGAACAGATAATGAACAATGTTATTTCAACAAAACTTATACTGGCTCTGGAACTGGACATTCAGACGATGATGACGACAGTTGTATATACACCTACGAAATGGGTGAGTGTATAGATGGATATAGAGATGTTGAAGTGACTGCAGAATATAGTGGAATTGGGAATCCTAATGATGTTCTATGTGTGAATGAATCTATAGTCGTTCTTTGCGGTTCCCCCTCTGTTGATTTAGGATTCTTTGACTTCAATCAGTTTATTGTTGCAGGAATAATTGTCGTAATGATATACTTTTTAATGAGACAAAAAGAGGAATAGCATGCGAAGATTTGTTGGACTTGTTTTGTGCACGATTATCCTTGCAAGCATTGTGATTGCAGGAGTTGAGTTGCAGAGTGAGAACCTTGTAAGGAATTATGCTGGAGGGGATATGATATCTGGGACAATAAATATTACTCTGGAAGATATTTCTGTTGATGCCCTTGTTTCTAGCAACTTTGATGGAGAAATAACTCTAAAGGATCTTTTGGAATCTAATAACTATTCTGAAGGTTCTGGATTCACTTGTAGCAGAACAGGATGTATTCCTGGATTCCAGGAAGGAGAGATAGCAAACTCCTTTGAACTCTCCGTTGATGAAAGCCTGGTTGGATTTAAAGTCCAAGGAAATCCTTTTGCGCAAATGGAAAACCTTAAGTTTAGAATTAGAAGTGATAAAAGCTCAAGTTGTACAAGTCCTGTAAAGATTGATGTTCTTGGAGATGGGCTTGACCTTATCTCTGGAGGCGCTTATTTAGATACGCAATGTTTTTCTACTAAATACGGATGTTTTGAAGATTATCTTGAGAACTCTGATTATCAAGAAACTCAAATTCCTGTTTTTCCTAATAAGTTCTGTGAGAAGATGACTCTTCCTGAAGGACCTGCTTTCAAGCTTGGAGCGAGAGTTATCAACGGCACTTCTGGAAATGCACGGCTGAATATGAGTCTTATTGATATGGAAGGATATCCTCTTGGAAGTTGTACCCTTCCAAGGCACTCTTCGTCAACACAAGATTTAGAGTGTGTAGTTGAGTTCTCTTCAGCAGTCAACAGAGATTATTATGCATGTATAAGCGCTACAGATACTTCTGACTACAAGATAAGAGTGGAATTTGTTGAACCCTGTGGGACGAATAATCCTGGAGCTGGAAGCAACTCAATAGATTATGAAATCTTTGCAAAAAACCTCATGTACGGAAGCACAGATATTTCTATTGATCCGCAAAAATATAACTCATTAACCAATGAAAACTTATTGAACGATGTTGAGAGGTATATTCAAGAGAATTACGGAAATTCTTGCAATCCGAAGTGTATTGTTCCAATTGAATTCATAGGAGCTAATCAGATTTTGACTATTAGTGAGGTATCCGTCAAATATCAGGCATCTGGGTCAGGAACTTTAGAGAATAATAATTTATATGATGTTTCTATCACGCCGTCTACGCTTTCAACAGATGAATTAGAGTTGGATATTGAAAAGGCTGGATTTGTCATACCAAGAGGAAGTGAAGCAGACTATATTGAGTTAATGATTGATGATGAATCTTTGATAAATGTGGACATAAATATTTCCGGAGGATTCGGTTTTGATATCTCTCCCAAGTTTGTTTCATTTGGAAAAAAAGCGACATTCAGTGTTATTACTTTTAGGAATGTAACTAATGTAAGATGGAATTTTGGGGACGGGAACATAAAGACTTCAAATTCTAAAACTCTTGATTACACTTACACTGAACAGGGAGAATTCAATGTCAGCGTTACAATCACTGATATCAATAGACAGACTGCTACGAGCGTTTTCAAGGTAATTGTTGGAGATGCAAGAGAATCTGCTAATATGACTTTGGAGGATTACAAAAAAGAAATACAGCTTACTAAAGATAGTTTGAATGCTTACCCCTTATGGATTCAAACTGAAATTAAGGATTTGATTCAGTTGGATTCGTTAGATACAAATGTAAAAAATTTGGACAGCAGATTCAAGAACTCGACTACGGATGAACAGTTTGAAGATATAATGCTTGACTTGATGGAGCTTGATGTTCCTTCAGGAGTCAATTCAAGCATTAGAGGAACTGTTCCAATTGAAATCGGATTGAACTCGCTGGATGTTGAATATATATCTGCATTGAGCAATGCTAATGTGACTGGCGCTGATGCAAGAGATTCCTTAAAAAACGATATAATCACCTGGATGAGTGCAAACGTTGCTGCTACAATAAATTTTGAGGAAGTGTTTGCAAAATATGACAATGGTAATGAGCCAGTACTCACAAAATTTCATATGCAAATAACTCCAAAAGGGAGCTTGAGCAATACTTTCTTGATTATCGACTTCCCTATAGACCAGATAACATTTACAAGAGATTACGGGCAGGAAGATGTATTGGGCGCTACAAAAATTCCAGCATCTGGGTTGAGTAGCATTGAGTTTGCAATATCCGGCTCTGTGAAACCTAATGACCTTGCAACTTACGTATCTCCGTTCACAGACACTTTTGGTGGTTATGAGCCTATTATTTCATGTGATTTCGATAGAGTATGTGAGGAAGATAGAGGTGAGAATAGGAATAACTGCCCGACTGACTGCCGACCTTATGGGGCTGCTGTTTTTGTAATAATTGTAATTGTTCTTGGAGGGATATTAGCCTTCGTTTTGGGGCGATTGTGGTATAAGAGGCATTATGAAAACAAGCTGTTTCCTAAAAGAGTTGACCTTTTCAATATTACAAATTTTGTCAGAAATGCTAAAGAGAAAGGATTGAACGGCCTTAAAATAAGAGCTCATCTTAAGAAGGCTGGCTGGAAGGGAGAACAGATAAGTTATGCCTTCAAAAAGGTGAAATGGTAAAGGGCGCAAGATTTATTAAAAGTCCGTTTCTCTTATTCATATAATGTTGAAAATAATCAGAGATATTTCAAAGAGGTTGCTTGGGGCGCTTTTTAAAAAGAGGGATAATCTAAAGATTGGATTTTATGGGCCCCCAAATGCAGGAAAGACTAGCCTTGCTAATGTAATATGTAAAGATTGGACTGGGGAGGAGATAGGGCCCGTTAGTGAGATACCTCATGAAACTAGAAAAGTGCAATTCAAAGAAAAAGTTGAGATAAAACACAAAGGAAAAACATTGACATTTAAGATTGTAGACACTCCTGGAATAGCTACTAAGATTGATTACGAAGATTTCCTAAAACATGGTCTCAAGAAAAATGATGCTAAGAAAAGGGCTAAGGAAGCAACACAAGGAATTATTGAAAGCATAAAATGGTTGGATGACATGGATGCTGTTGTTATCGTCCTTGATGCATCGCAGAATCCTTACTCGCAGGTGAATATCACTATTGTTGGAAATCTTGTCGCAAGAAAGATTCCTGTGCTTATAGTTGCCAATAAGATTGATTTGAGGAAGGCTGATGTAAAGAAAGTTGAGGCAGCATTTCCAGAGTACGAAGTTGTGGGAATCTCTGCAAGAAAGGGAAAGAATATGGAAGAATTTTATGAGTCTCTTTTCAACTTAGCTAAAAAAGTTTAAAAGATAGGATGAATAAGGAACAAAAAAGATGGTGAAAAAGAACGGAAAGATATCGAAAATAAAAGGACTTAGTCTACAGATAATTCCATTTTCTGAAGTGAGAGATTTGTCAATAAATGAGAGAGTGAAAAAAATCTTGAAGATTATCTTGAGCAATAGAGTCATAATTCTTCAAGGTAGATTAAGAGTTGAAGAAGAGATAAGACTTATTGAAGACACAATGGCTATGGTAGATCATGTAAAGAACTTTAGGGGTATAGAGCTTGCAGTCATTGAGCCAGATATGAGAGATCAAGGTTTAATACATAAATTGAAAAAGGGCATAGCGAAATCACTTGTTGGATATCATAATTCCCTTACAGTCATAGGACCTGCTTCTATAGTAAGGGAGATTAAGAAAGACCCTAGCAAGCTTGAAGTAATGCTTGGATGATAACTAAATTTATTAATCTTCTTTGTGTGGGAATTATATGCCACATAAATGTGTTCACTGCTCCGAGATTTACGACGATGGTTCAGAGGAAATCTTAAAAGGGTGTAGCAAGTGTGGAAGCAGATTCTTCTTCTATATAAGCAATGAAAAACTTGAGAAGTTAAAACAGACAAAAGATGAAGAAGTTGAACTTACAAATAATGAACTAAGACAGATAGAGAAAGATGTGAGAGATATTGTTGGTGTGAATGAAGAGGAAGAGACTCCAATTGTTCTTGATTTTGAAAGCATAAAAATCCTGAAACCTGGAAAGTATCTTCTTGATTTGCATAAGCTTTTCAGAGGAGAAAGACCTCTTGTCTACAAACTTGAGGATGGAAAATATATAATAGACCTTAGCGATTCTGGAGAGAAAGATATATAAATTAAATCTCTCTTTTTAGAGAATGAGATTAGAGGTGAACATAACTAAGAAAAATACATTTATGTTTCTTGGGGCTATACTACTTATTGCAGGACTTGCATTTGTAATCGCTGCTGCTCCAAATCCGGGACATGACCCGGCTGAAATAGGTCCGGGGACTTTTGGCACTGATGATAGTTCTTATTGGTTCATGAAAGGAAATCTTCAGATTAGTACTATCAGAGACGCTGCGCTCATTTTAAAAGATACAGATACAACTAGTCTTTTCAGCTATATTGACTGGAGAGGTGAAGATGACACTAGATTGTTCTGGGTTGGGATGCACAATGACGGGAGCTTTAGAATTTGGAATACGGTTCTCCAGAAAGGCATTCAGATGAAGGCTAATGGAGATGTTGAAGTCGAGAAGTTAGTCGTTACTAGCACATTGGGTTCTAGCGTTGTTAATGCAGGCACTGTTGAAGCTGGAAAAGCGTGTATTAATGGGGAATGTAGAAATTCTTGGTATTCTCCTGGGAAAACATATCAAATCACTCTTGATGGGAACGATGGCGTTAATGATGTTGATGCTGTACAGGTAGGAGGATTGGGGACTTTTTGTGCGTTGCAAAATGTGCAGATAGGTGGAGGGTCAACTTACCAACAAGCAGGGTGCCAGATATTTCAAGATGAATTTTATAGAGCTACAATTCTGCAAGCATTTAGGTACGACCATAATCAAGTAGTGTTCTGTAAAGTTATATGTTTGAATAATTTTAATGTGACTGGTTAGCAACCCTTAAAAACATCCTATTCTTCTAGAGTATATGTCAATAAAGAGTGTTCTAAAAGAGGAACTTAAAGAAATACAGCCTGATGAGAACGTATTGAAACATGTTAGAAAAACGTCTGACAATTTCAATGAACTTCTTGAAAAAGAATTAAACAATGCGGGGCTGGATGTGCAAGTATTTGTAGGAGGGAGTTTTGCAAAAGGAACTCTCTTGAAAAAGAAAAAATACGATGTAGATACATTTGTAAGATTTGATTGGAGATATGACGATATCTCTGGGCTTCTTGAGAAAGCAGTCGTGAATGTATGCAAAAACATTGGAGCCAGGTTTGAGAAGATACATGGAAGCAGAGATTATTTCAGGGTGTATCCTAAAGATCATGATGCCTACTTAGAACTTATTCCTGTGACTAAGATAAAGAAACCAAGAGAGGCTAGAAATGTTACTGACTTGAGTTATTTCCATGTCTCATATGTAAAAAAGAGGATAAAGAAACTTGAGAATGAAGTTAGAATTGCCAAGAAATTTATGGCTGCACAGAAAGTTTATGGGGCTGAAAGCTATGTGCAAGGGTTTTCAGGATATGCTATTGAATGTTTGGTGATACATTACAAAAGCTTTGAGAAAATGTTGAGAGAGCTTGTAAAGATAAAAACAGGAGATAGAATTGTTATAGACGTAGAAAAGCATTACAAAAGAAAAAATGATGCTCTTTTTGAGTTGAATGAAAGCAAACTACAGAGCCCTGTAATCTTAATAGACCCGACATATCCTGAGAGAAATGCTCTTGCTTCCTTGAGCAGAGAAACTTTTGAGATATTCCAAAAATCTGCTTCTGATTTCCTGAAAAATCCATCTAGAAAGTTCTTCGAAGTGAAGCCTCTTAATGTGGAGAAGATGAAAGAGTCTGCTAAGAAAAAAAATGCAGAGTTTGTTCATGTGAAAATACATACTGATAGACAATCTGGAGATATAGCAGGAACTAAGCTGAAGAAGTTCCATTACTTCTTTGAAGAAGAAATAGGAAAGTTTTTTTATTTATTGAGACATGAATTTGAATATGATATTGAAAAAGGCCAGGAAGCTGATGTTTACTTGATACTAAAGTCTAAAAAAGAGATTGTAAGAATTGGACCTCCGTTGAAACTTGAAGGAAAGAAGCAGAACAAATCATTGAAAGGGCATATAGGGGCTTTCAAGAGAGCTCACAGGGAAACTTATGAGAAAAATGGAGTCCTTCATGCTAGAATAAAGATTAATTTTAGAGCTAAGGAATATATCAAGAAGTGGTCCGTGGAAAATAAAAGCAAAATTGAGGAAATGGGCATAACGAACATGAGGATAATTGATTAATATTAATTAAAATTAATTAATCTATTATGTCATCGGGCGTAGCTACAAACACGTCAGTTATGTCTTTTGATTTGCTTGCAAGCCTTCTATCCCTCAGGTTTTCAGCTGTGAGATATCCCAGTGTTGCTCCTAGATGACCAAAATAGACGAGAGGGAAACCTTTAAACGGAAGAGTAATGCCTGTCAAAACAATGTTTCCGAGAGCTGAAATTCCCCATGATAATGCTTCTTGAGAGACTGGATTATCAGACATCTGGGGCATATCAAAAAAATATCTTGTGGCTATTATTGGAGCCATGATTCCTAAAATTCTCCCTGCATAAACACTGATTCTTTCTCTAAAATTAAATTCTTTTTCTATAGGCTCTTTCGGGCTCATTTAGTTCCCCTTTAGAGCTCTCTCGTAGATTCCTGATAGAGAAGTTGAAAAGAAAGGTGTGTTTAACCAGATTGCTATGTCTTCGTCTGAATTCTCGGGTTTTATCATGAAGATGACTTCTTTCTTATCTGCTATGTATACTCTTCCTTGATGATCGCTTTGTTTTGCCTTAAGATTGTGTTTATTATTCAGTTTCTTTATAGACTCATTTCCACCTGAAAGAGCTATCCTAATCTTGACTCCTTTCTTGCTAAGAGTGTCAAGAGCTGGAAGTAATACTCTGGATTTGTCGTCGAAGTCTGTTGCAGATGTGAAAATAGAAACTTCTTTCTCTGCTTTTTCCATAAGTTCTCTAAGCTTTGAAAGAATGTTTGATCTTCCTTTCAAGAAACCTGAAATATCTTCTGATCTTATGGGGGATATTCCTGTCTTGTATAACTGCTCAAGCTCTGTATATTCTTGAGTCTGGTTAAGTTTTGCAAGAGTCTTTACTTTTTCTTGTGCTTCATTGAAAACATTAGATTTCATTTTCTCAAGAACTGTTTGAGGGTCTACTGCAATGTATTTGATAGGCTTTCCTACCTTGATTATTGCAAATCCTCTTTTTGCTAGAGATTCAAGAACATCATAAGTTCTAGACCTTGGAACTCCAGAAAGCTCTGCAGTTTCTCCTGCAGACACAATTCCCTTAGAAAGCAGAGCTAACCACACTTTTGTCTCGTATATGTTCAAATCAAAGTGGTCTCTTATCTTCCTTACTAGTTCCTGATTTACTATCATGTGAAAGTGATAAAGATTAGGTATTTAAATGTTTCTCTTTGTTGTAACTTCCGGGTGACGTTTTAACTAAAGATTTAAAAAAGATCAATTTGTAGGAAGTAAATGAATAAGAAATTTCAAGGAATGGGATTTGGAGAGAGAAAAGTAGAAAAAACAGATTTGGAAGTAAGATATCGAATTGAGTTTACTGATAAAGTTCCAGATGCATTGCAGCCCTGGATAGGATATTTTTTAGACTTGACTATTGGAGAAACTCACACTGCTGCAGTTTATAGAGGAACCACTCCTGATGGAGTCCATTTGTTTCAGCCAACTATTACAACTAATCCTGATTATAGAGAAAAAAGGAGAGATGAAGAAGGTCCTGTGCCTCCGAGATTTATTTGGACAGATGTGCCTGATTTTTTCAGACAGCCGATAATAAGGTGGAGACCTTCAACCCGAGAGACCCTTGAAAATGCTGCTGCAAATTTTGACCAGGTAGCTCACTTAGGAAAAATCTACAATGGAAAATCTCTCGAAAAATCTGATTCTGATACACAGGAAACTAGTTAATCAAATATACTATCCCTAGAGCTATCAAACATCCTGTTGTTATGAAAGGCATTGCAGGATAGAACTTGCCTTTTTCTGAATAATAGAATAGAAGTCCTAATGCTATTGTTGCTCCTATTGCAATTATGAATGCTGAAAGTAGACTTCCGAATGTGTAAAGAACAACGCCTGCGAGAATTATAGGGAATACGACGTCTCCTCCTCCTAAGATTGCAAGATGTACTCCTATTTTTTGGTCTTTCTTAGATTTGGAATTTGATTGCTTCATAATTTTTATTTTAGCTCTTGTTTTTTTATCTGCATATGGGACAAAGAATCCTGAGAATATTCTAAGCTTTTCTATTTGATATTTTGCCATTTTCTGCATGAATCCTGCATGCCAGACAGCATAAATGTCATAGATTGATATCAATATAAGCAAGAGAACGACCGTCCAGATGTTTAGAAGTGGTATGAAAACAATTGCTATTCCAGGATAGATAAGCAATTCTGTAAGATTATGGACTACTAAGTTTCTTTGGAATATTTTTATTATTGCTAGAGGTATTGCTATTATTATTGCTAAAAGAGCTGAATTGGGAATTTTGATGAATAGCCCATTTAATGCAAGAGCAAGTCCTAATGTGACTACAACAAGGAACCAGATTCTTAGGAATATCTCTGCTCTTATGCGCATGAGAATGAGCATAAGCACTACGACAATGACTATTGCAATCAAAATCTGCCAGAGGACGTTGACTGGCTCTATACCCTGTGGAGGTTCAAGTCCGTAGGGAATGTCATATGCAGTGATATTTACCTGCTCCCCGGTTGTTTGATTTATAGTTGAGATAGTTTCAGGGGTATAAGCGTTTGCTACAAATATTCCTATCGTCTGGGCAATGAAAAACATTGCAATCAAAATCAACGTTATCTTTAGTGTGTGCTTCATCCTACTTTTAAGAACCTTTTTTTATAAGCGAAGAGAGTTTTTAAGTCTTGGCAATCACTTTAATCTGATAGTTTCAAGATTTTTTGGGACTATTGTTTCTACATGATTCTGCCTGTAAAGAGTTGAAGCAAGGTCTAAACACTTCGACTGTTCTCCGTGATTAATTATTATCTTCTTAGGACGAGGATTCATTCTTGAGATATATTGCATAAGGTCGTTTCTTCCTGAGTGAGCCGATAAACCATTGAGAGTCTCTACCTGCATCTTGACTGCTACTGTTTCTCCCCCAAAGTTTTTATCTATCTGAACTATTTTGTTTCCTTCCTGAACAGCTCTTCCTAATGAAGTTGGAGCTTGGTATGAACTGAACACTATTAGATTACTTGGACTATCTGCAAAATATTTGAAGTATTCAACAGCGGGACCTCCGTTAAGCATTCCATTTCCTGCAATGACTATGCATGGTCCTCCCTCCATAATCTGCTTTCTTTCTGCAGGAGAGCCTACTTTCTTCATGAATGGAGCCATGAAAGGATTATTATCCTGGAATATCTGATTCCTGACTTGTGAGCTTAAGAAATCAGGATATGCTGTATGAATTGCAGTGATGTCCCAAAGCATTCCGTCTAAGTAGACTGGAATCTCTGGAAGCTCTCCTTTTCTCACGGCTTCCTCAACTCTCAATATTGTTTCTTGTGCGTGTCCGAATCCAAGTTCAGGAAGAAGAATCTTTCCTCCTCTTGAGATTGTTGCTCTTGCTAACTCTAAGAATTTTTCCTCTGTTTCCTTTCTTGGGGGAAGGACATCGTTCTTTGAACCATAAGTTGATTCTATTGTTACAGTCTCTGCTCTTGGGAATTGATTTACAGCAGGGTCTAGGAGCCTTGTTCTTCTATAATTTGTGTCTGCTGTGTAAACAAGATTGTGAAGGCCGTTTCCAATATTGATGTGCACGACGGCTGAACCTAAAACATGACCTGCATTATAGAATGTTATTCTAATGTCTGGAGTTATATCTGAAACTTCTCCATAATTCAAGCAGATAGAATGTCTAACCATTTCTTTTATGTCTTCCGGCTTGTAAATGGGTGATTCGGCTTGCTTGAAGGCAATTCCAATATAATCAAGAGCTGAAAGTGCTGCTACGTCTCTCGTTGGAGCAGTCATGTAAACAGGGCCTCTGTAACCCATTTTGTAAAGGTAAGGTATCATCGCAGAGTGATCTGTGTGAGCGTGTGAAAGAACTACTGCATCTATAGAATTGAGATCTCCAACTTCTGGAACTTGAAGATAGGGGAATCTTTCTGGCCCATCTGAAACTCCCGGATTTATCCCGCAGTCTAAAAGAATTTTTGAGTTTGGGGTTTGGAGAAGCAAACAAGACCTGCCTACTTGACGACCACTTCCAAGATATGTGAGCCTGACCCACATGTCCATCTTTTCAGGATTCCAGTCTTGATATATTTTCTTTCCAATATCATTCAGGAATTTTTTTCTGTAGGAGTTGTTTGCATAAAGGACAGAACGTATTTTCTCAGTTATTTTGGAAGGTATTGCAGGACTTCTTTGGATTGTTGGAGTCCAGAGAGTTGAGCTTTTTATGTCACTAAGTATGGAGCCCTGTTTTCCAATAACAAGTCCTGGTTTCTTGGCCTCTATTATTACAATACTTCTCTGCACATCAAATATTATGTTTTCTATTTCTGCTTCTTGAGGAACTAAAGCTCTTATTGTCTTTTCAGTCTCTTCTGGAGAGATTAAAATCTTTTCATCGGCTCTTAATTCAACACGCTTCTTTATCTTGTCAACAATCTCTTTAATCTTTGATTCTGATGACCTAAAAAACTCTTTATCATCTGTGTAAAGAACTATATTTGCTCCTTCAAAAATCGCGTCAGTTATAGCTCTCGGTAACTCTTCTTTAATACTTTTTAAGATATCTGGCATTTTAAAATAAATTAACTATAAGTTGATGTTATCTCTTGAGAAACTGCGTGTTTAATTCCCTTAGAGGTTATGGAAAAGATGTCTATTCCGTTACCAGACGCCGTATCTCTTTGAGTAGAAGATTTGAGAGACTCCAGAGCTAATTGGACTCCTTCTTCAACAGATATATCTTTCTTCCATTGTCTTTCTAAGTATCCAAGCACAAAGGGCATTCCTGATGAAAAGTTTGCATCGTAAGTTTCTACAGAATCTATTCCTCCTGCAGGTTCAATAGTGAAAAGCTCTGTCGTTCCGTCTTCGTTGTACCCTCCAACAATAGAACCAACTATGCTAGGAATCATTGAAGGTGTTCTAATGTTCCTGAAAGCCATATTAGCAATGAGATTTGCTGCTTCTCTGACTGTTGGCTTTGACTTAGTTTTTAATTGATATAGTCTGAGTTCTGCTGCAACTACTTTCGCTAGATATTTGGCATCTGAAGCATTTCCAGAAATAGCCATGAGAACGTTGTCTCCAACTGGAAGAACTTTTTTTATGTCTTTATTAACTACCATTCCTCCAGCAGTTACTCGTCTATCTGAAGCAACTATAACTCCGTCTCTGCACTTTATTCCTATTATTGTAGTACCAGTCTTCAAAACTGAATTAGATATATTGTAGTCCATGAGAACCATAGAACCTCTTGTTCTTAATCAAAGGATATCTAAGAGCTTTATAAGTTTTTTGGTTCTGTGGGCTTTGCACGAGAATTAGTCTTACTTTCGTGCATTCTCCTATTTCGTACGAATATTTTTATTCAATGTCTTGAACAAATCTAGCAAAGAGTCTCCCAAGTCCTTACGATAAAATGTCTCGACCTCTAAGTTTTTCTTGCCTTTAGAGACAATTCTCCACCCTAAACCTTTAAACTCGTCAAGTTCTCTTTTGCTAGCAACGCCAGAAAAAAGTTGCCCATGTTGTCCTTCTTTCTCTAACTTTACTAGGGGAACTCTAATCTTACCAAAAAGTCTTAAATTATCCTTAATCTTCCTTATAACTTCAGGGTTAATTTCATTTTTCTTTCTTGAAGTTATCTCATTAATAGTTCTTATCAATTCATAGGCTCCAAGAACCCAAAGACGAGAAATAGTAATATGTCTAAAAACTCTTATCTGGTCTTCCTCCAAATTTGAGTTTATTTTTAGTTCAGGAAACTCTCTTACCAATTCTGAATCTAAATCTCCAAGCCCCAAAGCATCGTTAAGTAATATCATATCAATCTGGGATATTCCTCCTGTGTTACTCAACCATTCTTTATGTCTATCATTATTCATTGTAAATCTGTTTACTTCCTTGAAAATCAACGTTAACCTTATTCAAAAATATTTCCTGTGCTAAAATCAAAAGATTGAATCATAAATCTTCTTTTTTATAATGTTACTTCTGACAAATCCAGTTGATACATCTAGGTGAAGTATAAGTTTTTTCAGAAGATATTCCTCCAGCGCAATGGGCACATACAAGTTCGTCTGAATTTTCAGGCTCTGGGCAGTCTGGATTCCAGTTTTTATTTACTGCAATAACTTCTGCATCGCTAACGTCATAAAGATTACAGCCTAGGGAGTCACAGGGAAGACATTCCAATAGTTTTGAAGGCACGCTTAAAGTGCAATCTTCATCAACTTCACAGAAAATGTCTACTTTTTCATTTCCAATTTCAAGATATTTTCTTTCTAAATCTTCATTTATAGAAAAATTGGCAATCAAAAAGATGAATAATAATGCAAAAAGAACTATCGGGAAGACACTTCTTTTCATAGAATATTATATTTAAATTACTATTAAAATCTATCTCAATTAACTGATTTCTCGGGAGTAGCTTCGGATAATACTGCCGAAGCTCCTTGGGACTTCCGAAGTCTTATGACGTTGTCTACGAAACTCTCTATCTTTGGCTCGTGAGAGACCATTATCAATTGTTCTGTGTCTAATTCTTGTAAAACGTCCCGGACTTTTGTGAGCTGTTGGTCTGAGAAGCCGTCTGTTGGTTCGTCTAGAATAACGAGACTTCTTGTCCTGATGTGACTGAAAACAGAGTTTATTGTCTGATTGAGAGCAAGACGATATGCAAGAGCAACTGCAGTTCTTTCTCCTCCTGAAAGGAAAGAGTAGTCCAGCTCGTAATCTCCTTGCATTATGATTGGAGAGAAAGTCTCGTCTATCTGAACATTGAAGTTGTCAGTTGTGAGCATTTCGAACCATTTATTGAAGAGCTTTGAGAACTCTTGTCGAAGTTTGAACATGATATTTCTTTCTATGAAAGATATCAAATTTAGGAAGTCTTCAGAAATCCAGCTCTCTGCTTCTAAAATTGTGCTGAGCTGGTCTGCAAGGTCCTGTTTTTGCTTTATCTTATCTGTAATTCTTTTATTCTCTCTTTGAACAAGCTCGACTTCCTTGTTTATCTCTGCTATTTCTATTTCGATATCTCTTTCTTTTCTGAATGCGTCTTTTAGTTTGGATTCTGTTGCGATATAGATATTCTCAAATTTTCTTAAATTAAATATTGAATCCCTTAGAAGAGAAGAATGACTTGCAAGAACTTCAAGATCAGTGTTCAATGAAGATATCTGCTTTGTAAGCTCATCCAATCTTTTTTGAGAAGCTTCATAAGATTCTTCTTTCGATTTCAAAATCTCAAGATAAGACTTTTTTGCTTCAAATTCTTTCAGAGAGTTTTTTTCATTCTCAAGATTGTTTGTTAAGGAGTCTATCTGTTCCTTCAATGAACTTATCTCTTTTTCAGCTTTAGTAATTGTAACTTCAGTGTCATTTGTTATGTTGTGTTTGTGATTTTCAGAGACATTTTGAAGGCATGTTGGGCAGATGTCTATCCTAAAAATTCTTTCTCGTTTTCTTGAGTCTTCGCTTATCTTTATGTTCAGTGAGTTTATCGCTGCCTGGCTGTTAATATATTTCTGGCTTAAAGATTCTATTGACAATCTTTTTGCCTCGATTTCGTTTATCAAATTTTGATAGTCTTCAAAATTGAATCTTTCTATAATTTTTGCTAGACTATTCTGTATTTTTTCTAATTCTTTTTTTGATTCTGCTAATTGAACGGTTTTGTTAGATTCTATTATCTTCGCCTTTTCTACTTCTTTTTCTAATCTAATTCTTTCCTCAAATTTAGATTCTATCTTCTCAAGATCTTTTTCAAAACCCTTTCGATTTTCTGATGCAAGATTAAAGTCCTCCTTTTTTTTCCTTAAATCGAGTTCTATCTTTTTTATGCGTTGATTGTTCTGACTAACGAGAGTTTTATACTCGTCTATGTCCTTAACCTCTCCTTGTAGAACTCTTGACCTTTCCCTAAGTTTAAGAGCTATTATCTGAATGTTCTCCTTTACTCTCTTGTATTTATCCATTCCGAATATGTGTCTGATAACATTCAGTCTTGATTCAGGATCTTCAAGTATTATCTGCTTCATCTCTTCTTGCGGAGAATAGACTGTGTATCTGTAAAGAATGTTTGTTTTCTTCACAAATTCTTGAGGATAATTAAGAAATGTCAGAATTTTTGTCTTTAACTCTGTTATAGACAGCTCTTCTTTTTTCTCGTTCACTGTAAGAAAACCACTGCCCTGGCTCACTGATTTTGAGCCCCTCTTAAGTGAGCGTTTAATCTCGAAGTTATCTTCCCCTATCTCAAATTCAAGAATCACCTCGCCTTCACTTGAATCGCTCCTCAATAAAGATGAACCTTTTTGCCCTGGCTGAAGACCAAATAATGCAAACTCTATTGCTAAGAGTATTGAAGTTTTTCCTGAGCCTATATCTCCTGAAAGGAGAGTTGAACCTGGAGGAAATTCTATAGTCTCATCCCTGTAACTTCTTATGTTCTTTAAGCTTATTTTTTTAAGTTTCATACTTCTAATGACCTTCTCGCTTCTTCGAATATTCTTTCGTCATAGACTTTGCTTATTTCCCCTTCTTTTTTTTCGGTGTTCAATGCTGTGAGTAGAGTTAGTATCTTTGAGTTGAACCTACTTCTATTCTCTTCCTGAAATTTTTTTATTATTTCGTCTTCTAGGTTTTCCGGGGCTGCTTCGAAACTGATTTCTCCTTCTTTTGAAAAAAGTTTTGTAGTGCTCTTCAAAAAAGCGTATGCTCCCTTTAATCTAACGTGTTCTTCTATGGAATTCAGATTGATGTCAGATTTTTTACCATAATAAATAATCCCGTGTAGCTTTAATATCACTACCTTGTCTTTTAACTCGTGTTCGTTTATTTTTTCTAGTATCTGCTCTGTTGCTTTCATTGTTTCTTTTATTTCCATCTTTAGTGTGACAACCTCTTTGAGATTGATGGGCACTCTTTCTAACGTCCCAGATGTATCTACAAAGTAAAATGAACCACCTTTCAGCTCTTCTAATTCTGAAGAGTTGTTTGGAAAAGTTGGCCCACAATAGACCATGTTGTCTTTTTTGTAGTTAATGTGCAGATGCGCCAATGCAAGATAGTCTACTTTGGGAAGCTTGGTGTGGTCTACTGTAGGTATTGGCAGATTGCCTACTGCATCTCTCAGTGTTGTGTGAAGCATGAGAATCTTGAAAAAACCTGGAGCATCGTGTAATTTTATCCTGGCTATTTCGTCTACTTCGAGCCCCGATTTTTTTCCAGGATAACCATAAATTGCGACATTCTCAAAGAGTGTTGGGTGAAGTATTATACTGTCATTCCTTTCTTCTGGTTGGAACACGTTTTTTGCGAAGCCTGCTTTTTCAAGCACATCTAAAAAAGTCTTTCCCGCAGCTGAATAATCATGACTTCCTGCTATCAAGAAGACTGGGATTCTTGCTTCCTTAAGCTTCCTAAATTGTTCAAACGCTTGCTTTATGACTTCTATTGGAGGATAAGCTGTATCAAATAAGTCTCCTGCAATGAGAACAAAATCCACCTTATTCTCTATGCTTTTGCTTATCGCAAAGGCAAAACTTTCCATAGTCAACCTTGCAAGTTCAGGCTGTCTCCATCCTCCAAGATGACAGTCACCCATATGTGTAAATCTCATTGAAAATTCGAGAGGGGTGAGGTATTTATTGATTATTGTGCTTTTGTAAGCTTCCAGACTTCGAGAGTCTCCATGAACAGCTTCTTTTCGGAGAGCTTAGTTTTCTTGAGTTTTAATCTTTTTATAGTCTTATTGATTTTACCCTTAGGAGTAAGGGAAGATAATAAAATAAGAATTGTTCCATGCCCTTCTAAGTGATTTACAGATTGAGTAAGAAATCTTAGAGTTATTTCATCGCCATTTATTCCTCCAGTAGTCTCTAGTGCACTTTTTTTGTCTTCCATCTCATCCTCTGGAAGATACGGAGGGTTGAAGATTATCAGGTCAAATTTCCCTGATACGTTGTTAAATAAGTCTGATTGAATCGCTTGTATTTTTTGATTTTTTAATTGAACTATTGCTTTTTTGTTTATGTCCACTGCAAGAACCGATTTTGCTCCTGAGACTGATGCTCTTTTGGCTTGGATTCCTGAACCAGAACCCATATCCAGAACTTTTTTGTTTTTAGAAAAAATTTTTACTTGCTCTTCGAGAAGATAAGAGTCTTCTGCAGGAGTATAAACCATTTTAAAGCACGCCTTTCAAAAATTCTGTGATTTGGTCTTGAAAGATTATCGAGACTGCTAAAGTTCCAAGCAAGATTATTAGGATAAAAATCAGAAAAATAAGTAATCCTGAAGACTTTTTTTGGACGATATTACTTTGTATCATTGCAGGTTCTGGTTTGAGCTTTGGACTTGGAGGAGGAGAATACCTTGGAGGAGTAAGAGTTTGAGAGGGAGATTTTTTTTCCAAAGGAGATATCTGAGATAAAACGCTTGGGTTGACTTTATCTGCCGCTTCTTTTACCTCTTGCTCAGAATAGCCTGCATTGAGGAAACTCTGGACTGCGTCTTCTATAGAACTTCCTCTTTCCAAGGCATTTTTAATTCCCCCTTCTAAATCCATCCTCATTTTATAAATAAATTGTCTCCGTTTGACATTAAATGTACATTATAGTTCTTTTTATATCCCATCTCTAAGGCTAACTCGAATCCGGCTTTTCTTTTTGATAAGTCTCCGTGCGAAGGAATTATATGCTCTGGATTTGTAAGTTTTATCAAATCTCTTATGTCTTCTCTCCCGCCGTGCCCCGAAACATGAACGTTATCGAAAATTCTGACGTGATTTTTTCTTAACTTTTTTTCGAGGTCTGCTCTGTTAGCTTCATTTATAGGAGTAGGTATTGTTTTTGAAGAGAATATTATATGATCATCTGAAGAAAGATTATATTTTAAATTTCCTCTCGCAATTCTATCCAATATCGATCCTGGTTCACCTTGATGGCCTGTACAAACAACAAGAAAATCTTTTTTTCTTTGATTTATCTTTTTTATCATCCTGTCTAATTGATTCCTGTATGTGGCTATCTGGACATCTTTTATGAATGGGGCTTGTTTTATTGCCGCCGCTGCAGAAACGTATTTGTTTAGACTTCTTCCAAAAAAAACTACCTGTCTGTTCAGTTTCCTGCCAAATTCAGTTATAGATTTCAGCCTTGCTATATGGGAAGAAAAAGTGGTTACGATTATACCTGAATTATGATTATCCGTTGTAAATAAGACATCTTCAAGCAAGCCCCTTGCGATTTTTTCTGACGCTGTTTTCCTATCTTCTGGAGCATATAAACAGTCAACTACTAAAGCTCTTATGCCTATTTTTGACAGCTCTTTCAGCCTTTTGTAATTTGGCTTGTCTCCTAAAATTGGAGTGTTATCGAACTTGAAGTCATTTGCATATAAGATGACTCCTTCAGGAGTGTGGAGAGCTATCATTGCACTTTGGATAGTGGAGTGAGTTATGTTTACCATTTCTATTTTGTAATCTTTTTTTCCTTTTACTGTGTAGGAAGAATTTGGATTAACGGAGACTATAGGATTTGGAATGCTTTGATTATTATCACGCATAAGACTTCTGAGCACCTCTGTTGTGAATGGGGTGCCAATGACGGGGGCATTGTATTTGGGAACTGTGTACTGCACTGCACCAACATGATCAAGATGAGCATGTGAGATGGCAATACCTCTAACCTTATTTGCCAAACCCTTTTTACTAAGATATATATCATCTGGGAGAGCTCCAAGAGTCCTCATCCCTTTTTCAGTGGGAATTTTCTCTCTTTCCTGAACGCTCACTACTGCTGGAAGATAAAGACCTGCGTCGAAAACGATGACATCTTCTCCCGATTCCACGGCAGTCATGTTTTTTCCTACTTCGTTATAACCTCCAATAGTGTGAATCTTAAGCATGCTAATAAAAAGTTGTTGGGGTTTATAATGATTGTGAAGCGATTAGCAAGCTATAAAAACATTATTTCATTTTATTATTGATGCATCGCCACATAAAGAGGTTGAAAGCGCACAGAAATGCCTTATATGGGATTGTAGTTGTTCTCTTAATCCTCCAGATAGTATCCATTGCCAGCATGAGTTCCCAGGCTTCTAAAATAATAGCTCAACAAGAAAACCTGCAGAACTCTTTTGACTCTCAAGTAAATGAGTTGAAAGTGGAGAATCAGGCAGTTATTAATGAGATTATAGAAGCATTGTCAGCTCAAAAAACTGACCTTGAGAAACAGATTAATCTTCTGAAAGCGTCTCAAGATGATTTTTCGGGAGTCATAGAGGACGTAGTCAGAGGGGTTGTGAGCATAAGGACAGACAGATCTGTTGGAAGTGGATTCATTGTCGATCCAAGAGGATATGTAGTAACAAATTATCATGTGATTAATGGAGCTAATCAAGTTAGAGTCTCGTTATACGATGGGCAAGAGTTTGATGCTACTGTGATTAGTGGTGATGTTTTTATGGATATAGCTGTACTGAAGATTCCGGGATTTTTTGATTTTCTTGAGTTCGCAGATCCTGAAGGTGTTCAGCCTGGAACAAAAGTCATTGCTATTGGGAATCCTCTTGGACTTTCTTTCACTGTAACCGAAGGTATTGTTTCTGCTGTCGATAGAGAGGGACCAAATGGGTTGGACTCTTATATTCAGACTGATGTAACTCTCAATCCAGGCAATTCAGGAGGACCTTTAATAGACAAGACTGGAAAAGTGGTTGGAGTCAATAACTTTAAAATCGGGGGAGCTGAAAGCCTTGGTTTTGCATTAGAGGGAAATGTTGTAAAACAAAAAGTTGAGGAATTCCTAAATCCACAGACTGAACAATAAAATGCCAAAATTAAAACCTTCTGCCAGATCAAAAAAAAGATATCTCTTAATAAGAGGTAACGAAAAATCTGTGAAGAGAGCTATTCTTGAATATGTGGGAATATTAGGGTATGCTAAATCAGCACCTGTATTTGTGAAAAAGAAGGAAGGAACTGTTGTTCTTGCGATAGAACGAAGTGAGATAGATAAGGTTATAGGGAGTTTTGCTATTGCTTCTGATAAGATTCAAGTGCTTAAAGTTTCAGGAACTTTAAAAGGCCTAGAGAAGAAATGAGAAAAGATATTATTATTCTAGTGATTGTGATTGTATTCCTTATTGGAGCTTATTTTTTCCAGAAAGGCATTCAGATTGCGTGTACTATGGAAGCAAAAATATGTCCTGATGGAAGTGCTGTGGGAAGGAATGCTAGTAATAATTGTGAGTTTGATACTTGCCCTGAAATAGAAAATAAAACTTACTGCAGTTCTGAAAGCAGGAATGTACAAGCTTGTGATGAGATATACTCTCCTGTTTGTGGGTGGTTTAGTTCTACAAAAGTCCAGTGTATAAAGTACCCTTGTGCGCAAACATTTGAGAATAGCTGTGTGGCTTGTCTTGATGAAGATATTGAATTTTGGACGGCTGGAGAGTGTCCTGAATGAAAGCGCAAGACTTAAAAATACTATAGCACAAAGGTTTATATCTAAAAAAGAATTTTAAGTGATAATATGGAAATTCCTATGGAAATGCAGCATCAGGCAATGGGTTATGATAGAGTCGCTACTATGTTCTCTCCCGATGGGCACCTTTTACAAGTAGAGTATGCTGAAAAGACTGTAAGACTTGGAAGCAGTAGCATTGGATTGAGCTGTAAGGATGGAGTTGTGATTGTTGCAGATAAGAGGATAAGAGATAATCTGATATCATCCGAATCAGCAAATAAGATTTTTGAGATTGACAATCACGTTATGGCAAGCGCTGCTGGAATGCTTTCTGACGCTAGAATACTTATTGAAAATGCTCAAATACACGCTCAACAGAACAGGATAACTTTTGACAGCCCTGTTGAACCAGTCAGCGTTATAAGAATGCTTGCAGATAAAAAACAGATGGCTACTCAATATGGAGGATTAAGACCTTATGGTGTAGCTATAATGGTTGGGGGAATAAGCAAAGGAAAAGCTCATCTATACACTTCAGATGTGACTGGAAACTACTTCGCTTACAAAGCAAATGCTATTGGAGAGAATGATGAACAGATTAAAGAGTCTCTAAGGGCTGAATTCAACCAGGAAATGAACGTTGAGGAAGGAATAAAATTTGCTTTGAGAATCTTCAAAAAAATTCTTGTTAAAAACTTTGAAATAGAAAGATTTGAAGTCGCTTATATAAAGACTGGCTCTCCAGAGATAGTAAGAATCGAAGGTGATTCTTTGAAAAAGTATTCTAAATAGACAATAAGAATAAATATAAATAGGCAAATTTAGACTAGTTTTAATGAACGAAAAGTTTGATCTTTATAGATCTAAAATTTCTCATTTTCTTTCTGAGTTGCTTGAGGAGAAGAAATTTGAATCCTTGGAAGTAAATAATCTTGGCAAAGACCTTGTCGAGAGATTGGAAAAATTTATCTTGGGTGGAAAGATGATACGTGGTTGCCTTGTTCTTTTAGCCTATGAGATGTTTAAAGAAGAGATAAATGATGAAGCAGTTAAAGTTGGGGCTGCTATAGAACTGTTGCATTCTGCTTTGCTTATACATGATGATATAATTGATAGGGATGAGTTGAGGAGGGGAAATAAAACAATATTTGCTCAATACGAAGACCTTGGAAAAAAGGAAAACTTTGCGGATGCAAGGCATTTTGGATATAGTATTGCAATATGTGCGGGAGACTTGTGTATTTCCTATGCTTACCAAATATTGTCAAACTTAAATGTCGACGATAAAAAAAAGAAAAGAATAATATCTCTATTCTGTGATAGTTTGAACTGCGCAGGTCTTGCTGAGATGGATGATGTGTACATTAGTTTTTCAAAAGAAGAATTTCCTGAAGAAAGAATAATGAATGTTTACAAATACAAGACTGCGATATACACTTTTTCAGTCCCTTTTACTACTGGTGCAGTTCTTGCAGAGAGTCATGAAAATGACTTACAGACTTTGTATAAACTAGGCGAGAAAATCGGAATAATTTTTCAAATAAAAGATGATGAAATAGGTATATTTGGTGATGAATCAGAAATAGGGAAGCCAGTAGGTTCAGACATTTCAGAAAATAAAAAAACTTTGTGGAGAAATTATCTTTTTGAAAAATCTTCTGATGAGGAAAGAGTGAAGCTTGAAAATATCTTTGGAAAATCAAATTTAAAAAGAGATGACATCGACTTTGTGAGAAAAATGATTCTCGAAAAAAATGTGAAAGAAATTGTAGAAGGTAAAATTAAAAAACTGTTTGAAGAGGGTGAACAGCTTATTGAAATTCTAAATATTTCCGAATATTATAAGATGTTTCTTCATGGATTGATGAATTACAACATTAACAGGAATAAATGACTATTCATAAATAATTGCAAATCTTTATAAAATTGACCTGGTTGGAAGTTAAAATGGTTATTGTTACGGCAAGAATTAAAGCTAAGGGGAAAAATTTTGAGATATCTGTTGATTTCGAAGAAGCTATGAAATTCAAGAGAGATGAAGGAGATATAACCAGCGCTCTAAACTCTAATGGAATATATTTTGATGTGGACAAGGGAACTGCCGTGCCTCAAAAAGATCTTATGGATGCTTTCGGCACCACAGATATTTATGAGGTAGCTAAGAAGATTATAAAAAATGGAGAGGTGCAAAAGCCCCAAGAAGTCAGAGATGCAGAAAGAGAAGCTAAAGTGAAAAGAGTCATAAACTTGATTTTAAGAAATGCTGTGGATCAGCATGGTAGGCCATATACTGAAGAAAGAATAAAGAGGGCTGTTGATGAAGTGCATTATAGCTTTGATAACCGGCCTCCGGAAGTCCAAATGCAAGCTCTCGTACATAAGCTAAAGGAAGTGATTCCTATAAGGATTGAGATGAAAAGAGTGAAGCTTGTGATTCCTGCTCAATTCACGGGACAAGTCTATGGACTAGTGAATGAATACAAGGAAAGCGAGGAATGGATGGCTAATGGGAATCTATCAGTCATAGTCAATGTTCCTGCTGGAATGCAACTTGACTTCTTTGACAAGCTAAATGGAATCACTCACGGAGCTATCCAGAGCGAAGAACTTAAAGAGTGAGTTTTAAAAAGATTTAAAAGTATTTCTTCGGTAAAATTTTTATGAGAAACTATGATGGAATGTCTCTTGGAGAAATAAGGTCTAGAATTGAAAGGGTTGTTACTGCTTATGAACATGCCTTAGGTGAAAGAGGACTTGAGTACAAAGCAGAACACCTTAAGGTTCTTAGAGAATTGATGGTTAGAAGACTCGTGTCGGAAGGGGAAGATATTGGTTTCCTTGAAGATGAAGAAGTAGACATTGATATGCTGAAAAGAATAGCTAATCAAATTCCTAATATGTCTGAGAGAACTGCTGCTAGGCTGTATGGTGTTTTAGATACTGAAGCTAACAGAGACAAAAATGGGGAAAGAGTGGAACCGACTAACGGAGACGCTTTAGTCGTTTATTCTACCACAACTCCATTTAATGCGAGGAGATGGCTTAACCCAAGAAGATTTGGAGAGACTTCGCATAGGCTTTTAGAAGCATACCTTAAGGAGACAGGACTAGTAGAATAATCCAAGTGAAGAAAGATTTAAAAAGAACATTAAATCTCTAAATTCTGTAAAAAGGAAACATTTGGGAAATTATGATTATCCTGGGATGTTACCATTAAGATTAACATGATGAATGAGATTAATGAGGCTCACGAGGCCGAGGAGACCGTTTCTAACGAGAACGTTAAAAGAGAAGTAGTGATACCTGGCGAAGTTATTGTTTCTGGAGATGATTACTTGCCTGGAGAGGGTGTTAGAAGAGATGGAGACAACCTTATTGCTGGAAGATTTGGACTTGCTGAAAAAGCTGGAAGAGTTATTAAAATAATTCCATTGACAGGAAGTTATGTTCCTAGAAGAAATAATGTAATCCTTGGAAGAATAGCTGATGTTCTTTTCAATGGATGGCTTATTGATGTAGATTCTGCTGGCTCTGCGTTTTTGCCTGTAGCTGAAGTTCCTAGATACATAAATCAGCATGAAATGAGCCAATACTTAGGAATTGGAGATGTTGTTGCTGCCAAGATATGGTCAATAAAGGGAAGAGGGATAGACCTCGCTATGAAAGGGAGAGGTTTAGGAAAGATTGAGGGGGGATTCATGTTCAAAGTCAACCCAAGTAGAGTCCCAAGAGTTATAGGAAGAGAGGGAAGCATGATTAATCTGATTAAGGAAGAAACTGGATGCAACATCACTGTCGGACAGAACGGATGGATTTGGATTAAAGGAGAAACTGTCGAAAAAGAGCTTAAGGCAAGAAGAGCTATTGAGTTTGTTGCTGAAAAAGTAAACGTTGGAGGACTGACAGAACAGATGCAGTCCTGGTTTGAGGAGAATAGATAATGAAGAGAAATGACGGAAGAAAAGTTGATGAAATGAGACACATAGAGGCTAAAGTGGGAATCATCCCTAACGCTGACGGAAGCGCTATGTTTTCATTTGGAAAAACAGTTGCAATCGCAGCAGTCTATGGACCTAGAACACTTCATCCACAACATATGCAAAATCCTGCAACAGGAATCTTGAGAGTTAATTATGACTTGCTTAGCTTTTCTGTTTCAGAAAGAAAGAAACCTGGACCAAGCAGAAGAAGCAAAGAGATTTCGAAAGTAACTGAATGGGCTTTAGCTCCTGTGTTGGAACTTGAAGAATTTCCAAACACTGTTGTAGATGTTGAGATTTATATTCTTCAGGCAGATGCTAGCACGAGAGTTGCTGGAATAAATGCTGCTGCTATGGCTCTTGCACATGCAGGAATACCTATGAAAGACCTTGTTTCTGCAGTTTCAATAGGAAAACTTGACAAGGAACTCATTGTTGATGTTGATAAAGAAGAGGAAGATTTTAGGGAAGGAGAGGGAGCTACAGATTTCCCACTTGCAAAAATATCTAACTCGGATGAGTATACTTTAATGCAACTGGATGGAAAAATACAGCCCCATTTAATTGTTAAAGCTCTTGACATGGCTAATGAAGCGTGTAAGAAAATATATGAAATTCAAAAGAAAGCTTTGAAAGATTCAGTAGGAGGAGGAAATTAGATGGGATCAATGGATGTTACGAATTTGACAAAGGAATATATGCAGAGGCTTTTTGCAGAGGGCAAAAGGTTTGATATGAGATCTGGACTTGACCTCAAGGATTTTGAGCTCGAATATGATGTTTCAAACAAAGCAGAGGGAAGCGCAAGAGTAAAACTTGGAAAGACTGAAGTGGTTGTTGGAGTGAAGCTTGAAACTGGCACACCTTATCCAGATTCTTTGAACAAAGGAAACTTGATGGTGTCTGGAGACTTGCTTCCGTTAGCATCTCCTCGATTTGAATCTGGCCCTCCAAAGTTTGAGGCTATTGAATTGCCAAGACTTATTGATAGAATGGTAAGGGAAAGTGGAATGATAGACTTTAGCAAGCTTGTTATAACTGAAGGAGAAAATGTCTGGACTGTTATTGTTGACATATATCCTATAAATGATGATGGTTCTTTGATTGATGCAGCAAGCATAGCCTGTGTTGCAGCTTTAAGGAATGCTAAATTCCCTGGATTAAAGAATGGTAAAGCTGACTATGAGAATAGAACTGATACTCCTTTGCCTATTAACAGGGAAATAGTGCCCTTGTCTTTCACATTCCAGAAACTTGGAAATAGCATCATCCTACATCCTACTAGAGAGGAGGAAGAGGCTTGCGATGCAAAAGTTACTTGGGGAATATCTAATTGGAATGGACAGTATATGATACATTCCTGCCAAAAAGGGATGACAGTTACATTTAAAAAAGAAGAAATTGAAATGATGATGGACGTACTTCCTAAAAAGTATGAGGAAGTCATGAAAAAGCTTAATAAGCTTCTTCAATAAAAATTTAAGATGAGTGCTCAAAAACAAGAAGAATTTACAAGATATGAAGTAGCAAGAATTGTCGGTGCTCGAGCTTTGCAAGTTTCTATGGACGCTCCAATTTTGATAAAAATATCTGAGGAAGAACTTGATAAGATAAACTATGATCCTATAAAAATTGCAGAAAAAGAGTTCAATGCAGGTGCTTTGCCTATCACAGTTGTAAGGCCTTCTCCAAAAAAGAGGGATGGAAAGCTACAAGCTGTGAGAGAGGAAAAAATTGATGACGAGAAGATAATCGCTAAAGAGAAGGAAGTTGAAAGTGAAATAGCTGAAAAAGCTGAAGAGATTGGGTTTGCTCAAGAAGATGACGTTGAAGACTTCGGCGATGAAAGTTCTGGTGAAGAAGAACAATAATTTTGTTGATTAGATAATATCCAGATAGAAGGATATTTTTTATTATTGATTTTTTGATGAACTACTCTAAACGTTTTTTGATTGGTTATTCTTGTTTCAGCATGTTCTAAAGCTCTGAGTTTCTGAGAGAATAATTCTTTAGAAAAATCAGTGCTTCTTTTGTTCAGTCTACTATCTTTCCAGTTTGAGGCATGCTTGGTAGGTTCGATAATCACTATCACTCCTTTTGGATTTAGAACTCTTTGCAATTCTGAAATAGATTTATTGAAATCTGATATGAAATGCCATGAGAAAGTAAAAAACACTACTTCAAATTTATTTTTTGATGGAATCTTTTCTGCTCTTCCAATTTTAAAAACCGCATTTTTTGGACAATTCTTTTTTGCGATAAGAACAGCTTTCCTATTTGGATCGATTCCCAAATATCTCTTAGAAGTGTTTTTTGCCAGGAGCTTACCAAAAATTCCCTCTCCACAACCTATTTCAAGGATGTTAGAATCTTCAAGTTTAATGTAGGGTGAAAGTTTTCTTTTCCAATAAGTGATGATTTTTAGTTCGTCAAGCATCGCTTTTTTTTAAGAGGCGAATGTTTAAAAACCCTTCAAATCTAAACTAATCAATTGGCAGGTACCGGCTGAAACAACCCGGATTAACCCCTGCGCTTGTTATACTAAATTACAATGGCAAAGAAAAAGGAAAGTATCTTGGAGAAAGTCACTGAAGAGATGCAAGAGCTAGTGGAAGCTACTCCAAAGGTTATAAAAGAAGTAGTGGGAAAGATTGAAAAAGTTGTTGAAGACGCTGTTGCTGAAAAAACCGATTCTAAAAAAAGGAAATTAGAAGAACTTAAGGCTAAGGCTAAAGCATTGGAAAGTAAAATTCAAGAAGAGAAAAAAGTTGATGTTAAGGGAGAGGTTAAAGGAGAGAAAGAAGACAAGAAAGACATGCTAGTACCTATTGAGGATTATCTTAAGTCTTCTATACATCTAGGAACCAGGGTCATAACTCCGGATATGAAGTCTTTTGTGTACAAGAGAAGAGCTGATGGATTGGCTGTTTTTAACACAAACGTTCTAGATGATAAATTAAGAGAGGCAGGAGATTATATTGCGCGATATGCTCCTGAAGATATAGTCATTGTTTGTAAAAGAGAAGCTGGATGGAAAGCTGCTAAACTCTTTGGAGAGTTATTCAACATTAGAACATTTACTAAAAAATACCCTGCTGGGAGTTTAACAAATCCAAATCTTGCAGATTTCTTTGAAGCGAACCTCGTATTTATTTGTGATCCTTGGCTTGATAAAAATGCTCTTAAGGATGCCAATGATGTAAAAATAGATGTTATGGCTGTATGTGATACTAACAACTTCACGCAAGGAATTGATTTTATTACTCCTGGCAATAATAAGAGTGCCAAAAGTCTTGGGATGATATTCTACTTGTTGGCAAAGTTGTATTCTGAAAAAAGAAAAATAAAATTGGATATTCCACCAATTGAAGAGTTCATTGAAGAATGGGCTACAGCAGAAATACCTGCCTAAACGTATAACTTAAATAACGAAGAGATTAGACATTACCGGGATGGAAAAGAGAGGGTTATCAACAGTAGTTTCTAGCGTATTAATAATATTAATTGCGATAATTGCTGTTAGTGCTGTTTTCGTGATATTGAAGAACAATTTCTTTGGGTCTCTTGGAGATGGAGGAAGTGAAGGTGGAATAGGTAATCAGGTTGTTGAGTGTCTGGATGCTATATTCCAAGTTAACAGCTGTGGAGTCAGCGATAGCACTTTGCTCGTGTCTGTGAATAGGAAAGCGGGAGATCAAGCAGTGAAGGGAATAAGATTTGTTTTCACAACTAATGGAAAGAGCGAGATTATTGATAGATTTGAAGGAATTCCTAAAGAGTTGGAAACAAGTATTTTTGAGTTCACAGAAGATTTTGCATTGAGTACGGATTCTATTGATGTAGCAGCAATTCTGGATACTGGAGAAGTTTGTAATCCTTCTGGACTTCCCCAAACTTGTGATGGAGTGATGTCTGGAGATAATGGGACTGAAGATGGAAGTCTGAACATTTTTTTAAGTTATACCGGGGATGAGCCTAGGATAGGGCACCCTATAGAGTTTAGATTTGAGGAAGGCTACACCTCTATTCAATTCAAGTTGGATGGAGAAACTTATCCAAAACCAGATGGAAATAAATTCTTTTACACCCCTTTGCGAACTGGAGTTCATACCTTTGATGTGACTGCTATTAATGATAGTCAGACATTGAATAATACTGTTCAAATAAATGTAGTCCTTCAAGACACCGATTATCTAAAAGTAATGGAACAGAGCAACATGCCTATGATATCTCTCTGGAATGAAAGTATTGGAATAGGTTTTGACGAGTTAGCAGATTATCACATGTGTAGAATGGTTTTTTCTGGAAGACCTAACAAGTTTGGAAATGACAGATATTTTGATTGGTATGCCGAGGATGCTACTACTACAATGCTTTCTGATGCTGTTCTGCAGGACTTGTATGACAGCTACGATTCTGGCCAAGATGTTTGCCTTTTCTTCTTTAGGTTCCCTCACCCCTGGCAGTTTAATCCTAGTGACTACAATTCAAGCTCTCAATCAAATTATGACTCTTCAAACTCATTTGAAATAAACAACTGGGAAAGCCCATTTGCTATTGAGGGGCCATCAGAGGTTACAGGTTGGGTAGATAGAGTTCTTAACCAGATAGATAATGGAAATGGTAAACCTTCTGGATTCAAGATTGATCAGGTAATACTTGATTGGGAATCACATGGAGGGAGGCATTTTATAGGGTTTAACGACGGATGGGAATGCAAGTATCAGTGGTTCAATATCTACTCTCCTAGTGTTTGCTCTTTTGACAACAATACTCAGGATGGAAGTGATGATGCTTTCAATGTTCCTGTGATGATAGAAGAAGCTACCAACAATGACCCAAGATTTGCACAAGCAAAAATAGAAAGGGGAGTGACTTTTGATAGCACTGCCTGGGATAACAACGCAAACTATGAAAAAAGATATAATATTACTAGAGTTCTATATGGAGAGTGGGACCGAATGGTGAGGGACATTTTCTTTATTCCTTTGAAGAATCATTATTCAGACGTTATATTCACTCAGTATAATTATGCAATTTATCCGAAAGATGATCCTTTCAAGAACAACAGAGACCAACAACTCCCTCCTAGTGTTGAGCCTGATGCATCTAATGCTTTCAGTCCTGCGCTTTATTTCTGTAATGATCAGAACAATCCAAAAAGCGTGAATGAGATTATGGCACTAGAGATAAACAGCGTAAAAATAATGCAGCGAAACAACTACCTTGGAACTCACTTTATAATTCCCTGGGTAAAGCCTGCTAATGCTATAAGATACCAAGATTGTCCTGGGACAAACATTAACCTACCTGAGATAAATGACCAGCAGATTTGGGAAGCCCATTTGCATTTCCTTATGAGTGGAGCTGAAAGCTTCATTGCGTGGAATGCTGGAGATAATGAAGCGTTCAAAGTTGAAAGTATGAACCCTCTTCAAAATGCTTTTGCAACTTTTGTAAACCTTGTTCCCGAAAACTCAATTCCTATAGAAACAGAGTCTCTGACTGCGAATGATGATTATTGGATAAGTGCTAGAAGAGCTCCTGACCAGACTAAATATGTTCTTGTTTCCTTCTTGAAAGTTGATTCTGTAACGTATGAGGGTGTCACTTTGAAAAAGCCAGATGGAGAAACTTTTGGAATTTACGTTATTTAAATTATCTTTTGAAGTTATTCTAAAGAACATCAACTTGCACTTACATATATCATTGATGTAGTATGATTCTATCAAAATTCAAGGAAAGCTTTATAAACTAATTATCTCCTAGGTTTAACATTAAGATGGTAACTTTGATGAGTGCCTTAATGCTTGACGTCGATTCAGATTTTTCTATCGACATACTCGCACATTAAGGTATGAGGTATGCGAGAAAAACTAGTTGTTATACAATTCATAATTAAGTTGGAGGCGTGTGCCAGAGAATTTAATTTCTCAAGCAATTCCAGTTGATCCTGCTGGGGATTGCGGCTATTTGGTTTGCAATTAGACATGCAAGTCTTTCTGCTCGCAAGAGTGGAAGGCGGACTGCTCAGTAACACGTAGCTAACCTGCCCTAACGCCTGTGATATCCTCGGGAAACTGAGGTTAATAACGGATAGAGGACTTCTACTGGAATGTGTTGTCCTTGAAAGTTTGCGTTAGAATGGGGCTGCGGCGGATTAGGTTGTTGGCGGGGTAATAGCCCACCAAGCCGATGATCCGTAGGGGCTCTTAGCGGAGAAGCCCCGAGAGGGAATCTGAGACACTATTCCCAGCCCTACGGGGTGCAGCAGTCGGGAAACTTCTGCAATGCGCGAAAGCGTGACAGAGCAAGCCAAAGTGATACTCTATAATTGAGTATCTTTTGTGAGATGTAAAAAGTCTCACGAATAAGGACTGGGCAAGACTGGTGCCAGCCGCCGCGGTAATACCAGCGGTCCAAGTCGCAATCACGTTTATTGGGTCTAAAACATCCGTAGCTTGTTATGCAAGTCTCTTGTGAAATCCGGCCTCTTAAGGGTCGAAGAGCAAGAGATACTACATGGCTTGGGACCGGGAGATGTAAGGAGTACGGATGGTGTAGCGGTAAAATGCGTTGATCCTATCTGGACTAACAATAGCGAAGGCACCTTACAAGAACGGATCTGACAGTGAGGGATGAAGGCTAGGGTCGCAAAACGGATTAGATACCCGTGTAGTCCTAGCAGTAAACACTGCACACTAAACATCGGGACCTCTTCGAGAGGTTTCGGTGCTGTAGGGAAGCCGGAGAGTGTGCTACCTGGGAAGTATAGTCGCAAGGCCGAAACTTAAAGGAATTGGCGGGGGAGTAAACAACGAGTGACGCGTGCGGTTCAATTAGATTCTACACCGTGAACCTCACCAGGACCGACAGCAGAATGAAGGTCAGTCTGAAGGGCTTACCTGACACGCTGAGAGGAGATGCATGGCCAACGTCAGCCTGTGCCGTGAGGTGACCAGTTAAATCTGGTAACAGGCGAGACCCGCGTGCATATTTACTATGTGTACAATATGCAGACTGCCGTGGTAACACGGAGGAAGGCGCGGGCTACGTTAGGTGAGTACGTCCCGAATGCCCTGGGCTACACGCGCGCGGCAATGCTGCATTCAGAGGGCTGCAACACCGAAAGGTGAAGCCAATCCCATAAACTGCAGCCTAGTTCAGATTGAGGATTGCAACTCATCCTCATGACGCTGGAATTCGTAGTAATCGTTCGTTATCAGCGAACGGTGAATAAGTCACTGCTCCTTGCACACACCGCCCGTCAAACCAACCGAGTTTTGCGTTGGCGAGGCTCGTCAGAGACGAACCTTCGTAAGACAAGGTAGGTTAAGTCGTCACAAGGTATCCGTAGGGGAACCTGCGGATGGATCACCTCCTAAAAAATTATGATAACAAAGTTTACAACTAGTTTTCTCGCATACCATCATCTTAAATTAAATGTTCAAATCTAGAAAAAATGGCAATTAATCCATACCCTACAAAAAGCTGTCCTATAGAGAGAGCTGCCGGAAGAAGAGAGATGCCTAATTTTGTTTTTACAGTGAAAGGATTCAAACCTTCACAAGACGGAGAGAGACCTACTGATGGAGAGTATAGAACTTGGTTTTATTCTGCAAAATCCGAAAGAGATGCTAAGGAGTATGCTGAAAGAGATAGGATACAAATCCAGGGAGATATAGTTCAAGAAGGAAGAACTTCTCTCGAATCAGGAAGAGCTTATTCAAGAAGTGAAATTGATAAAGCGTAAAAGTTTAAAAAATAGTATTTTCAAGAAAATTGATGGCTAAAGAAACTGAGGATTATTTTTGGAGTGTGCGTTTTAGACGCTCTCCTGAAAGTGGAACTAGAATTATTAAAGATGTAAAATATATTGCAGAAATTTCATCTGACGGAAGCTTAAGAGTGTTATCAGGACGTGATAATAGTTTTATAAAAATTGCGGAAGAGATATTTGCTTCAGCTCTGGAGAGAATAGACTCTGAAGAAAGAGAAGATGTTAATGGTTGTAGGATAGGATTCTATGTTACGAGAGATAAGTCTGTTAGTTATCATTATCAAATTTTAGAAGTTGTGTAGTCTTGCGAAAGCATTAAAAACCAACATTCTGATAAAACGATAAGGGCTCGTAGTCTAGTGGTAAAACGCCCCGCTTGCACCGGGGGGCCCCGGGTTCGATTCCCGGCGAGTCCATTTTTTTATGGATAACGAAAATAATTTAGTTTATTCTCCTGGTGAAACAGAAAGAAATGCAATGAGAGGAGTGAATTATTGGGAAGTTTGGAGAGGATTGCCACAAGTTGAATTTAATGAATCAGATTCCACTGCTGGAAGAGCTCTGAGATATACAGATGATGAAGGGAATTATATTTGGGTTCCTTTCCCTGCTCGTGTTGCTCACGAAACTAATCCTGAAAGTGTATTTCTTGCATTGGTAGAAAAAAGCTTAAGAAAAAGAATTGTGCCTTTTGTTAGAGTATCTGAAGAAAATTTGGAAGATTCTATAAAACATGCTGAAATCCTTAACCAAAGAAACATGAAACCTTCGAGATCTAAATAGATGTTATAACTAGTTATATGATTTAAGGTTAGTTATCTTTTGAAAATAAAAATTTAAAAAGGAGAGTTTTAATTTTAGTGTATGGTTGATAGGCAAAGATACTCTGCACATTCTAGTATGCCTACTGGGAATGATGGACGCAATTACGCTTACAGAGTAGAAGGAATTAAAGTTGATGCGAGAGGAAATTCTACTTCTGTGTCTGGATTAGTAATAGGCAGGACTGAAGGAGAAGTTACAGCTTTGTCTAGAATAAGGGGTGTGCAAATGCAAAAAGTAAATCCTCTTTATGAAACAGATTTAGGCAGAGGAGTCGTTGACTTTACTGTTTCTGATTAATTAAATTTTACAATGCAATAATGAAGCTGTCCTCTTTCTTTGGGTTAATCCATTGGGAGTATATTGAAAATGAGAAGATTTCTAGAAAATTAGAAGTTATTTCCAAAGAAAATGAAATGATTACTCTTGGCTAGCAAAACATTTAAAAGCCATCGGAATCATAAAATTTAACAAAACCATATTGGAGAGATAAAATCGTAAATCATATTCACAACAGTGAACTTCAGAAAAGAAGTAAAAATCATCGAAGTGGCGATTTACCGATGGTATTTTGTCACGCTGAGATAATATTCAATGACGCAAGTAGGCAGACACTGGCGAATTGTGAAATTCAGAAGTCCTTGTAACAATAGGACTACATTATTTCTTAGGAATCTGATTATATTTGAGCTAGTAGATGGATAGCTTGGTTTGGATCGTGATGAAGGACGTGGCAAGCTGCGATAAGCTTTGGCGAGCCGCATGCGGGCTTTGAACCAAAGATTTCCGAATACGAGAACGTTCTCTTTAGAGAATGCCGAGAGGCAAGCATACGCCGGGAATTGAAACATCTTAGTACCGGTAGGAAAAGAAAACAATTGTGATTCCCCCATTAGCAGCGAGCGAAAAGGGAACAGGGCAAACCGAATCTCCTTTTGAAAAGAAGGCAGAGATGTGGTGAGTAAAGTGGCTAAGTTGTCGAGGGGAAGTTGCCTGGAACGGCACATCACAGAGGGTGATAGTCCCGTACCTTAAGACAATATGTCGCTGCTCGAGAGAGTAGGGCTTCCTGGATTGGAAGTCTGAATATGGGTGGATTAACACCTAACCCTAAATATTGATCCAAGTCCGATAGTGAACTTAGTACCGCGAGGGAAAGCTGAAAAGTACTCTTAGACGAGATTGAAAAGACTTGAAATCTACTAGTTACACGATGGTTGCGGCATTACGGTGTTGCAACGTGCGTTTCGAAAAATGAGCCAAGGAGTATAACTAAGTGGCGAGGTTAAATTGAAGCCGTAGCGAAAGCGAGTCTGAAAGGGCGCAAGTCACTTGGTTATGACCCGAAGCCGGACGATCTAATCGTGAGCAGGCTGAAGTTTTCCGAAAGGAGAATGGAAGGCCGAAGCAGTGTTATATGCATGTACTTGTATGACTTACGGTTAGGGGTGAAAAGCCTATCTAGTCCGGCGATGGCTGGTTCCTGCCGAAATATGCCTCAGTATAGCCTTGTTTAGTTGATTGGCGGGGTAAAGTACGGATAGGGTTCGCAGGATCGAAAGATTACGGAACCTCTTCCAACTCTGAACCTGTGGATTGCGTAAAACAAGAGTGGCGGGCAGTGCGTAAGGTACTGTTCGAAGACCGAAACAACGGAGAGCAAAGTTAAGGTCCCAAAATATATGCTAAGTGTAACAAAGGGTGTCTTAAACCTGAGACAGTGGGGATGTAGGCTCAGAAGCAGCCACCATTTAAAGAAAGCGTAACAGCTCACCTATTGAGGTTTGAGGCCCCGAAAATGGACGGGGCTAAGCATATTACCGATACTTTGCCGGCACTCGTAAGAGTGTTCGGGTAGGCAGGCGTGGATTCTGCGTAGAAGCTTTTCTGCGAGGAAGGGTGGAGCGGGATCCAATGAAAATCTTGGCGAAAGTAAGATCAGATTACCCTGAGAACGGGTAGCGCCGTAAGAGTAAGGTTTCCTTGGCTATATCGTTTAACCAAGGGTTAGTCGGCACCTAAGTCATGCCTTAACTGAGCATGGCGAATGGACATCCGGTTAATATTCCGGAACTACTTACAGACGTTTAGTGCACGAAATCGCTTCGGGATAAGCAGGTATCCGAAAGGATGCTTTGCAGTAGAAATCTGTGGATCGTAATGATAAGAAGCAGAAGAATATTGCAGGAGAAATTTGTTGATTCCGGGGGCCCGTGAAAAGTTTGTGCATAGTGTGTAAGTAGCCGTACCCAGAACCGACACTGGTGCTCTAGCTGAGAAGGCTAAGGCGTGAAAGGACAAACTGGTTAAGGGAACTCGGCAAGTTAGCCCTGTATCTTCGGTATGAGGGGTGTCTATAACCGTCTCGCAAGAGCGCGGTTGTAGATCGCAGTGACAAGGACCGCCCGACTGTTTATCAAAAACGTAGCTGAGTGCAAATCCGAAAGGACTGGTATACTCAGTGAGACCTGCCCAGTAGTGGTGTTTCAAACTTCTTTTCAAGGGAGCTAAGACCCACCAAACGGCGGGCCTAACTATGAGGCTCTTAAGGTTGAATAGACAACTAAACTGCCTTACGGACAATTGTAAAATTGTACGCTCTAGGCTTCATAGATAATTGATAAATAGATAAACAAAATAGAGAAAATCGAGCTATATGCTGGAATATCCGAGTATATTTTGGTACCAAAGTGTAACAATCCAAAATTGCGGACAATCAGCAGGAAAGACTTCTAAAGAAGAATCCTCAGAGGACATACGCTCGACACATTAGTTTGTGAAGATATGTTCCGATCTTTATAGCGATATAAAGTTAACACAAATGAGCGTAATGCCTTGTCGTCTGAATGGCGACGTGCATGAATGGTTTAACGAGGTGGTTACTGTCCCTAACCAGGACCTTCTGAACACACTTGATGGTGAAAATGCCATCGTCGCCTAGTGGGAAGCGGAGACCTTGTGAACCTTTACTGCAACCTGTTGTTGTGATCTCGAGGAGAGTGCATAGAATAAGTGGGAGCGTCGATGCTTGTCTTTTGGGGCAAGCGGAGCAACGGTGTAATACCACTCATTTTTCTTGAGGTTGCTAACTCTACATGGGGACAGCAGCAGGCGGGCAGTTTGGCTGGGGCGGCACCCTGCAGAAAAGATATCTGTAGGGCCTAAAGACAAGCTCATCCAGGTTGGAAATCTGGAGTAGAGTGCGAGGGCAAAAGCTTGTCTGACTGTATTCTGAACAGCAAGGGATGCAGAGATGAAAGTCGGGCCTAGCGACCCCACGTAGCTTTTTAATAGGGCTCGTGTGTGACAGAAAAGGTACTCCAAGGATAACAGGCTTGTCGCGCCCGATAGTCCATATTGACGGCGCGGTTTGGTACATCGCTGTCGGCTCTTCCTATCCTGGCTGTGTATAGGCAGCCAAGGGTGTCGGAGTTCACGCATTAAAAGGGATCGTTAGCTGGGTTAAGAACGTCGCGAGACAGTTTGTATGATATCTACTAGGCGCGCAGTTGTCTGAGTGGAACGAGTCAGTAGTACGAGAGGAACCTGACTTGGATGCCTCTGGTGAGCGGTTGTTATGAGCAGGCCGCGCAGCTACGCATTGTATGGATAAGTGCTGAAAGCATCTAAGCACGAAGCCATCCGCAAGACGAGACAACATAGGCCGCAAAAGAAGATTGCGTTGATAGAGTTGGTGTGTAAGACGCGAGCTTCGGCGAGTGTTTAAGCATGCAACTACTAAAAGCCACATTTAGAATCTTAAGAAATAAAAAGTGTCTGCCTACTTGTTGATTTGTTTTTTTTAATAAAAAATGTTTACAAATTAACTAGTAGATAGGTTTAAAACGTGATAAAATTGTAAATTTTATGGACGAAGTTGAAATCCTAAGTGTAGATGAAAGAGGTAGAATAACCTACTATCGGTACGATGGAAGACTTATAGGTCTTTTGCCTTCTGATGAAATTAGAGCCTCCGGAGTTTATGAAGAGTTTGCAGCTCCATTGAGACATGAGAAAGACAGATTTTTTCCTCCAGATAAATCGAATAGAAATAGAGATATTCAGATTGCAAGAGATACTGGAAGAATATTTTCTCGACATCTCCTAGCATCTAGGGGAGACTTATTATACCCCTTTGTTCAGATAACTCCTCATCTTTGTAGTGGAATTGTGATTGTAGAGCTTGAAAGTGGCTATGAAGGTCGTACAGAAGATTCAGCGATTAAAACTATTGGGAGAATGTTAGGGGGAGACAAAGGTATTGACGAACAAGACTATTTTGATGAAGATGAAGATGAAGAATTATAAATTGTCTTCATAATCGTAAGCATTTTTCTTGTCTAACTTTCTGTAGTGTAAAAAACAATAACCTACATACACCAAATAAACTATTGAGAAAATGAGAAGGAACATTGCTGTTTTAGGTCCCCTGTATTGAGTCCAGAACGAGTAAGTTAATATTCCCAATGCAAATAATGATGATGCCAGTCCCAAATAAGAGTTCTTTATTAGAAGAGTTTTCATCCATACAAGAAAAGCAGTTACTAAGAGAGCTATTGCGACTGAAGAAGATATTTCTTTAAGTCCGAATCCAGTGTTCTGCTCTAAATTAAGCGCGTAAAAGAAAACTAAAGGTATCACCAAGAAGATTAAGAAGATTACAATTGTAAGGAGATTACATAATCTTTTTTTTGGTTGCACCTCTTGTTTCATGTTGTTGCTTAGAAAGTTATATTTAAAAACCCTTTTCTATAAGATTTTAAGTGAGTCGGGAAGCTGACTTCGGGATTTGGCCATTGAATTGGCAAGAACTGAAACATGAGTTCTAAATTCTGAGGAAGGTCCGGGCATCCGTTATCTTAGGATAACGTCGGGCGAGCTATGAAAATGGCCTGTCGTGAGGCAGAGCTCTGTTACAGAAACGCCACAGCCTTTGCTGAGCTATGAACCTTGAGGAGAGCTAAGAAGCAATGGATTTGATGAAACGAGCACCTTCGCTGATGCAAGTGCCGAAGCCGCACGCTTAGAAAGATGTCAGCACAAACTGTCCGCCTAAGAGTCCAAAATTGGATTCTAAAGAAACGGAGTTTGACAGAACCTGGCCTAATCCTGACTCACAAATTTTCTTCTTCGGTGGGAATTCCTTTTAGAAGTTTGTAAACTCTGCATACTCTTTCCAAGGGCAATTCTAATAATGCCTGATAGTCTGCGCTGATAACTCCATCAAAAATTCGTGCTCTCTCGAAACCTGTTTGGCTTTGATTTTCTGCTATAGCAGATGTTACTAACATCTCAAAATCATTTGGGCTTACTACTACTTGTCTCCCTATATCACTTCTGTTTGCAAGTCTTAATAATCTTGCATGATACCAATTTCTATCTGTAACTGAATGAGCTGTGCCTAAGTCATAATCTGAAATAACAAATCTCCCGAAACTACCTGGTCGAATTCCTCTGAGTAGATTATTATCCTCTATGAAATCATTAGGACGGCCTAGATTCACGTGCCCTTTATATCTTCTGAATACATTATCTAATGGATGAACTAGTAACTCTGCACCTATTCCTCCTCGAGCTCCTTCGGGAAAACTCGCTGTAAATACAGTTCCATTCATAGGCAGAGGTTTTTCAGTAACAGGTACTGGACTAATAGAATATACACTCAAATGTCTTGCCTGCTCTAGAACTTGAGCCATCCAAGGCTCTATCGCTCTGTCATTCATGTTATTTTAAGTTAAATTCTTTTTTTAAGCATTATAGCGTTTGAATGCAATATAGAAATCTATTGAGGAAACTTTAAAAGCCCTTTATTCTCTTTTTAGCATATAGGGAGCGTAGCTCAGTGGGAGAGCACACGACTGAAGCTCGTGGTGTCGGGGGTTCGATTCCCTCCGCTCCCATTTTTAACAAACATTTATAAAACAAAAAGTCTAAATTATAAAATGGTTAAAAGAGAGGAGATGAAGTCAATGAATAATGATTTTGGCGTTGTTGCAGTTGTTCTTGGAGTCCTTAGTATTATATTCACATCTATAAACGGAATAATCTTAGGATTAGTTGGACTTGGTTTTACATTCAAACAGATTAAGGTAATGAAAAATAAATGGTCTAAAGCTGGATTGATATTGAATGTTATTGGAATTGTCTTGGGAGTTATTGTAATGATCTGGGCAGTTAAATACGCTGCAGGAATTCTACCAGGTCTTCAGGGAGCATGAGATTCAATATAAGAAATAAAGAGGGAGCACTTGAACTTTCTGTAGGAACAATTGTTATTCTCGTTATTGGTATGACTATGCTTATTCTCGGAATTGTTCTTGTTAGGACTATTTTTACTGGAGCAACAGAAAGCGTTGATACCATAAACGAGAATGTGAGAGCTGAAATAAATAAGTTGTTTAGTGATAGCACTAAAAGACTTGTGGTAAATCTTCCAGATAATCAGATTAAAATCCAGAAAGGAGAAAGTTTTGGAATTGCAATTGGAATAAGGAATACTAAGACTGGCACAAGCTCAAGTGAAACATTTACATATAGGGTGGCTGCCTCAGAAGTTGAAACTGGGTGTCAGGGGCTGGATATAACGAGAGCAACTAATTATCTTTCATTGGGAAGAGCAGGATCAGTAACTTTGACTCCCGGAGGAGATCCCGAAACGCTTTTGATAAAAATAAGTCCGAGTGATGAAGCTCCTCTATGTGAAGTGTCTTACAAGATTGAGGTATTTGATGCTTCTAATCAGATATACGATACTGAATTCTTCATAGTTGAGATTGTCGGTAGGTAAGCTTAAAAAGCGAATTCTTTTCTGTTTTCTATGATATTTGATAAAAGTTATAAGGAGTATAAATGGTTCTTTACATCTAGTGGAAAGCTCGTAATTGGAGGCAAGAGTGCTGAACAGAATGATAGACTTGTCAAAGAAGTCAAAAGGTCTGGGAAAGAAATAATCCTTATGCACACCTCTCATCCTGGAAGTCCTTTCTGTGTTATTGATTCCCCTATTGAGGATGTTGCAAAAAAAGATATTGATGAATGTGCTATATTCTGCGGGTGTTTTAGTAGGGCTTGGAAAGAAGGAAAAAGAAAAACTGACATACACATTTTCAAGAGCGGTGATGTGATGAAAGAGAAGAGTATGAAAGTTGGAACCTGGGGAGTTAAAGGAAAGATAAAACATGCTAAAGTTGATTTGAAACTAGTACTTACAAGACAGGAAAATGTTTTGAGAGCTGTACCTGAAGCGAGCGTGAAGAAAAAAGATATTTTACTCTACATTTGTCCTGGAAAAATTGACAAGAGAGATATGATAGCAAAGTTCAATATAGAGCTGGATGATGATTTTAATCCTGAAGAGCTTCTTGCTGCTCTACCTGCAGGAGGGGTAAAAATCTGCAAATGAAATTTCAAATAGGAAAAGCTGGAGTCACTCAAGGTGCAATCGATAGCCTTGCTTTGGCATTCAAAACTCATAAGTCTATAAGAATAGCTTTTCTGAAAGGCTCTGGAAGAGATAGAGAGATTATCAAAGAAATGGCTCAGGAAATAGCTGACAAGCTCCCTGGAGAGTACAAATATACTATTATTGGGTTCACAGTAGTCATGAGGAGATCTAGAAAAAAGGAGAAGTAAGATTTATAAGGGCTATTTTTTAAGTATGACTACTAATTACGATGACAGACATTAGACAGACTGAAGCTGGAAAGTATAATACTCTTTTAGCAGAAGCTTTGAAGAAAGAGGGAAGTTTTGAAGGTCCTGAATGGATAAATTATGTAAAGAGTGGAGCTAGTAAAGCAAGGCCTATTAATGAAGAAGATTTTTGGTATAAGAGAGCTGCTAGTATTCTAAGACAGATTTATATTAGAAAGATTGTTGGTGTTGAGAGACTGAGAACTAGATATGGTGGAAGAAAAAATAGAGGGAGCCAGCCTTCGAAGTTTGTAAAGGGTTCTGGAAGCATTGTGAGAAAGATTCTTCAGCAGGCAGAAAGTGCAGGACTTGTTGAGAAAGTTAAAGAGAAAAAATCTGGAAGAAAATTGACAACAAAGGGAATAGAATTTCTTGAAAGTGTTGTGGAGGCTAAATAAGATGACTAAGCTATATCAAAAGCAGGTTAAACTTGCTGTGCATGGAAGAAGAACAAAATGGGCTCCTGTTTGGGCAGTAATCAAAAAATATGGTCCTGGAAAGAAAAGACATATGTCAGAAATGACTAAGATAAGAAGACAGTGGAGAAAGACAAAACTTAAAATAAAGCCAAGAATGGCTAACAAGAATCATCTAGGTTAAAAATGGCAGAAACAAAAACAGTAACTGAAAGAGAATATATCATCCCTCTTAGAAGGGAGTGGATGAAAGTAGCTAATTATAAGAGAGGAAGAAGGAGTGTGATGACTATAAAGAGTTTTATAGCAAAACATATGAGAGTTGTTGATAGAGACTTGGATAAAGTAAAGCTTGATAAATATCTCAATAATGAAATCTGGTTTAGGGGAGCAAGAAGCCCTCCTTCGAAGATTAAAGTTAGAGCAATAAAAGAAGGAGATATTGTAAGAGTTCAGTTGGCTGAGATGCCTGCAATAGTCAAGTTTGCTAAGGCAAGAGAAGAAAGACTTCACAAAAAGATTGATAAGAAGAAAGTTGAAGTAAAGACAGAAGAGAAGAAAGACGAAAGAACCGAAGAAGAGAAGAAGGAAGAAGTTGCCAAGGAAAAATCTGTTCAAGACGCTCAAACTAAGGCTCTAGACACTGCTGCTAAGACTCAGAAGCATGTTACAAAGGCTAAGGGCGAATCGTTCCATAGAATGGCTTTGAAGAAATAAGTTTTATAAAATATATTTTGTAGTGAATTTTATGTCAAGAAAAAAAGCGAGAGAGGGAATAGGAGAAGAGAATCTCGGAATGGTTTTCAGACTGAGCCAGTGTATTCCCGATAGCTATGACAACGAGGCTTGGATTTTTGATATTACTGATTCTTCAGCACTTCCTATGAGAATAACCTCCCGGGAAGGTGGTAGTGTTAAAATAAGTGTTTGGTGTGATCCTGATAGGTATTTTATTGTTAGACCAAAAATGTTGGGAGAATTATTCTCTGAAATTGAACAGGAGAGGTTAAGGGAGGGCAGAGGTTTTTCTCCAGGAGCCTATGAAAGGGTTGTCGAAAGATACGAAGAAATGAAAAGGGCAAGAGAAGGAAGATGATAAAAATATTAAAGAGTTGGATAATTCATGATGAAGGAAAAAATCACATTTTCTGTGGATTTAGGAAGATTGACTAGAAAGGATGTAGATGAAAGTTCTGAAATGGCTGAAGAATTCTTCAAGATGGAAAGTAAGCCAGATGGAATGCCTGCTTCTGAAGAAAATAAAAACTTTTTTCTAAGAAGTTTCCCGGAGTGTGATGATGTAATCCGTGCAGATGGAAAGATTATTGGATTCACTTTTATTGTCCCATGTAATAAAGATATTATGGATAGATTTTTGGCAGGAAAAATAACTGAAAAAGAACTGGGTGAAGAAATAAAATCAAAAATAGACTATGAAAATTTTGAAACTGTATATTTATGTTCTTCTTTCATAAAGGAAGAATATCGAGGAAGAGGTTTGGCTGTTCAAGGAAGAGTGAAGTCTATAAGTAAAATAATTGGAAACAGAAAAATTAAACCGATTCTATTTTCTTGGGCTCAAACAAAGGAGGGTGAAAGAAGCGTCCGAAAAACTGCTGAGGTTCTGGGACTTAAGCTCAAATTAAAACAATGAACAAAAAAAATTTAAGCTCGGAGATACTGAAGTATTCTAATCCCGAAAAAGCCAAGATATATCAAAGATTCTTCAAGACTGGAAAAGGTCAGTATGGAGAGGGAGATGTTTTTCTTGGGCTTACTGTCCCTCAAAGCAGAAAAATAGCGAAACAATTTTTGGATATTAATCTTGATGAGATAGGAAAACATCTGACATCGGAGTTTCATGAAGAAAGATTGATTGCCCTACTTATTCTGGTTGAAAAATACAAAAAAGAAAACGATAAAAAGAAAATATTTGATTTTTACCTCGATAATACGAGATATATCAATAATTGGGATCTTGTTGATTTATCTGCGCCAAACATTATAGGAGATTTCTTGTATCATTTTGGAAAAGATTATCCAGTTTACAGAGTACTATTGAAAAAGTTGGCTGAATCAACAAACTTATGGGAAAAGAGAATAGCAGTAGTATCTACATTTGCATTCATAAGACAAAATGAATTTGATGAGATTCTCAAGATTTCTAAAATGCTTCTATCTGATAAGCATGACCTTATCCATAAGGCAATCGGTTGGATGTTAAGAGAGGTTGGAAAGAGAGATGAACAAGTCTTGAAAAAATTCTTAAAAGAAAACTATGATAATATTCCGAGAACTACTCTTAGGTATTCTATTGAAAGATTTAATGAAAAAGAAAGACTCAAATTTCTTAAGGGCGATTTTTAATAAAAAGATTTTTGCATGAATTTATGCTGTAAAATAAAGTATTAATTTTTTAGGACAATGCTTAAAAGCCGTGCTGATAAAATATTAGCATGAAAGAAAAGCCTATGAAAGAACTCTTGCAGTTCTGCATAATCAACATAGACAAGCCTGCTGGACCTACATCTTTCTCTGTTGGGCAATTTGTAAAAGAAGCTCTTAATGCCAACAAGACTTCTCATCTTGGAACTCTTGATCCTGAAGTGACTGGAGTTTTGCCTATTGCTATAAATCGAGCTTGCAGACTTAATGAGTTTCTTATGCATAAAGATAAAGAGTATGTTGGGGTGATGAGATTGCATTCGGATATTAGTGAAACGGAATTAAAGAAAGAAATGAAAAAATTTGTTGGGAAGATAATTCAAATGCCCCCTGTGAGAAGCAGAGTGAAGAGAGCTGAAAGAGAAAGAGAAATAAAAAGATTTGAGATAATTGAAAAAGATGAAAAAGATGTCTTGTTTATAGCTGAAGTACAGGCAGGGACTTACATCAGGAAGCTATGCTCAGATCTTGGGGAAAAAATTGGAGGGGCACATATGTTAGAACTTCGTAGAATAAAAGCTGGAGATTTCACAGAAGAAAAGATATACAATTTGTATGACTTTGTGAAAGCAATTGAAGCCTGGAAAAATGGAAAAGAGGAAACGTTAAGAGAAATGTGCGTTTCTGGAGAAGAGACTCTTGAAAAAATCATGCCCTCTGTACAGATAAAAAAAGAAAGTCTTAAACAACTTCTTACTGGAAAACCTCTTATGAAGAATGATGTTGTTGGTAAAATAAACTCTAACAAAGAAGGTAATTTTGTAGCTTATCAGGAAGATAAGTTCATTGCGGTGATGAAGAAGGTTGATGAAGGGGATATTATAGCAAGACCTGAATTCGTTCTTAATTAGAGGTCTTTTTGAGAATTTTAAGAGTTATGAACTCTATTATAAATGTAATTAAAATTATTAATACTAGAGCTACCAGTATTACTTCGCCTATACCTTTTCCTATTTTGAAAATTAAGAATATTCCTTTTCCAAGAATCTTTGCTAGTGTGAGCATGACTATCATCCAAATGGCCGTGGCAATAGATGTGTGAATTATGAATTTTCTTAGAGGCATTTTGTGAACGCTACAATAGAAAATCCCCCAAGTTCTAAGTCCAAATGTGAATTTTGTAAGAATGTATGATTTTAGACTTGTAGGAGGAAGCCAGGTTCCTAGTCTTGTTTTTGAGGCTAGTTTTCTCCTTCTTTTTGATACTTTCTCTGAAAACTTCAGGAGGGGCTTTATCTTTATGAAAAGAAACCAAAAAACATCTGACGTGACAATTCCTAAAAACCCGAATAATATTATCAGATGGAATGGAATCATCTCCATTCCCCCTATAAGCGCGACAGCGAACAAAGCTTCTTCTGTTATGAACCCTGATATGAAAGGAGTAAGATACTGATGATTAAAGAACATCTCGAGGAGCCAAGCAATGAAAACGGCCATTACAAGCTAAGAAGGATGATTTTTTAAATGTTGTATTCTCTTTAGATTTATGAGAGAGTTTATCTATTACAGCAGAACAGCACCAACTTCAGGGAGTTATATAAAAGATGATTTGATGAAGTCTGGAAGACTTGATATTGCAATACATTCAGTAATAGCTGCATTTTTTCTCAGTCATAAAATGAGAGATGATGTAAAACTGCATATGGTTTTTGCAGGTCCTCCTGACCCAGTAAAGCACCTCGAATTGCAGCCAGTCATGGAAGGGAAAACTGGAATTGATAAGATATACCTTAGCAAGAAAAATATTGAAGGGGTTATAAAAAGAATGCTCTATAAGTATAAACCTGGAACAAAGAGTGAAATCTTTCCAGGATATTGGATAGAAAAGAAAGGTTTTCTCGAGCTGGTTAAGGAACTTAATGAAGAAGGAAGAAATATTTACATTTTGGATGATAAAGGTGAAGATTTGAGAAAAGTTAAAATTGAAGATAACCCCCTATTTATTTTAGGAGACCATAGAGGACTTCCTGCGAAGGAGTTCAAAAGATTGAAACAGATGTGTGTTCCAGTCTCTATTGGTAAGAGAACCTATTTTGCATCCCATACTATTGCAGTGGTGAACAATGAGATTGACAGAAGAGAAGATAGTGGACAGCTATAATGTAATTTTTCTACTATAATAATGATTAAAAAGGCTTCATGAATTAAAATTCAATGGTAAAAGGTGTATCAATAAAGCTGGTGAACTATTATGAAACAGTCCCTAAGCTTCTTAAGATTATCAAGTTTGATGATGTTCTTAGAACTCAGGAAAGAATAATACTGAAACCTAGTTTAATTGAGGATGAAATACAAGGAACTCCTATAGAGTTTGTAGAGGCAGTCCTTAGATTTTGTATAGAAAATAAAAATCCTGCTGCTGACCTTTTCATTGCTGAGGGTTGTGATGGCCATGACACTATGGAGGTTTTTGAAGAGCAGGGATACAAGAGATTAGCAGAGAGGTATGGAGTAGGGCTAATTGACCTTAACAAGACTGAAACGGAAGAAGTAAGGGATGGAGAATTTATGCATTTTAGCGAGATAGTTTATCCTTCAATATTGCTGAATAGTTTTGTCATATCTCTTCCTACAATGAGAGAAAATCCTAAGATTAAGATATCTGGAGCTTTGAGCAATATGTTAGGAGCATTTCCTTCAAAAGAATACAAGGGATTTTTCTCAAACAGAAAAAATAAATTGGACAAGGTTCCTGTAAAATACAGAATACATGATATCTTGAAATGCAAAATGCCTGAGTTCACAGTTGCGGATGCCGGTGAGAAAGGTTATGTTCTTGCAGGACAGCCTATTGAAATAGATAAGCAAGCCACGAAATTATTTGGCATTGATTGGAAAGAAGTTGATTATCTCAGAATAGCAGAGGAAAGCTTTTATAGATAGACAGAGATGATATTGTATGAAGAAGAGTATGAGATTTCTGATTGAAGGTTCTGTCCAGCCTGTTTTCTTTAACCAGTTTATCAAAGACCATGCTGACAAACTTGGAGTGAAAGGATTTGTTAGGAGCCTTGGGAATGGAAAGATAGAGATGTTTATTGAAGGAGATATAGATTCGGTGAGCAAGATGGCTCCTCTTTGCAGGAGAGGTCCAGAACATTCGATAATAAGAAAGGTAGAAGAAAAGCCTGAAAGATTTCAAGACTTCAAAGATTTCAGAGTCATAAGATTCTGAGGATTAAATTTATAAGTCAATCTTTTTGTTGATTTTTATGAAATTTCGGATGGTTGATGCTTTAAGTCATAGACCAAAATATAGTGTAACTAATGAATCTCTTCTTGCGATAATGGGAGGACTTCAATTAACTCAGGGAGATGATGTTTTAGCCATTGCTGGATCAGGAGACCAAGGATTTGCGATGCTTGAACTAGCAAACAAAGTAGTTTTAATTGATGATTGTGAAAAACAAATTGAATGGGTTAGAAGAAGAGCTAGATGTCTTGCAAGAGGAGATGCTGCTGAATTTTTATATGCCCCTCCTTCAATAGATTTTTGGCAGGACATTTGCAAACCTGGAAGAGATGAATATTTTGAGGACCCTGGGAGAATTGAAAGAATAAGAGCTAACTTGTCAAGATTGAAAATTAAAAGGGGAGAAGTTTCAGCTCTCTCAAAGGTTTTCCCACCTAACAGATTTAATAAGATATATCTTTCAAATTCTGAAGAACCTTTCTATGCTTCTAACACTCCGAGATGGGAATTTATTGCAAAATTCATATCGATTCTAGCTCCAGGAGGACTAATTTACCATTCTGATATTGGACTTTCGAGAGATTATATTGCGGGACGAACTGGATTGGTTTTAGAACGAGAATTAACTCAACTTGCAATAGAAGAAGAGGAAAAATGTAAAAAGGATTTTTTCTTCTGGAAGCCTGGAGTTTTTAGAAAAGCTATATGATTTCAAAATCTATATAAACCGCTGTTTCTGAATTTATTAAATGGGTAGAAAAGATCAGATTGTTAATGAAAGAATAAAAAAACTTAATGAGTTGAAGAAACAAAATATTGATCCTTATCCACATAAATTCGATAGATCTCATAAGTCTCTTGATCTCAAAGAAAAATACAAAAAGTTAAAGAATGGTGAGAGAACCAAGCTCAGTGTAAAAATTCCTGGAAGACTCCTCACATATAGGGATTTTGGGAAAATATCTTTTGGAGTGATTGATGACGGGTTTGGTAGAATACAAGTCACACTTCAAAAAGATTTTACTCCTGAAAAAGTTTTCGAATTTGTGAAAAACTTTGTAGATATAGGGGATTTTATTGGAGTAGAAGGAATACTGATGAGAACAGAAAGAGGGGAACTTTCTGTGCTTGCAAAAAAAATAGAGATAGTCACCAAGTCTATTTTGCCATTGCCAGAAAAATGGCACGGAATAAAAGATGATGAAGAAAAATTGAGAAAAAGATACCTTGATATTATAATGAATCCTGAAGTGAAGGAAATGTTTGTCAGGAAGGGCAGATTCTGGAACACAATCAGACAGTTTCTGCAACAAAGAGAATTTCTAGAGGTGGAAACCCCTGTTTTGGAGAATTCTGCAGGTGGAGCGAGTGCAACACCTTTTGCAACACATCATAATGCTCTTAATCTTGATGTTTTTCTTAGAATATCTATGGGAGAGCTCTGGCAAAAGAAATTAATGGTTGCAGGATATCCCAAAACATTTGAGATTGGAAGACAGTTCAGGAATGAAGGAATGGATGCAGAACACCTTCAAGATTACACGCAAATGGAATTCTATTGGGCGTACGCGAATTATGAGGATGGGATGGCTCTTGTTGAAGAGATGTACAAAGAAGTTGCAAAGAAAGTTTATGGAAGAACGCAGTTTGAATATGATAATTTCAAGTTTGATTTTGATAAAAAATGGAAGAGGATTGATTATGCAGAAACAATAGAGAAAGAAATTGGAATCGATATTTTTAAGGCTACAAAGCAAGAAATGGAAAGAAAGCTTAGGGAGAAAAAAGTTGATTTTGCTCCAGGGCTTGAAAAAGGGAGACTGATGGATCTTTTATGGAAGATTTGCAGGAAAAAAATAGCAGGACCTGTTTTCCTAACAGGACAGCCTGTTGAAGTCACACCTCTTGCTAAAAGAAACAAAAAAGACCCTAGAAAAGTTGAACAGTTCCAGATAATACTTGCCGGAACAGAGATGGGAAATGGTTATAGTGAGTTAAATGATCCTATAGATCAGGATGAAAGATTCAAAGAGCAAAGAAGGATGAAAGAGGCAGGAGATCTTGAAGCCCAAGAGCATGATGAAAGTTTTGTTGAAGCCTTGAAATATGGAATGCCTCCTGCTTGTGGATTCGGAGTTTCAGAAAGGTTGTTTTCTTTGCTGGAGAACAAACCTATTAGAGAGACGGTTATATTCCCTCTAATGAGACCATTAGATATTGCTGATACAGATGATGAGTAAGGTTTAAATTATAAGTAGTCTGGTTATTAAAATGGCAAAGGTAGAGTTGATAATAAAAAGTAAGATAAAGGCTGCGGTTCCTGAATTGAGTGTTGCTGCTGAAGTGGCTGAGGCATTAAACGATAAGGTTCTGGAGATATTGGATGACGCTGCCAGAAGAGCTAAGGCAAATGGTAGGAGAACTCTTCAGGCGAGAGATTTATAAAGGTTATTTTTATAAAGTTAGTTTACATTTATTTACGATGAAAAAGATTTTCTTTATGGTGTTAATGATTATAGCCTTTTCAGGGAGTGTTAGCGCTATAACTCAGATAAACATTTATGTGGACAGTTTTGGAGATGCTCTTTTTCTTGGACAGGCTGATGAAAGTTTGATTCTTCCAGAAGGCATAGAAATTGTTGATGGCAAAATAAGTGGCATTACTTCTGAACTGACTAGTAAAACTGGAGACTCATGGCTCTTTGAGTATAATCTGAGTGGAGCTGAGATGAACGTTATCCTTCCTGTTGGGGCAAAGATAACTTCTTTAAGTGGAGGGGAGATATTTTTAGAGAAAGATCAGATAGCAGTTTTTGTAAAGGACAACATTAAGGTTGAGTATGTAATTGAAAAAGAAAGCAGTAAGGTAGACAATATCGCTCTGACTTTGATAGGGGTTGCTTTTGCATTGGCATTGATGTTCTACATTAAAAATTATATTAAGAAAAGCAGAGAGGATGAGAATGGTGAAAAAGATAGATTTGAGACTGTTAAAGGTGTTTTAAATGAAAGAGAAAGGGCAATAATCGACAAGTTAAAAGAAACTGGAAAGATTAAGAGTTCTTATTTAAGAAAACAAACTGATATTCCTAAAGCTTCTTTCTCTAGACACATACAAGAGCTTGAGAAAAAAGGACTTATAAAAAGAAGTGGTGAAGGTAAAAATAAGATTATTGAGCTTGTGAAGTAGTCGGGGATGGTTCCAATTTGGTTCCAAGAGAGTTCCGGATGAAGTATATAAGGGAGCATTTTCTAGATAGAATATGAAAAATAAAGCCTTTCAAAGGATGAAAGGAGGTAGGAAAAATATGAAAATTGCAAGTATAGTAATTGCTATGTTAATGATAACCAGCATGTTAATCTCTGGAGTTTTTGCACAGGATGCTCCTCAAGGAGAAGATACGGCTGTAGAAGCAAGAGTTATTGGTAAGACTCCTATAACTGCCCGACCTATCCAGGAAGGAGTAGGTACAGTCAGCTCTGTTGAAGCTGTTGATTCTGTTCCAGTTCCTGCTGGTTTTGGAGATGTTGAAGAAGTAATATCTGAGGTTGAAGGAATAATTCCTGAAGCCAAAAGGATTGGTTTTGTGAAGGCTTTCTTTGCAAAAGGATTCTTGATAGATGAAGACTCCAATCACCTTGCACTTATTGAAGGTATATGGGCTAAAGTTGCTGTTACAACCTCTGAAAGTGCGAGAGATGCTAGAACAGTAGCTACTGGCAGACTGAAAATAGACAATGAGGTTTACAAATTAGTGAAGCAGGATATTACTGAGAGCTCTATTGAGTTCAGAATAGTTGATCCTGAAGATAAACTTCAAGGAATGTTGAGTCTGGAGCTCGTAGACTCTTTTGATGAAGATAACCGAAAACTTTGGTCTGGAAAGATAGAGATGGGCGAGATGGAAGGAGATGTAACTCTAGCTACGATAGAGAGATCTGTTCGAAGGTCTTCTGAGAAAGAAATACAAGAAGTTCCAATTGGAAGATTTGAAGAAAAGACTTTTGATATCGATTCGGAGAGTCAAGCTAGATTAACTGAAGACATAGCCACAAAAGCAGAGTCAGACAATCAAGGAGGATTAGTTGCTTGGTTGAGACGAACGTTTGGTTAACGTAAATAACCTATCATAGTCTTCATTGGAAGACAAATCACCTCTTTACCCAGAAGAGGATGCTTGGTTTAACTGTTCTCAAAAAACGAACCCGGCCTCCTCTTCAAGGGTTAATTTCTTTAATTTTATATACTGCTTTGAATTAATTCAGCAATGTCTAACAAAGCAAAGGGGTCGAGAGCAGAGAGGGAATTGCTAGATTTGTTTACAGATAACTCTTGGAGGGCTGCAAGAGTAGCGGGGTCGGGAACGAACGACAATACCTTTTGCGATTTGATTGCTGGAAAAAATGAAGTTGGAGCTGTAGCTGTTGAGTGCAAGTCTTCAAAGAAAAATATTATATATATAACTAAAGAACAGATTGAAGAGTTCATGAAGTTCTCAGAGATAATGGGTTTGAAGCCTGTGATTGCAGTAAGGTTCAATAGGCAGGGTTGGCTTTTTTTGAATCCTAAGGAAATGAAAGATACAGGAAAATATTGGGCTATAAGTTTGACTTTGGCTAAAGAAAAGGGACTGAGGTTTGGACAATTTTTCGAATCAGGATAATCAAATTTATAAATCTATTAAGTTTAACTTAAGAATGAAAAAAAGGTGGTGGGAAAGAGCGAGTTATACATCACTTTGGGTGACGTTAGTAATTCTTGTTGGAGCTTTAGTTTTGTCTGGTGGAGCTCTTTACAAGATAAATACTGAAGGAACTCTCGGGCTCGGTGGAGACAAAGAGCTTTTACTGTCTCCTTCTCCGGATATTGAATTATATTACACATTAGATGGTTTGTCCGGAAATAGTGTTGATGATTCTTCTGAAAATAATTATGATGGAACTGCTTATGGTAACACTAAAGCTATTGAAGGTGTTGTAGGCAATGGTTTTGAGTTTGATGGTGATGATTATATTATTTCAAAAGACGTTGACCTGAGTAGCAGTTTTACTTTTAGCACCTGGATTAAGTTGAAGTCTCTTCCTACTAATGTTCAAGTGCTTGCTACCAAAAGCTATAACGATGGTATAAACAAACCACCTTATATTCTACAAGTAAACAATGCGGGATTCGCTGTGCTTTTCTTGAGGTCCAGCAATTCAGATTCAAACATGAGCAGTATCAGTGCGCAACTCCCACAATTGAATAGATGGTATCTCTATACAGTAACCTTTGGCGAAGGTAATTTGAAAGTTTATTTGGATGGAAATTTAGTGTCTTCTAAGTATATTGGAAAAGATTATAGAACTTTCAATAATGGCGTGCCACTCTATATTGGGAGTGTTTATCATAATCAGACAAATACGACAAATGGTGGACTAGATGGTTCTCTTGATGATTTAATGATATATTCCAGAGCTTTGAATAATTGGGAAATTTCTGGATTGCACAAAACTGCATTGAAAGACCTCCAAGTACAGTATGATTTTGACACTGTGACTAGTGGAAATACTCCTGATGCTAGCGATAATAGATATAATGGAAGAGTTACAGGGGCAGACTTAGTAAAAAGTATTGATAATAATGCTCTTAAGTTTGATGGGAGAAATGATTACGTCTCTGCAGACAGTTCTGCTTTGACTAGAGATAGGGTGTCTATTCTTGCGTGGGTGAAACCCTATGAGATAACAGGACTTCCTTACAGAACTATTGCGTCTACTTACACAGGATATGATGCCAGTAAAGGTGGAGTTGGAGGATATGGTTTAAGAATTGTAGGTGATGATGGGAGTGGAAATTCCGAAAAGCTTGAATTTTTCTATTTTGCAAGAGGGATTGGATACAAAACATTCAGAACGACATCTAAAGTTCCTTTGAATAAGTGGTCTTTTGTTGGGGCAACTTTTGATGGAAGCAAAGTGAGAATTTATGTTGACGGTAAAGAGTACTCCTTTGACAGTACCGAAGAGCTTATGCCTCAGAAGAACTTTTATGTTGGAGCGATAGATTTCTCTGACGAAGGTATAAAGCATTTCTGGAGTGGAGAAATAGACAACGTTAGAGTTTATGATACTGTAATCTCGAAGAGCCAAATAGATTCTGAGTATGACTCAACGAATTTGATATTGTATCATGATTTTGATGATATTAATTCAAATGACCAAGTTGTAGATAAGTCCAACTTTAAAAATTATAACCATGATGGGGATGTCTATAATGCAGTTGAGGAAGATGACTCCATGGATGGAGATGCTATCAGATTTGATGGGGATAATGATTATATAGAGATACCTGACACTAACAGATTAGACCTTCCATCTGGGAGTTTTACAATAAGTCTGTGGGTGAAGCAAACAGGCAACTCAAATTCATCTGAGCAAATATTACTTGACAAAAGAAATCCTGATGATAGGAACACAAGCCACTATCAATTAGCCATAGAAAGTGATAGGAAAATAAGCTTTACTTCAAGATGTAATATGACAACTGTCACGGAATCTGAAAATACTGTTTCTGCAAACTCCTGGCACCATATTGCGATTGTAAGAGAAACTAATCGTAATAAGATATATCTTGATGGCGTCCTTGATGAAACAGGTTCTGTAAATGGATGTAGTGATTTCTCCAATTCTGAATCGTTGATGGTTGCTGGCCCATCAGACCTTGATGATGATAACTATTTTGAAGGGATTCTAGATGAATTCAAAATGTATTCTAGAGCTCTTAGTTCGAGCGAAATAGAAGATGTCTATGAAGACTTGGCTGGAGAGATTGAGAATGACAATAATGATAGCAATAATAATGGTGCTACAAGTTGCACACCTCAGTGGGAATGTACTTGGGGTCAATGTCTTAATAGTGTGCAGACTCCTACTTGCATAGACACAAATAATTGTGGTACTGAAACTGGCAAACCTGGCCCTAGAGCTTGTTCTTCTAGCTCTGGAAGCAGTGGATCAGGAAGTTCTAGTTCTTCTAGCTCTGGGGGAGGTAGCATACCTGGAAGCAGTAGCTCTTCTACATCTTCAGCTAAGATAGTTCTTTATGTGATAATAGGTCTTCTTCTTTTAGGGATAATTATAATAGGGACTGTGATATTCTTAAAGAGTAGAAGTAAAGGTAACAAAAAACCTACTGGTTATTCTAATTATCCTCAACAGCGACCTCGGTCTTGGTAATAAACTCGTAAGCTGAATGAGCTGCAGTACATCCTTCTGCAACACCAGTTATCAACTGCTTGAAAGGTTTGTCAGCAACATCTCCTGCTGCAAAAATTCCGGGAATATTTGTTGAAGAATCCTTATGGTCTATTATTATCTCCCCCTTACTGTTGACTTTTACACCTATCTTACTTGCAAGGTCTGACAAAGGTATGTGGCCTATTGCTACGAAAACTCCTTCTAATTCTAACTCGTTGCTTTCTTTGAAGGGTTTGTCAAGAATGACTTTTTCTACAAATTGTGAACCTTTTACTTCTAGAACATTGGTTTTGTTTATCACAGTTATTTTCTTGTTCTTTTTGATTCTTTCAAAGTTTATTGGTTCTGGATGAATCTCTTCGCCTCTATAAATCATATAGACTTGTTTGGCATGTTCTGCAAGAACAAGAGCATCTTTTACTGCTGAATCTGAACCGCCAATTACTGCGACAGTTTTGTTCTTGAAAAGTGGAGCATCGCAAAGAGCACAATAAGCAACTCCTTTATTTTCAAATTCTCGCGATCCTGGAACTTCTAATTTTCTCCATTTTGTTCCTGTCGCAAAAAGAATAGTTTTAGATTTGTAGCTTGATTTTTCAGTCTTTGTTGTGAATAAATTCTTGTCTTTTGATATTCCTATTGCTTTTTCTTCCTTTATCTCTACAAGGTTGTATGAACGAGTGTGGTCTTCTATTTTTTTCGCTATTTCTGGGCCTGAAAGAGTTATGAAACCTGGATAGTTCTCTACTATGTTAGTTGTAGTGATTACGCCTCCGATAGGCATCTCTGTGCCATGGGAATAGCCCAAAACAAGAGTTTTAAGTCCTAAACGTGCAGCATACATTGCAGCAGCTAATCCTGTTCCACCAGCACCTAGAATTATAAAATCGTAATTTGTCATTTTTAAGCTATTTGTAAGAAAAGACAAAAGTCTTTATATAAACTTTATGCAATTCAAGGGAGGTTTACAGAAATTATTTAAATTAGGCAATTTTTGGTGATTTGTGGATAGCAAGTTAAAGGAGTATCTCAAGAGATATGGGGTGAGTTATATTTTACACGAACACGAGCCTACTTTTACAGTTGAACAATCTAGGAAGATAAAGAAGAACATCCCAGGGATGTCTTGTAAGACTTTATTCTTAAAGGATGATAAAGACAAATTTTATCTCGTTGGAATGGATGCCAATAAAAAATTGGATACTAAATCTCTAAGAAAATATCTTGGAGTGAAAAAGCTTTATTTTGCTAGTGAGGAAGAGCTGAATAGGGAAACTGGACTGGTTCCTGGGAGCGTGAGCATATTTGGAATTATCAATACTAATAAGAATGTCAAACTTATTTTAACACAGGATGTTTGGGATTCTGAGATAGTTGGTTTTCATTCTAATATCAACACTGAAACTCTTGAGATAGAACACCGGGACTTAGAAAAATTTTATGACTCTTTGGATTGTGAAAAAGAGGTTGTTGATATATGAAAAATAAGTCTGTTCTTTGGGTCAGTGCTATAACTTTTGTTATCATTCTAGCTTTTGTAGCTTATCACTATAAAGAAAATAATATAGATGAAATATGTTTTAATGAGAATTGTTTTGAAATTGAGATAGTAGACAGTCCTCAGGGAAGACAAACAGGTCTTATGTATCGTGAACAGATGGATGAAAATAAAGGGATGTTATTTATTTTTGAAGAGGAAGGAGACCATAAGTTTTGGATGAAGAACACTTTAATCCCGTTAGATATAATCTGGATGAATGACAATTTTGAAGTAGTCTATATAGGACATAATGCTCAACCGTGCTTAGAAACTTACTGCGAGAGTTTTGGCTCTGAAGACTCTTCTAGATATGTGCTCGAAATTAATAGTGGCCTCGCTGAAAAATTTGATATTCAAATTGGCGACATAGCTATATGGAAAAAAAGCAAGCGATGATTATATCCGTGTTGATTACATTATTGGCTATTGGAAATTACCTATTTTTTTATGATTTTCCTGATGAAAAAGAAAAAGTAGTCTTAAAGAGAGCTATTGATGGAGACACTTTTGAATCTGAAGATGGACGAACATTTAGAATGGTAAACATCAATACTCCTGAGAAGAAAGAATTCTTCAATCTTGAAGCAAAGGAGTTTTTGTCTCAATTTGAGAATGTTACCTTGGAGATTGATATTGTTGGAGCTGATGCTTACGGCAGAGTTCTAGCAAGGGCTTATTCTCCAGATTATCTGAATCTCGAGATAATAGAAGAAGGTTTAGGACATGTTCTATTAGTCCAGGATAATGAGATAAAAACCTTCCATGACTCTCAGGAAAGTGCTTTTAAGCGTGAAATTGGTATTTGGAAAAGGTCTGATTATTATGGATGTGTTGATGTGACTATTGACAAGAAGGCTGAATATGTGATAGTGAATTTTTTGTGTGAAGTAAATATTTCTGGATGGACTATTAAGGATGAAAGCACAAGAAAGTATAAATTCTCTGAAAACTCTTATTCAATCATCAAATTAAGCTCTGTAAAGGGTGAAAGTCATGACGACCAGCTTTATTGGGGGAGAGGAAAGGCATGGAATGATGACAGAGATTCTGTCTTTATCAGAGATAAAGATGGTTTATTGGTCTATTATGATGATTATGGCTATTAGTATGAATTCTTCTTTTGTTGCAGGAATTAATTTTACATTTAACTATCCTTCTGAGATTAATGTTAATGAGGGATTTGAGGTAGAGATATTGGCTGAAGCAAATGACACTCTAGATGTAAAAATATTCGTACACGATGATAAAAAAGAGTTCTCTGAAATATTTGATGGGACTGATTGGAAAAGCTCTTTTAATTTTTTGATTGGCGTCTTTCCTTCCCAAACGATTTTCAAAGTCCGCTCGCATTTTATAGGGGAGACTGAAATATGTGTTAAGCTAAGAAAGACCGGAGAGAGTTCTGACTCTGTCTGTCTGCCCATAGAGGTTTTGCCTCAAGAACCTTCAGAGGATAATAATACCTATAGTGAACAAAATGAAAGTAATTCTGAGGTTGAGGAAAATGAAGAAAGCCAAGATTCGGGGGAAGAGCCAAATAATGAAGATGAAGACCAAAATTCAGGTAACATTGGGAATAGTCAGATGAGAAATACTCAATCTAATTCTAATCTAAATTTTACGCAAATAAAACAAAACAAAAAAATAATCCTTGGAGATAATGAAAATAAACCTGATGAATTTATTTCAGAACAGGAAAAAATAAGGACTTGGGTAGTTTACGGCTTTACAGGTCTTATAGTGTTGATTGCAGTCTTGCTTGCGTTGAGAAAACTTTAAAACCTATATTTTCCAGAAAGATTGGTGGAAAAGATAACTGTTAGAATGATTTTTGAAGTTCTTGGGAGGCCTCCTGAACATGTAAAAGAAGCCTTGGAAACTGTTGTAATGAGACTTGGAGCTGAAAAAGGCGTAAAGATTGCCGAGAAAATATACCATCCTCCGAAAAAAGTGGAAGGTGCAGAGAACTTGTTTACCTCTTTCGCAGAAGTTGAACTTGAGTTAGAGTCTCTTTCATTATTTTTTGGGATACTATTTACCTACTTCCCTTCGAATGTTGAAGTGCTTGCTCCAAGTAGCCTAAAATTGAAAAATAGTGAGATAAATGAGCTCGGGAACAATCTAATAACTAGAATACATCATTACGACTCTATTACTAAAAAATTGCTTGCTGAGAGAAGCATAATCATCAACCAGTTGAAAGAGAAGGGTATTGAACTCAAATTTGAGAATTCTGAGAATTCTAAAGAAAAACCAGTTAAGAAGAAGAGTAAGAAATCTAAAAAATCTAAGGCTTAGAGGCTGATAGTTTTTTTGTCTTCAAGTATCTTCCACCAATTATTACTGCTATGATGAGAACTATAGCTCCAATTAAATATCCTATCCAAGCGAGACTCGATTTGGTTTCGGGAACTCTGCATTGTGAAAGACAGCAACTATTTCCGTCTAGCGCTTGAACTACCTCTCCTGAGCATTCTTCATTTGCTGAGCAGAACCTTCCATTGAGCTCTGAACAAAGATATGTGAGACTGGAAGAACTTCCGGAGTAATTTTGTAAATAGGGGGTTTGGGCATCAGACTCGTTTTCTGTATACCTCACTATTATCGGAAGAGTTATTTCATAATCTCCTATCCTTGCTCTGATTATTTCATTGAAAGGCTGATTGTTCTCAAGCAATATTATGTTTATCTCTACTTCCTCTCCTGGATTAATAACTCCTAAATCAGAATAGTCTACTTCAAACAGGTCTTCGTTGAAAATAAGCTCGATATTTGAAATAGAATCGTTCCCAAAATTAGCTATTCTTACAGGATATACCTTTCTTTCTCTAACAAGAACTATGCTTTCTATAGACTTTGGAGAAAAAACGAAATTATAGTCTGTGTTTTCATCAATACTGTTATTGTAGCTGTCGTCCGTATTGTTCTCCGATTCTTGTTTCAGATAATAGATAGGCATTGAGTACATACCAATGTTTACAAAAGAAAGTCCTCCATCTAAAGATGATATAGAAAACTGGATATTGTTCTCGCCGGGCCTTAATGATACTGACTGAGGTTCTGGAAGTCCAATTTCTATTTCTTCTTGCGAATCCGTATTTAGAGTTATTGAAATCCCTGTATTATCTTGCGCTGTTGATATAAATCCTGGATTTATAAAGTAAGTTACTAAAGGACCTTGAGTGCTAAAATTTTCAGAGTAATCTATTATCTTAATCTGTCCATCTATATTAGTTTGGATGTTTTTTATCCATAGGGAATAATTGTTTTCATTTTGCGGGAGAATGGCATATAGAAAGTAGGAATTTCCTAATTTAGCTATATTGTAATCGAAGGGCACTTGGACGTGGCCTCTTCTAAGTTCGATGTCTTCCTTCTCTATAGAAGAGAGAATGTTACCAGAAATCTCTAATATCATAGTTTCTCCCGGAGAATAGACTTCTTTCATATTTGTTGAAACTGCTGTTGCTGTGCTTATCAAAAAGAAAACTGTCAAAATCAAAACCACTTTTTTCATTAAACAAAATATCTTAAAGGAATTATATAAATCTGACTACTCACTCAGCTCTCTTAATTTTCTGAGAGTCTCTTCCATTTCTGCATCTGCTTTTGAAACAGGTCTTTTGACTGGAGCTTGTGGTCTTTGAGGTACTCCTGTAGGTCTACCACGCATTACTGGAGGCATAAATGGAGGTCTTCTTGGTGGTGCAGGAGAAGTGCTTATCCCCCCCTTTCTCTTTGCCTTAAAGAGCCATAACTGCAACTTGTGCCTGTAAACTATTCCAAGCACAAGGAGAGCAATGAGGAATACTAGAACTATTATCCATATCCAGGGGTTTGAAGAGCCTTCTTCTGAACCGTCTGATTTAGGAGTACAGCAGTATTGTGATGCTGACTCGCAGCTATAATCTGCTATTTCTTCAGATGAGGTACACGAGGAATCACATAGTCCTCCATTCTGAACGCATTCGCTTGTTTCTGTTATAGGATTAATTTCGCAGGTAGCAAGACAGCAGGTGCCTTCTGCAGATTCTGCAGTTCTTCCTGAACATCTCTGATTTGATGAACAAACATTTCCCCCTAGTTCATTGCAAGTTGATAAAACTCCTATTGGTTCTGAACAGCAAACATCCCACTGTGATGTGCAAGTGTATTGGTTTAGAACGGTTCCTTGAGCATCAGTGCAATCAAAAAGTGAGCCACAATAATTTCCTGAACTTAAACAAGTCTGTGAACCGCTTCCTCCTCCACCTGTTTGATTTGTTTCGTTAGAACCTCCGCTTCCTCCTCCACCTCCACTTGAAGGTTGTGAAGGCCAACCTGCGTAAAGAATAAATGCTGTGTCTCTGATGTTGTTATTGTTCCAACATCCTTCAGAATCCTGGACTTGTAATAAGTAATCCTTTGCCGTTTGGACTTCTGTAGCAGTAGTTCCTTGAAGAGCTAATAATGCTAAAGAAGTATCATAGAATTTGTTATTTGCTGTGTTTGGAATCTGCCAGAAACCATTTTGAGTTTGGAAGCTTATTATCTCTGAGAATTGGTCTTGCGATCCAGATAGTATATGAAGGAAGGAACTTGGGAAAAGCCTTTGGTTATCTTCAGAAAGAGCAAAGAGATAAGGAAGGAAGGAAGTCACATCTGCCCCTGCTTTTTTCAAGGCTAAAGCTGCCCAAAGAGATCCTTCGTAGTCACATAAGTCTCCAGATTTGAAGCACTTTGCTTTTATCTCTTCAAAGGTTGTACCTGATGGAGGGGCTGAATGAGTGTTTGGAGAAACATAAATTATATCATTAGAACCTGCCTTTTGATAAAGGAGAGTTGTTATGAAATTCCCTCCTGAAAAATCGTCGCAAGAAATCTCAAATCTCTCTTCGAGACAGTTATTAGAGACTTTCATCCAGTAACCGCTCGGAATGATTGAGAGACAGCTTCCAGGATTACCAGAAAGCTTCATGTCTGCATCAATGCTTATTGTGCTCTCTAGGTTATTATACTTGATAGAACATGTTGCAGGAACTTGTTGTTCTATGTCAATCATGAGATACCAGTCTATTTCTGTTGCAGAAGCATTTTTTGATAGAAGGTATTCTTCAATGTCTTCTGTATTTTTATTTAAAGAGTCATATGCCAATAGAACTTGGGATGTTTCCTTTAATCTACAAGTTGGGTTTGGCCAGCAGTTTTCTTTCTCTCTGTCATCTAGGACATCTTCAAGGACGTTGTTAGAACCTGCAGCAAGAATTCCAAATACTGCTTCCTCTATTGCAACAGAATCATTTTTTTCAGATATTTGAGAATCAAGGCACTCATATGCGTTTCTAATCTGTGTTGTCTCGTCAGTTTGTGCAAAAATCGGAACAGCCAATAGAATTAGTACAATCGCTGTTATCACCCCTAGTTTTCTCATGTGTTTAATAAGAAGTTCTTGTTTAAAAAGATTTGCTGGTTATTGAGTGTTGTTCTTCCTAATTTTGCTCGCCACCTCTGCAATTGGATTTTTATAATGAGGTTTTTCATCCAGAAGTTTTAAGTCCTTGTAAAAATTGTCATTGGAATAGTTTGGAGGAAGTATCTTCTTTTTTTGTTTTATGTGCCAATCTATTTGACTTTTTATGTACCCTTCCTTTAATGGAGGGCTATTCTTTTTGTTCCATTCTCTTACATTATCATTGATATATGCAGGAGAAAAGTTCAGAGACTTCAAAAAAGTTAGAAGGACAAAAAGACCTCTCTTCCTTCCTTCCTGCAATCCTTTTAGTAACTTCTTTATTGGTTTAGGGAACATCTCCTCAGAAACATTTGAGAAATCTGTTGGAGCGAAATCAGAATATTTTTTCTTTATCTCTGATTCCTGTTCTTGCATATATCTCTCTTCCCAACTCAATGCCTGCTCTAATAAACCAGTTGCTTCTCCTTCTCTTGAATCTGGACAGAAAGGCAGAACTTTTACACTCAATGGATTTGCGTCTTTTGGATTGAAAGCAGCAATTTGATCTTTTCTTAAAACTACGCTCGCGAGGCAAGTCTTCTCATGAAGTGAATAAGGCATTCTAAAAAGATGTCTTGATGAGACAAGAACTAAATCAAGAGATCCTAATTTTGTCGCTGAAATCTCTTCTTTGAAATCCTCAGAGGTTTTTGCTGTCTTTGATTCTGTGGAGAAGGTTGTCTTAGCGGATCTGAAAGAGGGATTCTGCCAGAATTTATTTGTGGTGTCTATTTTTAACTTTGTTTTGCAATTCTCACAGAAGAAATAATCTTCTTCACTCATTATTTCCATGAAACCTGGACAGGTATCATCTGTGCATTTTAGTTTTCTTTTTGTAACTTTGAAATTTGGTCTTGCATATGGTATTCCGCATCTATCACATTTGAAATGGACTAAGTTTGTTTTTTTCGCTTGTTGTCCGCAGGTTGGACAGTTTATTTCTGTTACGTCTTCTCTGGAAAGTTTTGTCCTTTCTTTAAGAGCCTCGAAGTTTACACCTTGTGAACTTATTTTTTTATTGTAAGCTGGTTTTATCCTGTGCAAAAGATATTTTGAAATAGCTCTAGGCCATTCTGGAAACATTTCTTTTGTCTCAATACCTCTAAAACTCGTGGGAAATGCTTTTGCCGGAACTATTAAATGGAACCCTTTCGAGCCAGAAAATTTTATTCCGTAATTTTTTATTCCATGCTTCTCCAGTTCATCTAAAAGAAGGATTGCTGCTGTTTTTGAGTAATCTAGGTATGGGGAGTCTATATCTATCAGAAGGTCCCATGAATGCCTTAGCTCATTTAGTTCTTGTAGGGACATTTCTGAGTCAATTTCCAGAGGATTACTCCATAGTTCCTCAGAAGCATGAAAGGATGTTGCTCCCTTGCTTACCATCCCAATAACATCATTTGGGTATTGTAAAGAGTCAGGTCTTTTGCCGAAACTTTCCATCATATAACTAGGAACTACTTCCCTGTCTTTTCCGAATTCGAATATTGCTTTTTGAATCTCAGGTTTGGAGTAGTAGAGCTTCGTGATGGATCTAACGCGAGCCTCTTTTGGTGACATATGATTCTGAAAAAAACGGGTTTTATATTGTTTGTTGTGCGCTACAATAAACCTTAAAAGTGGGGGTGGCATGGCTAATTCATGTTATTAAAATTAGAGGACCCGAGGTTCTTTGCAAACCTCATAGGTGTCATTTCTGAATTGGTCACGGAAGTAAGAATAAAAGTGAATAAGGAAGGTATGAGTCTGACTGCTGTTGATCCTGCAACCGTTGCAATGGTATATTTTAATATTCCTGCAGACCTGTTCAGCCAGTTTAATATTGAAAAGGATGAAACTTTAGGAGTTAACCTTAATGACTTAAAGTCAATATTGCGAAGATGTGGTATGGGGGGATCCTTAGTACTGGAAAAAGAGGAGAACGTTTTAAAGATTGGTATAAGAGATAGAATAAGAAGAGATTTCACTCTTGCTCTTATAGATGTTGAAGGAGATGAAAGAGAGCTTCCTCAATGGGAATTCAAGAGTGTTATAAAGATGGACTCTCAGGCATTTGTTGATGCAATAGAAGATTGTCTTGTTGTCAGTGATGCTTGTGCATTTATCGCTCAACCGAATAAGTTTGTCATAGAAGCTAAAGGGCTACACTCTTCTAAAATAGAGTTCACCAGTGATGAGGCTGAAATATATGCAGATAATAGTGCTGCTAGATTTTCACTTGAATACTTAAACAAATTCATAAAAGGAGCTAAGCTTTCAAGCAAGACTGAGATAAACTTCTCTGACAATCATCCCATGAGATTAAACTTTCCAACTGGGAAGGTGATGTTATCATTTATACTTGCTCCACGAGTCGAGCAGGAAGACTAGTCGTTAATTCTGTAAAATTATCTTGAGCTACAAATGTTTAAATATAAGTAATACTGAATAATACTAATTATTATAGAATCTATTGGATATATTTTATAAGATTTTGTAATACTCTTCTGGGAAGAGAGGTGACAAGTGAAGAAGAAAGAAAGAATTTCTGCTACTATAGACCCTGAAACGAAAGAGTTAGTGGACGACTTATTGAACAAAGAAAATTACAGAAACATATCTCATGTAATTGAAGATTCTATCAAATTATGTTGGAACACTAAAATCGGAGGGAAAAATGTCAAGAAAAAATAAAGGTCAGATAGCGATTTTTGTAATCATCGCAGTGGTAATAGTAGCTATTATCGCTTTGTTTTTCTTTGCGTTGAGAGAGAAAGAGCCAATACTTACAAGAGGCCAGGATTTCAACCCTGAAAGCTTTATTGATATCTGCATAAGAGGGGCTGTAAGAGAAAATGCTGACGCAATCTTAGAGAGGGGGGGATTAACTAACCCCGTAAATTATGCAATATATGATGACTTGCATGTGAACTATATCTGTTATAATCAGAACAACTACTTTCCATGTATCACACAGTATCCTAATTTCATAAGTCATGTGAGAGAAGAGATTGAAACTTCAAGCGAGGATGATATAGACAGTTGTTTTGCTTCGTTGGAAAATGAGATGACTCAAAGAGGATATAATTATAATTCTGGAGAGCATCAGTTTAATGTTATTCTTCAACCAGATAGTATGAAAGTGGTTGTGCAAAAAGATATTTCATTTAGTAAAGGCGGAGAGGACAGACAAATAACCGAGTTTACTACTTCGATATCTCACCCAGCTTATGATTTGAGTTATGTGGCAAATGAAATAGCCAGACAGGAGGCTCAAAGATGTCATTTCTCATATGATGGATTTACTATCCTCTATCCAGATTTTGATATAAGAAAGTCTACTTTGTCTGATGGAACAGATGTATATAAAATCAAGCACACAAAAACTGAAAAACAGATTAATATAGCAATAAGGGGGTGCGTTATTCCGCAAGGATTCTGATGACACGAAAAATAAAAACAATAGGGATTTTTGAGATAACTATTTTGATGATAGCCACGTTTGCTCTTGCACATATGGTGAGTGAGACTAATACCTTAGAGATTCCTAAAGGCATGGAAAACCCGCTTATAGAAAAAGCTAGAGATTTGGTGTTAGGTTGGCTTTCTTCTGGAATCGTTTCTGCACAAAGTGAAGGATTACACACATGTAAATTAGCATTGGATGGAAGCATATGTCAGGAGTATGTTCCATCTGAGTGTGCTGAATCATGTTCAGAAGGATGTTTTCCTGGAAGAGCAGAAAATTTTGCATTGTGTAAAGTTGGAACTTGTATAGATCTTGATGAAGGGACTTGCTCTCCAAATACACCTCAATTTGCATGTGAAAGAAATGAAGAGATAAATTCCAGATGGGTTGAGCAAGAAATAAATGAGATAAATGAATGTAGAGCCGGATGCTGTCTGATAGGAAATGGAGCACAATTTGTTACTGAAAGATCTTGTAATCTTCTTGGAGAAAGAAGAGCTTTGCCTGTTGAATTTCAGCAAGTGAATAATGAACTTGAATGTCTTGCATTAGTTGGTTTAGAAGATGAAGGAGCTTGTGTCTTAGAAGATTCAGTTACGAGTGAGAGAGATTGTAGGTTTGTCACTAAAGAATCTTGCAACCAAATGGGAGGAGAGTTCAACAAAGATATGCTATGTTCTGCTGAAGAATTGAATACTGAATGCACTCCACAAGAAAGGACAGGTATTATTGAAGGAAAGGATGAAGTGTATTGGTTTGATTCTTGCGGAAACAGGGAGAATATATATGATTCCAATAAACAACGAAGCTATAACGATGGAAAAGTGCTAAGCAAGGAACAAAGCTGTTCTCTTGCAGTTGGAAATGACATTCTTGCGAATCAAGAAAGCTGTGGGAATTGTGATTATCTTCTTGGGAGTGTTGCTGGAACTCCTAGAGAACAAGATGAAAAAGCTCTGTATGGAGATTATGTTTGTAGAGATTTAAGCTGTATAGACAAAGATGGAGAAAAACGATTGCATGGAGAGAGCTGGTGTGAGTTTGATGGACAGATAGGAACACAAGGAGATGGAAATGAAAGGAGAAGCATTGATGTTCCAGGAAGTAGTCATTACAAAGAAGTCTGCTTAAATGGTGAGATAACAACTGAAACTTGTTCTGCTGGAAGAAGAGAGATATGTACTGAAAATGTAGAAGCTGAAACCGGATTTACACACGCAGATTGTAGAATAAACCAGTGGCAAAGATGTGTTGATGCCAATACAGATGAGAAAAAACTTGAAAGATGTGAAGAGATGACAGACTGCGTTCTTAAGCAAGTCGATATAGATAAATTTGAGTTCAGTCTTTGCGTTCCTAAGTATCCTCCGGGATTCAGCTTGAATGAGGAATTTGGAGGAGAAACTGCTGAGAGTCTATGTAATATTGCTACACAAAAATGTACATATATTAAGAAAAAAGGTATTTTTGGAAGCAAAAAGGTCAACCAAAAATGTACTGAAGAGATATTCACGGAGACTATGAACAATCTTTGTATTAGTCTTGGAGATTGTGGAGCCCAAGTAAATGTCGCAGGAGAGTATGCTGATGATGGATATAATGTTGATGGCGCTCCAGAACTTGGAGACAATTATAAGAGCGAGTTGAGAAGATTCTCGCAAGAAAAAGAAGGACAAAGCGCTGACTCCCTAAAACCTGAAGAGATATTGGTTGGGTTGGGGATAGATCCTACGGATCCGAATGCTGATGTGAAATTTGCAGAAACTTTGGGGTATATAGGGTTAGGTTCTGCAGGCGTTGTTGTGGCTGCATATGCACTTGAACTTGGAACTTCCGCCGTATTTGCTTCATTATCCAGTGGGGCTGGAATATCTGAAGGAGCTGTTTCTATTGGAAGCTGGGGAGCTAGCATGAACGCTTTTGTTAATGTTGCAGGAGGGGTAGCTGCAGGAGCCGCAATAGGATATTTCATCGGGAAGGCATTTGGACTTACTGGAGATGAACTTCTCGCCGCAACAATAGTTGGAGCTGTTGGAGGAGGAATAGTTGCATATATTGGATATTCCCAAGGATACTTTGCTCTTTTCAGCCTGTCTTTCTTGTTCTGGACAGTTGTAATTGTCGTTGTGTTTATCCTTATTCTAAAGTTATTCGGATTTGGAAAAACTTCTAAAAATATTATTGAGTTTCAATGCTTGCCTTGGCAACCACCTAAAGGAGGAGCTAATTGCGCGACTTGTGGAAGTGACGGACTTCCTTGCAATAAATACAAATGCGAAAGCCTTGGACAGACTTGTGTATTCCTGAATGAAGGAACAAGTGATGAAATATGTGAAGCTGCGCAAACTGATGATGTGACTCCTCCAGTGATAACCCCTAACGAAGAGGCTCTTAATGTATTCAGTCCAGGATTTACCTATACTGAGGTGAGTAATTTAGGATTTAAGATAAACGGACCTACAATTGATGGCTGTCTTCCTGTGTACACTCCCGTAACTTTTGGTGTTGACACTGATGAAGCTGCGCAATGCAAGATGTCTGTTGAAAGAACTGATTTTGATGATATGGAAGACTTCTTTGGAGGAAGCAATCTTTACAAAAAGAAACATGTGACTGGAGTCACTCTTCCAAATCTTGAAGCACTAAGAGATGTTGGCGTGAATGTAAATGAAAGAGCTAATTTCAATCTCTATATAAGGTGTAGTGATAAACTTGGAAATGTGAATACTATTGATTATACAATACAGTTTTGTCTTTCTCCACAGGATGATATCACTCCTCCGATAGTCTCAAGATTTACTCCTGAAAGTGGAAATTACGTGGCATACGAATCTCAGACACAGGAAGTTGATTTCTTTGTTAATGAGCCTTCTGAATGTAAATGGGACAGCCAAGATGTAGACTATGATGTGATGATAAACGATATTGAGTGTGATGAAGACCCTGATGCATCAACTATCTTTGGATATGCCTGCAATATGACTCTTCCAACACCTGATGAAGAAAATAACTATTATATAAGATGCAAAGACCAACCATACCTTCAGATTGAAAATCCTGATAACAAGCCAAGAAACAAGAATTCTCAAAGTACTGTATATAATTTGAAGAAGAGTCTTACCCCTCTGACTATTGTAAGCACAATGCCTAATGGAACAATCACTTCCGGAGGGTTAGTTACTCTGGATTTAGAGGTTAGAACTTCTGGTGGAGCAGATGGAACTCAAAGGTATTGTGAGTTTAATCATGGAGCTGGATTTGCTCCATTTTTCGAGACAGGATCTGATGTCCATAGACAGATGGGACTTGGACCCTATGGAAGAGGAAGCTACTCTATGCCGGTGCAATGCAGAGATGAAGCAGGAAATACTGCCGAAGGAAGTATTGATTTCAGCATTTTCGTAGATAACGTAGGACCGATGATTACAAGATTCTACAATAAAGATGGGGCTTTGAATGTTGTGACAAATGAAGAGTCTGTGTGTGCTTATGACTTTAATAGCTGCGGGTTTGAGTTTTCAGAAGGAAGACTAATGAGTGGGGAAGGGCTATTGCATACTACTAGTTTTGATACTAGCATAACCCATTTTATAAAATGTCAGGATAGTTTTACAAATCCTAGCGCTTGTATAGTAATAGAGGGAGGATACTTCTAAATGCGGAAAGATTATAAACAAATCTGCTCTTTTTTAAATATGAATAAAAGAGGACAAATTGCTATTTTCGTAATCATCGCAGTGGCTATTGTTCTTGTTATTGTAGCAGGATTTTTTCTTACTAGAGTTGATGTGAGTACCAGTAATGAGCTGAATCCGAATTCATTTTTAAGAGAGTGCATTGAACCAAAAGTTCTAGAAGGTTTGGAGATATTAAGCAGACAAGGAGGGAGTCTTCAGCCAGATAATTACCTTATGTATGAAGGAGACAGACTAGAATATTTGTGTTACACTTCAACAGATTATAATCTTTGTGTTATACAGCAACCTTTACTTGTAAGACATGTAGAAAATGAGTTGAAGACTTTTGTTGAGCCTACCGCGAATGATTGTGTGAGAAGTTTGAGGGAGGCTTATGAAGATAGAGGCTTTGAGGTTTCTTCATCTAATGGAGAAATTAATGTCAGTATTATTTCAGGAAGGATAAGTGTTGAATTCCTAGCGCCTATGACTGTGACAAAAGAGCAGACACAGACTTTCAACAAGTTTGGTATTGCAGTGAATAGTGAATTTTATGACTTGTTGATAACTGCAACTAGTATAATTCAGTATGAATCAAGTGTGGGAGATTCAGAGCCTCTTCTATATATTCAATATTATCCTGACTTAAAAATAGAGAAAATAAAAAGAGAGGGAGACACTGTTTACAAGCTTAGCAATGTCGTGACAGGTGATAAATTCAATTTTGCTTCAAGAAGCTTAGTCTTCCCCGCAGGTTATGGTTTGAGTTGAACTAGCGAGTCATAGACAATAAGGTATAAAAATAAAAGAGCATGGAGATTTATATGAAAAAGAGGGCATTTGGATTAGTTGTTGTTTTGGGAATATTTCTTCTCATAAACAATATTGATTTTTCTGCTGCGCAACAGAATACTGTCTGTTGTGAGAGAACTAACAATGGAGCTTTTTGCCAGGATGTTCCCGCAGAGGAATGCGCTGATGATTCAAGACAGCTACCTACAAGTTGTGAAGCAACAAGCTTTTGCAGAGCTGGAACTTGTTATGATTCTAGTGAGGGTACTTGTTTAGACAATACCCCTCAGATAGTGTGTAATGAGAATGGTGGTATCTGGAGTCTTGAAAGCCCTGCGCAGTGTAATCTAGGATGTTGTGTTCTTGGAGATCAAGCAGCTTTTGTGACTTTAGTAAGATGTAAAAAACTTTCTTCTTTTCTAGGATTAGAAACAAATTATGATGTGAATATGGAGAGCGAGCTTGCCTGTGTTCAAAGCGTGCAGTCTCAAGATAGAGGAGCTTGTGTATATGAATATGAATTTGAGAGAACTTGTAAGTTTACTACTAGAGCTGAATGCGAGGGAAGCACGAGAGCAAGCAATGGAACTTCTGCTGATGGCGAGTTTTATGCAGATAAACTCTGTTCTGCTGAAGAGCTTGGTACCAATTGTGGACCATCTACTCAAACAACGTGTGTAGATGGAAGAGATGAAGTTTACTTTTTAGATACTTGTGGAAATACAGCTAATATCTATGATGCTTCAAAAACTAAAGATGTAAAATATTGGACTGATGTTGTTGACAAGGTAGCAAGCTGTGGGCCAAATTCAGGCAATATGGAAAGTGGAAATTGTGGAAATTGTAACTATCTTCTTGGAAGCTTCTGTAGGTCTGAGGATGCTGCTGGGGCAAGAGCAAGTTATGGAGATTATATCTGTGCGGATTTGAATTGCGAAGATGAGAGTGGAAATGAAAGATTACATGGAGAGAGCTGGTGTGTTAATGATGATAAAACCTCGAATGATGGAGTTAACAAAGTTGGAGAAAGATATTTTAGACAGATATGTATGAATGGAGAGATTGTGACAGAAGCATGTTCTGATTTTAGGAATGAAGAATGTATTGAAGGAAGCATAAAGACTGATAAGGGTGAGTTCTCCCAGGCTGCATGCAGAGTAAATAGGTGGCAAGATTGTATTGTACAAGAAAGTCAGGATAAATGTGAGAACACTGATGTCAGAGACTGTTTCTGGAGAGAGGGAATTGAACTTGGAAATTCCAGCGATGGTGGAACTTGTCTGCCTGAAAACCCCCCTGGATTGAATTTCTGGGAAGAAGAATCTTTAGCTTATTGTAGTCAGGCAAACCAACAGTGTGTCGTGAAGTTTGAAAAAGGATTGTTTGAGGGCGAAGAATGTGTTGATAATTGTAATTGCCTTACACCTGAATGGGAAAGACAGCAAGCTGAAGTTTGCCAGTCTATAGGGGATTGTGGACCTAAACTTAACTGGATAAATGTACAAGGAAGAAAGACAACAAACCTCACTATTAAGAGCTGATTATTTATTTCTAAATAGTTACAACAGACAAAAAGATTTATAAACAATTCTTTCTTATAAAAAGAATGACTCAAAGTCACGTGAGAGGTGACAACTTGAGAAGCCCAAGGGGCTTGAAGAAGATTCTTTTAGGAACTGCTATCGCATCTAGTGTAGGGATGCAGGGATGTATGCCTTTAGCAATCGGTTATGCAGGACATCAGATAAGAAGGGGAAATGAAGAAGCTGCAAGAATTTTGGCAGATTCAGGATATAGAAGTGGGGATAATTTCTACAATCAAACTCCGAGTGCTCCTAAAATGATTACGTTTAGTAGTGCTCCGTTGCGACAGTTCTATCCTGCATATTTTGGTCTTCAAGAAGATACTAGTATGTCTTGTGTGGGCACTCTATCCCTTCACCCTGAAGGAGTCCAGTTTGTGAGTGATAGAGGTAGCTATGCAGCAATTCTAGATTATAGAGATTTAACAAGAATTCAAGCGAAAGAAGGAGTTCTCTTTGGAGATGATCAGATTATCTTCCATTTCGCTGGACAGAAGTATAATAGAATGAACTTATGGATTAAAAAGAAGAATGATGTCACTGCAATAGCAAATTGGATTGCAACACAAAAAAATCCTAAAGTTCTTGTTTCAAGGTAAGAGATAGTTTATGGTTGGTAATTAGCGAGAATATTTATAAACAAGAATTCACTATTTACATCATGTCAAATAAGAGGGTGAAATTGAATAATTTAGGTATTGCTTCTTTTGAAATAAGTTTGATTATCTTGTCTACAATTGCAATTGCGTTTATGATTGGGCAGGCTAGCGTTGTTAATGCGCAACTTGATACTGGCGGGGCTGGTTTTAGGTATTCTGTTGCTGGAGCTCCGAAATCTGTAACTCCTATTCCTACAGGTTCTGGAACAACAGCACCCCTTCCTGAAAGTCCTGTTGCTGGGGCAAGAGACATTTATACTTTAGGAGAGGATGCATTTAATGGAGAGTTGTTTGAAGGCGCTAAGGGATATGGAGGAATTGAGGGAAATCAGTTTGCAGGAGGAGTTCCTAGTCATCTTGTTTCCGCATTTATTTGGGCTGGAGTTGCCGGACTTGCTACATACTTTATTGCTGACTTGCTTGGAGCTAGCGAAGATCAATCACAAGCAGCAGCTTATGCTGTTGCATTAGGAACTGGGATAGCGAGATTTGGTTATCTTCAAGCTTTCAAAGAAGGAGCTTTACAAGGATTCTTCAAAGGGCTAGGATTCTCTGGAGGGGGAGGAGCATTTCTATGGGGAGTTGGTATCGCTGTTGTAGCATTTGCATTGTTATACAAAGAAGAAAGCAAGAAGATTGTACAATTTCAGTGTTTGCCTTGGGAAGCGCCTCTCGGAGGACAGAATTGTGAGAGATGTAATGAAGGAGACTTACCATGTTCTGAATACCGATGTAGAAGTCTTGGACAGGCTTGCCAGTTGATAAATGTTGGAAGTGAAGATGAGAGATGTGTATGGGTTCAGAAAGAAGATGTTAGCTCTGCAACAATAACTCCTTCACAAGAGTTTTTGACAGATGGACATATTTATACAAATCATGAGACAAGACCTCCTAGCTTAGGTACTAAAATAACGAGGCCTGGAGTAGCAAACGGATGCATAAAACCATTCACCCCATTAAAGTTTGGTTTTGTAACAAACGAGGCTGCGCAATGTAAGATTGGAACAGTTAGTGGAGAATCCTATGAGCAGATGCAATTCTTTGTTGGAGAAAACAATTTGTTTATTGAGAATCACACTCAAAGCATGAACTTGCCTTCACCTGACTCTATAGCAAATCTTTCAGGAGAAGAGTTTATTCTTGGAAAGGATGGAAGGTATGACTTCTTTGTAAAATGTATTGATGCTAATGGAAATGCCAATGAAGATGCATTCTTATTCAGTTTCTGTGTCGATCCAACTCCTGATACAACGCCTCCAGTTATTGTGGACACTTCAATAATAAGTGGGAGCCCTGTAGCATTTGGAGCAAATAATGTGAGCGTTGAAGTGTACACGAATGAGCCTTCTGAATGTAAATGGAGCATCTTAGACAAAGCATTTGCTGATATGGAGAACACTATGAGTTGTTCAACTGAGATATATGAACAAAATGCAAGACTACTTTACACTTGTGCAAGCGAATTGACAGGTGTAAAAGATAGAGAGCTGAATTCATTCTACTTCAGATGTAAAGATCAGCCTGGAAAGCCTGAAAATGAAAGAAATGTGAATACTGAGAGTTATCCATTCTCATTGATGGGAAGCCAAGAGTTGAATATAATGAGTGTTGCGCCAAATGGAAGCGTATTTGGAAGTACTCAGTTCGTTCAAGTGGAATTGCAGGTAGAGACAAGTAATGGGGTAAATGAAGGACAATCTACTTGCTACTTTAGTGACACCAATGCAGAAGGTAGCTTTATCCCTATGTTCGAGACAGACAGTCACCTACATAGACAGTTATTGAGCCTGTCAAGTGGAGATTACAATTACAATATTAGATGTGTAGACTTAGGAGGAAATTCTGACAGTGTGAGTACAAACTTTAGCGTATTTACTGATAGTCAAGCTCCATTCGTAACCAGGATATATAAGGAAGGAAGTGATGCTCTTAAAATAATTACAAGCGAGAAAGCTGAGTGTACTTATTCTTTGAATAATTGTAATTTCGCTATTGGTGAGGGCATCGCTATGCAGATGACTGACCCTGAGAAGATGACTTCACATTTTGCTAAGTGGGACTCTGGAAGCATCTATTATATCAAATGTAGAGATCAGTATGGCAATCAGCCTAATACAAATCTTTGTAGCGTTATAGTGAGTGCGAGTAGTCTTCTTTAAACGAAAGCTTTAATTAACTTATTTCTTAATTGTAAGGATGGATAAAAGAGGGTTTGAGATGTCTTTTAGTTTTATCTTCTCAGTCATAATAATTGCTGCTATTGTCTTTGTCGCGTTCTATACAATAGGCAAGTTCTTTGGAGTAAAGGGCTGTACGGAGCAAGCTCTATTCTATGAAGATTTTCAAGAAGAGGTTAATAGGGCTTGGAATTCTGAAATAGTCTCAAATACATTTAATGGACGGATTCCTTCAGGAATTGAAAAAGTATGTCTTGGTAATTTGAACGTGAGTGATAATAGTAGAGAGTATAGGGATTTGAGCAGGTATAGATATTCCGGAGGAAATACTTTCTTGTGGCCTCCTGAAAAAGCTTGTGATGATTTAGTTGCCAATGATATAGAACATTTAGGTTTTAGTTATGCTGGTATAAAGTGTTTTGAAGTTGTAAATGGAAGAGTGTCAATTCCTCTTGAGAAGGGAAGTTTTGATAGTGTCGTCAAAGTCAAAGCAGTAAGCTCGACAGGGGCTAATTAAAATGGATAAAGAAGGGTTAGAATTCACTTTTGCATGGCTGTTCACTATCATAGTTGGCGCGGCGATATTGTTTATTGCCATCTATGCCACAACTCAGTTTATCAGCACAAGTAGTGGACAAACAAATGCGCAAATTACTGAACAAGTAGGAATAATCTTGGAGAAGGTAGAGACAAGTCTTGAAGAGTCTAGCTCTCAACAAATAACTTTTCCTGATGAAACTCGTATGATAAACAAGTGCAGAGAATCTGGAACCTTCGGTGAGCAAAGCATCAGTACAAGCACAAGAAGCAACATTGGAAAAGAATGGCAATCTCCTTCGACAGAAAAAATCTATTATGATTCATACATATTCTCCTCGGATATTGAACAAGATAATGTGATGAATGTTTTTGTAAAAAAATTTGAATTCCCTTTTGAGGTGGCAGATTTAATCTATATTTACACAGATGAATATTGCTTTATCAGTCCTCCGGGAGATATTGAGGATGAAATCCGAAGTTTGAAATTGAATAATGTGTATATCAGCCCTGAAGTGGCTTGTCCAAGAGAGAGTTTAAGCGTTTGTTTTGGAGCTGGATGCGATATTGAGATAGACACAAATGCTGGTAAAGTAACTAAAGGACAAAGCTCACTCTATTATGGAGATAATGAAGCATTGATGTATGCTGCAATATTCTCAGACGCGAATATTTATGAATGTCAGCTAAAAAGACTAATGAAAAGAACTGGTGAACTAGCGCAAGTCTATGCTTCTAAATCTGAATTACTAGATTCGAAGGGCTGTGGAAGCGGTTTGGCAGAGAATCTGAGAGTCTTTTCTGCTATGACAAACATCCAGGAATCGAGACAGATTGGAATTGTTATTGACAAATCTGATGAAATATGGAGGGCGAATGAAAGGCTTTCTTGTAAGCTCTTCTAAGGGACAGTTGAAGGTGCAACAGATGGCTTTTGTGCTGATAGCGATAGTTATCTTTTTTGTTCTAATAGGGTTGGTTGTTCTATATCTTAGCCTGTCTTCTTTAGAGAACACTGCTCAGAACCTTGAAGAGCGGGAGACTCTTGAGCAGGTTAGAAAATTAGCTTCAAACCCTGAATTTATATGGACTAGTGGTCAATGCGCTTCTTGTATAGATTTGGACAAGGTTTTGGTGTTAAAAGAAAGGCAAAGTTATAAAGGATTCTGGGATTTTTCTCTTCTTAGGATTGAGAGAGTATACCCTCGAGGTGTGGGAGAATGCACTAGAAGTAATTATCCTGATTGTGGAGAGATTACTTTGATAGAAAAAGAGGTTATTCCCTCAAGTAAAAGCTCTTTTGTCTCATTATGTAGATATGAAGCTTCTGAAGACTATTTTAAATGTGAATTAGGGAAAATAATAGTTGGGAGTGAGGATTTAGGATGAGGATAAATAGAAGAGGACAGGAAGAAATGGTGGGCTTCATAATGATAGTGGTTGTTGTGATAGTGGTTCTCTTGATATTCTTAGGTTTTGGCTTGAGAAATAGGGATTCGGGATTTAGAGAGAGTGTTGAAGTCAGCCAGTTTCTTCAGAGTTCTATGGAATTCACAACAGACTGTGCTGTGGGCTATATACCAGCATACGCTAGGCTGGGGGAGCTGTTTAAAGAGTGTTATAGAGGTAGTTTATGTGTTGGAGGGAAGTCTAGCTGTGAAACATTGAATTCTACTTTGGAGGCAATAGTAGGAAATAGCTTTAGGATAGGGGAAGAGTTTCCATTGAAAGGATATGAGTTCATATCAGTTTACAGCATGAATTCCAGCGCAACAGAAGAAATACTCTTGTTATCTGAAGGAAACTGTAGTTCTAGTAGGGTTGGTTCTGAATATTTGATACCCTCATCTCCAGGAGTCATAGTAAATAAGCTAGAGCTTTGCTACTAAATTTTTAGTTCTATATTCAGGGAGTCTATAACTACTACAGGTCTAAGCCTTACTCTTTGGCCTGTCTTTTCAGATATCAAATCGATGAAGCCAAATTTCTCTAAAATCTTTATATCTTCGCTTACTGATTTAAAGTCTCTTTTTAACATCTTGGCTAATTCATACACGGATTTTGGGTTTTTTGTCTTTATCGTGTGTAGAATGCGCGCCTTTTCATTTGATAACAAAGATCTTAGTGTGGAAAGTCCTTTGAAGTCATAATCCTTCTTAGTTCCAGGAAATTTTTTGAAGAAAACTGAAAAAGTCCCTTGATTATCGACGATAGTTATCTGCTTGGATTTAGTCTTTTGAGCCATATAGGTTATTTTTACTCCTATATACAGGAATTATATTGTGTATATATATGTTTCTATTTACAATATATGGACTTATATCCAGTATATTGAAAACTATGGCTACATGACAGGCATTAGCATGTCTGAAAAATGCTGTTGTAATCGGAAGTGATACCGAAAGCTTTATAAAGGAATGCCACAAAAACACACAAAAATAGGGGTAAACAGCCTTGCAGATGAAAAGCTTTTTAAAGGTACTACAATTATCCATAATACTCTTAAGGCTTAGTGCCGACGGAGAGAAGTGCGCAAGCACCTCAGTAGCCTTTTATGCTGCTGGTGACAGGCTGTTTTAACAAACAGTCTCCTTTATTGGGGTCCTGAGGGACTGTCATGCTACAGAGCTGAAAGGAGGTTAGAAAAAATGAGATTTAATTTCAGAAAAATAGCATCTACTATAGCATCTACTGCTTTACTTGGATCAACTGTGGCACTTGCTGCTGCAGCTAGTTATCCAGCACCATTCGTACAGAATGGACAAGCAGACGTAGCTATCGTTTATGGTACTCTAGCTTCTAACACAGACCTTGTAGCTGCTAATGATATTGCTCAAAGTTTGAGCTCTGCTTTAGCTGATCAAGGAGGAGATGGTGATTTCACTATTGAGGGAGAGAGTTACGCTCTTTTCACAGGTTCTTCACCATTGTTGTTAAATGCTAGTCTGAGTAGCGTTAGAAGCTCTATCACAGAGTCTAATCTACCAACTGTTCTAGCTGATTCAGATTTCTCAGGAAATGTTGATGCTGAAGCTACTTTCAGGATAAATATTGGATCTAATCCAAGAGCTATCTTTGCAAAGGAACCTTCAAGCAGTAATGATCCTGAAACAGGAATCTTGGTTGGAACAACCGCTGGAACCTATTTGTATAACTCTACAGTAACATTCAACAAAGCTGTAAACTTCGCGGATGCAGAATCCGAGGGAGAGGACATGATGTTGTTTGGAAAAGAATTCACAGTTGCATCTGCAACTGATGGAAACAGCTTAGTGTTATTCCAGTCTGCAGATACAGTTTTCTTGGACTCAACAACAAATCCAAGTGAATCTGTAACTATTGGAGATGAGACTTACACTGTTAGCCTTGTTTCTGCATCTGACACCTCTGCAACTATCAGAGTAACTGACAGTTCAGGAGACACAGACCAGAAAGAAATCAATGAAGCTGCTTCCAAGAAAATTCTTGGAATTGAAGTAGCTGTTGACAATGCAGACGAGCTTGGTGATGGAACTATAAACGCGCAAGTTATCTTGGGAGCTAACAAGCTTAAATTCACAGATGGTTCTGAAGTACAAGTTGGTTCTGACGAAGATCCAATTGAAGGAACACAAGTTGACTTTACTGGTAACACAACCACTTTAACAGGGTTGACTGTCCAAGTATTCGCTCCTTCTGGAAGCGAGGACTTTATCACACCTGGGAATTCATTCCCAGACCCAGTCTTTGGAGGTTTCGAAGTAAACTTCATCGGATTGGAAAGTGATGGAGAAACCGAGGATATTGAAGTCAAGACATCTGGAAATGACAAGATGACTATCAGCTTTACCAACTGGCAAAATAAAGAATTGACAAGTTGGGAATGGGTAAACAACGAATCTGGAAACTCTCAATCGATGCTTGGAGATCCTTCCGAGTGGGAGATTGAAGTGAGAGAGAACGCTGTTATAAACGAGTCCGCATACGCTGTAGTTGGAAACCAAGATGAGGGTTATATAGTGAAATTGTCTGACTTGCACAACAGTTCTAGCACAGACTACACTGATGACAGAGTCACATTCCAAAACGTGTTTGATACAACTCAATCATGGGATGCTGTTCTAAGCGCTGAAGGTACAGGTACAGTCGACATCGGAGGAAGATCCTATTCTGTTAAATATTTAGATAACAGAGCAGGAGACGATACTCAAAATGTTAGATTGGGTTATCCTGATACATCAAGTAACGATATGCTAGTGTTCCCAACAGTCCAAACTTCAAGTGGAGCCATGGTTTCATTCTATGAGCCATTGACAATCACTATGAACGATTGGGATGGGGCAAACAATAACGTATCTGGTTTCGTCTTCCCTGACGGAGATGATTTCGCTTCTACGGTAGCGGTATCTGCTCCACAAGTTTACCTAAACGGTAACTGGACAATTGGAGGCGTTACTATCAACCTTACAGCTGGTGAACAGACAAGCTTTACTATTGGACCAATTAACTACACAGTAGATGGAACTGCTGTAAATACTGCAAAAATCTACCTCAATGATATGTCTAATTCCATAATAACAAGACCTGCTCTTGTAGTTTGGGAAGAAAAGGATGACGCAAACAACAATAATGCAGTCATCATAGAGACAGGAGGTGCAGGAACTGCTGATAACGGAGTTGGAGTTGAAAATGTCGACTTGACATGGAACAAAGACACTGATATGACTGGCAGTACCTACGGAACATCCGGATTGCAGCTTGAAAGTAATGATGATATGTACCAGATGATGGACATTTGGGGAACAATAGTAGCCGTTGATCAGAGTACATCTGACCAATACACAGCTACAGTTTCATACCCTGATGACCAGGTTGTGGCACAAGTTTACATTACAGAAGCTGATGCTGTATCAAGCAGTGGCGGAGCATTGGGAGATGTCGTTATCCTAGATAGCGAAGCAAGCTCAATGTCTGCTAAGAACATGGTAGTTGTTGGAGGAAGTTGTGTTAACACTTTGGCAGCTAATCTTCTATTCGGAAGTAGCACTCCACAATGTGGAGCAAATTGGGAAACCGAGACTGGAGTCAGTGCTGGTGAATTCTTGATCCAGACATTTGATTCTCCTTTGAGCGGATCCAAGGTAGCTACTCTAGTAGCAGGATACAATGCTGAAGATACAACAAACGCAGCTGCTTATCTAACAGGTCAAACTGTTGATACTACAGTAGGTAGCAAGTACATCGGTACATCCGCTACACAAGCTGAGCTTCAATAAAAACGGAAAAATTCGTTTTTTCTTTTTCTTTTTTATTTTTTTATTCTTACTTTAGAGATATCTATGGAAGAGAATAATTTTTAAATGATAAAAATTACTCAATCTGATGAGGAGAATCAGAACTCAAGAAGAAGTAGTTAAATCTGAAAAGAGAAAAGCCTTGATAGTTGGCTTGATATTGATATTTCTTATGCTCTTTAGCACTGCTGGATATGCCCTTTTGAGTGGAGGATTCTTAGGAGGAAGTGGCTCTGATGGAGAAATTGATGTTTCTGATGGAACTTATAATGGGAACTATTGGACATACCAGAGATTTGGAGCCCAGTTATTTCTTACATATTCAGTTGAAGAAGTCTCAGGTATTCCCTTGAATATTGACTTTGGATTGGCAGATTATTCTAATCAGCCAGTTTTCTTGGCTTCTGACTCAGATATTGTTAATGCAGAAATCTCTAATAATCTTGGCCAGTTCACTAGCAGACTGCAGGAGGCTTGTTATGGGCCTTGTGAGGATGACCTTCCTGAAAAAGATTGCAGTGAGCTTCTGATAATCTATGAAGAATCTGAAAGTTCTGAAGTCAGCCAGCAGGATTCCTGCGTGTTCATAAAAGGTGATTTGAAAACCGTAGACTCTTTTCTTTACAAAATCTTTGGGATGACTTAAGGAGGGCGAAACCTTTAAAACTTTAATTTTGTCTTACTGGGAATGGCTGAAAAGAAGAAAAATCCTGTTGAAAAGAAGATTGAAAAACAGCTTATCAAAATCCTAGCTTTTTTTGCAGTTCTTGTTATAGTATTTTTAATAGCAACTCAATTTTTTCAAAGTCTTTCTGAAATAAAATATGAAGATATAACCTTCAAAAAAGTCAAATACGGAGACCTAACTTTCTATCACCATTCTTATAGTTTCCAGGATAGACTCGGAAGGGTGTGGCAGTACAATCTTTATCTGAGAAACGATCCGAGATACAATGAAGTGCCTATTGAGGCTAACAATCCTATAAATTTTGATGCTAGTTTTGGACCACCTGCTGCAGTAGTTACTATTGACACAACTTATTTGAATGATTGCAGAGAAAGTTTTGCAGCTATTGGAACATTATCTAAATTTTTAGCTGATAATCAGATAGAAGTAACCTCTGCGAACATGGATTTCATTGAAGCCAAGACAAATAACCAGAAATATGCCACATGTGAAATTGAAAGTAATAGCACTGCAAACATTATTCAGATAATGAGGGGGAATGAGACTGAGATTTTTATCGACGGACAATGCCACACAATCACTATTGGTGATGATTGCCAGATAATGCAAGCTATTGAAAAGTATGAATTAAAATCAATACTTGATGCAAGAGAAAGAACTAGGTCCTCTTAATATTTTTCAACTTGAGTCTTGCAAAAAGATATATCCGGACAATAACTGCATATGCCATTGAGTCTGTGAGATAATGAAAGCCGTTGAGAAATATGAGTCTTGAGCAAGTCTAGATGCGATGGCGAACCCTTAATCTGATTATCAAGTAAATTAAGATAATCAAAAGAGATAGAAATATTGTAATGATGGTGATTAGCTTTAAATTTTGGGCTATTAGTTCTATGTTATCGCCCAAGAAATACCCCAATGAAAGGAGAATTGCGCTCCAGATTCCTGCGCCTAATGAAGTGAATAGGATAAACTTAGGAAGTTTCATTCTTGAGAAGCCTGCTGGAAGAGATATTAGTTGTCTTATTGCTGGGATTAATCTACCTACAAAAGTGGTTATCTCTCCGTGTTTTTTAAAATATTCTTCTGATTTGATTAAGTGATTTTCTTTAAGGAAAAGAAAGTTGCCGTATTTTGAAATAAGCTTATTGATAGTTCTTCTGCCTAAATAGAGTGCTAAATAATAGTTGATTAGTGCTCCAGCTAAGCTTCCGGCGATTGAGGCAAGTAATAAGAGAGAGAAAGATAATTGCCCTTGTTGAGCTAAAGCTCCTTGGGGAATTAAGAGTAATTCAGATGGCCAGGGTATGAACGAACTTTCTATTAACATCCATATAAATGTTCCTATATAACCTATTGATAAAGAAAAGTCTAACAGGTAGTTGACTAATAAATTTAAGGTTTCTGAAATCATTGTCTTACCTTCTTCCTTGGATGTTTAATATCTTTTATTATTCCTGTTGTATCTGTGAGAATAGGGATAGTTCTTATTCTAAATAGGGCTATATTCAAAAACCATATAGCTACTACCATTGCTGTACTTCCTATATACCACGTTAGTTTGTGAGTTAAATCAAAGTATTCGTATCCCTTATATAGCAAGGCTCCAAATACGACTATCCTAGTAACATTCAAGATGAAAAACAGACTTATAGTGAACATCATGCTTACGAATCTTTTTTTAGGAGGCATCGGAGTCGTTAAGTTTAATATGAGCAAAAAGTAGTAAGCCGCTCCAGCCACACATGCGGGAACAATGTTTGCAAAGTAGCCCTTTAGGAATATCACATTAGGGGCATAGAAAACCGCCCCAAAGAACATATTCAAGAAAAATAAAGAGGTGTAGAAGGTTAATGGTGTGAATATGAAATAAAACAGAAAAAGGTCGTTAATACCTAATAAAAATAGGATTGCATATCGAGAAAATAGATACAAAGCATTTCTTTTTTCCATTTAGTGTCTAGGAAAAACGAATTTAAAAAACTACCTTACTTATCTTTTTGCAAGTCTTATTGCGACAATTATTATCAGCACAATCAAGACTACGTTGACAATTCCGATTATCCATATCAGTGAACTTCCACCTAGGTTCCCAAAGTCGAATCCCCCTTCGGATCCAAATCTAACTTCGACATCTGTTGTATCTGTTTCACTGCCTTCTGTGACTTCTATTGAGAAGCTCTGAGTTCCTGAAACTCCTTCGTTCGCATTGAGTGTTATTGTGACTGTTTCGCTTTCGCCTGCATCAAGAGTCAATATTCTATCTGATATCCTTCCTAATGTTGCCCATGATTGGTATTCTACGGCATTAAGCACGAATGTACTCTCGCTTGAACCTGTATTTGTGATTGTAAGCTCAATTTCAAGCTCTTCTCCAGCTACTGCATCTGATGTAAGTTCAGCATCAACGTCTGCATCTACTGCTCCACCGTTATCATTTCCGTTGTCTCCATTTCCACCTTGGCATGCTGCAACTGTGAAAACTGTCTCTTCTCCGAATGTTTCATCCGAGATTTGATCGTAGTCTCCATCATCATATTCATACTCTGTTTCAAACTCAAGGTTATAAGCTCCGTTTTTTGCGTTTGAAGGCAAATTGAAACTAAACTGAACTGTCTTGTCTTCTCCGACATCAAGGCCTCTTGTTATCTCAAAGGTTTGATCTATATCTAAAGCTGAATTAATCATTGTGACTTTTATTCTGTCTTGCTCAACATCTCCTACGTTGAAGACTGTGAACTCTCCAGATACTGTCTCGCTACATGTGTAAGTATCTGAATCGAATCTTACATCATCAACTATGACGAAAAGTCCTTCATCTTCTTCTAACTTAATATTTACTGACTCGAAGAAATCATCGCTGAACTCTTGAGAATCTGAATCAACACACTCAAGGGCTTCGTCTTCTCCGTAAGCCTTTACAGCTAACATGTAATCTCCTTCTCCGAATTCTGCAAATGTAGCAGGAATTCTGAATGTGAATACTACCTTGTCATCTCTTCCATCTCTTAAGTCTCCAAGTTCTATTGTCTCTTCGTCTGAGTTTGACCAATCAAATTCATCTGAAAGATCGTTTCCGTTTCTGTCAAAGAATCCTAGTCTTACTTCAACATTATCTATGTCTTCTGTGCCTATGTTCTCTACTTCAACTTCAACTTCAACTTCATCTAGAATTTCCCAGTCATCATCGTTTCCATCTATATTGTTAACGCCTAGATTCTTTATCTGAAGATTTCCAACAGTTCCTGCTGAACAGAATGTCTTTCTTATTGTGAATTCTGAAGTTGTTGCAGATACGCCTTCATCAGAAGTTGCAGTTATTGTAGTAGGGTTTAGTCCGAATTCAAGACTGTTTGAACTATTACTTACTGATAGTGTGATTGATGCTGTTGCTCCAGGTGCAAGATTTGAGATACTTACTGGATTAAATGTTATTCCAATGTTTCCAGATGTTGTGAAATCAATACCTGTCAAAGCAGTATTACCTGTATTCTTTAATCTTAATGTTCCTGAAGATGTTAATGTTGGAGCAGTGAAGCTATCAACTTTCAATGTGGAACTTCCTGTTATTGTTACTTTATCTAAAGGTAAAATAATCATAGGTTCTTCATTAGAATCAACAGTCAAAGTGATGTTTATGTCTCCTGCCTTGTTTGGAGGGAATGTGAATGTAATTGAGATAGGTTTACTCTCACTGGCATTTATCTCACTTAATGTAGGAGCAGCAGTCCAATCAATAAAGTTTCTATCAGAAGTGAAACCCCAGAGCATGCCTGTAAGGTTATCGCATCCTGCATCTCCTGTGTGAAGAAGATCAAAAGTAACTTGAAAGCTACCTGCATCGTGTGCTACTTGAGAAGGCATATTCAGATTATCAATTTCTAAGCAAGCAGCGCTACCTAATGCTGTTAAAGCTAAGGTTATTGCAAAAACGCTTGCGAACAAAAGCAAAAATTTTGTGTGTGTCATTTTTTGTGTTGTAACTTGCAAATTACACTCCTTTATAAATTTTTCGGTTTAATCATTTAACTCGAATTTTTGTTCTTATTAGAATTCACAGGGAAAGTTTATATAAATCTTAGCTGTCTAATTATATATACATAAAAATGCCTATCAGATCGAAAGAGAATTTACTGGGCGCCTGGGCCTTTTTGATTGGAGTTGTTTTGGCTCTTGCTGTAGGAATCTTGGGAGCTAGTCTTGGCAATATAAATGCTGCACTACTTGCAGTTTTAGCTGTGCTTGGTCTTGTTGTTGGATTTATCAATGTTGCTCCAAACGATGTGAACAAATTCCTCATGGCTGCAGTTTCATTAGTAATAGTGAGTTTTGCTGGAGTGCAGGGAATTAAAGGAGTAGAGCTTATAGGTATTCAGCTCGGAAAAATAGTTTCCTCAACTCTTGGGGCTCTTCTTGCCATGCTTGTCCCTGCAACAATCGTTGTAGCTATTAAGAGTCTTTTCTCAATCTCCCAGCCATAGTTATTTTTTAAAGGCGTAAATTGTGGTAAAGTAGTTTATTTTTTCGTAGTGTCTTACAAGGTTTTTGAACTGATTAGGAGACAGAAGTCTTTGTTTGTCCAAGTCCACAAGAGTGTAACCTTCCTTGCTTAAAGTATTCAAGATTTTTTCTGGTTTGAATCCAAACGAATGTAAATTCTCTGGTGAGAATTCCATGGTAAATTTGAGATTTTTGGATTTCAAGAAATTTTTCATTCCTTCTAAGGCTAGGGGCTCTGCTCCTTGAATGTCCATCTTGAAGAAGTTTATTCCTTTGATATTTTTAAAATAAGAATCCAGACTGACAGAATCCACGTTGAACTCCCTGTGCCTGAATGACTTGTCATTTGAAACTTTATGAATTCTTGAGTCTCCTGTGTTGATTTCTGAAAGATAAAGCTTTATTTTTCCTTTTTTGTTAGAAACGGCTTTTTGTTCGAGAACCACATTATTATAGCCGTTTGCCTCCACATTTTTTTTCAATATTTTGAAATTCTCTGGGTTTGGTTCAAAAGAGTAAACTTTGCCTTTGGGGCCAACAAGGTTAGCAAGTATCAGAGTGTAATAGCCTATGTGAGCCCCTATATCTACAACGTAATCTCCTGGTTTTACTGTCTTTCTGAGTAGTTTGACGTGTTTAGGCTCGTAATTTTTTCTTAAAGACAAAAGAAGAGAATCTTTAGAGTCTAGATGCATTTTGTGCCCGTGAACCTTGACGAGCTTATTGGGCCTTACTAAATGCTTTAAAGCCTGTCTCCAAAGAAAATTTTTGAGCCTTACCGAGTAAGATACCATTATTAATAGAAACCAAGGTCTTTCTTATCTTCTTTTGGTTGGGCAGGGGCTCTATGAACTTCTGCAAAAGAAGGTGTTGCTAATATGGTGTGCTCTCCAAATCCTGCTATAGAACCCTCAAGAGCTTCTACAGTTTTCTTTATCTTTGAGATTGATCTTTTGAGCTCTATGACATCTTTACTCTTCAATGGCTTAATGTCAATCACAGCTATTGTGTAGCCTTCGCGCAAGGAATTAAGAATTTCTGTCACATCTTCGAATTTCCTTAGAGTGAATGGTCTAACTATTATTTTTTCTTTGCTCTCTTTTCCGTGGCTCAAGTCAATCTCAACGAAGTCCTCTTCTGAACCCTCTTTTTTGAACATTTTTCGTAAATCGAATGCCATACGCAAATTCTATCAAATTCAGTATATAAATATTGTCGTTCTTTAAGATATTTATTTACCGACAGATTTCCCAACCTCTTTTTTTAATTCTTCAGCTTTGGACATAAACAATTTTTCTTGTTTGTCTATTGAAGAAGCCCTTAGTTCTAGAATTTTTAATTTTTCTTCCAAGTCCTTTTGCACTTTTTCTTTTGTAGATTTAATCATTACCTGTCCTAGAACTCTGTAGACATCACCGGAAGTATTCTTTACTTCTTCCAATGAGTTTGATACTTCATTCAGTTCGAGATTTACTACTTGTTTTTGCATCATCAATCCTTGTAGATTCTGCTCAAGAATTTGAAGTTCTTCCATGCTTGAAGATTCTTTAGAATTCATTCTGCCTTAATTTTAACAATATGCTTGCGAGGTTTGTAAAAGATTTTTGAATTGCAAGATGGACAGACAAACCTTTTCTCAAGCTGTTTATTTGTAATTACTTTTCCACATTTAAAACATTTGTATTGAGCCATAATTATTCTGGGAAATGTGAGTTTTTAAAGTTTAGCTAGGCCTGTTTTTGCAAGAAGTATGCTGGACCTGCGAATCTTTTATCACATTTTGTGCAATGCCAGATTCCAGCTGCTACTCTCTTTATGCCAGTTCTCGAACAATGAGGACATATCTGCTTCTTTCTTTGAAATTGTTCTATTGAATTGAGCTTGTTTCTTACTCTTGTTCCGTAACCTGCACCGAATCTTCCTGCATGTCTTATCTTTTTTGTTTTGACCATTTTGAAAATGAGAGAGCATGGTTTTTAAATTATTCGTTAGAAGATTTTTCTTACTAGCCCTTTGACACTTTTAGAAATTCCTTCATGAACTTTAGAGAAGTACAATCTTGTGGGATGAAGATGTCTGTAAGTGTCTTCAATTCCCCTATGCATCTTATCTAAACCTTCTTTGGTCGTTATTCTGCCTTCCTCAAATAAAAGATTTGTTAGGGTATCTTCAGCAGGCTCATAATCCCAACCAATATCCATAATATTTCTAAAAAGATAGAACTAATAAAACTTATGGGGCTGCCCGGATTTGAACCGGGGTCGCGAGGTCCCAAACCTCGAAGGCTAACCAAGCTACCCCACAGCCCCTTAGAAAAAAGTGTTTGAGAAGGTATTTAAAAGTTGAGATTGTTGGGTTCTTGAAGATATGAAAAAAATATTTCAGTATGCGCTGACTAGCGCTGTTTCAACGGCATTGTATGTGGTGTTGGTAGTCTTATTTGTTTTCTTCATGGAAAAAAATGTTTTCGATGGAAATGTGAATATCTTGGCACCTGTCGTCATGCTCTTGTTGTTCGTGTTCTCAGCATCTTTTACAGCATTATTAATGTTCGGCAGGCCGGTGATATGGTATTTGGAAGGCAATAGGAAGGACTCATTCAAATTGATTTTTGCAACAATGATTATTTTCTTTTTGATATTGATTACAGCTATAGCAGTTCTATTAATAATAATTTAAAGAATTATTTCTTCTTTGCCGCAGGTTTCTCTTCTTTCTTTGTTGCTGGAGCTGCTGTTGCTGCTGCTGGAGCTGCTGTTGCTGCTGCCGCAGTCTTTGCTTCTTCTGCTTGTGCTACCGCTGCTGCTGCCGCCTTTGCAGCTGCTTCTTCCTTAGCATGTATCTGACTAAAGTCTGTTGCCAGTCTCTTCTTTTTATCTGAAGATAATTCTGTTATCTCTTGACTTATTTCTTTATCATAAATTCCTGCCTCGACGTCTTTCTCTACATCCTTTGCTAGTTTACTTTCTACCAAAACTCCTAGAGAAACACAGCTTCCAATAACTAATTTCACTGCTGATTTGAGATTCAAAGCCAACATATTCTGCATCTTTGTTTTTGCTATTCCTATGATTTGTTCAATTGCAAGATTTCCTACTGCGGTTTTTCCTGCTGTTCCAGATCCCTTTTCTACACCTAGTTCTTTTTTTATTAGCTCTGCTACAGGTGGAGAGAAAACTTGAATGGTGTACTGCTTTGTTTTTGCATCTACATTTATCTCTACAGGAACTTTGACGCCCTTGAAGCCTGCAGTTTTTTCATTGACATCTTGCACGACTTTTCCAAGGTTTACACCCATAGGTCCTAGCTGTTGAGCTATGACTGGGCCTGGCTTCATATCGCCACCTTCAACTATAATCTTAACTATTGGCATGTTCTTCTTCCTCTCCTTCTCTCCTTATAACTCTTACGTTGTCCATCTTAACTGTGACAGGTATAGGGACAGCTGCTCCTAAGAGCGAAACTACTACTTCTCCTTTTTGTTTGTCTATTCTTATAACTTTCCCTTTTTCTTTCTTGAACAAGTCTGCAATCATCTCTACGATGTCTCCTACTTGGATATTAAAGTCCTCTGCTTCAGGCTCCAACATTGTTTTTATCTCTTCATATGAAACTTTCTTGCCAAGAATTCCTTTTACATACGGCTGATTGAAGACTGCTTCTTCTGCAGAATCCCTGTCTTCAGCCTCTAGAATCAAATAACCTCTAAGACCGTGTGGACGGGAAATAGAATAAACCTTAAGCTGTTTTTTCTCAGCCCTCTCGGTTATCATTTCAACTGCTCTATCTTCTTTATTTGTTGTGACCTTTATGATGAAAATCATCTTACTTTGGCTCCGCTACCTCTAAAACTCAAGAAGTAGTAATTTAAAGGATTTTGGAAGGTTTATAAAAGTTTCTAAATGAAGAACTTCATGACTACTGCAATGATGAATCCTGCTAGGCCTAAAATTAGAAGCCCTATGGCAGAAACCTTGCTGATTGTCCAGTATTCCCCTTTAGATGGTCTTCTCAGTACTTTCCAAACTCTCATTGATTGGAGAACGAATGATTTTAGTTTCTTATGCATGTATTGGATAAAGAAGAGTAGTTTAAAAAATTAATCATCAACGAATTTGATTCCAAGTTCGCTTTCTAACTGCCTGTCTCCGAGGTCTTTCTCTAAGCTAGACCCTAGAATTTGTGAACTTTGCACACCAGTCACGATGAGCATAACTTTTATTGATTTCTCCATGTCTGCAGAGATTTGAGCTCCTGAAATTATTTTTGCGTCTGGAGAGATTTTCTTTCCGAGCTCTTCCATGACAATCTTATACTCTTCAAGAGACATGTCTGGGCCACCGATTATGTTCACCAAAGCTCCCCTCGCTTTTGATATTTTTACATCCAATAGAGGATTGTGAATGGCTCTGTGAACTGCTTCTAATGCGCGTCCTTGAGCAGCATCTGATTCTCCTATTCCTATGAGAGACACTCCTCCATCTGACATTACTGCTCTTATGTCTGCAAAATCTAAATTAACAAGCCCTGAAGTTGTTATTAATTCTGAAATACCTTTAACGGAATTTGTCAGGATTTCATCAGCAACTTTGAAGGCTGTATGGAGTGGAAGCTCCGGGGCTAACTCAAGAAGTTTATCATTTGGAATCACTATCAAAGTATCGACTATAGATTGCATTCTTTCAAGACCATATTGTGCATTCTCTATTCTCTTTTGTCCTTCTACTGTAAATGGAAGAGTGACTATTCCAATTGTGAGTGCGCCCTGCTTTTTTGCAAGGTCTGCTACAACTGGAGCAGCTCCAGTACCAGTTCCTCCTCCAAGACCACAAGTTATGAATATCATGTCTGCATTTGAAAGTTTTTTCTTAATCTCCTGTTCCGATTCTCTTGCAGCTTCTTCTCCGATTTTAGGGTTGCTTCCGGCTCCGAGTCCATGTGTTAACTCTCTTCCTATCAGAATTTTTTGATCAGCGTTACAATACAGAAGGTCTTGAGCATCAGTATTCATTGCTATAACTTCGCAACCTTTGACTCCTACTTCTTTCATCCTCGAGACTGAATTTCCTCCGCCTCCTCCGCAACCCACGACTTTTATACGAGCGCTTTTATTTTGAAGTAATACTTCTAATTCCCTGTCTATTGAATCAGAATTCTTCGCCTCTCTTTCTATTAAGATATCTTCCATTTTTAAGCTAGATGAATATTGTTTATAAGAATTGTTGTGGTATTTTTTCCAACCTCAAACCTAATCTTTCTTTTGGGTTGAAGATTCTTTAGTGACCTCCTCGAACTTAAGATCCATCCCGAGAAGCTTTTTGAAATTGGCAGAAAATATGTCTGTAAGGGTTTTGAGCATTTTTTCGCCTTTGATTACTATAACGTTCTCTTGTATCTCAAAAGGAGGAATCATCCTAAAATAGAATTCAAATAGAGATTCTGCCTTTTCCTTCACCTCGGTTATCTGTCTTTTTATAATAAAATGATAATGAAGATTTTTTCCCGCTAATGGGTTGTTGAAATCGGTTATTACTCTTGCTCCTGAGACTGCTATTATTTTTACAAAATTATTGTCTAGGAAAAAAGTCGCTCCGGGCTTCGGGTTCACTTTTTGATTTGTAAAAATCCTTAGAGGTATGATTTTGACAAGCTCCTTTCTCCTAGGTCCGAAACCCTCTTCTGGTGAGACTTCAACATCATACTCTTTTCCAACGTCTTTTCCCTCGAACGATTTATCTAACCCTGGCACTATCATTTTTTCTCCGATTGCTACTACTGTTTTTTTGGGTTCTGCCTCAGGGTTTATTTTATTCAAATCTTCTTTTATGTTCGAATCAAAGACTTCCCCGTTTGCCTTTCCAGTGAATTCGATTTCTATGAAATCTCCTTTTTTTACTGAACTCATGCTAACGCATTACATGGTAACTTTTATAAACGTTTCTTGTGAATGTTTGAGATGGTTTTGAAATTGATTGATGCTACACAGGCTAAACCTGGAACAAATATACTCATAGAAGGTGACGCTTATGCAGTCAGATCTAATGATATTAGCAAGACTGGAAAGCATGGTGCTGCTAAATGTAGGATTGAAGCAGTTGCAGTCATTGGGAGCAAAAAAAAGGTCTTGGCAGTCCCAGGACATGAAAGATTTGAAGTACCTTTGATAGAAAAAAGAAGGGCTCAGGTATTGAGCATTGGAGATAATACTGCGAGTGTAATGGATTTGGAAAGTTTTGAGACTTTAGATGTTCCTTTTGAGGAAGGCTTGAAAGATGAGCTTCAAGTTGAGGGGAATGTTGAATACTGGGATATTGAAGGTCGAAAGATTATCAAGAGGGTAGCATAAGATGGCAACAAAAATAGCTGCGGCACATACAAGATTGTTCAAGAACATGTTCGTTTGTAAGGGCTGTGGCCAGAAAACAAGAACTGAAGCGCTGAAAGTTATTGAAAAAAAAGTTAGATGCCGCAGATGTGGCAAAAAGAATTTTCGAGCTGCGAAATCGAAAAAGAAATAGGTGAATAAATGAGCTTTGTGTTTTATGATCTGGCGTTTTTAGTACTCTTTACCTTAGGAGTGATTATCTTTCTTTACAGCAGAAAGCATAACATTGAGAGGCAAGGTCTTCTTTATCTTTACAAAACTAAACTTGGAATAAAATTAATGGATTGGACTGTCGAAAAGTTTGGAAGAGTCCTCAAACCTTTGCAGTATTTGATTATTGCTTCAGGATATGTTCTAATGATATCTATGATTTGGTTATTGTTAAAATCAGTCTGGTTGTACCTCACATCTCCAATAATCACTCAGCTTATAAGAGCTCCGCCTATTGCTCCACTCATACCTTATTTCCCTAAGATATTCAATCTGGAAGCTTACTTCCCCCCATTATACTTTACTTACTTCCTAATTGCTTTGGTAATAGTGGCTGTAAGCCATGAATTCGCCCACGGGATTTTTGCAAGACTTAACAAAATTAAAGTGAAGACAACAGGGTTTGCTTTTCTCGGACCAATACTTGGAGCATTTGTAGAACCTGATGAGAAACAAATGCAAAAAGCGAAAAAATTCCCTCAGCTCGCAATTTTGGCAGCCGGAACATTTGCAAATGTTATAATGACTGTAATCTTTGGGGCTATAATTGCCTGGTTTTTCATGTCTAGTTTCAGTCCTGCTGGAGTGAATTTCAACACATATGGTTCTCAAGTAATAGAGTTATCTTCTATAGATAAAGTGAATGGAATAGACGTTAATGATATAGGAAAGATTTCTAATCTTGTGAATGAGAGTTTTGTCAGAGTGGATATCGACGGCCAGCAATTTTTGGTGAATCCGAAAAACCTTCTACAGTCTATAGAGGTAGACGCTAATCAAATTATAGTCTTTGATGATGCTCCTGCAGTAAACGCTGGGCTTAAGGGACCTATTGTTGAGATTGATGGAGTGAAAGTTGTTAGTCAGGATGGATTAGTTGAAGCTATCATGTCCCATCAGCCTGGAGAAACAGTTATTGTAAAAACATTGAAAGACGGAGAAATTGTCAATAATGAAATAACTTTTGGAGAAAGAGATGGAAAAGCTTATCTTGGAATCGGAATGGTCCAAGCAGATAGAAGTGGAATTACAGGATGGTTCATCTCGCAGTTTGAAAAGGTGAAAAACCCTTTCATTTATTATGAACCTAACTGGAATAGCGATTTGGCTTGGTTTATCTATTATTTATTATGGTGGATTGTTGTGATAAACATACTTGTAGCATTATTTAACATGCTTCCTGTGTCAATCCTAGACGGAGGAAGATTCTTCTATCTTACTGTTTGGGGAATCACTGGAAGTGAAAAGATAGGTAGGAAAGCATTTTCACTTGCAACATGGTTCATTCTTGCACTTGTAGTACTTATGATGGTTAAGTGGGCCTTGAGTTTTGCTTAAAATGAAAAAGGTTTACCTTTCGATAAAATATCATCCAAATTCTAGCAATAGAAAAGTTATAGAAGAATTATCTGATGCCTTGCAGTCAGCAGGTCTCAAAAGCACAATTATACAAAGAGATTATGAACACTGGGGCAAGATAAAATTCTCCCCTGAAGAACTGATGAACCTTACTTTTGAAGTAATAGATAATGTAGACTTAGTTATTGTTGAGCTTTCTGAAAAAGGAGTAGGTATTGGAATAGAAGCAGGATACGCTCATGCAAAAAATATTCCTATTGTCGTTATTGCAAAAGAGGGTTCTGATATATCTGATACTCTAAGAGGAATTGCAAAGAGGATTATATTTTATACTGACACCCAAGAGCTAGTTGCTAATTTGAAAGATTTATCAATTTATTAGTTGATGAACTCAACACCATTCTTTGTAAAAGCGACAAGACGAATTCCCATTGGAAGCGAAAGCAATGCAGAGATGAGCGCCATGTGCTCTTTGCCGGTGCCTGAAGCTACTGATAGACATGCCTCAAACTCTGAGAATTTTCCCTTGAGTTTTTCCATGATTTCTTTTTTCAAATCAAGAAGTTTCTTTGAAGAGTCTATTGTCACGATTTCTGCTTTGGGAGTTGCAGGAAATGTCTTCGCCTCCTTATTCCTGACAATTATAACTTTTTCCCATTCTCCTCGATTTATCAAACCGGTTACTTGTCCCCAATTCTCTTTATCCTCTCCGAGAAGAACCACTAATTCCATTACTGCAGGGAAATCATTACATTTATATTTATTATTGTTTTTGAACACATATGGCTAGAGATGTTCCACTTAACGAGCTTACTTTAAGGAGATACGAAAGACCTTACAGCTTATCCAGAAGAGAGCTTGTGAAGAAAATCTGCCTCTCTTTAGGTCTCCTTCAACCTGGAGATTCTAGAGATGTTGTAGTAGATATATTACTCGCGCTTGATGAGACAAGAAAAACGAAAAGAGAAGTCAGCTCTTTTGAAATAATAGATAGGATAAAACAGATAAGAAGAGAGCACTCGCTTGAGGCCAAAGGGATTGCAGAAAGCAATGTGAGAAGACAGCTCAAAAGACTCAGGGATTTGATGATTGTTGATAAGAAAAATAATCTTTATAGGATGTCCGAATTTGAACCCTTATCGACGATATTTGAGAATAAAATAGAGAACTTCATAATACCTCAAACTATCTCAAGAGTTAAGGAATATTTGAAGCAATTTGACCAGTAATTTTAGTAACTTTTAGATTACAAATGAGCAAGGAAAGACTTAAAAATGCTCCAGTTGTGTCTGACTCAACAAGGAGGTCTGTCCAATGAGTTTTGAAGAAGAAACCGAATACGAAGAAGATGGCGATGAAGACGCCGACGACGACTTTGATGAAGACAAAGACGAAGAAGAAGAAGAAGAAGACGAGTTAGAGGCTTAAACCTTTACCAACAATTTATTTTATTTTTTACAAAGTTTTAAAAAGGCTCTTTTTCTTTGAAGACAAGCCATTAACTACATCCCGACATCATAATTTCTATGGATGCTTGGGCAGAAGGTAGGAGGCATAACAATGGAGCTAAAAAAAGCATTAGAAGATTTGAGAAGTCAGAAAAAAAGGAAATTTGACCAAACAATTGATTTAGTTGTTAATCTTAAGGGTGTTGATATCAAAAGAGACAATGTGTCCCTCATTGCAAATATCCCTCACAAGTTTAAAGAGAAAAAGATTTGTGGATTTTTCGAGAATAAGAATAGTCTTGTAGATACAGTCACAAAATTAGAGTTCACAAAATTCAAAGATAAGAATTCATTAAGACATCTTGTAAAACATTACGACTTTTTTATAGCTAACGCGAGACTGATGCCTTCTGTAGCTACAACATTTGGTAAGGCTTTGGGCCCTGCTGGAAAAATGCCCTCTCCTCAATTAGGAATAGTTCCTGAAGAAAGACCTGAGTTGATTAAGCCTTTAATGGAGAAGATTGCGAAATCTATCAAAATAAGGGCGAAAGAATCTAGTATTAAAGTGCCAATCGGAAAAGAAAATATGAAGGATGAAGAGATAATTGAGAACATAAAAGCAGTGTACTCTGCAATTGCAAATGCTCTCCCTAAAAAAGAAGAGAATGTTAGAAATGTGCTCATTAAATTCACAATGACTAAACCTTTACATGTGGAGGTTAAATAAATGGAATCAAAAACCAATCTTAGACATAAACCAATACCTGAAGGGAAGAGCAAACTTGTAAATGATTTAGCTAGCAGGTTAGGAAAGTCTAGGACTATTTTAGTAGCTTCTTGTAAAAGTCTTCCAAGCTCTCAGTTTCAAGCAATTAGAAAAAGCTTGAGAGGCAAAGCCGACATCAAGTTCATGAAAAAAACTGCTTTGACAAGAGCAATTGACAAGACTGGAAAAGGAGCGCTTCAGAACCTGAAAGAGGGATTACAGTCTGATTTTGCAGTATTTTTCTCTGATATAGATGCTTTCGAGCTTTCTGCATTGCTAACTGATAGTGAAGTTCCTACAAAAGCAAAACCTGGAGATATTGCTCCTGAAGACATAGAAATAGAACCAGGACCTACGGACTTGGTTCCTGGACCTGCAATATCAGAATTAGGAAGTGTTGGATTAAAAGTTGCAGTCAAAGAAGGAAAATTAGAAATTCAAAAAGGAGCTGTTGTTGTTAGAGCTGGGGAAACAATTAGCGAAAAGGTGGCGAGTGTCTTAGGCAAGCTAGGTGTATCTCCTCTTAAAGTTGGATTTATTCCTCTTGCTGCATATGATGGGAAAGACGATAAAGTCTATTTGGGAATAAAGATTGACAAAGCAGGAACGCTGGAAGAATTGAGAACGCTCATTGGAAAAGCTATGGGTTTTGCAGTAGGCGTTAGTTTCCCTACCAAAGAGACAATCAAATTCCTTATTGGAAAGGCTGCTATTCAAGAGAAAGCATTCAACAAGCTGATTAGTGGAGATAAGAAAGAAGAATCAAATGATCAAACTCAACAGGACACAAAGGAGGAAGCAAACTAATGGAATACATATATGCTGCACTCTTGCTGCATAAAGTTGGACAGCCAGTTAATGAAGAGAATTTGAAGAAAGTCGTTCATGCTACTGGAGCTCAAGTTGACGATGCGAAGATAAAAACACTTGTAGCAAGTTTACAGGGAGTTGACATCGCTGCAGAGTTAGAGAATGCCAGCTTAGCTGTTGCTGCACCTGCTGCAGGCGCTAGCGCTGCTCCGGCGAAGGCAGAAGAGATGAAGGAAGAGAAAAAGGAAGAAGCTGAATCAGCTGCAGGCCTTGCCTCATTGTTCGGTTGATAATTTATTATTTTTTATTTAATCAGCCGAATCATTTATTTAGATAATTCTATAGAGAATAAAGTTATTCTAAAGATTTAAAAGTGGATTTTAATGTATAGTGATAAGCCGCTGTGGCACAATGGTACTGCGCTAGTCTTGAGAACTAGTTTCCTTCGGGATATCCCGGTTCGATTCCGGGCAGCGGCGTTCTAGCCAAATAGTTTCTTGAAAAAAGATTTCTTAGGTGAATATTCTTTTCTTAGTGTCGTATTGTCAGGATGGATTATCTCTCTTGTGATTTCCGGCCTTGTTTTCAGAACAGGCGCTCTTCTTGCCATTTCTTCCTCTGCTTTTTTGAAGGCTTTATCAATTTCTATTTGAGAGTGCCCTTGGTTGACTAACGCCCACTTCAAAGATTCTTTCGTGTATCCTTTTTTAAGATTCTTCATTAGGTAGTCAACAAGCTGGCTTGAGTAGTTCAAATCTTTTTGATTCATGGATAAATCTTGTTTCGGAAATATATAAAATTAGCTAGTCTGGAGCAAACATATCCGAAAGGGTTCTATTCTTGTAAGCTTCCATGAAGACTATCAGATAGGAGAGGATAAGAGGTCCTAATATGAGCCCAAGAACTCCGAATGGGAACAGTCCTCCAATCATTCCTACTAGAACTATTACGGAAGATGAACTTGTTCTTCTTGCAACAATGTAAGGTCTGAGAATATTGTCTATCATTGAAACAACTATCCCACAGTAAGCCGCAAACAAAATTGCGCTCGTAGTGTTACCTATGTAAAGAAGATAGATTGCTGCAGGCACCCAGACTAGCCAAGGACCTATGAGTGGAATAATAGAAGCCAGAACTGCAAGAAGCGTCAGTAATAATGCGTTTGGGATTCCGAAGACAAGAAGTCCTATACCAGTTGCAACTCCTTGAATTATTCCTACAACTATAAATCCGAAAACTATTGAAGAAGTCACATCTTTAAACTGCTTGACTAATGCTTTTTCCTTTTCTTTTCTTAGAGGGGAAAGACCAGAAACAAAACTGCGAAGCTTTTCTTGATCCCTAAGAGCAAAATAGAACACGAAAATTACAACTGCAAGATGCATTAAGAGTGTCGGCAGTTCAAACAACAGATTTGAGAGCCCTCCCAAAATCGAAGAAGACATTTTTCCTATGAAGCCAACTATCATATTAGTAACTTCTATCCTCAACTTTGAAGAATCAATTGGGAGGATTGTTGATACAAACTCACTAACATCAATTTGTTGGAAGGAATTGAAAGTTGTAAAGACTTGCTCAATCAAGAGAGGGATTAAAAACCATAGTGGCACAAGAATTATTATTAAGACGAGAATTCCGACAGTTAGAGCTGCTAAGTCTTTGCTTTTAATGTACTTACTTATCTTTAAGTAGAGAGGATTGAAAGCATATGCTAAAATTAATCCTGTGACTATTGAAATTAGAATTGGACGGACAACTAGGAAAGATAAAATTACTAGGATGAGAATAAAGGCTATCGCCGAGAATCTCTTCACTTCACTATGTGTCACTGCCATGTTTAAGAAAGCCTGAGCGATTATATAAAGGTTAGGTGGAACTTTTTGGAACTTCTAAAAATTTATAAATCATATGTGGCTTTTTCAGTCATGGATTTTTTTATAAAAAAGATATTTGATGATAAAATTGATGAATCTGTCCACTTGCAGTTTCAGAAATTCAGCCGGGGAAATTTCAAGAATAGAGCAATGATTCTTGGAAAGAACTCTAAGGGGAATTATTCTTTATCGATGACTTACGAATATGCTAATGAGCTAGTAAAATTTCTTGCTGAAAAGACTGGAGTAGAGAAAGTAAATGTTTCTGGAGTGATTGTGTCTACTGCAGATCTTACAGGCAAATTAAAATTCAAAAGTAAAAAACAGTTCATGGGTGTTAAGCAGTATGTGATAAGCGATGAGATGTCTGGATTAGAGATGAAAAAGATTTGTGATGAATTTCCGGAATGTTTTATGGCTCTTTCATTCAAGACTCCTGATGGAACTGAACTTAAAATCAAACCTAAGGCACCAAAATCTGGCAAGCCCGCAACAAAAGGAAATGACAAACCTAAACCTGATTTTTGCAAACTGAAGACTTCCGATAAGGATCTAATAAGTGGACTTGTTTTTGAAAAAACTGATTTTAAACAGGCAGATATCACACACGAATTTGTAATTGAGAGCATAGAACTTCCTAAAGGAGTATCTAACCCTAATGAAATAAGAAGACTTGCTAAAAGAAAGGGAAAAATTGTTAGAGAGATTAACATCGACGGACAGGTAAGAAAGGAAGAAAAGAAGTTTGCTGCCTAAACATTTATAAGTTAAAAAAGGTTTAATTAATAGTTAAAATGCCTATTGAAAATCTGAATCTTAGCGGTCAAATTCCTGAAATGGTTTTTGGAGGAATTGTAGGAGCAATTGTTGCTGCTAGCATAATCTTCGCTATTCTTTTGGTTTTGGGGGTATATGTTTATTTTGCTCTTGCTTGGAAAACTATTGCCAAAAAGATGAATTATGAGAAGTCTTGGCTCGCTTGGATTCCTATAGCTAATTTTGCTATGATTTTGCAGTTGGGAGGATTCCACTGGGCTTGGATTTTCCTTATCCTAATCCCTATAGTTGGATGGATAGCACTGTTTGTGTTGGGAGTTATCGCGACGTGGAGAATTTTTGAAGCAAGAAGTTATCCTGGGTGGTTCAGTTTGTCTATGATAATTCCTCAAGTAGGTTTCATTCTTTATCTTATAGCCATTGGATTTGCTGCTTGGAAAAACAAGAAACCTGTTAGAGCTGCTGGAAGAGTCAGCGCTACTAGAAGGGCTGGTAGAAGAAAGAGAAGTAAAAGAAGATAGTTCTAATCTCGCAAAAGATTTAAAAACCTAAAATTCTGAATTTCAACACGGTAGTAGAATCACCGTAAATAAACCTAGGAGAGTTGTGCCTGGAATCAAGATGGTAAATTTGAGAAATGTCGAAAATATCAAGACCAAGATTTGGAAGCTTACAGTACTGGCCAAGAAAGAGAGCCGAAAAATTTATTCCTAGAGTGAACTGGGATCCGGTGATTCAAAAGAATTCTAATTCAGAAGGATTAATGGGATTTTTGAGCTATAAAGTAGGAATGGCTTCTGCGGTTGTGAAAGATGATACTGACAAATCCATGACAAAGGGAAAGAAAAAGGTTATTCCGGTAACCATTCTAGAAGTCCCAAAAATGAAAATTTATTCTGTTCGACTCTACAAGAAAGGAAAAGTTGTGAAAGATATTCTTGTTTCAAATGATAAAATATTGAAAAAAAACGTCCGAGTGCCTAAGGAACTTGGAAAACTGGAGAACTTCCCTGAGTTTGACGATGTGAGAGTCATCATATATAGTCTCATGGGTAAGGGCAGGCATAAAAAAGCTGCTGATTTTACAGAAGTTGCTGTCAATGGAGCTAATAAGATTGAAACTGTAAAGAATCTTGTTGGTAAAGAAATTTCACTCACGGAAATACTCAAATGGCATTTAGTAGACGTTAGAGGATTAACTACTGGAAAAGGCCTTCAAGGACCTGTTAAGAGATTTGGAATAACTCTGAAAGCTCATAAATCTGAAAAAGGAGTTAGAAGGCCAGGAAGTTTAGGACCTTGGCATCCTGCAAGAGTAACTTACAGAACTCCTATGGCTGGACAATTAGGAATGTTTACAAGGGTCCATTACAATCTAAAGGTAATTGGCAATGGAAACACTTCTGAAGAAGCTAGTAATATTGATAAGTCTAGAGGATTCAAAAATTACGGACTTGTAAGAGGAGATTATATAATCCTTTCAGGAAGCGTACAGGGTCCTGTGAAGAGACAAATCTTGATTACTCCTTCGATGAGACCTACTAAACTTAAATCAAAACAAAAACTTGAATTACTGGAGTTGAAATGAAAGCAACAATATATAATTTAGATGGAAAAAAGAAGGGAGAGCTTGAACTTCCTAAACTGTTTGCTAAAAGGATAAGAGAAGACTTGGCTGCTAAATATTTCGAAGCTGACAAGTTTATTCAGCCTTATACTCATGATCCAAGAGCTGGAAGAAAACATTCTGCTTCTGGAACTATCAGCCACAAAAGACATGACTGGAAAGGACATTATGGAAAAGGTATCTCTAGAGTTCCTAGAAAAACTATGTGGAGAAGAGGAACTCAGTTTATGTGGATAGGAGCTGAAGTTTCTGGTGCAAGAGGTGGTAGGAGAGTTCATGGGCCGAAGGGAATTGGAAAAGAGAAAAAGATTAATAAGAAAGAGACAAGACTTGCTTTGGATTCTGCATTCGCGGCAACAATAGATGTCAATTATGTTCTTCAGAGATATCAAACAATTAATGATAAAAATCTGAAACTTCCGTTAGTTATAGAATCTGGTGTGGAAAAAGCTAAAACCAAACAGCTTTTGAATCTTTTTGAAGGACTACTTGGAGATTCTTGGAAAACTATTGAGAAAAAAAGAAAAATAAGGTCTGGAAAAGGAAAACTAAGGGGAAGAAAATACAAAGTCAATGCTGGTTTGCTCCTGATTATAGGAAATGATGAAAATGTCAAGATGAATGGCGTTGATGTCAGAACAGTAAGGAATGTTTCAATATCTGATTTGTACCCACTTGGAAGAATAACTGTATATACTGAAAAAGCAATGGAGGACCTTAGAAAAATAGAATGATATTGAAACCTATAACCACTGAAAAAGCTGTCAAAATGATAGATGTTGATAATACTTTGGCGTTTGAAACGGGAAGACAGGAAAGAAGAGAAGATATTAAGAAGGAGATTGAAAAAATATTCAAAGTTAAGGTCAAAAGAGTCAGAGTCTTGATAAGACAAAACAAGAAAATTGCTTATGTTAGACTAGACAAACAAAATCCAGCAATTGATGTTGCAACTAAACTAGGTATGATATAAAATGGGTAAGAGAATAATATCACAGGCAAGAGGAAAGGGAAGTTTTTCATATAGAGTGAGAAAGAAAGCTTTCGCTCTTAGAGTGGGATATCCTCAAGTTGATGGAGAAGCTAAAATTTTGAAATTGGTTCATTCGGGAGGACATTCCGCTCCTTTGATGAAACTTCAAATAGGAAATAAGATATTTTACAATCCTGCTTTCAACAATGCTGTAGAAGGTGAGAAAATAATTCTTGGAAATGATGTAATAGAAGGAAATATTGTTACCCTTAAGGACATTCCAGGTGGCACTAGAGTTTATAATATAGAAAGAAACCCTGGAGATGGAGGAAAGATGGTAAGAGCTTCTGGAAGTAGCGCAGTTATAAACAAGGCTCATGATAATGGAAAGATAGGGGCCTTCATGCCTAATAAAAAAGAACTTATATTAGATGGTAATTGCCGTGCAAGCATTGGAGTGATTGCTGGTGATGGAAGAAAACAGAAGCCATTCATAAAGGCTGGAAGAGTTTATCATAAAATGAGATCTAGAGGGAAACTTTATCCTAGGACATCTGCTGTTAAAGTTAACGCAATTGATCATCCATTCGGATCTGGTAGAGGAAAGAGAATTAAATCCAAGATTGCTAAGAGGAACTCTCCTCCTGGAACCAGAGTTGGACATTTGAGACCTAGAAGAACAGGGAGGAAGAAGTAACTAAGATGGAAGAAGTAAAATTAAGATCTAAAGAATTGAAATTTAAAGGGCAAAATCTTGAGCATTTACAATCTCTTGATGTTAGAGAAGCTGCCAAATACCTTCCTTCTAGAAGCAGAAGAAGCGTCCTTAGAAATTTTGATATTATTGAAAAATTCATAAGGCGTTGTGAAATAAAAGTTGGCAAGAATAAAAAGATAAAGACTCATAAAAGAGACATTATCATAATGCCAGGACTTGTTGGAAAAAGAATTGGAATATATGATGGAAAGACTTTCCAAGAAGTTGAGATAACTATTGATATGATAGGTCATAGACTCGGAGAATTTGCTCTCAGTAGAAAGAAAGTAACTCACAGTTCTGCTGGACTCGGTGCAACTAAAGGATCGAGGGCTAAGAAGAAGTAAAAATGGATAACGAAAAAAAACAGGAAGTTGAAAAAATGAATGAAGAAAAAATAGCTGAAGCTCCAACATCTGAGAATAAAACTGAAAAAAAGAAAGAAGTGAAAGTCGAAGAAAAAAAGAGCAAAAAACCTGAAAAAATGATAATAAAGAAGGATAATGCTATTGCAAAAGGACTTGGAGTTCATATGTCTATGAAACAAGGGAAATACATCTGTAAATTCGTTAAGAATAAGAAAGTTGATGTAGCTATTGCAGATTTAGTAAGTGTAACAAAAATGAAAAAGGCTGTTCCTTACAAAGGAGAAATCCCTCACAGAAAAGGAAAGGGAATGATGTCTGGAAGATATCCTGTCAAAGCTGCTGGCCAATTTATAAAAATCCTGAAGGGCCTAAAAGGAAATGCCCTCGCTAGTGGACTTGATGTTGATAACTCTGTAATCCATCACGCTTCTGCAAGCTGGGCATCAAGACCTTCTAAACGTGGCGGTAAAAAGGCTAAAAGAGCAAATATTGTTGTAATGGTCAAAGAAATTCAAGGAGCTAAAAATGGATGAGAAAAAATTTGTAGGATTTAAGGAAGAAGAACTCGGAGTAAAAGAGTATATAAAAAATTCTTTAGGGAAAGGAAGAATCAGCGAAGTGAATATTGAATACACTCCTGTTGGAGAAAAAATTGTTGTTAATACTAACAGACCTGGACTTGTAATTGGAAAGAAAGGTGAAAGGATTGAAGAGTTAACAACCACTTTAAAGAAAAGATTCAAACTTGACAATCCTCACATAGAAATCAGAGATATTCAAAATGAGATGCTTGACGCTCAGCTTGTTGCAGATAATATCGCTTTACAGTTAGAGAGAAAAGGTTCTATGAAATTCAAGCTTGTTGCTTACAGATTCCTTCAAGATATTGTAAAAGCAGGAGCTATTGGAGTTGAGATAGTTCTATCAGGTAAGCTTCCTAGTGATAGAGCAAAATCTTGGAGATTCAGTCATGGCTACCTCAAGAAAACTGGAGAGCCTGCAAAAGTTGTAGATAGAGCCATGTCTCAAGCAACAACTCAACAAGGAGTCATCGGCATTAAAGTCAGCATTATGGGCCCTCATGCTGAGATTCATGATAGGATTGTCGTCAATGAAGAGCTCCTTTCCAGAATAAAAGTAGAAGTAGAGACAGTTGAAGAAAAGCCTAAAAAACGAGTGAGAAAGACTAAGGAGGACAAAGAATAAAATGGCTATATTGAGAGCTAAAGATGTGGCAAAGATGAATCAGAAGGAAAGAGATGAAAAAATGAAAGATCTTAAGCTAGAGCTGATGAAAGCAAATGTTACTGCGAATAAGACAAATGCCAAAACAAAAGAAATTAAAAAGGCAATTGCGCGCATAATTACATTCACCAAGTCTGACAAAAAATCAGCGGAGGTGAAAAAGAAATAAACGCATGGAGATAGATCCACGAACAGGTTTACCTGTTGATGCTATCGCGTGGGAAGACCTCGCAAGAAGCGAACAGAAGATAACCGTCAGAACAGAAAAAAGAAGATACGGTAAGAACATTACCGTAGTATCTGGTTTTGACAAGGGTATCGACATCAAAGGCACTGCAAAGGCCTTGAAAGAATCGCTTGCTTGCGGAGGAACAGTGAAGGATGGAAACATCGAGCTTCAAGGAGACCACAAAAAACAGGTCAGGCCAATATTGGTCAGGCTAGGGTTTTCAGAAGATTCGATAGATGACAACTGACACGATTAACGCGAATCGCACAAAGATAAAAGAAAAATGGAAAAGAAAAAAGTAGAGAAAAAAGCGGAAGAAAAAAACTTAGTGGCAACTAGAGGCCGAATTTTCAAAGGCAATATCACTAAAAAATTTGGGCATAGAGCAGTTATAGAATTTGAACGCACTGTCAAGGTTCCAAAATTTGAAAGGTTTACTAAGAAAAAAACAAGACTTCATGCTAGGATTCCTGAGGGAATGGAATTACAGATTGGAGACCTTGTTAGAGTTAGAGGATGTAGGCCTTTAAGCAAAATAGTGCATTTTGTTATAATTGAAAAATTGAATGGAGAGATAAAAGAATGAAAGCAATACCTGCAAGAGCAACAAGAGGACTGCATATAGGAAGTCTTGTGTTTGCTAGTGATAACAGTGGTGCAAGAATAGTAAGAATCGTCGGAGTCAAACATGGTAAGACTAAAAAAGGAAGACAACAATATGCGAAGATTGCAGATCATGTAAAAGTCTCCGTGAGGGCTGGAAAGCCTGAATTGAAGGGACAAGTTTTTGATGCAATTGTTATAAGGCAGAAAAAATCATTCAGAAGATTTACTGGAGAAAGAGTTATGTTTGAAGATAATGCTGTTGCCTTGTTGAAGGACGATAAAGGCAATCCGAAAGGAACTCAGATAAAAGGTCCTATTGCAAGAGAAGTAGCTGAAAGGTGGAAAGCTGTGTCAAAAATAGCACAATTTGTATTGTAAGATGAAAAAAGAATTTTCTAAATTATGGAAAGGAAGTAAACAGCCAAGAAAACAGAGGAAATATAGAGCCAACGCTCCTTTGCATATAAGGCATAAGTTTTTAAGCGCACAACTATCAAAAGACTTGAAGAAAAAGTATGGCAAGAGTAACCTCCCGCTGAGAGTGGGTGACGAAGTGCTTGTCATGCGAGGAAGCTTTGCTAAGAAGAAAGCCAAAATAATTTCTGTGGATATGACTAGAACAAGAGTCACCTTAGAGAATGTAATGCGCTCAAAAAAAGATGGAACTAAAATAAAAGTGTATTTCCATCCAAGCAATCTACAGATTCAGAATATTGGCTCAGAAGATAAGAAAAGGTTGACTTCTTCTAGTTCTACAGTGAGCAAAGTCAAAACAGAGGATAATAAAAATGCACCTAACTAGATCCGAAACTCAAAGAAATCTGCCAATCCCGAGAAAGGGAACGAAATATGTAGCAAGAGCTTTAGGTTATGTAAATCAAGGAATTCCAGTAGTCTTAGCACTTAGAGATATCTTGAAAACTGCAAGAACTACTAGTGAAGTAAAGCTGATGATTTCTAATAAGTCTTTGAAAATAAATGGACGTTTGGTAAGAGATCATAGAGAGCCTATCAAATTGTTCAATATATTTGAAGCTGGAGAAAAAGTCTATGAGTTAGGTATACTTCCAACTGGAAGATTTTCTTTTTCTGAAGTCTCTAAAAAAGAAAGATTATGCAAGATAATTGGTAAAAAAGTTCTATCGGGAAAGAAGATTCAGATTAATACTCATGATGGAAGCAATTTTATATCAAATCAGAAGATAACAATTGGTGACAGCGTTATTATTGATGGAAAAGGTGAGGTGAAAAAAATTATATCTCTTGAAAAAGGGAAAAAAGCATTTGTTTTCTCAGGAAAAAGAATTGGAAAGGAAGGCGTTATTGAGTCGTTAGAAAGCAATAAGATTCAGATTAAGTTTGATGATGGGCTGGTTGAACTTGACCAACGCCATGTGGTGGTGAGAGAATGAATGTCATGATGAAACCTAGACTGAGAAAAATCGTTCTGAGTGCAGGTGCTGTTGGACCTGAACTTGAAAAAGCTGTGAAGTTATTGGAGATAGTCACTGAAATGAAACCTCAGATAGTAAAAGCAGGTCCAAGAAAAAGAATTCCTGCATTTAACGTCAGACCAGGATTAGAACTGGGAACAAGAGTCACTCTCCGAGGAGAAAAGGCTGTGCGCACTTTAAGAAGGCTTCTTGGTGCAATAGATAATACAATAAGTCAGAAGCAGATAGACAGCAATCATTTCTCATTTGGAATAAAAGAATATATCGAAATTCCTGATATGGAATATATAAGAGAGATTGGAATAAGAGGATTTAATGTCACAGTAGTTTTTGAGAGGTCTGGGGCAAGAATCAAAAATAAAAAAATCAAAAGTGGAAAATTACCTAAGAGACAGCATGTTTCAAAAGAAGAAATCATTGGTTATATGCAAGATCATTTTAAAACAATAGTGGAGGATCAAAGATGACTGCAAGTGATTGGAATAAGATAGTCAGACAACTGAAATCTAAACCGGCTATCATGAAGAAATTCCTTAAGCATAATAAACCTAAGGAAAGGAAAATGGGAATTGCTGCAAAAAAATGCAAGAGATGTGGCAGATTCGGCGCTCATCTTAATCAATATGAAATTCACCTGTGTAGACAGTGTTTTAGAGAAATTGCGGAGGAAATTGGATTTAATAAATACAGTTAAGAAAAAATGAGTAGAGACATAATTGGAGATGCATTAAATCAGGTTATGAATGCCAAAAGAGCAGGAAAGAAAAAGGTAGTGGTACTCAAGAGCTCGAAAGTTTTGTTGAATGTTCTTGCAATAGGAAAATTAAGAGGTTACATTCGAGACTATAAACTTAAGGATTCTGGACTTGAAATCGAGATAGGAGATTCTTTCAATGCATGCCTTGCCATTAAGCCCAGGTATATGATAAAAACTAGAGAGATAGAAAAGTACGTGCGAAGATTCCTTCCTGCAAAGAATATGGGAATTTTAGTTATATCTACAAGTAAGGGTCTTGTGACTCACCAAACAGCAATAGAACAAGGAAGAGGAGGAAGCTTGATAGCTTACTTTTATTGATGAGACGAAAAATAGTACAAAACATCAAAGTTGAAGAAGGAGTTCAGTGTAGTTTTGAAAATAAAGTTTTAACCTGTAAAAAAGGTGAGATTGAAATCTCTAGAGAGATAGCTATACCTGGAACAAATGTAGAAACTTCTGAAGGGGAAATAAGAATAATCTGTGAAAAGGCCAATAAGAAAAGCTGGGCTGCGATTAAGGCGTATGTTAAACATATTGGAAATATGTTGAAAGGTCTTGAAGAGAAATTCAATTACGAGCTTGAGGTATGTCATGTTCATTTCCCTATGACTGTGAAGATTGAAGGGAGCGAGTTAGTCATTGATAATTTCTTAGGAGAGAAGTTCAAAAGAAAAGCGCAGATACTTGATGGAGTTGAAGTGAAGGTTTCGGGAAATAAGATTTCCGTATCTGGACATGACCTTGAAAAAACTGGACAAACTGCTGCAAACATAGAGAGTTCTGCGAGAGTTCCAAAGAAAGATAGGAGAGTTTTCCAAGATGGAATATTCATAACAGTCAAAAAAGGGAGGCGTTTGTAAATGGCCAGAAGATTCACTAGAACAGATTCCACCAGATTATCTAGACTAGGCAAGAGAAGAAAAAAATTACAAGTCTGGAGAAAACCTAAGGGAAGACATAATAAGATGAGAGAGAAAAGATTTAGTTATCCTAGAAGGCCAAATGTGGGTTACAAGAAATCTGAATCTCTTCGAGGCACTATTGCAGGAAAAACAGTTGTTATGGTGTATAATCTAAATGACCTTGAAAAAGTGAACAATAGTTCCGTTGTTATTATCGGAAAGATAGGTGCTAAAAAAAGAATGGAAATTGTGAAAATTGCATTGGAAAGGAAAATGAAGATAGTCAATATGAAATTGGAGGAGAAAAAATGAAACTAGAAAAGAAAAAGGATCTTGTCTCCAGAGTTTTAGGTGTTGGAAAACATAGAATTTTGTTCAATAAAGAAAACCTTCCGGAGATAAAGGAGGCAATAACACGCCAGGACATCAGAGATTTGGTTAGTGCTAAAGCTATCATAGTAAAGGAACCTAAGGGAAGAAAAAAGATAGTGCGTAGAAAAACTAGGAGAAGAGCTGGAAGTATAAAAAAGAAAGTCAATAGTAGGAAAAAAGAATATATGGCTATAACTAGAAAACTTAGAGCGCATATAAAAAATCTTAAACTAAAGCAAAAAATAAGCTCTGAAAATTATTTGACTTTGAGAAAGGAAATCAGAGCAAGACAACATAAAAGCCTGTCTCAATTAAAAGAAAGAGTCAAGAATTTAGGAGAAAAATAAATGCACAAAATACAAAAAACTATTAGAAGAAGAAGAAAACAGGGAAAGACTGATTACCGAGCTAGATTTTCACTTCTGAAATCTGAACTACCAAGATTAGTAGTCAGGAAGACAAATAGATATATTGTGGCACAGATAATCGAAACAGAGGTTGCACAGGATAAAATAGTTCTTGGCGTCACCTCAAAAGATTTGATAAAGTATGGCTGGCCTGAAGAGAAAATTGGAAGCTTGAAGAATCTGGGTGCAGCGTATTTAACAGGATTTTTGATTGGTAAAAAATATGGAAAGAACAAAAAAATAATCTTGGATATCGGACTTCATAGAAACATTAAGAAAGGAAGATTGTATGCTGTGTTGAATGGTGCTGTTGATGCAGGATTAGATATTCCTCACAGCGAAGAAGCTCTTCCGGGAGAAATGCTTAAAAAAGAAGATAGGAACTTAAATTTGATTGAAAAAGTCAAGGAGAAAATAAAGAATGGCTGAAAAAGAAACAAAAAATCAACCGAAAGATTTGATAGAGGCAACTCCAGAAAATCTTGAAAAGTTAGAAAAGCCTGAATTTGTTGAAGAAGGAACTCCTGCTGAAAAAAGAGCTGCTAGAGAAAGAAGAGATCATCAAGACAAACTTGATGCTTGGGCTCCAAAGACTCAGATAGGAAAAGATGTGAGAGCAGGAAATGAAAAAGATTTTGATAATATTCTTGAAAACAGAAAGAAAATCCTAGAAGCAGAAATAGTTGATATCTTGTTAAAAAACCTTGAAACTGATTTGATTTCTATAGGCCAAGCGAAGGGAAAATTTGGCGGTGGAAAAAGGAGAGCATGGAGACAAACTCAGAAAAAAACTATGGAAGGAAACGTATTGACATTCTCTGCAATGGCTGTTGTTGGAGATAAGAATGGTCATGTAGGGATAGGCACTGGACAGGCTAAGGAAACTTTGCCCGCTAGAGAAAAAGCAATTAGAAAAGCTAAGTTGAATATGATTCGAGTTGAGAGAGCATGTGCTCATTTTGATTGTTCATGTGGAGAAAAGCATACAGTTCCTTTTGTTGTTGAAGGAAAATCTGGTAGTGTTAGAGTAAAGTTGATGCCTGCTCCTCAGGGAACTGGACTTGTTGTTGGAGATGAACTTAAAAAGGTTCTGAAACTCGCTGGAGTGAAAGATGTCTATGCTACAAGCAAAGGCCAAACTAGAACGACTTTCAATCATGTGAAGGCATGTGTTGATGCATTGGGCAAAACTCTAAGGAGAACACAATGATATTAGTTATAAGAATCTCAGGTCAAGTGGATGTTTCAGGAAATATAGCAGAGACTATGTTTAGAGCAAGATTAAGAAGGAAGTATTCTGCTGTTCTTATGCATGACAATGCTGAGAATAGAAAACTTTTGAAAACAATAAGAAATCATGTGGCTTTTGGAACAATAAGAGATGATGTTTTGGAAAAGTTGCTGGCCAAAAGAGGAAAATCTGTCGACGGAAAAGCTATAGATTCAAAAAAAGTCGCTTTAGAATTGGAGAAAAAAGATATGGAAAAACTTGGATTGAAACCATTTTTCAGACTGCATCCTCCTAGAGGTGGAATTGACACTAAGAAGCACTTTGGTGTTAACAAAGGAGTTCTTGGAGACAATAAAGAGAAGATAAATGACTTAGTGGAGAAGATGTTATGATTAGGGTAAAAAAAAGAAAAAAGGCAACAAGATTCAGAGGTAGCCATAGCCATGGAAGAGGATTCAAAAAGAAAGCTAGAGGTAGTGGACATAGAGGTGGAGTTGGAATGGCTGGAACTGGAAAGAGAGCTGATCAGAAAAAGACTTTAGTGACTAAGTTGTATGGAGGAGACTACTTTGGCAAGGATAAAACTCTTAGAAGAGGTCCAAAAACACCAACCCCTAGCATTAGCATATCTACAATAAACAATAGCATTTCGTCGCTTATAGAAAGGGGTCTTGGAAAGGATAACAAGGAATTCATTGAACTTGACCTGTCTAAATACAAGATAATTGGAAATGATTCTCCTGTAAGAAAGATGAATATTAATGCAAAGGCTGCTTCCAAAGGAGCTCAAGAAGCTATCAGAAAAGCTGGCGGAGAGATAATAATCGCTGAGAAGCGTTAAGTTTTAAAAAGCGGTTTTGTTTAAAAGAAATATGGGACTGAGACAAATATTATATTTTATTCCTGAGGTAAAGAAGCCTTCAGAAAAAAAGTTGGGTTTTAACACAAAGCTCAAATGGACTCTGATTATAATGGGCATCTTCTTTGTTCTCTATAATATACCACTTCATGGTTTAAGCGCCAATGCCCTTGAAAGATTCAAATTTCTGGCAACAATTCTCGGAACTGATTTTGGAAGTATAATCAGTCTGGGGATTGGACCAATAGTTATGTCCTCTATAATTCTTCAACTGCTTGTTGGTTCTGGAATACTTAATATTAATACTAAGACTGAAGAAGGTAAAAGACTTTTCCAAGGAATACAGAAGTTGGGTGTTATCTTTTTCATATTTTTTGAGGCTATCGTTTATGTTATGATGCAAGGCTTGCAGGCAGCTCCTGGATTTGCAGGAGTAGTTATATTTCAGTTGATTCTGGGAGGTTTTGCGATAATGTTTATGGATGAAGTTATGAACAAATGGGGGTTCGGCTCAGGGGTTTCAATGTTCATCCTGGCAGGAGTAGCATTACAGCTATTTACTGGGCTGTTCCAGTTCACGGGACCTACTGGAGAGAATTGTTTGATAAATTTCGGTGAGGGACAATGTACTGGACAGATATTAGTTATTATTCAGTCTTTGATAAATGGCGACGTTAATCAATTGACTTTGGCTCTTGCAATTATTGCAGTCACTATTTTAGTATTTCTTGGAGTGGTTTGGGCGCAAAGTCTGAAGGTAGAGATACCTTTAAGTTATGACAGACTTAGAGGGTTTGGAGTAAAATGGCCTCTAGCTTTCTTCTATGCTTCAGTTATTCCGGTGATTCTGGTTTCGGCATTGATAGCTAACTTACAGTTATTTGCAGGGCTCTTGGAAAATTGGTTAGGGTATGCTACTTTCTTAGGAGGATTCTCTAATGGAGTTCCTATATCCGGACTTTCTTATTGGTTGGGTTCTTCTAATTTGTTAGAGGCAATAATACGAGGAAATCTCACGTTCTCATTGATTCTTCAAGGTATAAGTCATTTACTATTTTACATGATTTTTGCAATGATATTCTCTGTATTTTGGGTGAAGACTGCCGGTATGGATGCGGCTAGCCAGGCTAAAAACATAATGTCTTCAGGATTGCAAATACCAGGGTTCAGAAAAGACCAGAGGATTTTAGAGAGTATTCTTTCTAGATACATCATGCCTTTAACAGTGATGGGAGGATTAGCTGTTGGAGCACTCTCTGCAATTGCTAATATGTTAGGAGCACTTACTTCTGGGACTGCAATTCTCCTCGCTGTTATGATTACTTATCAGTTCTATCAGAATATAGCACAGCAACATGCAGTAGACATGCATCCTTCTCTTAGAAAGTTTATAGGGTAAATTTAAAAAGTGATTTTTCCTTTTGTGATAATGATTATAGAGATTATTCAAAACAATCCTCGTATTAGTATTGTAGTAATCTCTGCATTGGTTTCTTTGTTCATAAGCGCAATAAACTATTTTGTGCTGGATAAAAATAAGCTTAGAGAATCTCGTAAGCGTCAAAAAGAATTACAGGCGCAAATGAAGCAGTATAAAAATGATCCTGCTAAGCAGATGGAGCTTTCCAAAGAGATGGTAAATCATAGTATGGAACAGTTTAGACATTCCATGAAGCCTATGATAATAACTTTAATCCCTGTATTGATAGTTTTCTGGTGGATAAAAGGAGTTTTTGTTGAAACGACTTTGGCAGGTAGCTGGTTTTGGTGGTATTTAGTATCAGCCATAATATTCAGCTTTGCCTTCAGGAAAGTTTTTAAACTTCCATAAGGGGCTTGTTCTATGACTAATACTGAAAATGAGCAATTTATCAGGTTTGAGGCATTAATTCAGCAGTCTAGGGCTTTAGAAGAACAGATGAATTACATTCAACAACAAATGGTTGAGCTAAAAGAGTTCAACTTGTCTCTTGAAGCTTTAGAAGACAGTGAGGAAAAAGAAATACTTTCTCCTTTGGGGAGAGGGGTATTTATGAAGACTGAAAAAAAAGAAGAAAGTCTTTTTGTTGATGTGGGTGCAGGAGTTTTTGTAAAAAAAACATTCGCAGAAACCTCTTCGGTTGTAAACGATCAGATAGCCAGATTGGAAAACATGAGACTTCAGCTAAGGGATCAAATTGTGAGAATCAATTCCGAATTGGAAGTTTTGATGAGAGAGATTGAGAAAGGTTAATCTTGCGCAAACTATTTAAGCAATATTCCTAAATATTAATTATGCTTGAGATGTTAATAAGTCCACGGAAGGCTGAGAGGAGGCCATGGGAGCTTTTTTTTGTTGGGGCATTCTACGCAAGCATTTCAATACTTCTTGTCAATTGGATATTCTCTCAAGATGTAGTACTTGCTAACTATTCTGGTATCTTGGTGGTTACATTTACCGTAATGTTTTCAATTCCTTTTATGTATTATGTTATAAAATTAGAAGAAGAAAAGGCCACTCAACATATGGGCATGTTTAAACTTTTGAAGGAGCATAATCGGGCTTTGATGGCATTTCTATGGCTGTTCCTTGGATTTGTTGTCGCTTTTTCATTTTGGTACATTCTACTTCCTACTACTCAAACCTCGAAAGCGCAAATAGAGACTTACTGCCTTATTAATAGACCAAGCAGTTTTGAGAACTGCGTTTCGCAATATGGGGTAAAGGGCACTTCTTCTACTGTTTTTGCTACAAACAAGGAGAGATTGTTTTTGATATTTGCAAACAACATCTACGTATTGATATTCACATTGGTGTTCTCTCTAATCTTCGGAGCGGGAGTAATTTTCATTCTTGCTTGGAATGCGACTGTGATAGCTGCAGCTATAGCTATTTTCACCAAGTCTAACTTAAGCGCCTTACCGTTAGGTCTGTTAAGATACTTAATACATGGTCTTCCGGAGATAGCTTCTTATTTCATAGCAGCTTTGGCTGGAGGAATAGTCTCTATTTCGGTTATCAGACACGAAGTTGGCTCTGAAAAATTCTGGGAGGTTTTGCAGGACTCTTTGAACTTGATAATCTTGGCAGTAGTAGTCCTATTCCTTTCTGCACTGATAGAAGTCTTCATCACCCCGATAATGTTCAGCTAAGAAATGGAAGATTTATATAAGCCAATTTTATAAGATAAATATGGATGAAGACAGAAATATTCTTGAAAGAAAAAGGAAGTTTTTGAAGTTTATTAAAGAAAAATATCATCTTTTTACTTATGTCTTGCTGGCAGTTATAGTCTTTTTAGCGGTAAGAATAAGGACATTGAATCTTTATGGGTTAAAGGATATAACTACAGGCACCTGGACGCTGGGGCCGGATTTAGATCCATTTCTTTTTCTAAGATGGGCAAAATATATTGTTGAAAATGGAAGTTTGATGGCTTTAGACACCATGAGGTATGTTCCGTTAGGTTTTGAGACTGGTCATGAATATCTTCTTCACCCTTATATGATTGCGTGGTTTCACAATGTAATATCTCTTTTTGGAAGTGAGTCTGTGACTCAATCAGCAGTGTTGTATCCGGTTTTCTTTTTTGCAATAACAGTAATAGCTTTCTTTCTTTTTGCAAGAAGAATTTTTCTAAAAAAATATGGAGTTAAGTTCGCAAACGGTGTCGGACTTATCTCGGCTTTATTCCTTTCAATAATTCCTGCTCTCCTACCTAGAACTATTGCAGGCATACCTGAAAAAGAGTCCGCGGCATTTTTCTTCCTGTTTATGGCTTTATATCTGTTTATCTCTGGCTGGGAGTCTGAGAAGAAATATGCCAAATATGTATTTGCTATTCTTTCTGGATTGGCTACAGCTGGGATGGCATCTATATGGGGAGGTTATGTGTATATCTTCCTAGTTATTGCACCTGCAGTGTTTATAGCATTTATCCTAAGAAGTGTCAACCTGGAAAAAACAATAGTTTATGGTCTTTGGCTGATAACTTCATCCTCTATAATGGTTATGACTCACAAATATATTTTTGGAAGTATTTTTGCTTCAACAGCAACTGCAATCGCTTTCGGGGTGCTCTTCACCATGGCACTCAATTACGTGTTCTTTGAAACAAAACTAAAAAGATATTTTGATAATCCAACAATTAAGAAATTTCCTAAGGAAGTAACCTCCACCATAATCTCTGGATTTTTAGGAGCAGTATTGTTTAGTGTAGCTTATGGTTTTTCCCAACTGATATCTAGAATAATTGACATTAAAGATGTGTTCATAAAGCCAGCTACTACTCGGCTTATTCAGACGGTTGCTGAAAATAGACAACCATACTTCCAAGAATGGGTTAGTAGTTTTGGCCCAATTTATAATGGAATACCTGTTTATTTCTGGCTATTTTTCGTAGGCTCAATCTTTTTGGTGTATTTGACATTGAACTTCATGAAAAAGAAAGAGCAATTAATAATGACTTCAGCTTATGTGATTTTCCTTCTAAGCTTTATTTTCGGGAGATACTCCTCAAGTAGCCTGTTAAATGGTGAGAATTTTGCTAGTATCGGTTTGTATATTTTGGGCTTTGGTGTTCTGATAGGAGCAGTAGGATTTTATTATTATAAGTACTATAAAACTCAAAGGATGGATGAGTTCAAAAAAGTTGGAATTGGAATAATCATCCTCATAGTATTCTTTTTGTTTGGAGTGATTTCTGCAAAGGCTGCAGTAAGAACTGTAATGGTCTTAGTTCCCCCAGCAAGCATAGTCGTAGGTTTCTTTTTGATGAGTCTTATTCAACAAGTAAATCAGCAGAAACAGAAGAAAGTTGCTTCGGTAATAATTGCAGCTATAGTCCTTTTTGCATCTCTATTCTCTGCATATTACTTTTATCAAGTTTCCGCTTCTCAAGCAAGCTCTTATGTGCCGTCTGCATATAATCAACAATGGCAAAAAGCAATGGCTTGGGTAAGAGAGAATACTCCTCAAGAATCTGTTTTTGCACATTGGTGGGATTATGGATATTGGTTACAGTCTATAGGTGAAAGAGCTACTGTCCTTGATGGAGGAAACTCTGTATCCTACTGGAATCATCTTATGGGAAGATATGCTTTGACTGGAAATGATGAAAAGGCAGCTCTTGAATTTTTGTACGCTCATAATGTTACTCATTTCTTGATAGATTCTAGCGACATAGGTAAATATCCTGCATACTCGCTGATAGGATCTGATAAAGATTATGACAGGGCAAGTTATTTGAGTATTTTCTTGAAAGATTCGTCTAGGACATTTGAGGCCAAAAATTCTACAAAATACTTGTATCTTGGAGGAACCATCCTTGATGAAGATTTATCATACAATCTAAATGGCACTCAGATATTCTTGCCGGGATCTAAAGGAGATTATAGCAATAATAATATTGCAGGCATAGGAGGAGTTGTAGTTGGTTTTGATGAGAACCAGAAAGTGGATAGTGCAGAAGGGATTTTTGTTTACAGAGGAACCCAATATAATCTGCCATTAAGATATATCCATTTCAATGGAACTATGTATGATTTAGGTGAGGGGTTGGATGCTGGTGCATTCATCTTCCCACAATTATCTCAAAGTAGTGGTGGAATGGATTATGATGAGTCGGGAGCTATGATATTTCTCAGTAAAAGAACTATCCACAGCCAATTTGCTAAGCTGTATCTATTTGAAGAGGATGTAGAAGGATTCAGTTTAGTTCACGAAGAAAAAGATTTCCTTATAAAGCAATTAGAAAGCCAATCGGGTTTGAAAGTAGGAGATTTCGTTTATTTCCAAGGAGCAAGAGGGCCCATAAAAATATGGGAGATTGATTATTCTAATGATGTTAAGTTCAGAGCAGAATTTCTTCAGACAAAGTACCCTGAAGAGATAAGGAGCGCGTAATGAACTGGGTGCTTCTGCTCCCTATTTTGATAAGCTTTTTAATTAGTCTTCTTGCTATGCCATTCTGGATAAAGAAGGCTACAAAATTCGGTTTTGTAGGAAAAGACATGAACAAATACCGAGAAACTCAAGTTGCTGAGACTGGAGGAATTGTGACGGTTACAGCATTTATTCTAGGAATACTCATATATGTGGCGATAGTCCAATTCTTATTTGACTCTAGCTCTAATTTGATTGAGATTTTTGCGATTACCACAAGTCTGTTGATATTGGCAATGATAGGACTTATAGATGACTCTCTCGGATGGAAAATAGGATTAAGAAGAAGAACTAGAATAGCTCTGTGCTTTTTTGCTGCAGTTCCCTTGATGGTCATAAACGCAGGACATAGCGCTTTTTCTGTCCCTTTTATTGGAGAAATAAATTCTGGGCTGTTATATCCTTTAATCTTAATCCCTATCGGTGTAATTGCAACATCTACAACTTTCAACTTTCTTGCAGGATTCAATGGACTGGAAGCTGGCCAAGGAATCATTTTGATTTCAGCGCTCTCTTTAGTTGCTTATACCACTGGAAACTCTTGGCTTGCTTTGATAGGATTTATTATAGTCGCCGCCTTGTTAGCGTTTCTTTTTTATAACATCTATCCTGCACAAGTATTCCCTGGCGATACTTTGACTTATCCTCTTGGAGGCCTCATAGCAATATTTGCTATCTTGGGCAACTTTGAGAAGGTAGCAATTTTGCTTTTTATACCTTACATAATTGAAACTATTCTGAAGCTTAGAGGCGGGCTAGTTAAACAGTCTTTCGCGAAGCCTGTTGGAGAAGATACGCTGGATCTTAAGTATTCTAAAATCTATAGTCTTAATCATCTTTCAATCCTGTTGATGAAAAAGTTTGGAATTAAACCAACGGAGAGAAGAGTTGTTTATTCTATTTGGCTGTTCCAAGTTGTTATAATTGCAATAGTATTTGCATTTTTTGTAAAATGAAGTTGGACAAAATATTAATCAGAGGAAGTGTAGTTTTATTGATATTCTTTGGGATTTACAATTTTCTAAATTTCATGTTCCATTTCTCAATGGCTAGACTTCTTGGAGTTGAAGAATTCGGAACACTTTCTGCATTATATGCTATTATTTACATGCTCGGGATATTTACTGAATCTATCCAGTTAGTTTTTACTAAGTTTTCTTCTGGTGAACAAAATAAAAGTAAAATAAAGGGCATGCTAAAGGCATCTTCAAAGAAATTTTTCGTTTACTCTCTCGTTATTTTCATGCTTTATGCTATTGCTACCATAAAGATATCTGATTTAATGAAGATAGACTATCCCTTGATGCTTTTGAATGGGTTGATGATATTTTTAGCATTTTCCTTACCATTGACTAGGGGAATAATCCAAGGCAAGAAGAGATTTCGCGCTTTAGGAGCAAACATGGTTTCTGAATCTGCATTTAAACTTGTGATATCTCTTATTTTGGTATTCTTAGGATGGGGGGTTTATGGGGCAATAATTGGCACATTAATTGGCACAGGAACTGCATTGGCACTTTCATTTGTCAGCCTTGGGGATATAATGAGTTCAAAGTCGGGACATATCAAAAAGCAGGAGAAATATTCCTTGCCTTCTTTTATAATCATCTTTTCAATATTAGCATTCTATAGTATCGATGTTATAATTGCAAAGATAGTGTTCTCCGATGGGCTGGCAGGTGCATACTCTATTGCATCAATACTTGCAAAAACAATCTTTCTTGGCACTCAGCCCATAAGTAGAGCCATGTTTCCAATATCCTCTGAGAATGAACTGAAAAAAAATAAATCTGAAGGTGTTTTCTACAACGCATTCGGACTCCTTATTGTGCCGCTGTTTATTGGACTCGTTTTGTTCTTTTTCTTTCCATCATTTATAGTATGGATTTTTTCAGGGAAAGTTATTCTAGAGTCCTCATCTATTTTATTCTATCTTTCAATTGGATTTGTATTTCTTTCTATAAACAATCTTGTTTTGTTATATAAATTATCCTTGGGAAAGGTTAAGAATTATCAGTACCTTCCTGTCTTCTTGATTTTGGAAGTATTCTTGCTTTACTATTTCTCTGCTAATCTCTTCCAGTTTTCTATAGCATTCGTTACTGCTTCTGCGGCTTTTCTTTGGGGGACTATAGTCATCTTAAGAGATTAGTCTGTTGTGCGTAAATTATTCCTTGGTAATGAGTGTCTTTAGTAACATTAACCTTGAAACCTTTTTTTTTGAGGAACTCCATTAAGGAATTTACGCTATATTTATTATCGATTCCAAAGTATGTTGGTTCGTGATATTCTAATATGATTTTTTTAACCTTGGATAATTGGTTTCCCGAAGAGAAGAGAATATCATATTCTGCTCCTTCACAGTCTAATTTTAGCACATCGCACTTGTTTAATTGATATTTGCGAAATATTTCTGCAAGAGTTGTTAAATGAATCTTTTTTTTATTATTGGATTTTTTATATAGGGAATTTTCTGCGTTGTTTTTATGCTGGAAGAGATATCCTTCTCCAGAATTTTTTCCTACCGCTTCGTTATGAAGAATAATATTATTTCCGTTGTTTATTTTAACATTTTCTTTTAATAATTTAAAAGATTCCTGAGAAGGTTCATACGAAAGAACTTTGCCTTTGTTGGCCTTTTTTGATGCTAATAGAGTAAAGCTGCCTATGTGAGCTCCTATGTCTATTACTATGTCTTTTGGATTTATGTCACATATTCCGTAGTGGTTAAAATGAATTATTTCGAAAATCATTGCTATATCTGTGACTTTGGATAAATAATTGTGATTTCTAATCTGGAACTTAAGCCCCTTGATTGTAATTTCCTTTCGTCTATTTGTGAACCATACTTGAATCCAGTCTGAAAATTTCCAAATATAGAATGAATCTTTGACTAAAGATAATAATATTTTGGATCTGTGAGTTATCTTTTTTAGGATATCTAGTTCCATTTTGCAAATCTCCATTTAAGTAGAACCAATATGGCATGTAAACCATCTTTCCAATTAATCTTCTTTCCTTCCTCTATTGTCCTTGGGCTGTAGGAAATGGGGATTTCTTTTATTTTTACCCCCTTCCTTAGAATTTTAGCAGTTATTTCTGGCTCTATATCAAATTTATTTGATTTTAGAGGTATGCTCTTAATTATGTCTGCTCGGAACACCTTATAGCAAGTTTCCATATCGGTAATCCCCGAAAAGTATAATAGTTTAGTTAAAAGAGTTAGAAACTTATTTCCAAGATAATACACAAAATAACCAATTTCGTTGTTCTTATTTAACATTCTTGAACCATAAACTACTGAGGCAGTTCCATTAATGATTGGCGTTATCAAAAGTTTATAATCTTCAGGGTTGTACTCTAAATCAGCATCCTGTATTGTTATTATGTCTCCTGTTGCGAGTTTTATGCCTTGCCTAACTGCAGACCCTTTTCCACCATTTTTTTTCAAATAGAATTTGAATTCGATATTCTTTTGTTTTTTCTTTTTTATATAATCTAATGCGACTTTCTTAGTATTGTCTTTGCTGCCGTCATCTATTATAAGAATCTCCTTTTTGAGATTTAGGTCTACTGAAACTAGCTTGTCTAAGATTTTTGCTAGCGTTTTTTCTTCATTGTAAACCGGCACGATTATACTTATCTTCATTTTCTAACTATTAAATAAATTACAAAAATTGGACTTATGAAAGCCAAAATAACTGCCAGTTTCACTATCCAATGAGCTAACATGTCTAAGAATGAATCTAAGGCATTGTTAGTTTCGTAATAATCGAACTGTTTTTCTTTTGGTGAGAATCCTACAGAATATAAGAACCACTCCTTAGGCTGTTTAGCAAACTGAATAATCTGTTCTTTTATTGGAATATCTAGAGAGTATATTCTTATTACTTCTCTTTTGTTGTTAGAAGATATAAGAGGGTAGAAAACTTTTGAATCCGAAGGCTCAGTTATCACCTTTTCAAGTTTTCCATTTTGGATGAAAAAATCTGTCAGAGTTTCCATAGATGCGTTGAATTCTGGCTGGTATTTAATTGTTCCCCAGCCACAATCATCCAGAACACACTCAATATAGTAAACTTTTTGAGACAATACTTTTCCAGGTATGTCATCCTGTTGATTTAACAGTTCAATGAACTGAACTCCTTCCAAATAAGGTCTTCCTAAGGATGTCCAATGAACTCTGCCTCTGTAGATTCTAGAATCTGACACCATTAAAGATTCTTCTGAAATTGAATCCATTTTAAAATCAATTATTTGCGCTATCTGACTTTTTCCATAGAATGAATAAAGATTTGGCTGGTAAACGTGTTTTATGGCTGGAGCTCCAAGGAAGATTATAGATAGAGATAATATCACTAAAATTATCAATTTTTTTGAATTTTTGTTTCTATTAATCTTGCTTGAAAATGATTCAATAGAAAGAGCAGCCATGGGCATCATCAATATCTCCAAAAATAAGTAATGCTTAGGTAAAAGGATTATTGATGCCAAAAACGGTAAAACGAATAATATGCTTAGAAGGAAAAAGACAAGATACTCTTTGGACTCTTTTCTGCTTAAAATTAAGATTATTCCTAGAAGCCCTAGATAGAATCCAATTGGGTCCCTTAATCTCACAAATCCTATTGCAGCTAGTAAAAGCGGGCTCCCATCCGCAACATGCCTTTCATCTCCAAAGAACAATCCCTTCCAAGAGTTCCTTGTGTGGAAATCTGCAGTCCATCCGTAGTAATCTTTAGAAATCTCCTCTCCTAATCCTAGCGCTCTGGTGAATTGCAAATCCAAAAATCCTTTGTCCTTGTATAATAGATAATTATGAGTTAGAGCAGGGATTGTGAAAATGAAAATTGCAAATAGGAAAATTAAGATAAATTTTATGTTTCGAAAATTGACAATTTTCTGTTTGGATTTATGTCTTGTATAAACGAAAAATAATAGAATTGAAGGAATGAATAATAAAGGGTAGACTTTTGTGTATATCGCTAACCCCATGGCTACCCCGCTTGTGGCAAATAAGGAGAGTTTTTCTGACTTCGTGGCTTTTATGAAGGAGACTAATGAAATTAGAACAAAAAACATTGCCATGATGTCCATCTCCGCCATGGTATTTAGAATCTGAAAAGGAGACACTGCGAGCAGAAATGCTGCAATCAGGGAGATTTTTTCATTAAAGAACTCCTTGGTTAGAGAAAATACTAACAAAACACTTAATGAACCGAAGATTATTGAGGCGAACCTAGAAGCTAATTGCGTTGTTCCAAGAACCTCATATATCACGCTTGTAAATGCATGCCATAGACCTGATGATTGATCCCATAAAATTAGTCTGTCTGAGCTCAAAAAATTCAGTGCATGAATAACATGATGCATGTCGTCTGCAGAAACTGAAGCATTTATGGCTGCTATAAACCTTAGAATAAAAGCAAGCAAAAAGATTAGAATAAGGAGAAATGTTTCTTTCCTCATATCGAATATTTTGTCTATAGTCTTGTTTACTAGGTCTGACATGATTTCACTTGATTTTTTAGATATATAAAACCACTGTATATATATTTAAAAAAGTTAGTCTTTCTTTAAAATCATGGAATTTGGGAAAATTTCGATAATTGTGCCGGCACATAATGAAGAAAAAAGGATAGGCAAGACTCTTGAAAAGTATTCTATCTTTTTTGAGGATTTAAGAAAGAAAAAAATATTAGAGTATCAGATTCTTGTGGTCATAAACAACACTAAAGATGCAACACAGGAAGTTGTAAAAAGATATTCTTCTCTTAACAAAAATATAAACTGCATGGTGTTGATTAGGGGTGGAAAAGGATATGCAGTAGTTGAAGGTTTTAAGAGATCCCTAAAGGAAGGGTATGAAGTTATAGGTTTTGTAGATGCTGACATGGCTACCTCTCCGGAGGAATATTGGAAGCTTATTACAAATATGAAGGGGGTTGCTGGTGTGATAGCAGATAGATATCATAAAGACTCCAAGATTTATCCGCCTCCTTCCATCCAAAGACTTCTGGCTAAAAGGTTGTTTAACTTTGTAGTTAGGTCTGTCCTTCTTTTGCCATATGGAGACACACAGTGTGGAGCCAAGATATTTAGGAGAAATGCTTTGGAAATGGTTCTGCCAAAGCTTACTATGTCAAAATGGGCTTTCGATGTCGATCTCCTTTATGTTCTAAAAAAACAGGGATTTAAAGTCAGATCCTGTCCTACTGTATGGATTGATAAAGAATACTCTAAAATAAACTTTTGGCAAGCTGGTCCTTGGATGGTGTTGGCCATACTAAGACTGAGAATATTGAATTCGCCATTAAAAAGATTCATTAAAATTTATGATAAATTTGTGGGGTTTATACCTAAATGAAACTTTCATTCCTGATTGCAGCGCATAACGAAGAAAAAATAATCCGGAAAACTTTAGAAAATTTGCTTAATCTTCCCTATAAGGATTATGAAGTTATTCTTGGGTTAGATGGCTGTACTGATAGGACTGAAGAGATTGTAAAAGAATTTACAAAAAAATCTAAAAAATTTAAGTATTTCAAATTGAATCTCCGAAGCGGAAAGCCTGCAGTAATAAACAATATTGTTAAAATGTCAAAGGGAGACATTATTATAATAAATGATGCTGACTGGGTTTTTAAGGTTGGAGACTCTTTGTCATTGCATAAATTTTTGAGTGTTTTTGAGGATTCCGAAGTTGGAGGAATAGCTGAGTCTTTTCCAGTTGAATGGAACAAAGACTCTATGGAAAAGGGTAACTGGGTGTTTAAGATGGTTTCTTACAGTTCTTTGTATTGGTTCAAATTTCAAAAAGATAATTTTACTAAACAACACTCTGAGATGAGGGTTCTTACTGAGCCAACAATGTTCCTGACAAATATATTCCGAAAGGAATTATACTCTGAAAATTTTTCTCTTGGAGATGACTTTGAAAGAACGAAACATATTTTTGATAAAGGGTTTAAGATAGCTATATTTGATGATCCTAAAATGCCAAGAATGGTTGTTTCATATAACAAAATTGTGCCAAGAGATTTCTTCAAACAGAAAATTAGGACTTCTATTGCTCGAAAACAACTTAGCTCTGCAGGATTGACTAAGAAGAAAAGTTATGCGGAGTATTACTCTAAGTCTTTGCCTTACATATTTTTTAATTCGTTCAAGAGTGGAATTTATGCTGGAATTTTGGTGTTTACTTGGATATTTTTGACTGCTCTGGCTGAAGGTTTTGCAATCTTTCAACCTAGAAATACTAAAAAAGGTTGGACCCTTAGACTAAGAAGATGAAAAAAATAATTATCTCCTATGATTTTCTAAAAGAAATTGGCGGATTAGAGAGAGTCATGTTCTTTCAGGCAAACCATCTAAATAGGGACTATCAAGTTGAAATGCTCTTTGGATACGTGGCTAAAAATCATAAAGAGGTCACTGAAAGTCTGGGATTAAGCAAGAATGTAAAGATTTCTCAGTTAGGATCTGGAAAAAATGAGGTTATGAAACTGGCGTCGTATCTTTTGTTTCCTAAAAGAATTAGGTCAGTAAAGACAGATCTTATCATAAGTCATAGTTTTATGTCATCTAGATTGGCTCGAATGAAAAAACTCCTTGAGGGTACACCCTATATAGTTATGATGCATCATCCCCCTCAATATTTATACAATAGGAGCATCAAATACGTTAATAATGTTCCAAGACTTTTGGCGTATGTGCTAGGAGTCTTCTTTGGAGGATTCCTTAGAAGATTAGATACTGAAGCCGTCAAATCTGCAGATATTGTTCTAGCAAATAGCAACTATACTGCGAAGAGAATTCGTTCTATTTATGGCATCTTGCCCAAAGTTATCTATCCTTCTGTAGCAAATCAATTTAAAATTATTAAGAATACTGGAAGAAGTAAGAAAAAATATTTACTATTGCATGGCCGAATGATTAAAGATAAGAGACCTGATTTGGCAGTAATGGCATTTGCAAAAGTTGCAGAGCAAAAAAAAGATATTGAACTGGTTATTTCTGGGACTATTGAGGAGGAGAATAAAATACGTGAGCTTATTTCTAAACTCAAACTAGAAAATAAGGTTAAAATTCTTGGAAAAGTTTCCTCAGAAGAGCTTGTTAAGCTTTACAATTTTGCAGAATGTTTTTTAATGTCTGCTCCAAAGGAAGATTTTGGACTTACTCCTATAGAAGCTATGGCTTGTGGATGTCCTGTAATTGCCTGGAAAGATGGTGCTGGGCCCGAAGAGACTATTGTAGAAGGTGTTAACGGATTTTTGGCTGAACCCTACGACATAAAAAGTTTTTCATCGAAACTAATTCAAGCTTTAGACAGAAAATGGGACAAAAAAAAGGTTTCTAAGAGTGTAGCTAGATTTAGGGAAGACTTGATACACGATGAACTAAATAGTACTATTAAAAAAGTTATAAAATCTTAATTTCCTGATATTCTATATACGAAAACTTCTTGTTTTATATCAATGAGTGTGAAAGTAAGATTATAATCTTCATAAGTTGCAGAGGGTTCAATCTTTTGCTCACCTGTGACAAAATTTATTCTGGTGTCTAAAAACGGAATTTCCCATGAGACGGTTCTTCCACTTTCATCATACTGAATTTTTTGCATCCATTGAGGGTAGCTATGCTCTGAGAAAGTGATTATCATATATTTTGCTTCTGGGGTTTCTGATATTTTTTTCATTGTTGCCTCAAAATGCTCTTTAGTCAGACTAGAATTACGAAAATCTGCTCCTGCCCAGTCCTGAGGATTCACAGTTTTCCTCTCTGAATAATACTCTACTTGCGGTTGCCCTTTAGTTATTATTATTTCATCCTCGGACATTTTCTCTTTGAGGGAAAGACTGACATCTCTTATGTTTCCAAATGACTCTAATTTTGACCGGATGGAGTCATCTGCCTGATTAAGCTGATAAAATGCTCCTAAACCTAATAGTAATACAAGAACCGCAAGACTCAAGCTTTTATGATACTTTTTGAAAAAGTCCGCAATGAAAATCGATGATTTGCTTATGCTTATTAAAGTGGCAAATAAAAGTGGAAAATACCACCTTGGTTCTCCGAATGTATCTGGAGTTCTTAAAATGAGAATAAAAAATGCTAGGGTGATTACTATGCTTAAAACATTGAACAAGTCTGCACGCGTCTCATAATTTTCAGGTTTTTTTATGTATCCATATGATAAAGCCAGTCTTGAAATCATCAAAGCTATTCCAATTAAGAACAGGTAAAACCAAATGCTTTTTGTAATTCCCCCTAAGATGAAGAAAGCTCCGAAAACCTTTAAGGGCAAGAAATTGATAGGTAGCTCTTCATGAAAGTAGGTTCCGCTTACATATCCTATTCCTGAAGAAAAGATTGTTGTTTCTATCAGGAAGAATAACACTATACCTAGTATAAGGCTGAACCAATTCATTTTGTCTTTAACCAAATGCTTCCAGTTCTTAGTCAAAATAACATAGACTAATGGAAAGGCGGCAAACAAAATATAACCTCTTCTTATAGAGTATGCTAATATTAAAGATAAAACTGTAAGAGGTATCGCATAGTTAGAATTTATTTTTCTGAATATCTTTTCTTTTTTCTCATATCCTGTCCAAAAGATGTATATCGCTAAAAACCCAAAAAACAGGGCAGGGATATCAACGTGAAATCTGGTTGAGTTAAACAGGTGCTCCCAGAAAAATCCTATTGCGAAAGCTGCTGCAATGCCTATTCGTTTATCATTATACATCTTGGATGCGATTAAATAAACCAAGATTACACTAAGTGTTGAAGGAACAAGCTGTAGTAATAGCTTAATTCCTGTTTCTCCTAACCCGCTACTGAAAAGAATTGCTGCTAAAAAAGAATAGAGAGAATTATGCTGTGCTGTGACTATCCAACTTACAGGGTACCCTGCAAGGTTTTTTGCATATGCGAGGTAATCTGCTTCATCCCACCAAAGAGGCTGGCCATTTGTCAGTCCGAAATAATAAAGTCTTATAATTAGGGTTGCTATAACTATAATCACTAGGGCAAAATTTTCATAATTTTTCAACCAGTTTTTTAATTGCTCTTTTCTTTTATCTGACATATTTCTATTACGAATCGAGGTTTTTTATTTGTATTTATTTTGTGCTTTCCACTCTTTTCCAAATGTCTCTGTGAGATTTTTTTCGCATGTTGATGTCTCTATAAATAACTGCCCAGAGATAAACTCTTGAAAAAAATAGAAGAATTATCCAATAAGCTCTTCTTGTGTTTGTAACGTATCTCAAAAAGTCTAAGACTCCCAAGGACTCTTTACGGAAAGACCTCATTTCTACTCCTATCAATTTTTTTATTTGATTATATCCTCCAGCGCTTCTTTTTTTTTGATTTATCCAGTCCTTAAAATTATCAGGGTATTTTACATAAACCTTTGATTTATCTTGATAATAAATCAGGTGTCCTGATTCGTAGACTTGATGGGAAATATAACCATCTTCAGATAGGAGGTTTTCAATTAAATTAGGAAACAATTTTTTTCTGATAGCAAAAAGGTACCCACTGCAAAAGAATCGTCTTCCTGTCTTATATGCTCTCTTTCTTCGAGTATGGGCTATTTCAGTAAGAAGATACGCCCAAAAGCCAAAAAGGTTGCTCTTATCATTAACAGACATTGGTCTCCCACATACAGCTCCCACTTTAGAATCTTTAAATGGCGAGGTTAGACTATTTATTGAATCTTCACCTATAAATACGTCTCCATCTGTAAATATTATTAATTCTCCATTACATTTTGGGATTACGGCATTCATCGCGGGTGACTTTCCCTTCCCCTCGTCTCTTAGAATTTTGACCCTGCTGTCTAAACGGGAATATTTTTTAGCCTCCTCTATAGTTAAATCGTCTGGAGCTGTGATTATAAGCTCGTCCTGTTTTGATATCTGTGGCAGAATAGCTTTTATGGCTCGGCCTATAGTTTTTTCTTCCTTGAATGAAGTTATTACTACTGAAATCATTTTTTGATTGAATATAAGTTTAGAGTTTCTTTATTGATTAAATCCCAGTCGTACTTCTTCGATTTTTTTATATTTGATTCAGATATTTTCTTAAGTAATTTTTTATTATCCAATAGTTCTATGATTTTATTTGCGAAACCATTTATGTCTCCGTGCTGTATTAAAAATCCATTGTCTGGTTGCCTTATCTCGTAAGGAATTCCGTTCACGGGAGTCGCTATAATTGGTAAACCTGATGCCATAGCTTCAAAAATTGTAAGAGGCAATCCTTCCCTATAGCTGGGTAAGACATAAATCTGAGAGTCTTGATACATTTTTACTATTTCGTTTCTGTCACGAGTTTCTTCTAGAAGAATTATCTTCTTTTCTGACCCTATCAACTTCTTTACTTCTTTTTTCATACCTTCATCTGGTCCCCTTATGACAAAAGTTGTTTTCGGCCTTTTTTTCAGCACCTCTTTCGCAATCTTCACAAAATCTTCAGGGGACTTTGTAATGTTCAGTCTTCCAAAAAATAAAACCAAGTCATCTTTTATCCCTAGTCTTTTTTTGAAATCATTTTTATTTACTCTTTTGAAAAACATTTCAGACATCCCATTGGGAATGTTCACTATCTTAGATTTGTCTCCCCCATATCTTTTAATCATCTCGTTCTCCCAAGGAGTAATTGCGATTATCTTGTCAGTCAGTTTTAGAGCCAACCTTGAAAAAACATTGTAACTCATTATTACTCCAAACCTTCCCACCAAAGACCTTGGAGCATCGCTCCACGGACAATGAGTTGTGTGTATGTGAGGTATTCCCTTTAATTTCGCACACAATGCTGAAAGGACAAAATGTGGGTGTGCAAACAAATGACTATGGATTACATCAAAGTCTTCCTTAAGAATCTTAAGGAAAAAAGATGGCCAGAAAGTCATGAAATTCGCTGCTCTGAACCAATAAACGCACCTATGCAGATGGATTCCTTCAATATTTTCATCACGGGGGGGAATTCTTCCTTTTTTGTCCCATGCTGGCGCAAAAACATGAACTTCGTGTCCTGCTCTTGCTTGTCTTTTTGCTAGCTCTCTGACAACCTGGCCTACACCTCCTATGGCTGGGTAAAATTCTGGAGCCACATGAGCTATTTTCATGAAAATCTGTATTTAAGAGGGTTTTAAAATATACCTATGGATGCTTAACTGCCTCTAGTCTTTTCCGCTTCCTTCATAATTTTTAGCAATCTTTCAACAGTTTCTATGGGATACTTTCCTACTGCAGTCTCCTTTGTCAATGCGATTCCTGTGGCCCCATCTAGGAGAATGTTTGCCACATCATTGATTTCAGCTTGGTTATATCTTAAAGAAGAAGCCATGCTTTCTAAGGTGTTTGTGGCTACAAATACGGGCTTCCCTACAATATTGCATCTTTTGATTATTTCTTTCTTTATGAATGGAATAGATTCTGATTCTACCTCTCTGCTTAAATCGCCCCTGTCTACTAGAACTCCATCTGCTATGTCAATTATCTCATCCATATTTTCTACTGCTTGTTTGCATTCGATTTTGGAATATGCTATTGCCCCTGGATAAAGCTCCTTGAACTCCTGTACCTCTTTCGCATTTCTTATGAATGATAGTGTGAATGTGCCAATATCATATTTTTTCGCTAAATCTATAGCTCTCTTATCTTTTTGACTGAATGCTGGAAAATTAAAACTTCCTTCTATGTGAACTCCTTTTTTGGATCCTACTGGCCCACCATTTATTATTTTACAAATGACATACCCTTCGCTGAGGTGAGAAGTGTTTATTACTTCCAAAGAAGTCATCTCAAAATCGACATGGATTGTGTCTCCGACTTTTAGCTTGTTTATAACATTGAAAGGTCTAAAAAATAGTTTAGTGCTGTTGCAATCAATCTTTTTATTAAATATTTTAATCTCTTCTCCTTCTTTTAGAAACATTTCTTCGTTATTGCCCGACCTTATCTGAGAACCTTCCGTATCTAGGATTATGGGTACTTTGTATGGCAGGAGGTCTTTTATTCTGTCCTCTATGTCTTCTTCATCAGTATGCGATAGGTTTATTCTAAAGAAGTTTACTCCTTTTTCTTTGAGGCTTTCTAAAATTTTTGGATTGTTAGACCCTGGACCTATAGTGCTGATTATCTTAAAGTTTCCAGACATAAATTTTTTAATTGAGTTTAACTTAAAAAGATATCTATACTAAAATTTATAAATCTCTAGCCGAACCCAGATAGATGGATCTTGCACAGATTTTAGGGTGGATTGCCACATTCTTATTCTCAATTATGATAATTCCTCAAATGATTAAAACTTTAAAATCCAAAGATACAAGTGGAGTCAGTCTGTTTCTTTTTGTTATTTTCTTGCTGGCCAATATGATTGCACTGATTTACGCAGTTCTGATAGCTCAATCGCCCCTTGTGATTAAGTATACTATCGCCATAATCACTACCCTAATATATATAGGGATTTATGTTTTTTATTATACTCGAAGCCATAAAGAATATCTTAAAAAACTTTAAAAGGGGCTAAAAGTAAATAAAATAATGAAAAGTAAGAATGCTAGTAAGTTTACAGACTATTATCGACAAAGAAATGTGACTGGAACTTATGATGGTCAAAGAGAAGGAACGTCTTATAGAAGAAGAAAAAGGGCTGTCGAGTTAAGATATTTTTTAGAGTTGATTGATAAAAAGGGTAAGGAAAAAGTCTTGGAACTTGGATGCAGTTCGGGATTTCTTACTAAACATTTAGGAGAAGTTACTGCGATAGACACTTCAGAAGGTATGCTTAAAATAGCCAATTCTAAAAATCCTAAAGCTAAGTGCTTGCATGCGGATATGTTCAAGATGCCATTCAAAGACAATTCTTTCGATAAAGTAGTCACCATGAGAGTATGGAACCATCTTGACAGGGAGGATTTGATTAGGGCTATAAATGAGAGTAAGAGGGTGCTTAAAGACGGAGGTTATTTGATTTTTGATGCTGAAGATAAGTCAGCAATCAGGAGAGTTGTTGGATTCTTTTATCAGAGATTATTCAGAATAACAGGATATAAGATTTATCAATACAATATCAAAGAACTAAAACAAATATTGGAAAGAGAAGGATTTAAGATAGACAAAGCTAAAATAATATACCATCGAATTGGAAGACAAATTTTATTGAGAAACAAACTCATCAAAAAATAATATGAAATTAGATTTTATTGGAGTGGGGTTTGGAAGAAGTGGCTCTAGTTGGCTAACTCACTGTCTCTATGAACATCCAGACATCAGTATACCTAAATTTAATCTTCATACCGAAATAAATTATTTTCCAGATGAATACCGTGTAATGGGCCTAAAGAATTATGAGAAAAAATTCAAAAAATGTGATTTTAATAAAGTTGTGGGCGAGATTAGCACATTGATAATCTTCAAAAAGGAATCTGCAAAGCTTCTGAAGCAGCTATTTCCCAATGTGAAGATTATTATTTATCAGAGAAACGAAAAAAAGAGGGCAGAATCCGCTTACAATGTGGCAAAGTTCTACGACTTGGTTGATGGAACGGATGTTAGTGATAACCCTGTTGAAATGATAAATCAACAAAATTATATTGAACCTTGGTTAAAAGAATTTGGTAAGGAGAATTTGTTCATTTTTGATATGGAAAATGAGAATAAACATTATGAACTTAATAGGCTCTTTAGATTTTTAGGTGTGAGAGATTTTAGTCCTCCGAGTATGAATAAAAGGTTTAACACAATTTATAGAGATCCTGAGAAGAAGATTGTAAGAAAAAGCAGAGCTCCATTTGTTAGGAAAGTCATAAACGAATCAAAAAAAATGATGAAAAAACATCCTAAGATTTATTATGTCCTGAAAAGGAATTTCAAGCTGGATTATTATTTCCAACTGGTCAACCACAGTCTATGACTATTCATAATGTTTATTAATTTTGTAAGATATGAACAAAAATGTATAAGTCCAGATTATTAAGAGGTATCGCTAAAAGACATTTGCTCCCGTTATGTAAAAGACTAGGAATAATGCCTGAAAGTTTAGTGTTGTTTAGAATAGCTTTTGCATTGTTTGCTGCATTTTCTATAATCTTTTTTGATTTCAAGGTTGCAATTATAGTATTGTTCATATACCAAATTGTATTCCTTGTAGATTACATTGATGGAGAGCTGGCTAAGTATTACAAATCTTTCTCTATAAAATGGAATATATTTGATAGAGGTGCACATTATGTGGTATCGATGCTGTTTCTCCTTGCAGTAACCTTAAATTACTCTTCAAATACAATCAACTTAGTGCTCGGGTTCTTGGGATCTGGATTGATAATTGCTAATCTTGTAGCTGAACAGATTTGGCTCAGAAATAAAGGAATTTCTTTAGACAGACTGAGAAGCCCTACTGAAAAACAAGGAATCTTGTCGCCGATATACTCCTTTCTTCCTATAGATGGCCCATTTACAATATTTTTCTTCTTGTTTATGTTCAAGTTTTTCTCAATATTGATAGTATTCTACTCCGTGTTATACTTGGCAACACTTATAAATAAGATATTTATTCTATCAAAATATGGCAAAGGGACAAGAAATCAAAAAAAAATTAGATAAGCACTATTCGGGTGAGACTGCCTTGAAATACAATTTTGCAAGACTTAATGACATCAGACAGAAAGACGTTCTTGATAGGGAAGGTAAAATAATTGAGTCCTTTTTATCAAGCGTGCCTCCTAAAGGGAAGATTCTGGATGTAGCTTGTGGAACTGGAATAATGTTCAAACATTACGGCTCTCGTAAAGTCTATGGAGTTGATATTTCCGAAGATATGCTTAAAATTGCTGAAAAGAGCTATCCTTCAGCCAAACTAGTAAAATCTGATGCTGAGAAACTACCATTTCCAAATAACACTTTTTCTGTTGTCATAAGCTCGAAGTTCCTTTGCCATACTCCTAATTATAAGAAAATTGTAACTGAAATGGTTAGAGTGACTAAACCTGGAGGATTTTTAATCCTTGATTTCTTCAATAAACATTCCTTTTCCTATCCAACTACCAAGTTAAGATTGATGACTGGAAAACTGCGCCATTTTAATCTTCTGAGCTATAATGACGTTAAAAAGTTAGCAAGTAAAAATAGTCTGGAAATCAAAGAAGTAAAATCAAAAGTATTTCTACCGATTAAATTATTTCCAAAATCCGCCCATAAAACCTCCTACAAGCTAAACTCTCTTTTGGCTGATAGAATGTCTAAAGTATCCACCCCTATGTATTTTCTTTTTAGAAAGAAAAAATGACAAACTATTTTAAGCTCTTTTTTTTAGCAAGGTTATGAAAGATATAAATGCTACTCTTATAATTAGTCTGGAGGGCAAAACTGAGGAGGAAGTCTGGCGCAATGTAAAGTATACCCGAAGAAAGTACGTCAAACAATCTATAAAGTCGGGCTTGACATATGAAAAAGCTAATTCTGATAAAGACTTGGAAAAAATGTTTGAGATGCATATGACTATCTTAGAAGAGGGTGGAGCAATTAAGTGGGTTTATGAAAAATGGAGAAAGTTTGTTGAACCTGCGGGAGATAAACTATTCTTTATCAAGAAGGACAATGAAGTTGTGGGATGTTTTATCCTTGGAGAAGTCTCTGATAAACTTTATGGGAAAGATTCTGGAAAAAGGGGTATAAGGCCTTTGGTATTTGCTAACAAAAAGGAATTCAACCAATTTCGCCCTAACGATTACATGTATTGGATAACTCTAAAATATTCTCTGGAGAATGAGTATTCCTTTGTAGACTTGGGTGGGTGGCAGATAAAAGCTAGAGGTCATTTGAAGAATGTGAACTCTTTCAAAGAAGAATGGGGTGGGGAGCTTGTATATTATTATCTAGATTATCCTTTATTTACTGCAATCAGAAGAAAATTGATAAGAAACTTTAAAATATTCTGGGAAATAAACAACCTAATTAAGAAGCGTATTGGTAAAATAGAAAAAAGCACTCATGACGAACTAATCAGAGATGCCGCCGCAAGGAATTGAACCTCGAGTTCTTCCACGTGAAGGAAGCGTGTTACCGTTACACCACAGCAGCTTTAAAAGTATTAACCTTGGAGGATTATATAAAATTAATGTAAGTAAAATTCCAGATATTTATTTTCCCAAGATTCGTCTGAAAGATATTTTACTGCATATTCCCTCGCAGATTTTGAGAGATTTTTACTTGCTTTTTTCTTTAAGAAAAGGTTAATCTTTTTATTTGCATCAGACAAGTCATCTGCAACTTTGATTATGAATTCTTTGTCTGGAGCATGTATTCTTTTTGTGTGTATTACTGGCACCCCACAAGCAAGAGACTCTCCTCCTACAATTTGAGGCTGGTCACCTTGTCTGTTATAAGCAAAGACCAAGTCTGCAGAAGAGTAGTAGTCTGGAAGATTCTGATTCGGAACTGCGTCGATTACTTTAAGATTGGACGCCTTGATTTTGGGAATTTCTTTATCCACCCATTTTCCTATCACGATGAAGTCTATTTGAGGATTTGCAAGGATTAATTTACATAAAAGGTCTCCTCCCTTCAGATAAGTAACTCTTCCGACGAAGAGAACTATCTTTTTATCTTTTCCAATGTTTAGTTTTTTTCTACTTTTTGATTTTTTAAGAGGTTTGAACAGATTGACATTTACGGGTGCTAGTAAATAACGAGCCTTTTTTTTAGGAAGCAACATGGCTATAGATGATTTTTTATAGCTTCTGTATCCTACGAAGGCTACTTTATCAGAAAAAGCTGAGAGAAAAACATATGGCAAAATTATCAAGAATAATTTTATCTTCTTTGAAGACAAATTAGTTGTTTTGTAAATCTCTAAAATATCTCCTAGAAAGTACAAGAGCACTTTCTTTCGGTTAAACAAGCTTGCAAAAATTAAAGGAATTATACCGAAAGGATGCCCCAGATTGCTGACTATTTCAATGTCATTTTTCTTACATAATTTTCTTATCTCAAACATATTTTTTAGAGGATTGTTTTGAAGAGTTATAATCTTTGTTCGATTGAGCTTCCATTTATGGATGTCTTTGTGCTTGTCTGTGGTTATCAAAAAAATTTCTATATTTTTAGGAAATATTTTTTCGTAATATCTCAATCGTACCAGTCTATTGAATGCGAAACCTACGCTGAAGAAACAAATTCTTCTTACCATTATCTTTGGTTCAAAGGTAGTTTTATATAGATTTCGGCTATCCAAACTTTTAAATAATGTCTAAATTTTGAAAAAAAATGTATCGAAAAAATAGTAATCTTAAGGTAGCATTTATTGTTGGTGAGTTTCCATTGACTACTGAAACATTCATCATGGATCAAATTACTGGATTAATTGATATGGGAATGGAAATCAAAATTATTGCGATTCGAAAATCTGATGAGGTTGTCTCTAGTAAATTCCAAGAATACTCTCTTGAAAATCGGACTGTTTACTTAAATATTCCAAGATCGAAAAAAAAGCGATTTGTGGAGGCTATTAAACTAATCTCAAGCAACATCTCAAAGCATCCAGTTGCAATCCTTAGGTCGTTGAATTTTTTCAAATTTGGAAAGGTGGCTTTTTCTTTAATTCCTCTGTTTATGGCTTTAAAGTTTATCAAGTCTAAAGAAAATTTCGATATAATCCATAGTCACTTTGGACAAAGAGGGCTTTATGGAGCAATTCTCAAAGATGTGGGAATACGAGCGAAATACGCTACTTCGTTCTACGGAGGAGATCTTTCTTCTTTTGTTGAACAAACAAACAAGAACGTTTATCTTCCCTTATTTGAATCAGGAGACATTTTTTTACCGTTATCTCTAAAATTCAAGGAAAGGCTAATCGCTCTTGGTTGTCCTGAAAATAAGATTAGTGTCCTCCCACTCGGAATCGACACTTCGAAATTTAAATTGATTAAGAGGCCTGGACGAAAAGAGATTACTTTTTTGACTGTTGGAAGACTAGTTGAAAAAAAAGGGCACAGATATGCTTTAGAGGCTATTGCCAAGATTTCTAAAAAAATTAATGCGAGATATATTATTGCCGGAGATGGGCCTATGAGACCGTTTTTAGAAAGTCTTGCAAAGAAATTGGACATTGAACAGAATGTTGAATTTCTAGGAGCTGTTAACCCTGATATTATCCCAAAATTGTATGAAAAATCTGACATATTTATCCTCCCAAGTCATGTTTCCCTTCAGGGAGATACTGAAGGCACTCCAATGGTACTGATGGAAGCTCAAGCAACAGGCCTTCCAGTAATTTCGACTATTCATTCGTCAATCCCTGAAGTTGTTCAAGATTCAAAGACAGGATTTTTGGTTGCAGAGAAAGATGTTCAAAGTCTTGCTGAAAAATCGGAATATTTGTCCAAGAATAAAAAACTACGGGAGAAAATGGGAGAAAATGGGAGAAAATTTATTCTTCTAAATTATGATAAAAGAATATTGATTAGTAGATTGTCTGATATATACTCTTCACTTTTGTCTGGAAAGACAAGTGCAAAAATTTATTAATGTCAGATTTAACCCAATATTGATGAAAATCCTTATTACTGGTGGCGCTGGATTTATTGGGAGCCATTTTGTCAGACATATGGTTAAAAAGTATTCTGAACATGAAATCATAAATTTTGACAAACTAACTTATGCTGGTAACTTAGAAAGACTTAAAGATATAGAAAATCTGCCTAACTATAGGTTTGTTAAAGGTGATGTCTGTGACCTTAATTTCTTATGTTATCTATTAAAAGATGTAGATCTCATATTTCATTTTGCAGCTGAGAGTCACGTTGATAATTCAATTGGAGATTCTCTGAACTTTACTAGAACCAATACTCTGGGAACCCATATTTTGCTTGAGGCTGCAAGAATAAATGGCGTAAAGAAAATTTTTCACATAAGCACCGATGAAGTCTATGGAGACATTGTTGAAGGGTCTTTTATTGAGAATAGTATTTTAAATCCTACTAATCCCTACTCCGCGTCTAAAGCAGCTGCAGAGATGGTTGCTCTTGGCTATTTACAAACATATAAACTTCCAATTGTAATAGTTAGAGGAAATAATGTTTATGGGTCCCACCAATTTACAGAAAAGATAATTCCTAAGTTTATTTCCCGCCTCATTAAGGGCGAAAAAGTAACTATCCACGGAGATGGATCAAATATTAGGACATATATAAATGTGAACGATTTTTGTGAAGCGCTCCATGTTATTTTTGAAAAAGGAGAAGTTGGAGAAGTTTACAATATAGGGACTTCTGATGAACTGACGAATTTAGAATTGACTAAAAAGATATTGAGCCTCATGAATAAAGATGAAAGCTTTATAGAGTTTATAAGAGACAGACCATTTAATGATAAAAGGTACAGCATAGATACAAACAAAATAAAAAAATTGGGTTGGACTCAAAAGATTTCGTTTGAAAAAGGTCTAACTGAGACTGTCAAGTGGTATAAAGAAAATAAGTCTTGGTGGGAGAACTTATCCCAGTTGTCATGAACCTTGGACAAAATTACCTTGGAAAAAATGTTCTTCTGATTGGAGGACTTGGATTTATTGGGAGTAATCTTGCTCGATTATTAGTTTCTCTTGGTGCGAATATCACCATAATCACCAGAAGTTTAGAAAAGTTATCAAATATATCGGATATAAGAAATAAGATTAGAGTCCTTGAATTTTCGGAAGATGTCCTCCTTGAAGAAATATTTGGTAAAAACTTGATTTTTGATTTGGCAGAATCAGTTGATAGAAACAGCTCGGAATCTGAAAATGTTTCAAGGTTTGTTGTAAACAGAGAGAAGTTAATTGAAGGATGTAAAAAATATAATCCTTCGGTGAGAATTGTTTATACTAGTTCAAGACTAGTTTATGGGTTGGTTGAGCCTGAAAAAAGTCCAATTAACGAAAAATCGGAACTAAATCCATTCAATGTTTATGGACATATCAAAAAGGAATCTGAAAAACTTTATCAAGAATCTGGATTGGATTTCGTAATAGCAAGAATTGGAATAGTTTATGGTGAGAAAAATAAAATAGTCTCGCCCTCTGATGGTTTAATGAATTGGTTTATCAAGAGAGCGCTGGAGGATAATGATTTGTTAGTTCGTGAAAAAAGCAATAGAATTAGAGATTTTATATATTTAGCAGATCTTATTGATGCCCTGACTATTTCCGGAATTTGTGAGAATGCTGGGAAAGAAGTGTTTAATTTTGGCTCAGGTGAGCCAGTTGCTTTGATTTCTCTAGCCACGAAAATAATCATGAAGGTTGGCAGAGGCTCGATTAAGATAGAGAAAAATTCAGATGCTTTTGATTTTGAAGATAGCTTCTATCTTGATATTGACAAAGCAAGAAAGGTACTAAATTGGAAACCGAAAATTTTCATAGATGAAGGGATTTCAAAGATGGTAAATTTTTATAAAGGAACTGGGGAAAAATTTTATAAATGAATAAAATAGCAAATTAAAATGCCTGTTTTCAAATCCAATCTAAAGAAGACCTATAAAGATTTAAAATTCAAACCTTTTAGGTTTAGACCACTATTTTCTCATTTCAACGAATTTTTTGCTTATTCCGAAAGAGAAAGATTTTTATTTAAAGCGATGGACTATTTGAGGAGCAATAAAATAGAGGGAGATTATCTTGAATTTGGAGTTTCTGAAGGAAATACATTCATATCTTCGTACCACATAGCTCAAACTATGGGCAAAAATCTAAAGGCAATGAGATTTATTGGATTTGACAGTTTTGAAGGCATCCCTCCTGTTAAAAATAAGCTTGATAACGAAGGATTTAAGCATTTTAATGAGGGAGATTATGCTTTTCCATATAAAAGTTTTGTTAGGAGACTGGAAAAAAGTAAAGTTAATATGAATAAAGTTCATCTTGTTAAGGGGTGGTATGATAAAACCCTTAATATTGAAACTAAGAAGAAGCTGAAAATCGAAAAAGCTGCGCTTGTGTATATAGATTCCGATCTTTATGAATCGGCAGTGTTTGTTCTTGATTTTGTAAATGACCTTTTGCAGAACGGAGCTATCCTAGTGTTTGATGACTGGTTTTGCTTTAGAGGGGACCCCAATAGAGGAGAACAGCTTGCGTTTAAAGAATGGCTCACAAAAAATCCTAAATTTGAGTCTATTGAATTTCAAAAATTTGGTTGGTATGGTAATTCATTCATTGTCCGACTCAAAGAGAAAAAAGCGAAAAAGTTAAAAAAGGGGATCGAAATAGCTAAGATATGATAAATTTTTCGAGAGACGAAGTTTTGAAAGCAATTTATCCTTATGTAGTTGGAAAAGATGTGCTTGATGTGGGCTGTGTTGATCATGATTTAAAAAGAAAACATAAGAGTCGAATTTGGGTTCATGATTTTTTGAAAGAGCATGCAAAATCAGTCTCTGGCATAGATATCTTAAAATCGGCTGTGGAAAGCTTGAACAAACAAGGTTATGATGTTACTTGCCAAAATGCAGAATCATTTTCATTCAAAAAAAAATTTGATGTGATATTTGCTGGAGAGCTTGTGGAACACCTCAGTAATCCAGGATTATTTTTGGAAAGATGTAAGAAGCACCTTAGAAAAGACGGTTTGCTTATCCTTACCACGCCTAACGCCTTTTGTGCATTTAGATGGTTTGAAATGGTTTACAAGTATACTAATGATCCTCATGGCAGTAAAGCGAGAGAGCACACAGTTTGGTTTGCACCTGAAGTTATGACTGTGCTTCTAGAAAGATCAGGGTTCATAGTTAAAAAATACAAATATGCATATTACCCTTTCTTAAGGAAAGATCCCCTTAGGAGAAAAATAGTCAAGGGAGTTGTTAGTTTGGCGGGCGATAAATTCAAAGATACGATGATTGTCTTTGCAAGCCCAAATTCAAGAAACCAAATTTAAGGTTTTTTTATCCACCAGTCTTCGCCTTCAATTATAACTTCTACCTTTTTTAAAAGGGCAAATTCAAAGACTGCTTTCATAACCCCTCTATTGTGAGCTCGGACTGCATTGTGGACGTCGTGTCCTCCTAAGACTCCTCCTTTTTTTAGAATTTTCCAATAATTGTTAATATCTTCTCTTACTGCTAAATATTCGTGGTTTCCATCGATATATATGAAGTCTACCAACTCCTCTATGTCCTTAACTGCATCTGTTGAATATTTGTGGATGACTCTTATTCTCTTGTCCTTCCTGAATTTATTTTGGACATTTTTTTTTGCATTCAAGATTTTTTTAGTCCAAAATATGTCCTCTTTGTTGGGAATAACATAGGGATCTATAAGATATAGTTTTTTGATATTGAGATTTTTTATGAGAGAGGCTGCGTGTTCTCCTTCGAAAACTCCTATTTCTATTCCTATAAGATTGTTTCCTGAAACTCCAAATCTTTCAAAACCCCTAGGAAATACTCTTTCTACTCTTATATTGAAAAATTTTTTCAAGTAGCTGTTTGGGGAGGTTCTAAATTTTAGTTTATTCATTTTTATCACTCTTTTCTTTAATTTATAAATATTCCTTAGCTGCTGATTGCAAACTTTAATAAAGAGACATTTTGAGAGATATTAATGAATATATCTCTATTTGAAAAATTGAAAATATTCACGGGAAACGTTATAAAAGAATTCTCAAATTTCAGCTACTATCTTTTTTGGATTTTATTAGATCCTAGAAAATTTACAAGGGTGAAGTCTGGAGAGATAAATAAAATTTTAGTAATTTGTGGCGGGGCGGTAGGAGATATTTATAATGTAATAGGAATTATGAATTCAGTTCTTAAAAAGTATCAGATAAGTTTCTATTTATTGACATTAGAAAAAAATAGAAAATTTGTAAAAAATCAAGAAATAGAGGCAGTTACATTGGGACAGGCAAAGAATTTAATAAATGATAAGCAAATTGATGCCGTTATCTTGATGGATGCTTCTAGGCAGAGAAAGATTTTAGATAGAGAATTATTTTTAGCTTTGTCGAAAATAAAATACATCTCATCAGTAGACTCATTTAGAGCCAAACCGGGAAAAATTAGAAAACAGATTTTTCCTATTTTAGCAAGTCGAAGACCTTACCCTGTTAGAGCAAACGGTCCAGAGACTCTTATCGCTCTTTTCCGATTATTAAAACTTGAAGTTGATCGCCCTTCTTTCTACTTCACTAAAAAAAGCGAAGATTTTGCAAATAAGTTCTTCAAGAAGCATGTCAAAAAAGGAGAGAAGGTTATTGTAGTCCATCCGTGTGCAGGTAAAATAGTAAATGCTCTGAAAGAAGAAAAGACTCCTGCACACCTCTGGCCTGAAGAAAGGTGGGCAAAACTGATAGATAGTTTAACTGAGAGCCTCGATGTAAAAGTGATTATCTCTGGAGTCGGTTCCGAATCTCAAATTACAAATAAGATATATGATTTAGTCAAAAATAAAAACCAGGTGGTTTATGCGGTTGGTAAAACCCCAGATATAGAGTCTTTTGCATCTATCTTGAAACGAGCCAATGCCACTATTACTCTTGACACTTCTACTGCACATATAACTTCACAAGTGGGCACCCCTGCTGTGATAATCTATAGTTCTGATTCTCCTAAGAGGATAGGACCGATAGATCCCGATAAGAAGAATATCAATATTTATCATGAAAACAAGGCTCATGATTGCAGAAGATATGCCTGTGATATCTGTCAGAAAGTCCACATGAACTCAATAAGTGTTGAAGAGATATACTCCGCAGTTATAAGTCTAATTAATCGATGAGGTCTATTTTGTTATGGACTTTTCTCAAAGCCTTGCCCTTTATCGCCGCTAAAATAGAATAGTCGTTGAGGTCTATAGACTTTGTCAGATAAAGAGCTAGTGGGTAAGCTACTATGAATACTGTTCCGCTTGCGAGTGCCCCGAATAAGTCTTTTCCGAAATATAAAGAAGCTACCAATGTCAGAACGAAAGATAAAACTCCTGATAAAAGAACATTCAGCATGTCTTTTTTCATCACAAATATAGATGACACTTTCCAAGATTGATAAGTGAACAAAAAGCTTAGAAGAATCAGAGAAATTGAAGTTGAAATTGCTGCGCCGGTTATACCATAAAGGTTTATCATAAAATAATTCAATATCAGATTTAACAGAACTACCACTAGAGTATTTGCTAAAATAAGTTTGGATTTTCCTTTCATCAAGAGTATTTCTGGAGAAACGAAGAAAACAGAAGTTACAAAAAATCCTACTGATAAAACTTTCAGAGCATCTGTCGAAGGAAGATACTCTGGGCCGAAAATTATTCGGATAGCCTCTTCTGGGAATAAGTAAATTGCTGTAAATATCGGTATTGCTGCAATTAACAGCCACTTTGTTACTTGCTTGCTTATAGACTTCACTGCTTGCATATTTTTTTTGCCATATTCTTTTGTTATCAATGGAAGCAGAGTCTGCCTGAAAAGATCAGTAGACATTGTAATAAGCAAAGCTATCGGGAGTGCTGCGTTGTAGAAACCCACATTTTCTGTTGTACTTAAGAGTCCAATCATAAAAGTATCAGTCCAACTAAGAATAGAGGACATGAAGCCGAAAATTATTAGTGGCCAGGAATAAGAGATTAGGGGCTTCATGAGATTCTTGTCTTTGGCGCTTGAACTTTTTTTGTCCTGTTTTCTGAAGAGGATAGAAACTTTTCTTCTGGATACCATATACGCTACAGTTAGTGCAATTGCAATTCCTGCAACGTATGAGAATGCTATGGATTTCGCACCAAACCCTAGTAATATTAAGGCTATCAAAACTAGAATCTTTACAGAGTTCTGCAGGATATTAACTATGAAAGATAGCCACCCAATTTTTTCATAAGATCTTAAAACTGTAAAAAAGACTCCGGCTAGAACTGTAAATGGAATAGCTACGCTAAATATCATTAAAAGGGACTCTAATTCTGGGGCATGAAACAAATTATTTGCTATAAATCCGCTTAATGCCAGCATGATAAACATGCCTAGTATTCCAGAAATTAGAAGAAGCAGACTTATCTTTCTAACTAAGACTGAAGACTTGTATTCTTCATTTTTGCCCCTGTAATAGGGGATATATCTGGAGAGACCGCCTGCGAACCCAAGCCCTGCAAGAACGGTAATCCATCCCACAACCATCAAACTAAGAGAATACACTCCGTAAGTTTCAGGAGTATAATTTCTTGCTATTATTATTCTGTAAAGATAAGTTAGTATCTTTGATAGGATTGTTGTGATTACAACAATAAAAGAAGCACTTACTAAAATCTTTAAAGAACGATTTAGCTCCGTAGATTCTTTGCCTTCCACTTTCAAAATATGATTAAAGCCTTATTAATCTTTTCCAGAAATCCACTTGAATAAAAAGAACTCTCGTTTGTTAAAAGTGTTATTCTTGAAAGATTCTACTATGTCTATAGTTGTGTGGAACACAAATCCTATGAAAACGAAGAAAAAGGGAGTAGAAAAAACGCTTATCAGCCCAGTTACCGCGATAACCTCTAAAGTGTGAAAAAAATAAAATTCACTTTTTGAGCTTCTCTTTTGGTTGGTTGTTCTTAAGTGATCGAAGGCTACAAGAAAGGATGTGAAAAAAACGAGACCTAAGTAGAATGTTTTTAGCCCTGGTATCATTACCCCTAAAAATAATGTGAATACTGCTCCAAAAATTATATGCCAACGTGATAACATTTATTCCTCTATCTTACTTATCATATCTGCAAATGCAGGTCTGGTTATAAACACTCCTGCTGTGATTCCGATTATGGAGGTTATTGCAAATCCCTTGAAAAGCCCAGCCCCTGCCCAGTAAAGAGGTAGTAATGAAACTAGAGAAGTCAGATAAGCAGTCATCACTACGAATAAAGCTCTCTTGATTCTTTGTTTTATGCTTACGCTTTTTCCTGTTCTGGCTTCATCAAGAATAACAATCTGCTGGTCAACACCTGTACCAATTGTTGCGAGAATTCCTGCAATTGAAGGAAGGTCTAAATTCCAGCTTATCAATGCTGCGACACCCAAGATAATAAGCAATTCTGAGAAAGAAGTTAAAAGAAGGGCAAGAGAAGCTTTGAAGTTTCTGTATCTAATGAATACCACTATAGCCACAGCAACTATTGCTGCAGCTCCCGCAAGAAGAATCAGAGAAGTGAACTCTTTTCCTAATAAAGGAGAGATCGTGTCTAACTTTACTAGTTCTAATTTGTAGGGCAAGCTTCCGGTTATGAGAATTGTCTGAAGATTGTGCATATCACTTTGGGCAGCTTCATAAGCTTCTTCTTGTGTAACTCCTTGGCCTGATCCCTGAATAGAGATTTCTGTTGCCTTTTGGCCTTTCAATCCGGCACTTATTTTTAATTGATCTACAATTTTATCATCTAAAACAAGAGTAAGATTCTCGTCAAGATATCTCCCCCCCGACTCTGAATCAAGACCTAATTTTCCAGTTATTTCTGCATGTCTTTCTGCTGCTTCATCACTCAAATAAATAGTGAATGCGAAATTACAGAAGTAGTCCTGTCCTGAAGGATTGCAACTTGTTATGCCTGCACATCTGGCATCATTTCTACACACTGAAGTTATATCTTCGTCTCCTCCAACAAATGCCAATTCATCTCCAATTCTTGCTTCAAATTTTCCTTGTTGTGAGACTAACTCTTCTAGATCGGAAGGAGTTGCACCTGCAACCTCCACTAACATGTATTTGTTTCCTGAAAGATCTGTCACTCCCCTAATTTTTACATCTGAGATTCCGAAAACATTAAACCTATTGCTACTAACAGCTATCAAATCCTGCATTTGTGAATCTGTCAGTTCTCCTTGTGGTTGAACTAATGCCCTCGCCCCTCCCTGAATGTCTAAGCCTGTTTTCAGTCTTGTCTGTGGAATTTCAGAAACTGTTATTTCAGGAGTTTGATTTGTAAACAGGACATAAGTCGCAGTTTTGGTTGCAATATCTATTCTGACATTTTCCATTGTTGGAAAAATCTGATTCATCACAGAAGTATAATCTGATACTGTGGAGATTTCCAAACCGTTTACTTCTTTGATTACTTCCCCGGACCTCATTCCTTGGCTAAAGAGGTCTGAAGACTGATCGACTGACCTTATTAAAACGCCTGACTCAAATGAAGGTTTTATTGCCAAAAGAGAGAGTGCTAAAATAATTATTAACATCCATACTTTCCAAGTTATCTTCATTGTACCTTCTTAACCTCCGCATACCATTTTAATACTGAAGCATTCGTTACCCAAGTATTGAATATGTCGAATCCTAACCCTATCAATAATATGGTGAATATCTGCCTTAAAGTGTCCGAAAAGTTGTAGATGATTAAAAGTGCAACACCAATTGCAACTATGGATGTTAAAGTCATTGTGATTCCCGTCTTAAAAGCATCAATTATTCTTCTGTTTATCGAACCCTCCTTCTTTCTCAACATTCTTGTTGTAAGCAGAATATCTGTGTCTACTGAATAACCTATTAACATCAGAATTGCGACTATTCCTCCCATTGATAGGTTCATCCCTATTGAATCAATAACTGCTATGGTCATTATGATGTCTGCAAAGGCAGATATAATGACTGCAAGACTTGGAACGGGAGTTCTGAATATGATGAAGACTACTATTGCCATAAAAACAAATGCTATGAGCACGGCTACTTGAAGTTGTTTGTAGAAACTTGTAGAGACAGCCTGGCCTGTGAATTCGACAGAAGAATTTTCTTCTGTGAGTGAATAGCCTAAGTAAGATTCTATTGCTGGAATGATTTCTTCTGGAGAAGCCGTAGTTTCTATAAAGAAGGCTTGTTGATTTCCAGTCCTTATGTCCGAAATTCCTCTAACTAGGATGTCTGGGAAATCTAGACTTAAAACATTTTTTAGAGAGACTACATCTGTCGATTCATCAAAAACAGTGATTGTTGAGCCTCCTACAATCGATACATCTTTTCTTATGATGTCTCCAGTTTCTGAATACGTCTGGAATAGAATGAATATTGATGCTATAAGCAAAATTATTGGAAGAATCAGCAACTTTTTGTAATTTTTGTCGTACCAATTCTTTTGCAATTTAACTTCTGATGAATCTTTTTCTGACATGATAAAAACACTAAACTGCGAGGGTTTAAAAGTTTAATTAAGCATGCGCGGGCCGGGATTCGAACCCGGGTCATCGACTTGGAAGGCCGAGATTCTAACCACTGAACTACCCACGCATGTTTATTCTATTGAGAAGTGGGTTTTAAAGATTTGCTTTTAGAACGCTCCCGACAGGATTTGAACCTGTGACCCTTGGGTTAGGACCCCAATGCTCTATCCAGGCTGAGCTACGGGAGCATGCGGGGAGAAGGATTCGAACCTTCGTAAGCACTAAGCTAACGGATCTTGAGTCCGTCCCGTTTGACCACTCCGGCATCCCCGCTTACCAAAGATAGGAGATTAGCTTATTTTAAAGTTATTGATTGGAAAGGTTTTTATACTCTAAATAAAGGATATTTCTGAAGACGGCCATAGTGGTTGGGAAACACCTGTTCCCTTTCCGAACACAGAAGTTAAGCCTGCCACGTCTGGTGTGTTAGTCTCCGAACAGAGGCGAAGCACAGATGCTGTCTTCTTCATTTTTTTTATCGTAAGTTTAATCTATATCCTGAAACAGTTAAACATAATTGAGCATCTATAACTTTTGAAGGAATTAGTCTTAATCCATCATAATGGCCTGATAATCCTTCCTCCATGTCTTTTTCATATCTTCTTAGAATTCTCCTTGCTTCAGAAATTTCCCCCCATCTTTGACGTTCTTGTTTTATCCTTTCAACCAAGCCTTCAGAGATTATCCTGAACATTGTAGATGTGAAAGAAGAGAGTTATTTAAATATAATTGGATTAAATCAGTTATGAAAAATAAGTTAAGTAAGAAACAAGCTGAAGAAAGGATAGACGGTTTTTTTCGGCAAACCGAAGAGCTTGATTCGAAAAATGTCAGAAAGACGAAAAGGCTTGCGATGTCATATAACCTAAAGTTGAAAGATTACAGAAAGAGATTCTGTAAGAGGTGCTATTCTGATTTGAAATATAATAAAGGCAAAATAAGGGTTGGAAAAATGTACAAGACTGTTGAATGTTCTAAATGTGGGTTTTTGAACAGGTGGAAAATGAGTTAATCTGACTTATCTTGAATATCTCAAGCCATGTGATGATGCCTTTGCTACCAGTACATTAAATTCTCTCGTACCTTTTTGAATATCATATTGGACTCTAATTTCTTCGGCTCTCTCGATAATTTCTTCTCTGCTAGAACATTTCATAAATTCGTCATCGCATCCAGCATTAAAATGTGAAAGTGCTAGGGCTCTACTGCCTCCTTCAGAAGTAGATTCTCTTTTATAAATTTCAAAATGATTCATTTTAGGATTTCTTGAACTTACTGACTTCTGGAAGCATGTCTGCATGACCTAACATACAAGCTCTGCAGCAGTATCTTTCTAACCCTAGTTCATCTAGAATCTTGCCTGCGTCTTCGCCTGCTTCAAGTCTTTGTTTGTATTTTTCCCACAAATGACCTATGGGCTTTCCGCAACTAAAACATCTTACTGGGATTATCATGTTATTATTGCTGAAAGAAGGTTTTTAAAGCTTATTGTAGCCAGTTTAATATGGCTGAAATACTGAAACTTGAAGATGTTTCAAAATATTATGAAATGGGAGATAATGTAGTGAAAGCTCTTGATGATATCAATGTCGAAATAATGGAAGGGGACTTTGTAGCCATTATGGGACCTTCTGGAAGTGGAAAAAGCACTGCCATGAATCTGACTGGAAGTCTTGATCTTCCGACAAATGGCAGAATTTATCTTGATGGTCAGGACATTAAAAAATTAGAAGAAAGTGAGATTGCCCAAATTAGAGGAAAGAAAATTGGATTCATCTTTCAGAGTTTTAACTTAATCCAGAACTTGACTGCTAAAGAGAATGTAATGCTTCCTATGCTCTTTCAGGGAGCAGATATTAAATCTAGAAATAAGAGAGCTGAGGAATTATTAAAATTGGTTGAGCTTGAAAATCGTATGGAGCACTATCCCAATCAACTTTCTGGAGGACAACAGCAAAGAGTGGCAATAGCAAGAGCTCTTGCTAATAATCCTGAGATAATTCTTGCAGATGAACCTACTGGAAATTTGGATACGAAAACTGGTGAAATGGTTATGGACTTTTTAGAAAAGCTGAATCAACAAGGAAAGACTATAATTGTAATAACTCACGAACCTGAGTTAGCTGAGGCACATGCCAGAAAAATCTATTCAATAAAGGATGGTAAAATTGAAAATATTTTGGAAAAAATTAATGGAAAGTGGAAAAAGAAAAGTTAGTGTATTCACTTTTTAGTTAAAAAATACAAATATTTTTAAACTCGATTTGGTCGAAGAAATTATGAAAAAGATAGCAATTTTGGCTTTGGGAATCATTTTGATAATGGGAGTCGATTTAGCTTCTGCAGTAGTAATTCAATCTGTCCTTACAGAAGAGATTGTTCCTGGAGAGTCTGGTCTAGTCAGATTAGACATTGAGAATATCTTACAGGATGATGTAGAAGATATATCTATAAGATTAGACTTTACGGATCTTCCATTTACTCCTGTAGGAAGTTCTGAAGAGGGAATTGATGAATTGAATTCTGGCGATGATGAAGAAGTAAGTATTAGGATAAAGGCGTCCAATGACATTGTTCCTGGAGACTATAAGATACCTTACACTCTTACATATTATGTTGATGGTGAAAGAAAGGAAAGAACTGGCTCTATTGGTATAAGAGTTAAGGGTGAAAGTGAGATTTCATTTTCGGTGTCGGCTGAAACTCCTGTAATCGGCGAAGAAGGAGTCCTAAATCTAAAAATTGTCAATAGAGGATTTAGTGATGCTAGGTTCGTTCTTGTAAAAGTTTTCCCTGAAGGATATACTCTCTTGTCTGAAGATGAAGTTTATGTAGGGAATGTCGACTCAGATGATTTTGAAACTGCGAGCTTCGATGTTATTTTTAGGAATAATCAAGCAAACTTGGTAGCGATAGTAGAATATAGAAACTTTGATAATGAAGTAATAAAAGAAAACATTAATCTTCCAGTTACAATTTATTCCAGAAATCAGGCTGTTGAATTAGGAATTATACAAAAGAATAACACTTTACTGTATATCGGACTTGTTGTTGTTTTGATTGTTCTTTGGATAATCTGGCGCGCCGTCAGAAAAAGGAGAAGAATTAAACAGAGCAGAGGAGGTTAAACTCCATGCTGAAAGATTATTTTTTTCTAGCTTTCCAAAACTTAAGACATAGAGGATTGAGAAGCTGGCTCACTGTTTTAGGGATAGTTATTGGAATTGCAGCAGTAGTATCATTAATATCTCTTGGACAGGGTTTGCAACAGACAATCACTGGACAGTTTGGAACTCTCGACCCAGATAAGCTTGTGATTGAAAATGCAGGGACTGGTTTCGGCCCTCCTGGAAGCACTGTTGTAAAAAAGCTTAATGACTATGATTTGGAGCTTATTGATTCTGTAGCAGGGGTAGAGTTCACCATTGCTAGACACATAAGAGTTGTTAGAGTAGAAGTTGATGATATTGCAAAATTCAAGGGTGTGGCTAGCTTGCCACAGGATGATGAGAAACTGGAAGTAGTCTATGATGCCTTGAACGGAGAAACTGAAAAAGGAAGACTAGTTGAGCCTTCTGACAGAAGAAAGGTTGTTCTGGGTAGTAGCTTTACAACAGAAGAAGAATTTGGCGAAGAGATAGTTGTGGGGAGTGAAATAGACATTCAAGGAGAAACTTTTGAAGTTGCAGGAATTCTTGAGCCCACAGGAAGTTTTTTTGTTGACACCACTCTTTTTATGTTAGAAAGTGATTTGGAGAGAATTCTCGATATTGAAAATGAAATCGACTTAATTGTTGTGCAGGTTGAAAACGCGGATGAGATTGAAAGAGTTGCAGAAAACATTGAAAGAAAATTAAGACAGGATAGGGATTTAGATGAAGGTGAGGAAGACTTTTCTGTTCAGACTCCATTACAAAGCATTTCGGGAATAAATACTATACTGGACATAATAAACTTAGTAGTTGCAGGAATTGCAGGAATTGCCCTGTTAATAGGCGGAATTGGTATTGCAAATACAATGTATACCTCTGTGTTGGAGAGGACAAAAAGTATTGGAGTCATGAAAGCAATAGGGGCTAGAAATTCTGACATCCTGCTTATATTTTTTATAGAGTCTGCTTTTCTCGGACTAATAGGAGGAATCGTGGGGGCGGTTATTGGTATTGGGATTGCATTAGGAATATCTTCTATTGCAAGTAATTTTTTAGGAGGAGTTGATTTGGGGGTGACTTTATCAGTTCCTCTTCTTCTTGGAGCTATCTCTTTCTCTTTTCTCGTCGGAATGCTTGCGGGGATAATTCCAGCTTTGCAAGCATCTAGACTAAATCCTGTGGAGGCTTTAAGAAAATGATTAAAGATTATTTTAAACTTGCATTGAGAAATATATCTCATAGAAAATTGAGAAGCTGGCTTACAGTTTTAGGAATATTCATTTCTATAGCCACAATCTTTGTTCTGATTAGTCTTTCATTAGGATTGGAGAGCGCGGTTGAAGAACAATTCAGACTGCTCGGCACAGACAAAATATTCATACAACCTAGAGGACAACTAGCTGGTCCCGGAACCGGAGGTGCGACACAGCTAACTATTGAAGACGTTAATGTTGTTGAAAAAGTGATTGGAGTTGAAGATTATACTTATTGGGTTGCAGCGACTGGAGAGATAGAGTTTGCTGATGGAAAAAGATACTTTTCTGTAGTTGGATTTCCCCTTGATCAGTCAAGTGTTTTTCTTGAATCTGGAGCTTATAAGATAGATGAAGGACAATTTCTTGAAGAAGGAGATACTGGAGAAATTATGGTTGGAAGCCATTACAAATACAATAATCTCTTCAGAAAATCTGTAAATGATAGAGACACCCTGACAATTAATGAAATGGAGTTTAGAGTGAAAACTATTCTTCAACCAATTGGAAATCCGGGAGATGACAGACTGATTTATATGTCTGAAACAGATTTCAAGAAGCTATTTCCAGATACAAATCGGATAGATACAATTATTGTGCAGGTTGAAGCTGGTGAAGATGTTGAGGAAGTTAGTGATAGAATTGAAAAGGCTCTTGACAAAAGTAGAAATGTTGATGAAGACTCAAGAGATTTTAGCTTACTAACGCCAGATCAGTTGCTTGAGAGTTTTGGAGTTATATTGAATGTAATCACTGCCTTTCTTTTAGGAGTAGCAGGGATTTCACTTGTCGTTGGCGGAATTGGTATTGCGAATACAATGTATACCTCTGTGTTGGAGAGGACAAAAGAAATAGGGGTGATGAAAGCAGTTGGTGCAAAGAATAGTGACATTGCACTCATCTTTGTCATCGAGTCCGGATTTTTGGGAGTTGTAGGGGGGCTTATTGGAATAACTTTGGGTTTAATTATAAGTAAATCTATAGAGCTCATAGCAATAAACCAATTAGGAACGGAGCTTCTCAGAGCAGTAACCCCTGCTTCATTGTTTGCAGGTCTTTTGGCTTTCGCTTTTTTGGCTGGAGCTGTATCTGGCACCCTTCCTGCCATAAGAGCTTCTAAAATAAATCCTGTAGACGCCTTGAGGTACGAATAAAGTTAAAAATCAAACAAAAATTTATAAACCTCTCCCTCATAGAACCTTCTAATTGAAAAGAGGGTATAATGAAAAAATGCATTTATTGTTCCAGTGAGATTTCTCCTGACAGTGTAGTGGATGTGTGTGAAAGATGTGGTCATGGTGTATGGGGGCCTAAAATGTTCTCAGCTATAAAGCAAAACATGCAATCTGCCAAAGACAGTGGGGACTTGCATCAAGGAAGCGTCAGTATTTGACGCGGGTAGCAAGCTTTTTAAACTACTATTTTTAGGTAATCATAGATATACTATGTTAAAAAGAAAAAGAATCAGACAGAAAGGAAAGGTATCCTTTAGCAAGTATTTTCAAAGATTTGTTAGTGGAGACCAGGTTGCTCTAGTCATGGATTTGGGAGTTCAGAGTCCTGGATTTCCTAAAAGGATGCAAGGAAGAACTGGAAAGGTAGTTGAGAAAAGAGGTAGAGCCTATGTAGTAGAGGTAAAGGATTTTGATAGTAGGAAACAGTTCATGGTGAAGCCAGTTCACTTAAGGAGAATAGATAAATGATATTAGATATGCAACCAGTCACTTTGGCAGAAGTTAGAGAGATAGTTAAGGGTATTGAAGAAAAGAAAAATCTAGAAGATTACTTAAAAAAATATTGTAAACTTTCTAAAGAAAAAGCTCTTAGTATGAGTGAAGAGATAAGGAGTCTTAATAATCTGAAAATAAAAAATGAACACATTGTAAAGGTTGTGGACCTTTTGCCGAAAGACGCAGAAGACATAAACAAAGTATTCAATGATGTTTCACTTAATGAGGAGGAGATAAATGCTCTGTTGGAGATTGTCAGGAAGTACTGAAGATGAAAGAAAGAGACGAATATGCAATAGTTTTAGATTACCTACCTCATGGTTATCCTTTAGAAGGAAGAATGAATCCCATAGTACAAACTATTGGTGAAAAACATCTTTCTTTATTGGAAATAGTTCCTAGCAGAGGGGCTGCATTCGTGCTGCAGGAAAAAGTTTATATAGGCCCGAACAAGAGAGATAAAGTATACTTCATCCGTGGAAGATTACTTCCAGAGAAGTTAACGGAAACTGCTAAGATCCAACTGAGAGAGTTCATAGACAAAATGGTTGCGGAGCAGGAGAAGAAATTTGTAGATTTCTTTAATTCTGCCCAAGCAATAAATACCAGATTGCACCAACTTGAACTCTTGCCTGGATTTGGAAAAAAGCACACCAATGATATCGTAAAAGAACGGGAAAGTAAACCTTTCGAATCGTTCGAAGATATCAGGCAAAGGGTGGCTGGATTACCTGATCCAAAAAAGGCTATAGAAAAAAGGATTTGGGAAGAGATAACTGAAAACCCAAGGCAAATTCTGTTTGTAAGATAAAATGGCAGACAAAAAAACTCAACTTGTAGAAAAAGGAGAATCCCTTATAAGAATTCTTGGTAGAGACATCTCTGGAAACAAAAAACTTTATCCAGGATTAACAAAAATAAAAGGTGTTTCTTGGGCAGTGTCTAAAGCAACTTGTTTGAAACTTGGGCTTGACAAGGATAAGAGAATTGGAGAGTTGTCTAAGGCTGAAATAGAAAAAATTGAAAAGTTCTTGCAAAATGCAGACTTACCTGTTTTCCTGGTTAACAGAAGATCCGACTATGATACTGGAGGAGTAAGGCACCTTACTGCTGTAGACTTAGATATGCGAAAAGAGTTTGACATAAAAAGACTGAAAAAAATAAAGAGCTATAGGGGAATGAGGCATGCCTTCGGACTTCCTACTAGAGGTCAGAAAACTAGAAGTCACTTTAGAAAAGGAGGTAGAGCTGTTGGAGTTAAAAAACCTAAGGCAGGTAAGAAAAGTTAAATGATAAGAAAAAAGAAAAAATTTGATTGGCCAAAAAAACTATATGACAAACCTAGGATTGACTCTGAAAATAAAATTGTCTCTCAATATGGATTGAAAAATAAAAGAGAAATTTGGAAGACGGAATCCAAGATAAAATATTTCAGAACTAGAGCTAAAGAGCTTATCACTGCAAGTACTGAAGATCAACAGATTTTTTTAAGTAACCTTCATAAGTCTGGACTTAAGGTGAACTCAATCGCGGAAGTTCTGGCTCTTAATGTTGAAGACCTATTGAAGAGGAGATTATCCACTGTAGTGTACCACAAAGGTCTTGCAAATACTCCTGATCATGCAAGACAGATGATAGTCCATAAAAAGGTGCTTGTTGGTGACAAGATGATGAACTCTCCAAGTTATCTTGTTAGCGCTCAGGAAGAGAATGAAATCAAAATTAAACAGAGAAAGGTTGTTGCACCCAAGGTAAAAGTTCAAGCAGAAGAAACTAGTGAAGAAAGTGAGGTGACAAATGAGTGAGGAAGTGAAAGTGGAAGAAGAACAGGAGATGAATATTGAAGACGTTCAGGAAGTGAAAGTGGAAGAAGAACAAGGGCCCGTTAGAGAAACAAGGGAGAAGAAAACTTCAGATGAGCGAGCCGGAATTGCTTATATCTTTAGCACCTACAACAATACTATAGTCCATATAACTGACCTTGTTGGAAACACTATATCACGAGTCTCTGGAGGAATGGTCACGAAACACGATAGATTGAAAGCTAATCCTACTACCGCAATGTTTGTTGCAAAGAATGCTGCTGAAAGAGCGAAAGATGTGGGAATAACAAGCTTATATGTAAGAATGAGAACAAAAACTAATAGTGCTGGAATGGGGCCTGGAGCCCATGCGGCGGTAAAGACTCTAGGAAAAGAAGGTTTCAAAATTATCAGTATACTTGATACCACAAAAATTCCTAGAGGTGGACCGAAGAAGAAAGGAGGTAAGAGAGGCAGAAGAGTTTAAAAGAACTCTTTTTTATAGATTAAAATGAAAGCTCTTATAGACACACCGGAAAAATTGGTTTTGAGGACAGAGGCAAATGAAAGCTTGGCAAATGCCATAAGGAGAAGTGTGGATGAAGTGAAAGTGCTTGCAATTGATGAAGTTGAATTTTTCAAGAATGATTCAGCACTCTATGATGAGATTATAGCATTGAGAATTGGATTGGTGCCTTTAAAGACAAATAAAAAAATGAGTGATAAAAGTGAAATCCAGTTAAGTTTGAAAAAATCTGGACCAGGCACTGTATACTCTGGAGATTTGAAGGGAGATGCAGAAGTTGTTTATGATAATATCCCTATAACGAATCTTGAAAAGGGGCAGGATATTGAAATTGTTGGAACCGCAAAATTAGGAAAAGCCATCAATCACTCGAAATATGTTCCAGGGTTATTCTATTATAGACATCTTTCTGAGGTTAAATCTTCTAATTCGAAAGTTGCTGAAATAATCGAGCATTGTAAAGGTTTGGTTAAAGAGAAGAAGGGAAGCTCATGGATTGTTGACCTTAAGGAAGTTGAGGAAGAAGAGATATCTAAGATTGACAAGGAAGCAACAAAGTCATCAGATGAAATGCTATTAATAATTGAGTCCTTTGGGCAGATTAGCGCCAAGGAAATTTTGAATAGTGCTATTGAGGCCTTACAAGGCAATTTGAGCGAGATTGAAAAGTCGCTTAAGTAATCAATCGCGTGGGGATGCCGGAGCGGTCAAACGGGACACGTTAAGGCCGTGTTGGCTTAGTGCCTGCGAAGGTTCGAATCCTTCTCCCCGCATAAGTCATATTGAAAAATGATAAGCAAAACAAAAATAAGCAAGAGAATAAGAAGAAAGACGGATCCTGTGATAGAGGAAACTATAATTCTTGCTAAGAAGAACAAATGCTGGATGAAAATTGCACAAATAATATCCGGTTCGAAAAGAGGTTATGCTGCAGTAAACCTAAAAGAGATAGATGAAAATTCCTCTGAGGGGGACACGTTAGTAATTCCCGGTAAGGTGTTAGGTCTTGGCGAGGTTACTAAAAGAGTAAGAGTTTGTGCCCTTGAGTTTTCCGAATCTGCCAAAGATAAACTTGTAAAAACCAAGTCCGAAATAGTATATTTATTAGAAGAGATTAAGAAAAATCCAAAAGCTGAAGGAGTTAAAATTTTAAGATGAAAGATTTAGTTATTGATGCTAGTGGAGCAGTGTTGGGAAGATTGGCTAGTTACGCTGCTAAACAAGCTTTGCTTGGTAAAAAAGTAACTATTGTGAATTGTGAGGAAGCTATCATTACCGGTAACCCAAGAACAACCATTGAGGAATATCAGTATACGAGAACTCTTGGCAGCGCAAACTTACAAGGACCTTATCTTCATAAAAGTCCTGAAAAAATTCTTAAGAGAACTATAAGAGGAATGCTATCCCATAGGCAAGCGAGAGGGTTGTCTGCTTTAAAGAGAGTTAGATGTTACAACCAGACTCCTGATGAATTTAAAGATGTTAAAAAGATACTTGCTGGAAAGGAAAAGAAAACTAAAACAATTAAACTTGGTAAGTTAAGCAAGGAGATTTAAATGAATAAAGAAAAAATAATTTTCACTTCAGGAAGAAGAAAAACTGCAGTTGCTAAAGTAAGATTATCTGAAGGAAATGGAAAAATAATTTACAATGGTCTGCCTTATGAAAATCTTGGAATATTCCACAGATTGGCTCTCCAAGAACCTGTTGAGATAGGTAAAAAGATTTTAGGTGATTTCAAATTTGATGTTCAAATACATGCTTCTGGCGGTGGCAAGGAAGCACAAGTGGAAGCTGGAAGGCAAGGAATTGCAAAGGCACTTGTTTTGTTTACAAACTCTTCGGAATTGAAGAAAGCTTTCATAGAATATGACAGAAATATTCTTGTTGCAGATAAAAGAAGAAAGGAAGCTTACAAACCTGGAGATTCTAAGGCAAGAGCTAAAAGACAGACTTCTTACAGATAGATATCTAATTTTTATTTTAAAAAACTAAATTTTTAGAAAATTTGTTAAAAATTATTTAGTCGTGAGAGAATCGTAAGGATTCGCAACCTTCTTCAATTGGTCAGATGACACGTGCGTGTATATCTGAGTGGTGTTTAGTGAAGAGTGTCCTAGAAGAGTCTGAATCAGCCTAATATCCGTCCCGCCCTCCAAAAGATGAGTTGCGAAGCTGTGTCTTAGTGTGTGAGGAGTAATCTTTTTTGAAATCCCTGCTTTCTCTCTAACATTTTTAACTATTTTTTGAATATTTCTTGTAGTGAGTGGTTGATTTTTTGAGAAGACATATTTGTTGTCAGCTCTTTTTTTCATATAATCCGTTATTTCTTTTGATAATGAATCTGCTAGAACAAACACTCTATCCTTTGATCCTTTTCCTTTTCTTACCCATCCGACATTTTCTTCAAAATCTATATCGCTAGGTTTCAGACTTACAATTTCTGAGACTCTAAGCCCAGAGGAATATAAAAGAGAGATTATCAATTTCGATTTTTTTGTATCTGTTGAATCAATTAGTTTTTTCACCTCATCCCTTGTAAGAACTTCTGGAAGCTTCTTATCTTTTTTTGGAACTTTTACTCCTGAAAAATCCTTTTTTAGTATTTCTCCAAAAAAGAATTTTAACGCGGCTGCAGCAAGCATAATAGTATTCTTTGATTTTGTTTCGAACAACTCTGAGAGATAAAGTTTTGCGTCGTCTTCTGTTAATTCTGTAGGGTCTTTATTAGAGAATTTCATAAATTTGTCCACAAAAAAAGCATAGTTGCGAACAGTCATGGGAGAGAAACCCCTTAACTTCAACTCTGATTTTAGCTTTTCTAAGACCTGCATTTTTTCCTCTTTTATTAACTTAATTGGGTGTTTATTTAAAGATTTGTGGTTAAAAGGGTTCTCCTAGCAGATATCTATTTTTGAAGAAACTAAGCTACAGCCATTGACTGCTAACACAATCTCCTCTGGAAGACTTCTTCCTTCCAGCGAAAGATAATATTTTTTTGAGCTTCCTGTCTCGAGAACATTACAATCTGAACTGCAAGATCCTCCACATAGCCAGTCAAGTCCTGCTCCTGTGAATTCAAGCCTGACTATTGAGACATCATCTTGAATGCCTCTGTCTACTATTATCTCTATCTCGTTCGACAAAGAATTGTAGCAGGCTGATTCGATTCTTAGACTGTTCTTTATTTCCAATTCCGTACAGGATAATTGTGGAGATAGTTTTGCAGCAAATGAGTTGAGAGATATGAAAACGATAGTTACAGAAACTATTCCTACAAGAATTAAAACTACTGCAGCAACTAGGTTTGAGACTCCCCTCCTGTTCAAATTTGACATGCTCTTCCCCCAATATCAAATAAATTTGTTTTACCAATTGAATTTCCTGATTCATCAATGAAGTTGATTATTTCTGCGCCCGTGTCTGAAGGTATTCTAAAGAATACCTGTTGATCGTCTGCAACAAATATCTCTCCAGTAATCTGTGAATCGCCATCCAACTGTGTATCTGTAAAAATCTGATTAATTTGAGTTCTTCCTTCAAATATAATTGAACCTTCTGGAGAAATTAGTTGATATTTTTCGTAGCCTTCACCGTTTGAACCTAAACATCCATTTTCCAGGGTTTTTTCTGTAATGGTTACCTGCCCGTACTCAACGACTCCTTCTATCAAGAGATATTCTTCTTCATTGCAATAATCAACATCTGATATCGCCAGCCCCGTTAGAGATGCTTTTTGGTTTTCTGTGATCTTTTTACTTATTAGATTGTTGTTTAGTTTTCCGAAGTCTTTCGATAACAAAGATTTCATAACTCCATTTTCTATTGACCTGTAATAGTTTGTTCTTGAGCATCCTTCGAAGCAACCATCCGAAAGTTCAAAATCTGCACATTCCGCCTGACAATTTTGTGCAGAAGGAGATAGCCTTGCTGGAACGTATTCTTCGGCAAGATTTGCAAAAAGATGCCCAAACTCATGTAGGATGACTGTAGAAAGAACATTAGTGTTAAGTGTTGCTACTTGTTGATAGGCTGTGCTCCTTATTTCAGGGTCTGCTTCTTTTAGAACGAAGATGTAATCATTCGGACAAGATGCTGCTTTTTTTATCAAATCTTTCGAATGACAAAGAACTGCTACACCCTTGTACAGCTTGCCACAATCAGGGGTATAGTCTTTTTCATCTATATAGTAAACATTGAAAGATTCTCTCTTTTCTGCAAAGGGTTCCGAAGATAGAAGGAAATCTGCATACTCCTTGACTCGTCTAGAATTTCCGAAAAAGAGAAGGTTGATTCTGTCATCTCCATTGTAATAAAGCGTTTGACAAGCTTCTAAATTTGCAGAATCTGAAGAATCTGGGGAAGAATTTACTGAAGATATCAAAAAGGAGAAAATTATTGCTATCACCAAAATCCCTCCTGCAGAGACAAATAAGATTTTTGAGTTCATGGCTTTCTGAGTATTTTAGATTAATTAAAGGCTACGTTTTCTTAATGCAAACACTTAAATAAGCCTGTTTTTTGGCATTGTGAGAGAATAAGAAGGCTTATTCTTAGTAAGAATGAAAGTTGCGAAAGGAAATAAAGTAAAAGTAGAATACGAAGGGAAGCTGGAAGACGGCACTGTTTTTGATTCATCTACGCATGGAGACCATTCTCATCCTCTTGAATTTGTTGCAGGAAATGGCCAGGTTATAAATGGTTTTGAAAAGGCAATTGAGGGCATGGAGCTTGGAGAAGAGAAAGAATTCAAGCTTTCTGCTGAAGAAGCCTATGGGGAGATTAAAGATGATTTGGTCCAAAAAATCCCTAGAGAAGCTCTTCCAAAGGACAGAGAACCTGAGAAGGGAATGATGTTAGTTTTACAGAGTCCTGATGGAAGGCAGTTTCCTGTGAAGATAGTAGAAGTTAGTGAAACAGAAGTAACTGTAGACTTAAATCACCCTTTGGCAGGAAAGGCACTTATTTTTAAAATAAAGGTAGTGGAGATTGAGCCTAATTCTAAATAATGCTTAATAAAATATAAGGGAGGAAACATGGATAGACAATTTGACGGACCAAGACACCAAGGTGGAAACGGCTTCAGAAGAAATTCTGGACCATTTAAACCTAGAGAAATGCATAAAGCAATCTGTGCCGAATGTAAACAGGAATGTGAAGTTCCTTTTAAACCAACAGAAGGAAAACCAGTTTACTGTAGGGACTGCTTTAAGAAAAAGCGAGGCTATTAAATTAGCATAAAAAATTTATTTTTTTATTATTTCGTATATTAGAAAAGAATCTTACAAAGATTTTTAATGAGGTAGTTATTAGAATGAAAATGAATCAAAAAAAGAAAAATCAAAATTTCAGGCCTAGACCTGGCCAGGAAGCAAAATCGAGCACTCTTGACAAAATAGACAGGAACTCTATCGGAAAAGTATTACTGCTTGAGTGTGTTACTGACAGTGTTAGTCAGACTTCTGGACCTACATTATTCTCTGTCAGTGATGGAACTGCAAGCTTCATGCTCAAAGGATTTGCAAGCAAGCCGGGGGAGAGATCCTATCCTGAAGTGAATGCTGAAGATTATATTTCTGCAAAGGTTAAAATCAATGAATATAACAATGCTTTGGAAGGCGAGATAATTTCTATGAAAAAATTGTCTTCTGAAGAAAAAGAAATTTTGTCTGAAAAAATGCAAGATATATTGCGTGAAAGATCTAAGGCAAGAGATGTTGAATTTATGATAGACAGCGAAATATTAGATAAGTTAAGACCTAGTATGATGAAGGCTGCAATGGAAATTAAACTAGCAGTAATGCAAAATCGCCCGATAATTGTAAGACATCACAACGACGCCGATGGATATTCTGCAGGATATTCTCTTGAAAAAGCGATTATTCCATTAGTAGAACAGCAACACGGAGGAGGAAAAAGCGCTTGGGAGTTTTACACAAGAGCTCCTTGCTCTGCACCTTTCTATGAAATAGATGATTCTATAAGAGATACTGCAAATTCTTTAAGGAACGTTGCAAAATTCTCAAATAAAATGCCCCTGGTTGTTATTGCTGACAACGGATCTAGCTCTGAAGACTTAATGGGAATAAAACAGGGAAAAGTTCATGGGATGGATTTCATAGTTATAGACCATCACTATTTTGATGAGGATGTTATTAGTGGTGAGGTGCTTGTACACGTCAATCCTTTTCTAGTTGGAGAAGATGGACAAAAATTCTCTGCAGGAATGTTGTGCGCAGAACTTGCTAGAATGATTTACGAAGTAGAAAATATTGAACAGATAGCAGCGATGGCTGGAATTGCAGACAGAATTGATTTACTGAACTCTGATGCTGTAAATCAGTATTTGAAACTTGCAAAGGAGATGGGATATTCAAAAGAACTTTTGGGAAATATAGCGACGGTGATAGATTTTGTTTCTGCCAAATTGAAATTCATGGAAGCTAGAGAATATATAGAAATAATTTTTGGAGAACCAAGAGCTCAACAAAAGAAGCTTGTCGAACTTATGGCACCATATATAAATGAGCTAGATAAGAAGGGACTTGAAATCGCAAAATCTGGGGCACAAATTGAAAAGCTTGGAAGGGTTACTCTTCAATTAATAGACATAGACAAAACGTTTCCTGGATTTGGATTCTTTCCTAAACCTGGAAGAGCGGTTGGACTTGTGCACGATTTTATTCAAAAAGATAAAAAACTTGATGCGGTTGTTACTGTCGGAGTAATGAACACTGCTATAACAATCCGTGCTACAGACAAGGCAGACTTTTCAGTTCATGAACTTATAAAAGAGATTAACAAAAAAGTGAAAGACTCTTTTGCCGACGGTGGAGGGCATAAAAATGCAGGAAGCATTACATTCCTTCCTTCAAAAAGAGAAGAAGTTTTGAAAGTCCTTAGGGATTTTGTTAGGAAATAGTTTTACAGCACCGATATCATTAAAAATGTAGATTTCTGAAGGTTATTAAAATGGGGCGCGATAAATCTCGCAGAGTGCTTCTTTATTTTGAACGTGTTCCTTCTGAAAATCTTGGATTAGCTGATAGAAGAGTTGCTTATTGCTTGGTTAACGGAAAAACCTATGAGGATCCAAATGGCTCTGCTCTTGCTTTGGGTGAGCGAATGATTAAAAGGAAAATTCTTGGTGAACACGATAGAATAGAAATTGAAACTCTTCCAGTGAATGGACGAGTCTATGATTTGGGCGCCAACGGTGCGGAAATTGAGCCAGAACGTTCAAATACAATTCCTGCAACAATTACAGATTATCATTGCTTTGTAGAAGGATGTAACAGGGCTATAAGAAAGAAGAACATGTCTAAAAGATTAAGAAAAATCATGGCAAGGAGAAACGAGGAGGACTGTGAAGATTCTAACTTTGGATTGGCTGGCGCTGTTGCATAGAAATCGTTAAAAACTTCTCATCTTAAAACAATCCATGAAAATACCGAGAATTCTGACAGCTAATAACGGAATTATAGCTGTGGCTGCTTTAACTTCTTCCATAATCGTGACTTACGCGTTAGACTCGAATCGGGACAAATATGCTCAAAGACTCGGAGAGTATGGGCCAGGTGTTATGGAAAGGTTTGACACTAACCAAAACAAAAGACTGGAACCTGAAGAAATCGATGAAATTGGTAAACAAATTGCTCAGCTTGAATCAGAGAGTTTGTTGGGTTCATCCTTGAGAATAGAAACACCCTGGACGAGAATCGGAGATTATTATACTATTGACACTTTTAGATTTGAGCCGTTAGGAGATTAGATTAATTCATATTTCTAACGATTTAAAATATGTGAGCCCGTGTATCCTAAAGTATAACCTAACCCGAGAGATATTACAGAACCGACGAAGCCAAGTCCTGCGCCAACTGCTCTTTCTCCAGAAATGAGGGCGTATTCCATTCCTGTTGGTCTTTGATGATATCTTTCCATTTCGCGTTCGGTGTCTGAATGTGTTGGAAAAGTTTTAGCTCCGATAATTGCGCTTAGAAATGGAACCCCTGCCATTAGAGTGTCGTCTAAATGAGTATCAGTTATTGGAAATCCTTGCTCTGCACTTATTCCTTTTGCAAATCCAAATGCAAATGATGCAGTATATGCCGTTCCTAGTCCGATTATTTTTTTTAAGTTACTCATTTTCTTGTAATTAGATAAATTGCTCCTAATAAACTTGATGTGTAAAGTGTGCCTGCAAGAATTTCTCTCGAACTGAAGTCCTCTTTTTTGAAAGATGTTTTTTCTCCTCTAATTACTGCAGACGTTTCTTGGTATGCTTTGTGAAGTTCAGGTCTGAAGTTATCTAGTTGAGAAACTCCTAAGGCAATTGCAGATATTGCTAAAAGATTTCTTATGGGTTTTCTTCTTGTCATATTTTATAGATTTAATGTGTTTGATAATCACCAGTTCCATCTGGATCTATTGGTTTGTCGGGATTTGGTTGTCCTTGAGAAATTTCACGGGCGTAACGTACCCCGAGCAGAGGACTTTTGTTCTGAGGATCCCTAAAGCAACTCAGGCCGGCTCCGGCCGAATTCGCAAAGAACCAAGCGGCAAGACCTTTCTGTCTTGAGATTTCGTCAGGATTTTGGACAAACTCGGAGATCATAAGTAAACCAAATCTTTCTTTATATTCTGGATTATTTCTCATGCCTTGTAAGAGAGAATAAATCGGAATTTGCCATCCCTCCGGGCAGTCGACTTCACACTTTGAATAGGTTTCACCTCGGTGGTGGGGTCTCAATTCAACATCGAAAGTTCTTCCTTCCAAGGTTACTCTGTCCGTTGAACCTATCTGATGTGACATGTTTTTTCTTAATACCTTATCTTTTTAAATTTATCTTAATCCGAACTTATCTATGATGTTGGAGGTTTTTGCGTGTAAATTAAGAATTTTCTAAACCTTGGCTTGGGTGTTCTCTCTCGGGGGCATATCTTCTCCTACTGGTTGCTAAATTAACACCGAGGGCAGTTAAGTAACTTGAAGCTGCAAGAGTTCCAATACTTCCGAACACGTCACGTAATGCCATTTCAACCTTAATGTCTGAGTCTCGATTACTCATTTTTTCTATATAGTGTGGAGGAAGGCTTTCTCTTCGATGAACTAAGGATGTGTCTGGATTATGTGCTGCAAGCATATTGAGGAAATCGTTATAAAGAACTTGGCTAGTCTTGAAAGATATTGCTGCTAAGGCAAAACAACCTGCTGCTCTAAAGATTCTTCCATTATCCATCTTGTTTCTTAATAATTCAACTTTTTAAATTTATCTTAACCCGAACTTATATGTTATGTTGGAGGTTTTAGGCGAAAGCAGGAAGTTTTAGCACAAGAGTGGACTAAAAAATATACTTTCCAGTCAACAAATATTTAATAATAAAATAAGTTAAACTCAAAGATGTTTGAAGGATTAAAATGTAGGGTTGATAGATTAGGACAAGCTTATCAAAATGGGAGAAGAGAAGCAAATATAGAGCATAGACACGATGGAGATATTTTCTTCATGTCTGATGCAAGTATAAATGCGGTAGTTGAAGAAGAGAGAGAATTGAAAGGTCAAATTCCTAGGCCTCGCGGTGTTTTCGAAAGTCTTGCTTTTGGTCTTGGACAAGGTCTAGCTGATAGAAATTACGATAGAAAATACTCTGCTGCTTAACCCGAATTTTTCTTGAGTTCAGTTAATGTATCTTGTGCGAAGTATTTACACATAAATCCTTTAAATTGATTAAAACCATTTAGCTACTTTCCAAATAAGACCTAGAAGTATGACTCCTACTAAAATATAAGGAAACATTCCTGAACCCAGAGGTACAAAGAAAACTAAAACTATCAATAAGATTAATAGAATTCCTATGAATGCTTTAACGTTTTTCACGACTAATTTAGTAATTGGAGGTTTATAATTTTATCGTTAATATCTTAATCCGAACTTATTAGTTATGTTGGAAGTTTTAGGCGAAAGCAGAAGGTTTTAGCATTACTTTTTAGCTTTCGTTATACCTAGAATTCCTAGGAGGATGATTATTATTGGAATGAACCAACCAATAAATCCTGAAGTTAACGTGCCTAATGCTGCGACTCCAAACATTGGGATTATTAATAGAATTCCTATCAAAAGAACCAGCCAACCATACCATTTACTTTGCATCTTTTCTTTTACCTCCTTCTAGATTATATTGGGGAAAAATCTACGTAATTCCCTAAGAGTTGAAGTATTCCGAAGATTAAAAGATAAAGTCCTACTGCCCATCTTAGAAGCTTTGGCCAGATAAGTATTACTAATCCTAGAATTATTGCGAGTATTGCTGAGATTGTTAATGATATTGTAGCCATCCTTTTTTTAAGTGTTTGAAGTTAATAAATATTATTGGTGCCTTAATACCTGTAGTTTTCTGCTGATTTTTCTCTTAAAAAGAAGGAAGCTATTAGCATTAAAAGAAGACTTAAAAGAGTTATGAATATGGAGGTAAGTATGCTGAGTGCGGCTGAGCCTTCTACTTTTGTGAAAAATATTACGAGTGACTGGGCGACATCAAAGATGGTTTGTCTCCATGTAAATGCTATTGTGAATCCAAGAGTCACTATGATTAGTAATCTGATTTGTCTTCTTACCTCTTTTTTGAAGTTTTCTCCTCCAATGAAGAAGAAGTGTGTCTTCTTTTTTATTTCTCTCATTTGTTTTTATCCTCTTTTTTTGCCCACCTGGAAATGAGCATTATACCTATTACTGAGAATGCAGTAATAATTACTGCAACATACAGCTCTGCTAAGTATGGGTACCGAACCATAATGCCTGTGCCTTGAAGATTCTCAGCAATTTTTGTGACAAAGTCTTTCCATGAAAGAGCTATCAGAAAACCGAATGCTGCTATTATGGCCGTGGATGCTTCTTTTTTGAATTCTGATCTGAAAACATGTCCTTCTTTGAGCAGTTTTTCGTAGATTTTCAGTCGTTTTTCTACTTGTTTTTCTACTTCTTTCTCTACTTCTTTTTGTTGTTTTTTTGTAAATTCTTCTGCCATTTTGATTCTGTTTTCTTATGTCGAGCGCGCTCGGCGCTTCGCGCCTCACTCCTGTTGAGGCAAATTCTTTTTTAAATTGTGTGAAAAAATAATAAGAAAGAGGTTAAAAAATAAAAAATTTATTCGGTTTATTTAGATGTCATTGCGCCGATTCCGCCTATAACTGCTAGTATTCCGCCTATAGCTGGTAAATAATAACCTGCTACCCATTGCCCAACTAAAGCAACAATACCACCAATCAAAGCTAACCAACTTTGCCAACCTGATTTCATTTTGACACCTCCTTTTAACCTCTATTAAGTATCTTTTAGAAGCAAGTAGTGTTTAAATATATTTCCTCCAATTTTTTGAAAAAATTGCACTATTTTAGACTTTTGGGAGAGTTTTTTGAATTTTTTAGCTGAAACGGGTCTGTTTTGGGGTGTTTAAGGGTGTTTAAACAATTTACCGACGATAAACGGGTGTTTAAGGGTGTTTAAACAGCTGTTTAAAAAAAATCCTAGGGTGTTTAAGGGTGTTTGTAGCTGTTTAAGTGTGCTATTTTGGGATTTATTGAAATGCTGTTTTCCGGGCTTATTGAGCGTAATATTTATAAAGATGGGTGTTTAAAAAATAGTATGTTTTGGTTTTCTGGAAAAAAGAAGGTAGAAAAACTGGAAGAAAACACTAAAAGGGGTTTTCAAGAAGTTAAGGATGATTTTGACAAAGTTGGAAAGTGGATTAAACACCTAGATAACAAAGATAAACAGCTGTTTGATGTGTTAAATGAGTTAAGAGTGGAAATATCGTCGATTCAAGATGAGGTTGAAAGTATCAGAGAGGCTGTTTCTTTGATTAATTTTGCAAAGGAAGGCAAACAGGTGTTTAAAAAACAAACAGGTGTTGATAAACAAACAGCTGTTTATCCTGTTCAAGAACCTGTTCAAACAGCTGTCCAAACAGCCAATTTTCATCAAATTTTGCAACAATTGTCGGCTAATGAAAGATTGATAGTTTTTACCCTTTTGAATGCCGAAGAAGAGATGAAACTTAGTTATGAGGACTTAGCTAGACTTTTAGGAAAAGAGAGATCTACAATTAGAGGCCAAATAAACTCAATAAAACAGAAAAGTGAGGGTTTGGTGTATGAGTTAACCGAACCTAATGGTAAAAAAAGAGTCTATGTGCCAGAAGAAATCAGGGAAAAACTGCTAAAATATGCAAAAGTGAGAGTTGGGGGAGATAAAAAATCAGCTAAAAAACAAAAAAAGTGAGGAGAGATATAAAAATGTTCAAAAAAAGTGGAAAAGTGAGTGCCTTTGGGTATTGTAAAGGATTCAATTTTGATGTAAAAGTGAGTGATTTTCTTTGTTTTTTAAGAATTGTTGAAAAGTGAGTATGATCAGTTGTGCAAAAAATTAAAGTTCGTGGAAAAATGAGGGAAAATTGCCTCTGGTGAGCAATTTTTCTGAGGTGGGAAAAAGTAAAAAGCTTAAATTTGAGCATTTAAAGCTCTAAAAAGCTTAAATTTGACATAGTGGAAACTTTAAAAATTTATTCGGTGTTCCGGAAAACTCCCTAGATGGATCTTAGTTGATGAATAGTTTCTAAAGGCGCTATTTTTCTTAATTCTCTTGATATAAAAAGAGTTATTCTTTTGTTGTTTTCTTTGTGTTTCTCGACGGGAATTCCTTTTCGTATCAACCTAAGAACATAATCTCTTATTGAACTTTCTGTTAAAGAAAGCTTTTCTGCAAGAAGAGTATAATCTACAATTAATCCTTGTTCTTCTAATTCATATATTTTACTAAACACTTGCATTTCTTGAGAGGTTAATTTTTTAAACTTAACGCGAACTTCCTTCTTGAGTTCGTCTAATGATTCTAGGAATTCTGAGGCCCTGTGCAGCTGGGCTAAAATTGGTAATTTTTCCATTATTTTGTCTTTTTCTGATGATTTTATGTGTATTTCTGAGTTGTTTGAAGATAGATTTTGAAGATTTTCTCTCTTATTCCATAGGAAATGGGGGGGTTGTCTGTCTGTCTGTTGGTCTGTCTGTCTGTCTGTTGGAACCCCTTCATTTCCACTGGAGATTGTTAAATTTGGGCTTTTTACGTCTTCTAAAGGCAAATTATGTGTCGAAGTGTCTGTTGATTGTCTGTTGTCTGTCTGTTTCTTGAGTATTTCTGTCTGAAGTTCTTTTATTTCTTCTATAGTTCGTTTTAATTCTTGAATCTCGTAGTAAAGATAATCTATGTCTTGCCTTACGTTAGCGAAAGATTCCTTTATTTTGTCTTCCTGCATGATTTTCTTAGTGAGAAAGAGATTTTAAGGATTTAGGTAATTGGAAAGAGTTTATATAATTGCGATAGCCTCTTATCTGGTAAAATGATAACTCCTCAAGAGATTGAGGCATGGAGAACTCGGAATAGAGGTAGGATTTGTTTATATCGCCCAACACCTGGATTGCCCACATTGGGAGTTGCAGTAATAAATTCTAGGTTATTTGTTTTGGTAGGCTTGTCTCCCAGAGAGATTGCTTCTGAGCTTATTGAGCTTCAAAGAAGATACCCTGAGGATTTCTCTTCCCCTATTGATAGACTTCTAAATGAAGTTCCTGAGGGATATTTTTTTCAAGGCAGGAGAGAAGTTAGATACGGAGATTGGGATATTAATGAAAGTTACTTGGATAAAACGAGAAAGATTATTGTGCCTGAACCATTAGATAGAGTCAGTTGGGATATCCTTTTGGAAGATATTAGAAAAGAGTTAGGATGTAAGGATTATTCTATTGTCGCTGCTTGAAAACTTCATAGACTTCATTGGAAAGTCTCCAACGTTCTCTCCTTTGGTAATCTGAACCTTGAGGAGACTTCTTTATTTTTACCACTAGTTTGTTTTTTTCTAATTCTTGGAGAAGAGATTTTGTGAATTCTTCGTCTCTTATGATTTCTTGGGCTATTTTTGATGTAAAAATTGATTCTGGAGAGATGGAAAATAGGAAGTGGAGTATTTGCTCTGAGATTTTGTCTCTTTTTGGTTTAGATATCTGTGGCATTGAGATAAGTGTACTGAGAAGTATTAAAGTTATTCGGTTTGGATAGTTTTAAAAATGAATTTTAATGGGTAAAAACATGGATATTATGCAAGAGATTGAAAATGATGAAGAAACAAGGAGTCTCCTTGAAAAACTTTTGAATAGAGATTACTACGATTCTTCTTTATTAGACTCCTTGGGTTTATTAGAAGATATTTGTGGACGAAGGATACTTGATATTGGGGCAGGGTGTTTGAATAGCAGTTTTGATCTTGCTTTAGGGGGCGCTAGTCAGGTAGTTGCTGTTGAACCTTATCCATTTAGGATTCATGACACTGGAAGTCGTTCCTATCCGGAGATGATACGTTCAATAGCGAAATACCTTGCGACTAAAAGGGGATTGGAAGATTTGCCACAAAATCTTAAACTCTTTGCAAGATCTTTGGGAGGCTATATTCCTAAACATTTAGGAAAATTTGAAAGAGCGTTCTTTTTCTTTCCGCCTGTTCCGCTAGTTGGAAATTATCCTGAATATGATGTCCTCGAAATAGAAGAAGAGTTTGAAGGGTTGGTGCAGTCAGTTTGTTATGTTTTGACTCCGGAGGGAAAATTGAGCATTGTTACTGAAGTTCCTTCCGATAAAATAAGAGGTGTGGAAGTTTTAGGATTTGAAAGAAGTGTAAGAGAATACACTGGGAGAGCGTTGTATAGTGAAAGACAGAGATTAACTAACTGGAAAGAAAGAGAAGACCCTGAGCCAATACGGCCTGCTAGCTCTTTGGCCCTTACTGTTGTTGAGTATAGTCCTGTATCGATAGTTCTTTAAACCTATGATTCTGACAAAATACGCATGGCTCGGGAAATTGCCTTTATGGAAGAGCCCTATGCTGCTGCTGAAGTAAGAAAGATATTGCATCCGATTGTTGCTGAATGGTTTTTTAGGAAATTTGAAGACTTTTCTTTAACACAGTTGTACGGGGTAAAAACAATATACGATAGAAAAAATATACTGATAAGTGCACCGACCGGAGGGACAAAAACCCTTACTGCTTTTCTTGGAATCATTAATTATCTTGTTGGACTTGCTCTTAAAAAAGAACTTGAGGATAAAATATATGCTGTTTACACTTCTCCGTTGAAGGCTCTGAGCAATGATATTTTTGTAAACCTTGAAGCTCCTCTTAAAGAAATATACGCCCTTGCTAAAGAAAAAGGAATTGAAATGCAAGAGATTAGAGTTGGTGTTAGAACCGGGGATACTACTGCTTCTGAAAGAGCAAAGCACACCAGAAAGGTGCCTCATATTTATGTTACAACTCCTGAGAGTCTTGCCATTGTTCTTACTACAACTAAATTTGTTGAGAATCTTACAGCCTTGGAATTTATCATTGTTGATGAAATTCACGCTATGGCCAATAAAAGAGGGGTGTATATGAGCTTGACTCTGGAAAGACTTTGTGATTTTAGTCTTATTGAACCTGTGCGTATTGGGTTGAGTGCTACTATTGCTCCTCTGGAAGAGATTGCAAAATTTTTAGTGGGGGATGGAAGAGACTGCTTGATTGCGAAGGTAAAACTAATGAAAAAAGTAGATATTGGTCTAATCTCTCCTGCTAGAGACTTGATTGAAGCAGACAGTGTGGAGAGTCAGAAAGAAATGTATAGAATTTTAGACGAGCTTATTCAGACTCATAAGACTACTTTGATATTTACTAACACGAGGGCTGCCACTGAGAGAATAATTCATTATTTAGATTTGCACTTTCCAGGTAAATATAATGAACTTATTGGTGCGCATCATAGTTCAATGAGCAAAGAAAAAAGATTTGAGATTGAAGACAAGCTTAGAAAAGGGGAATTGAAAGTTGTTGTGAGTAGTACAAGTCTTGAACTGGGAATTGATATCGGGAATGTGGACCTTGTAGTTTTGCTTAGATCTCCTAAGGGTGTTGCCCGGGCGTTGCAGAGAATTGGAAGAGCGGGACATAAGTTACATAGTAATCCTAAAGGAAGGTTTATTGTGACGGATAGGGACGACCTTATTGAGTGTGGAGTAATGATGAAGAGTATGATAGAAAACAAAATAGACAAGGTGGATATTCCTAAAAACGCTTTAGATGTTCTTGCTCAGCAGATATATGGGATGGCTATTTCAAAAATTTGGAAAGCGGAAGACATGTTAAAAGTTATTAGAAAAAGTTATTGTTATGCTACCTTGAGTAAGGAAGATTTTTTTGCAGTTGTTTCTTATCTTGCGGGTGATTATGCTTTAGAACACAGAAATGTTTATGCAAAAATATGGTATGATGTAGGTACTGGAGAGATTGGAAAGAGAGGAAAGACTGCGAGAATAATTTATATGACTAATATAGGAACAATCCCTGAAGAGGGGTTCATTTCTGTAGTTATAAGTGCTCCAGTGGAAAAGAGGGGGCAGATTGTTGGGAAGATAGACGAAGCTTTTCTTGAAAAAATGAAAAGAGGGGATGTTTTTGTTTTGGGAGGGCAAAAGTATCAGTTTGTTAGAAGCCAGGGGATGAAAGCGTATGTTATTGCGGACGTGTCTAAAAGTCCAACCATTCCTTCTTGGTTTTCGGAGATGTTGCCTCTTAGTTATGATGTTGCTATAGATATTGCTAAATTCAGGGGGCTTGTAAAGGAAAAGATAAAAAACAAAGAAAAAACGATTGAATTTATCAAGGAGTATCTTTATTGCGATGATGTTGAAGCCGAACAGATGTGTGACTATCTTTCGGAACAGGCGAGATTTAGTGAAATACCTACTGATAAAGAACTTATAGTTGAAAAGTTCAAGAGTGATAAAGAATACCTGTTATTTCATAGTATGTACGGCCGACGCGTGAATGATGCGCTTTCTAGAGTTTACGGGTTTGCGGCCGCTCGTTTAAAGCATAGAGATATAGAAATTGGAATAAACGATAATGGATTTTATATTGCTGGGGAGAAACTTGACGAAGAGAAGATTTTGAAATGGGTTAAAGCAAAAGATATTGAATTAATATTGAAGGAGGCTATTGAAAAAACTGATGTTTTAAGAAGAAGGTTTAGGCATTGCGCTTCAAGAAGCTTAATGATACTGAGAAATTATAAGGGGAGGAGCAAGACTGTTGGAAAACAACAGATGCATTCCCACTTTTTACTTGCTGCGGTTCAAAAAATAAGTAACGAGTTTCCTATACTTCAAGAGGCTAGAAGAGAGGTTCTTGAGGATGTTATGGACATACACAGGGCTAAGGCGATTCTTGATGCTATTGAGAAAGGAAAGATTAAAGTGAAGAAAGTAAGAACTCCTCTTGTTTCTCCATTTGGATTGAGTTTGATATTACAAAGCCATGCAGACCTTATAAGAATGGAAGAAAAACTGCAATTCTTAAGAAGAATGCATAAGTTACAAATGGGTGTTATTGAAAGTAAAGGCGGGAACTAAGGAGAACGTGAATTATGATTAAAATAGATTTTATTGGAAAGACTCTTTTGATAGAGTACGGAAAAGGGAAGGACGTTGAAAGGGCTTTGGTTATAGGAGATCTTCATTTAGGATATGAAGAGGTTATGCGGAGCTCGGGCATTCTTGTGCCAAGTGGAATATACGAAGAAATAATTAAAGAAATGGATGCTGTATTTGATTTTATTGGAAAGAAGAGAGTTGATAAAATAATTTTGTTAGGGGACTTGAGACACGAGTTTGGAAAAATATTGAGAAGCGAGTGGAAAGAAGTGCATGGATTTATTGATTATTTAAGAGGGAAAATTGAGGATGGCGGAGAGATTGTTATTGTTAAAGGAAATCATGATACTATGACTAAAAATATTATTAAAAGGAAGGGTATTGATATCCTTGATTATTATTTGTGGAAAGAGTTTGTTTTTCTTCATGGAAATAAAGAATTTAAAGAAATTTATTATGAAAAAATAAAATATTGGATAATGGGGCACGCGCATCCCGCTGTGACTCTTCAAGATAAAAATAGTGTGAAAAAAGAGAAATATAAATGTTTTTTAGTTGGTAAATGGAAAAGAAAGGAAGTTATAATTGTGCCAAGTTTTTTTCCTATTATTGAAGGAAGCGATATAAGGAATTCTACCGGGAAAGATATTGGGCTTGCATGGGATTTTAAAATAGAAAATTTTAATGTGAGGATAATAGAGGGCGAAAAAAGTTTGGATGTTCTTAATTTTGGAAAACTTTCGAAATTGAAAAGCTAATTAGTTTTGTTTTTTTGGTGGGCTTATAAGAGGCATTGGAATATGGGTTGGAAGGTTAAGTTCTTCTTGTAATTGGATTGTTTTTGGAGTACATTTTCTAAGAATCAAATTTGAAAGGGGGATTCTTATATCTGTTGTGAACTCTTGTTTTTTCCAAGCTTTTAATAATTTTTTAGATTCTTCTTCGTCTGCTGAAAGAAGGAGGCTTCCTTCAAAGGTTATGTTTCCTTGTTTTTCTTGTTTTTTTTCGTTCTTGGAATTATAAACTAAATCGTGCTTAAAAGAGACTTTTATTCCTTCACCTTCTTTTAACATAGGAAGGTTTTGTTTTTGGAAATCTGTGAATTCAATATTTGAAACTATATTGGAATTTACGAATGTTTCAGATTTGTATGCTTCTATTTTTGTTAAATTGAATCCTAAAAGTTTCATAGTTGTAATCATTTTGAGGACTTTTTAAATTTTTAGGTATTTAATTATAGAAGATCTTCTTCTGAGACTACAATAAAGTCGCCTATTGCTATTATAGAATTGTATGGGACTATAGGTTCTTTTCCTTGGGAAACTTCTAAATTAAGATTCCTTGTGAAGGGTGTTGGATCCTTTAGTAAAATTTGGATTAATTCTCCGGTTCTTGTTTCAAAAGCCACATCTTTAATGGTTCCTAATCTTTTACCTTCTTTAGTTACAACCATTCTACCTACGACGTCCTTTAGAAGTTTTTTATCTATAACCATCTTTTCAATAAAGTTGAGAGGTATATAAACATTTTTGTATTATTTCATATGTTATTGGTTAGTATTATAACTCTTTACACCCTCACCCTGTGGTTTCCTATGGAAATAGGATAACCTTTAAAAATAGATTTCTATTTTTCTTTTTTCTATTTTTCTTTTTTAAATATTTCTATATTATAATATATATAATAATATTATTTTTATTAAACGAATGAATTATATAATTAAAACGAATTTAAAATATAATTAATATATAACAATATTATTCAATATATAATTTTTCCATAAGAAATAGGGGTGTGTGACAAGATAATAAAAAAACCTAATTTCTCTTCTTTTTCCATAAGAAATAGGGGTTGTAAAATAGATAAATTTATAATCCTCCGGGTTTTTGAGAGATAAAGAGGTTGAGATGGTAACTAAATTAGACAAAATATTTGATTCTGTTTCTAAAAATAATATTTTTAAGAATAAAAGTGTTTTGCAAACGAATCATACTCCTGGAAGCATTTCTCATAGGGACGAACAAATAGAAGCAGTAGCTTCCATTCTGGCTCCTTCCTTGAGGGGCGATAGGGTAAGTAATTTATTTGTGTATGGAAAAACTGGAACAGGTAAAACCCTTTGTGTTCAATATGTGACTGATGAAATATCTAAAAGAGTAAGAGATTCAGGAGAAGATTTTCTTAAAGTTATTTATATAAATTGTAAACTAAAAAAAGTTGCGGATACAGAGTATAGAATTTTGGCTGAAATAATTAACAAATTAGGAGCAAGTGTTCCCGCAACGGGTCTTCCAACCGATAGCGTGTATAGTAAATTTATAGAACTAATAGATGGAAAAAAGCAAGTTATAATGATTGTTTTAGATGAAATAGATCAGGCCGTGAAGAAGATATCCGATAATTTTCTTTATACACTTACGAGATTAAATTCTGAATTGAAAAATGCACAGATAAGTATAGTTGGAATAAGTAATAGTCTTACTTTCATGGACGATTTAGATCCAAGAGTAAGAAGTTCTTTAGGAGAAGAGGAATTGATATTTGCACCTTATAACGCATTACAATTACAAGATATTCTTAGTAGAAGGGCTGCGGAAGCTTTTGCAAAAGACGCTTTAGAAGAAGGAGTTATTGCAAAATGTGCTGCATTTGCAGCAAGAGAGCACGGAGATGCTAGAAGAGCTTTAGATCTTTTAAGAGTTGCAGGAGAATTGGCGGAAAGAGGGGGGAGTGATAAGCTTCTTTTAAGATTCATTGACGAGGCGAACAAAAAAATTGAAAAGGATAAAATGTTGGATATTATTGAGAACGAACCTAAGCAATTTCAATTAGTTATAGCATCAATAATTTCTTTGACTGAAGACAAAAACTTCAGCAAGATATTTACAGGAGATATTTACAACAAATATCAAGATTTTTGTAACAAAACTAAAAACGAAGCTCTTACTCAAAGAAGAGTTTCAGATATCTTAGCCGAGTTTGATATGCTCGGGCTAATAAACGCTACAGTGATTAGTAAAGGGAGGCAGGGAAGGACAAGAGAGATAAGACTTATGCTCCCTGAGAATGTTAAGAATCAGGCAAAACAAATATTATCAAACTCTCTCAATTTATGAATTCAGAAATATTAAAAATAGTGAAAGAAAAAGGGATTTTATTAGAAAAAGATCTTTTTGAGTTACTAAATTCTATAGAAGACCCAAATATTGCTAGATCATTTTTAGACAATCTTTACAAGATTTCTGGTCATAAGATAATCACGACTTCTGCTCTTACGAAGAATATAGGATTTGTGCAAGAAGTTGTTAAGGAGCTTCCAGGAGAAATGCAAAAAATAATAGAAAAAACTTTTGTAAAATTAGGAGTACATCTTGAGCTAAGAAAGGAAATTCAAATTCAATCTAATGAAGAAGATAAAAAAGAGAAGAGAAACGATAACTATAAGATATTTTATTCGGATTCTAAATTCAATAAGAAAATAGAATTGAGCGATTTTGTAGGGCATTTTAGGTCGAGGTATCATCAGATACAGAAAATTTTAATGGCTAGACCAGAACTACAAAATCTTATATCAATTAATAAAATATCAAGAGAAAGGAAGAGTTTTAACATTATAGGAATGGTTACCGAGAAAAGAAGGACAAAAAACAAAAATCTTATAATTACTTTTGAGGACTTGACCGGGAGAATAAGCGCTCTTGTAAAAACTGATTCTGAATGCTCTACAAAAGCCGAAGAATTGCAATTAGATGATATCGTAGCTCTAAAGGTTTCTGGAAATAATGAAATGGTTTTTGTTCAAGATATAATTTTTCCAGATATCTTTAAAGAAAAGACAAAATTTGATAATGAAATTTGTGTGGGCTTTATTTCTGATGTTCACGCGGGCAGCGAAAAGCATTTAGGAAGGCAGTTTGGGAGATTTTTGAATTGGATAAATAGCGACGATCCTTTGGCAAAAAAAATAAACTATCTTTTTTTTGTTGGAGATAATGTTGATGGGGTTGGGGTATTTCCCGGACAAGAAAGACTGTTGAAGCTAAAGAGCCTCAAAGAACAGTATTCTTTGCTCGCGTCGTATATACGACAGATTCCAGAAAGAATAACTATTTTTATGTGTCCAGGGCAGCACGATTCCGTTCGTGTTCCTGAACCTCAACCAATAATTGACAATTATTATGGGAAGGATCTTTATGATATACCTAATCTTGTGTTGGTTTCAAATCCATCAATGATTAAGTTGTATGAAGGGGACAAAGAGTTTAAGGTATTGATGTATCATGGAGCGAGCATACACAGTTTTATTAACGAGATAAATGAGTTGAGAGTCTTGAAGGCACACAGATGTCCTGCGAAAGCAGTAATTCATATGTTAAAGAGAAGGCATCTCGCTCCAAGTCATGGAGTTAGCACAAGTGTAGTCTATGTTCCAAATGCTAAAAAAGATCCTATGGTAATCGAAGAGGCTCCAGACGTTTTATGTACCGGAGAAGTGCACAGATTGGATATAGAGAGCTATAACGGGGTTTTGATTATTACAGGAAGTTGCTGGCAGGCGCAGACGGACTTCGAAGAAAAGGTTGGAAACGTTCCAGATCCCTGTAAGTTTCCAATTTTGAATCTAAAAACTCGCGAACTAAAGATTTTGGATTTTGGAGGAGAAGATGAAAGTTAATGATTACTTTGATTTAATTGCAACAAAAGTCAACGAGTGTTACGAACTAGCCCAAAAGGCTAGATCTAAAGGACTTGACCCTTCAAATAATGTAGAGGTGCCTAAGGCTTCCTCTCTTGCTGAAAGAGTTGTGGGGTTAATCTCTGCGGTGTATCCTCAAGTTTCGGCGGACAGGAAAATTGTTGAAAGGATTTTAGGCTTAGAAGATAAATACGGAAAGCTCGATCCTGCCGTAGCTCTTACCATTGCAGAAGAAGTAGCGCGAGAGAAATATTGCAAATTTGAAAGCCATCATGAAGCTATGGAAGCGGGGGTAAGAATAGCTGTTGCTTACTTGACTTTGGGTGTTGTATCTAGTCCAATAGAAGGTTTTGTAGAATTGAAGTTGTATAAAACTCGTGAGGGTAAAGATTATTTTGCTCCTTTTTATTCTGGTCCCATAAGGTCTGCCGGAGGAACGGAAGCAGCATTTTCTTTAGTTATTGTTGACCATCTGAGAGAAGTTTTTGGGTATGCCAGATACGATCCAACAGAAGAAGAAGTAAAAAGAGGAGTTCACGAGTGTTATGAATACCATGAGAGGGTAACGAATCTCCAGTATCTTCCAACCGAAAAGGAGATAGACTTTTTAATGAGACATCTTCCAATTCAGATAGCCGGAGACCCTAGTGAAGACAAAGAAGTTTACAATTTCAAGGACCTTCCGAGGATTGAAAGCAATTTTATTAGGAGCGGGTTTGCGTTAGTGATGGGAGAAGGAATCGCTCAAAAAGCTCCAAAGATACTGAAAAGGATAAAAAAATTACAAGAGAAAGGGTTCAAGCTTAGCGATTGGAGTTGGATGGACGAATTTGTTGAGATGCAACATGAGATAAAGGAAAGTAAATCCGTAGGAGGAGACTCGACAGCTGTATACATTAAAGATTTGGTTGCCGGAAGGCCGGTTCTTGCACACCCTAGTTTTTCCGGAGCATTCAGATTGAGGTACGGGAGGAGCAGAAATACAGGATACTCTACTCTTGCTTTACATCCTGCTACAATGACTTTAACAAACAACTTCATTGCAATAGGGACTCAGCTAAAAATAGAAAAGCCTACTAAAGGATGCACTATAGCTCCATGCGACAGCTTGGATGGTCCTATTGTTAAATTGAAAAACGGAAGCGTCAGAAAAGTAAACAACCGGGATGAAGCTGAAAAGATACAAAGCGAGGTTTCAGAGATTATATATCTGGGAGACATTCTTGTGCCCTATGGGGACTTTGCAAACAGAAACCATAATTTAGAAAAACCGGGATATGTAGAACAATATTGGTTAGAAGAAGTAAGAAAGGCTGGAGAAGATTCAAATTTGATTTGTTCATTTGAAGAAGCAGTCAGTATATCTCAGAGACTTAAGATAGGACTTCACCCGGAATATATTTATTATTGGTCTCAGGTTGACAGGGATTCTCTTCTAGCTTTGATTGATTGGATAGCCCACAGCAAACTTGGGGAAACTTTGATTTTTCCTTATGGGAATGATGAAAAAGAAAGATTCAAGAAGGGAAAGAGGACTTTGGAGATTATAGGTTGTGAACATACAGTTACTTTGGAGAATGTGGTTTTAACTCAAAAAGACACAAAGGCTTTATTGTTTAACTTAGGAGTTGAACTAGATAATCCAAATTGGGAAGAACAAGTAGATAAATTATTGAAAAGAATTCCTAAAGAGGGCAGTTCTTTAGAGATAATCAATCAATTGTGTTCTTTGATAATTAAAGACAAAGCTGGAACATTTATTGGGGCTAGAATGGGTAGACCTGAAAAAGCAAAACTTAGAAAATTAACCGGTAGTCCTCATGTTCTGTTTCCAGTAGGTGTCGAGGGAGGAAGGTTGAGAAGTGTGCAAGCTGCGACAGAAATAGGATTTGTAAAGGGAGACTTTCCTCTTTATTACTGCGAGACTTGTAAAGCCGACAGCATATACCGGAAGTGCTCTTCTTGCGGAGATTCTTGCACAAAGCTTTCTTATTGTCCAAGGTGTGATAGAAATTTTAAGGGGAAATGCGAGGAACATGACATGGGGCTACCTTATTCTACGAGACGAATAGACGTTAGGAGTTACTTTGAGATTGCAAAGAGACTTACAGAAACTAGAATTGAAGAGCTTCCTGTAGCTGTTAAGGGTGTCAGAGGAACTTCTAGCGAAGACCACAGCTGTGAGAATTTAGCAAAGGGGCTATTGAGGGCAAAATACAATCTTCATGTGAACAAAGACGGGACTATCAGGTACGATATGTCTGAGATGCCTCTTACACATTTTAAACCAAAAGAAATTGGGACTAGTGTAGAAAAATTAAGAGAGCTAGGGTACGAGCAGGACATTAATGGAGAAAATCTTGTCAACGACGAGCAAGTGTTAGAGATATTTCCTCATGATGTAGTTCTCCCGGCTTGTACAGAAAGTCCAGACGAAAAGGCGGATGATGTTTTTTTCAAGGTGGCTAGTTTCGTAGATGATGAATTGGAAAAAATCTACAAAATTGAAAGGTACTTCAATTTGAAAACTAAGAAAGATACTATTGGAAGTTTGTTAGGGTGTATAGCTCCGCACAATTGTGCTGCAGTTGTCGGAAGGATAATTGGGTACTCAAAAATCCAAGCTATGTTGGCTTCCCCATTTATGCATGCGGCTATGAGAAGAGATTGTGACGGCGATGAGGCGGCAGTGATGCTTTTGGCGGATCTTCTTTTGAACTTCTCTAAGAGTTTTCTGCCATCTCATAGAGGCGGAACTCAAGATTCTCCATTGGTTCTTAACACTAGACTAAGGGCTGGAGAGGTGGATGATATGGTGTTTGATGTTGATGTGGGAAAAACTATTCCTTTGGCGTTGTATGAGGCTGCTGAGAAGTGTGCAAGCCCATTTGAAGTAAAGATGGAACAGGTAAAGAAAAGATTGGGGGGAGAACACGAGTTTGATAATATATTCTATTCTTATGATGTGGGAGACATAAATGCTGCTCCTACGTGTTCCAATTACAAGCTTTTGCCGACTATGCAAGAAAAGCTAAGTAAGAAGATGGAATTATGTAGTAAAATAAGGGCTGTAGACGTAAGGGATGTAGCAAGACTTGTAATAGAAAGGCACTTTATAAGAGATATAAAAGGTAACTTCAGAAAATTTTCTATGCAAGTTTTTAGATGTGTGGGGTGCAATGAAAAATATCGCAGACCCCCTTTAACTGGTAAGTGCATAAAGTGTTCTGGGAAATTGATTTTCACCATCTCCGAGGGGAGCATTTTGAAGTATATGCAAGGAGCTTTAGACCTTGCTAAGAATTATGGAGTAAGCTCTTATCTCTTAGAGTGTCTTGATCTTGTTGAGAGAGACATTCAAAGCATGTTTGGTAAGGAGTTAGAAAAACAAGAAAACCTTGCAAGATGGTTCTAATAGAGAAACTTAGAAAGCATAATCTTTTGAATTTATCCATTTCTATATTTATAGCGGGATTTATATTTTATATGTCTTCTAAGACTTTCGAGGGAGCTTCCGGAGGAAACAAATGGGTGCCCATATTTTATCACTTTTTCATTTTTTTCTTGTTAACTTTCTTTTTAATACTGACACTTACTAAAAAAAGAAATGATTTGATGTATTTTGGAATAATTATTTCTTTTGCATATGCATTGTTTGATGAGATTCATCAATATTTTGTTCCTGGAAGAACTTCTTCAATATTTGACGTAGTTATTGATATTTTTGGGATAGTTTTTGCCTTAGTTATTTTTAGGGTTCTTTCTAAAATAAAAATAGGGAGACATAAAAAATGATTGTTGGAATAAGGAGTGAGCCCATAAGATTAATCCTTCTTGCTCCTGAGAGAATTGTAAAAATTCCTAAAGCTGTAGATGTCACCAGAACTATCAATCCATAAAGGTTGGTAAAAATCAGATTTACTATAAGTATAACAACCAATACAAAAATAGAGAGTTTTTTGTAATCTAAGTGGTTTATTTTTTTTGTAACTTGTTTAGCTATAAATATTCCCCAGAAAAAGGATAACACTCCTGCGAAAGCTACCACTACAAGAATTAGAAACAAATCTGACAGCATCAACTCTTTTTTTAAAATATCTATTGCAACAGCAGCTCCACTTCTAGTTTTTCCAATTACGTAAAGAGTTGTGAAGCTTAATCCAAGAACTATTGTGTTAATTCCTCCAACAAGGAAGACAAATCCCTTTCTTGTTTGGCTTACAATTTCTGATCCAATGACTGCAGCATGCCCCGAGCCTATTCCTGGAAGGTAAGAGCACAGTGGGGCGGAAATAATCGCTCCTATTGAAGCGTTTAACAGCTCTTTTTTTGTTAAATGTATTTTTCGTATTGGAATAATTTGTTGGGGAGGGATATTTGTTTTATTTTTTAGACTTAATATAATTGCGGAAGTTCCAAAGAGTCCTGTTAACAAAGGAAGTAGGGGTTGTTCTATTGGAAGATTTAATGTAAAAAAACCTAAGATTCCTGCTAAGAGGAAGATAATCATTGAAAGCAGAACCTTGTTTTCTCTAAGGATGAGGTAGGTGGACACAAAAATCAAGAGAATAGGAAGAGATATTTGTAATTTATCATAAATTAAAGGAACTATCAAAATAAACACTGGGGTAAACGCAAAGATTATGACTAAAGCCATGAGAGAGCCGTAAAGGGTAAGGACTACTGCCTCGTAGGCGTTTCCTTCTTTTAGCATTTCATGCCCAGGCAGAACAGAAAGGAAATTGTCTTCATTAGGAGCTCCTAGAAAGACAGAGGGTATAAAGTCAAGAAACGTATGAGTTATCGACAGCGAGACAATAAACACCATAAGGGGAGGAGCTTTGAATGTTTTGAAAATCAAACCTGATGCTAAAATTGCAGTAATAAGATTAGTATGAATTCCTGGAGTGAGCCCAGTTATAGTTCCAATAACCAATCCAGCTATCAGAGCCAAGAAAAGCTCCAACATCATCATAAATTTTATCAATCAAAGTTTTTATTTTATTCGGACGCCAAAGAGTAAGTTGAGAGAGTTTTATATTTAGAAACAGTTGATTTGATTCTTGCTATTTTTTTGATGAATTTATCTCATATTAAAAGAGGTGTCCTAAATACTCTTGGGAATTCGGAGGGAGAAGAGTAAGAGCTTCATTTATTCTTTTCTGATTTACCAAATCTACATACTCTCTTGCAGTTTTTTCACTTTTAATGCATCCTAGGGTAATTCTTTCCAGCAATCCATCGGGATTTATTTCATCCAATAAAACCTCAAAAGCATTTAATCTTGGTTGATATCTTGCATGTCTTTCTCTATCGGGAACGCGTTTTAAATGATTTGGGTCCGAGAGAATTGTAGGGTTCATTTCGGAACTATGGCTGCTGTAGAATAGTCTTTAACTAGTGTCTTTGCAAGAGATTTTACTTGTTCAAGAGTCACTTTGTTTATCTTATTTTCATTTTCATAATAGTCTTCAGCGGAAGTGGCTATCTCTGAGAAGAGAAGGGAGTTCATAACCTTCGAGCTTTCCTCCGAAGTTATTTTTCTTAAACCTATAAGTCTTTCTTTCGCTTCGTTAAGCTGTATTTCGTTTAGATTTTGAATATTGTTTATCTCTTCAAGGATTATTTTTTCTACTTCATTCATAGCCTCTTTTGTGGTGCCAACATAGATTGTATAAAAAGAATAATTTTTTTCTGTATTTATTGAGCTGTTTACGGAGTAGGCTAAACCCCTTTTCTCTCTTATTTCTAAAAACAGCTTTGAGGACATACCACTTGCTAGATAGGCATCAAGGACTTCTAAGACTTCGTGTTCAGATTCTGAGGCGAATGGGGCGTGTACTCCAAACATAAAATGTGCTTGATCTATGCCCTCTCTTTCTTCAATGCTTCTCCCACTTTTCTTTTTAATCTCGAGAGCAGAATATACCTTATTTTTTGGAGAGAATTCTTCTTCTAGAATTGAACATATCTTATCTATATCTGTTTTTCCAACAACAGTTACTATAAAATTTTCAGGAGAGTACTTTTCTTCAAAATAATTCACAACAAAATCTCTTGTTAGAGACGAGACGGTATTTTTAGTACCTATTATTCCTATTCCGAAGGGAGGTTCGAACATGTTCTCTTGTATTTTTTCGTAAATGTGGACTTGAGGCATATCATGATACATTTTGATTTCTTCCAGGACAACTTTTTTTTCTTTCTCAAATTTTTCTTTGTTGAATGATGGATTTTTCAGCATGTCTATGAGAATACTCAACCCTATGAGGACGTGTTCACTTGGAAGTTTGAACCAATAACTAGTCACATCTTCCGCAGTAAATGCGTTTAATATGCCTCCCTTTTTTTCTATCTCTCTAGAGATGTCTTCATGAGTTCTAGTCTTTGTACCTGTAAATAGCAAGTGTTCAATTAGATGGGCAATTCCTTTGATATCGGCAGTCTCATGAGATGCGGCAAAGGAATTAGAGATACTAAGAGAGACTACTGGGACGTCTCTTTTTTCAAAGAGAACTGTTATTCCGTTGGAAAGCTTTCTTTTCTCAAATCTCATATCTGGACTCGTAAAAAGGAATTAATAAAGCTTACCCTTAAATCTTTTAAACCTTGGTTATATTGATATTTTAAGATGCCAATAAATGCAAGTTATGAATATTTTGAAGCTGAGAAGAAGCATCTTCAGGCTCAGACTTTGGAAGAGAAGATAAAAACTTTAGAAGAACTAATAAAGGCGGCACCAAAACATAAGGGGAGTGAGAATCTTCTGGCTGAACTTAGAACAAGGCTTAAGAAATTCAAAGAGAAATCTGAAAAGAGCAAAAAGTCTGGGAAGGGTAAAAAAGGAATAAGAAAGGATGGGTATCAAATAGTTCTTATAGGGAAAACTAATTCCGGAAAATCGTCTCTTCTTGCTGCTCTTACCAATGCTAAACCAACAATATCTGATGTAGAGTTCACAACGTCTACTCCAGAAATAGGTACAATGGGTTATGAGGGAGTGAGTGCACAAGTAGTTGATGTACCTGCAGTAAAGCATAAAGGTTTTGATTGGGGATTAGTCCATTCGGCAGATTGTCTTCTTATAGTTGCAGATAGGTTCGACGACTTCTTTGAGCTGGGGAAAGAATTTGATAACTTTAGAACTAAATTAATTTATGTTTTTAATAAGATAGACCTTCTTTCTGCGGAAGAGTTGAGAAAGCTAGATGAAAGGTGCAAGAGTAAGAGACTTAATTATGTACTAGTTTCATCTTTGAGAGAAAAAGGAATTAACGAACTCAAAAGAAAGATTTTTGATAAGATGGGAGTAATTAGAGTGTATACTAAAGAACCTGGGAAAGAGGCAAGTCGATTTCCGGTGGTTCTTAGAACTGGTTCTACTGTAAATGATGTTGCTGAAAGCATCTATAAAGGTTTTTCTAAGCAAGTTAAGGAGACTAAAGTGACGGGGCCTTCCGCAAAATTTTCTAATCAGAAAGTGGGACTAAAGCATACTTTGAAAGACAGGGATACAGTAGAGTTTCTTACTAAGTGAATCATTTCCCTTTTCTAATATAAATTATTCCTACAACCACTGCTGCTATTACTATTAATGCGATTATTATGAAGATTATCCAACCAGATGATTTTTCGTCTGAAGTTTCAGAGTCTGAGGTAGCGGAACCGGTTTCTTCTTGGGTTTCTTGTTCAGTTGCTGGGATTTCTTCATGTAAGGCTTTTATTGTGATAGTACTGGAGCTTCCGGAGATAGATACTAATGTTACTTGAAGATCATAGAAATTATCTCCGCTCACTTCAAACTTTTCTGTTTGACCAATTGTAAATATTTTTTCTTGAGGTGTAGAGGTTACACTTATCTTAACTGCAGTAGTATTAGCAATGTCCAATATTCCTACATAGTGGTTCTCATTTTCAATAGAAACTTGGAGTCTTCTTTTCTCAGTCAATCTTCTTGTATGTCCCGAATTGAAATCTGCGTTATTGACTACAAAGGTTTCTACCCAAGTATCTCCATTGTTGCCTCCGTTGTTATTGTTGTTTCCTCCACTACTTTGGCCCTCAACTGTATAATCGAAGGAGTCTTCTACAGAGTTGCCTGCTCTGTCTGTAACTGTACAATATGTAGTGAATGTGCCTGTTTGACCCGTGCTAGGATTTGTCGTAAAGCTCTCTGTGCTTATTCCAGAGAGAGAATCGGATCCGTCGCAGGCACAGGTTAATGTTCCACTTTGGGTGACTGGGTTTGGAGTACAGCTCAATGAAGCTGAAGGGTCTGTATTATCAAAAATTATTGAGTGAACTTTTCCAGTATTATTAAGGTTGTTAAGAGAGTCGTTTGCATAGACTGTGATATTATAAGTTCCTTCAGGATAGTGAGTTGTGTTAAGTGTTGCACTATAATAGCTAGTTGTTCCTTCCCTTGTAGCAGTAATTGTAGAATTCTGGATTCCTGAAGAGTTTGTAACGTTAAAGAATACATGATTTACTCCGATTGTAACATCAATAATTGAGACGTTAATCTCAAACAAGCCTCCGCTGGCTTCGGAATGGTTTGTTCCCGATGAAAGTCCTGAGAAGTTTGCAGAGTATACTTGAGGAGGAGTGCTATCTATTGTTATTAATGTAGAAAGATTTGCAGCGTTATTCACAGATACTTTTCCAGAGCCGTTAAAGATAGTGGCATTCAGGCTGTAGACTCCATCAGGAATTGTTATGTTGGTTATGTTTGCTGCACAGGAAGATGCTGTTGCGCCAACAGTACATCCACCACTTACAGAGGTGTTTCCAATCTGTATCCATGAACCACTAATATTCAGGTAGAAAGAAGCATTCGAAGGCTGAGTTACATCAGAGGCGTTAACAAAAGAGACGTTGAATATTCTTCCAATCACGGAAGTGTAATTTGTTCCAGAGGTAGGAGTGACTATTTTCACACCGTCTCCTGCTGCAGCCATAACTATCCAGGCTAGAAATCCTACTAAAGCTATAGATAAAATAAGAATTGTATGCCTTTTTGTCACCATCTTTTCTAAGTAAATTCTGTCTTTAAACTTTATAAGCTTTGTCTTTAAACTTTATAAGCTTTGTCTTTAAAC